>NZ_PDKB01000002.1 GCF_003316695.1 Aliarcobacter vitoriensis
GGTTTTTTTGTATTTTCAGATTTTTTAACATCAATTTAGATTAGGAGCTAAAGTTAAAAAATTGTCCTTTCTTTTACCTTGGAACTCATACCTAAGTTTATATATCATAATAAGTTAATTTAATAGTTATTTTTGCTAAAATAAATTTAGAATAAAAGGAAAAATGATGAATACAAAAAAACTAAAAGAGCTTGAAGATAACTTTTTTGAGTATTATCCAAAAGGCTTTGAAGATGATAAACTTTTAGCTATTATCAAAAGATTTAATTCTACAAAATTTCATCAAGAGACAAAAGAACTTTTTAAAAAAGAAAACTTTTCTCAACCAGAACTTATTTGTGATAATTTTGCAAAGATTATCTCTAAATCACCACTAATTTCTCTATTTGAAAAGCCAAAAGTAAGAGATATGATAAAGTCAATGAATATTTATGAAAAAGATATGTTTTGTATTGCTTTAGATGAACTTCTTTATGGAAACTTTAAAGATGGATTTGATGATATGATTGAGATATTAACTCAAAAGAATCTAGCAAAATGGTCTATAATAACTCTTATTCCATACTATTTTACTATAAACAAAGAATTTTTTATCAAACCAACAACTACAAAAAATGTAATAAAATATTTTGAAATAGAAAATTTAGTATATAAACCAAAACCAGCTTTTGAATTTTATAGTTCATATAAAAAAGTTTTAAATGAGATGAAAAAGCAAGTTTCAAAAAAACTAACATCTGATAATGCAGGATTTACAGGATTTTTAAGAATGGGAATGGAAGAGGGTTAGTATATTTTTGCTCCCATTTCTTTTGCATATTTTTCTCCCCATTTACTCATTATTTCAAATACTTCGAGTAATCTTTCACCATGAATTGTTAAAGAGTATTCTACTTTTGGAGGAACTTCTGGGAAAACTACTCTATGCACAAGTGAAACTTCTTCTAGTGCTTTTAATTTTCTACTTAAAGTTCTTTGTGAAATATCAGGCATCTTTTGAGTTAATTCACTAACTCTTAGTGGTTTTGTAGCTAAATTCCAAAGTATTAAAAATTTCCATTTATCATCGACTAAGTCCATTGGAATTTTACTTGGGCATTCGTACTCTTTTCCATTTAGTTCAATCATTGTAATCCTTTTTTGAAGTATAACTAAAAAAGCATAACAATACAAATTAGACATAAAAGTCTATACTTGACAAAAATGTCATAAATGGATAATATTTTACAAATCAAAAAAAAGGTAATAAAAATGAAAAAAGTTTTAATCAATGTAGTTCATCCAAATTTGGATACTGAATCAAGAGTAAATAAAGCTTTAGTTGAATTTGCAAGTAAAGAGTCAAATGTAACAGTAAATAATCTTTATAAAAAATATCCAGATTTTAAAATAGATGCAAAAAAAGAGCAAGAGTTATTACTTGAAAATGACATTATAATCTTCCAATTTCCAATGTATTGGCTAAGTTCACCAGCACTTTTAAAAGAGTGGTTAGATGTAGTTTTAGAGTATAACTTTGCTTTTGGTGAAAACTATAAATTAGAAAATAAAACTTTAGCAGTAGCTACAAGTGTAGGAAGTGGAACAGCTCAATACAATTCAAATGGAAGTAACAAATTCACAGTTGAAGAGTTTTTAAACTCATTTGAAGCAACAGCAAATTATGTAAAAATGGACTATAAAAATCCGTTTATTACTTATGAAACTTTTGTAATAAGTGATGAAAAATTACAAGAAACAGCAAAAGAATATGTATCTTATATAAAAGATTTAACAAAATAATTGACAAAGAGTATTATCTCTTTGTCAATAAAACTTCTATAAAAAATCTAATATTGTTTTAATTAGCTCTTCAGGTTGTTCTTCTGGTATATAGTGTCCACAATTTTCTATAACTTTAGTTGTAACTTGATTTGAGATTTTTTGCATAGCAATTCCAACTTGCTCTTTTAAGGCAAATTCTCCGCCAATAGCTAAGATTTTTATATCAAGTTTTGAAGTTAAAACTCTATTTTGTTTAGCACTTTCTTGAAAATATCGATAGTATTCAAAGCCATTTTTCATTTTATCTTTATATGCTAAATAGTAGTTTTGTATATCTTCTTCCTTTATTGCATTTTTTATATAAGATTTTTTATTAAAATACCAAGAAATATACTCTTTTTCTCTATCTTTTACTAAAAATTCAGGTATTTCTTCAACACTATGAAAGAAAAATTGCCAGATTTTATTTGTATTTTCCAAACAAAAAAGTTCATCTGATATAAGTCCAGGAATTCCTGCATCTATAATAGTCAAACTTTTTAAATTTTCTTTAAAATATATACAATAAGTCGTTGCAACCCAAGCTCCAATATCATGTCCAACTAAATGAAATTCTTTTATTTTAAGTTTTTTTATAAATTCGTTTAAAATTGTAGCTATATTTTTTGTATCATAACTTTTTGCAATACTGCTATTTCCAAGTCCTGGTAAATCCAAAGTTATAATTCTAAATTTTTTAGATAAGACAGGAGTTATTTTTCTCCACATATAAGAAGTTTGTGGCCAACCATGAAGTAAAACTATAGTTTCACCTTGTCCTTCTATACTATATGAAATATTTATCTCATCGATATTTATACTTTTTTGCATATTATCTCCTAATTATTTGACCTTTTGGTCAAATAAAATTCTAATAAAATTTGACTAAGAAGTCAAGTTAAAAAATGTTACAATAAAAAATGGAAAAAAATACAAGAAAAGATTTAATAAATTGCACTTTTGATGAAATCTACACAAAAGGTTATCAAGGTGCTTCTTTAACAGATATTTTAAAAAATGCAAAAGTACATAAAGGTTCTATGTATCACTTTTTTGAAAATAAAAAAGAGATGGCAATAGCTTCAATAAAAGAGAAGATTTATGAAAAGTTTGTGCAAAGATATTCTTTAATCTTAGAATTAGAAAAAGATTATTTAGAAGCTTTTATAAAAAGTTTAAAAGATACTTCTTCGAGAGATTTTGAAAAAGGTTGTCCAATAGCAAATATTATTCAAGAGATGTCAAATATTGACGAAGATTTTAAAGTTTTGATGAAAGAGATTTATGAAGCTTTAAAAAGCAATATAAAAAATATTTTGGATAAAGCAGTTGAAAAAGATGAAATTAAAGAGTGTGATACGAAAAAACTTAGTTTATATATAGCTTCAACATTAGAAGGTGCTATTTTATCTGCAAAAGCTAGTGGAAATGTAGAAGATTATCTTGATGTAATAGATATCTTATCTTCTTATTTATTATCTTTTAAAAAGAGTTTCTAAAACTCCTTTTTCATAAAATTATCAAGCCCTTTTAGATACAATCGCACTTATGGAAAATTTAATTAAAAAACTAGACTTAAGTGACTATATAACAAGCTTTTTAAAGCTTTTTGCTAGAGAAAAATCTATAATTTTAGAGGGTGATATAAATATTCACTATAAAATCATAAGTGAACTATCAAAATATAATATAAATCAACCACTGAATGTAGAAAATCTTGATTCACAACTTATGCACATACAAAAACAAGGTGTTTTAAGAGTTTATGAAATATATGAATTTATAAAAATAATCAACTATTTTTTATATTTAAAGAAATTCAATTTTGAAGGAAAGCTTCTTGAGATGATTGATAAAATCATCATTCCAGCTGATATCTTAAAAATTTGTGAATATTTTGATGATAAAGCAAACCTAAAAGATGGAATAGATGAAGATTATGACAATATTAAACAAGCACTTTATAAAAATAAAGAAGAGATAAAACAAAGCCTTTATAAGATTATAAACTCTTCTAAAATAAAACCATATTTGGTTGATATGCAAGTACATTTTATCAATAGTGAAGAGTGCTTATTAGTTCGTGGTGGATTTAATCACGTTTTAAGTGGAAGTGTAATTGATAGATCAAATGCTGGATTTTTTTATGTAATTCCTCATAGTGTTAGTGATTTAAAACAAAAGCAAAGTGATTTAAAAAATAAACAAGAAGAGATTTTATTTAAACTTTGTAAAGAAATATCTCATATTTTTGAAAAAAATCTACTATTTTTGAAGTTTATAAACAAAGAATTTGACAAATTCGACCATTATCAAGCTAGGATATTTTTTTCAAAAATTGGAGATAAAAACTTTATATTACCTTCTAAAAATGCTGAAAATAGACTTGTAGATTTTTGTCATCCAGCTTTAAGTAATCCAAAACCAATAACGATTGATTTTTCAAAAAGTGTTATTATGATAACTGGAGTTAATGCTGGTGGAAAAACTATGATGTTAAAATCAATTTTAAGCTCAATTTTTCTATCAAAATATCTTCTGCCATACAATGCACATAAAAGTACAGTAGTAAGCAATTTTAAATCTATAAATGCAGTTTTAGATGATCCTCAAAGTGTAAAAAATGACATTTCAACTTTTGCTGGAAGAATGGTAGAGTTTTCTAAACTTTTTGAAGTTAAAAATGCAATAGTTGGAGTTGATGAGATAGAACTCGGAACTGATTCAGATGAAGCTGCAAGTTTATTTAAAGTAATAATTGAAGATTTAATCAAAAATGATATAAAAATCATCATCACAACTCACCATAAAAGACTAGCAGCACTTATGGCTTCAAATCCAGATGTTGAATTGATAGCTGCTTTATATGATGAAGAAAATCAAAGACCAACTTATGATTTTTTACAAGGAACTATTGGAAAATCTTACGCATTTGAAACAGCTTTAAGATATAAAATACCACTAGGAGTTGTAAAAAGAGCAAAAGAAGTTTATGGAGAAGATAAAGATAGATTAAATGAATTGATTGAACGAAGTAGTGATTTAGAACGAGAATATAAGCAAAAAATAGAGAAACTTGATATAGAAATAGCTAATATGCAAAGAATCTCGAATAATTTAAAAGATCAAAAAGAACAACTTGATGAGCATATTTATAGTGAAAAATCAAAACTTCATAAAGAGTATAAAGATGCAAGAGATGAAGCTAAAAAAGCTATTAAAGCTAAAATGGTAAAAGAGTCTCATCAACACTTAAATATTTCTCACAAAATGGCAAAAGAGATACAAGTTGAGAAAGTTCAAGAAGAAATAGAGTTTAAAGTAGGGGATAGAGTAAAATATCGAAATACAAAAGGAGTTATTGTTTCAATCAAAGGAAATAAGGCTTTTATTGAAAATGATATGGGTATAAAGGTTCAAGTAATGATAGTAGACTTAAGTAGAAGTGGAAATCCACCACCAAAAATTCCTTCAAAAAAAGCTGTTGTAACTATACAAAAATCAGAAACTGGAAGTATAAAACTAGATTTACATGGACAAAGAGCTGATGAAGCTATTGAAAATCTTGACAAATTTCTAAGTGATGCTCTTTTAGCTGGATTTGAAGAAGTATTAGTTTATCACGGAATTGGAACTGGAAAACTTGCATTTGCAGTAAAAGAGTTTTTAAAGAAACATCCAAGAGTAAAGAGTTTTGAAGATGCCCATCCAAGTAGTGGAGGATTTGGAGCTAAAGTTATAAAACTTTAGACTCTTCCTCTGGTATTATTTTTGTACATAAAAGCTTTTTGATACGATTGTTCTCTATTTCTAATATTTTATAAGTACAATAAGTATCTTCAATAACTTCTCCAACAATAGGTAATCTTCCTACAATATTTATAATTCTTCCACCAATAGTTACAGAAATTTCTGTTTCATCAAAGCTAATATCTAAAATCTCTTCAACTTTTTCTATGTTTACCATTCCATCAAATTCGTAAATATTTTCATCTATTTTTTTAATAGTTTCTTGTTTTGGATCATGTTCATCTGTTGTTTCTCCGATAAGTTCTTCTAAAATATCATCCATAGTTATAAGTCCAGAAGTTCCACCGTATTCATCAATAACTAAAGCTAAATGAATTCTACTTTTATTCATTCTTGTTAAAATGTTTGAAATAGAAGTATTTTCTGGAACCATTATAATAGGTCTTACAAATTTTGAAAAATCAACAGTTTTTCCTTCTAAAGAGTTGTTTAATAAATCTCTAGTATGAATCATTCCTGTTATATTGTCTTTTCCACCATGACAATATGGATATCTTGTATGTCTTGTTGAAGTTAATCTTTGAATATTCTCTTCGATACTTTTTTCAGAATTAATACAAATCATATCTTTTCTTGGAGTCATAATCTCTTTTGCAACTGTTTCAGAAAAATCGACTGCATTTTTGATGATTTCACTCTCAATAGAATCAATATGTCCACCTTTAAAACTTTCATTTACAATAATTCTAAGTTCTTCTTCAGAGTGAGATAACTCATGCTCTGTTGCAGGTCTAACACCAAGCATTCTAAGAATAGATGCTGCAACTATATCAAAGAAACGAATTAATGGATAGAATACTAACCAAAAGATATATAAAGGACGAGCTATATATAGTGCCATAACTTCAGCTTTTGCAATAGCAATAGATTTTGGAACAATCTCTCCAAAAACAACGTGTAAAAATGTAACAATAGCAAAAGCAATTACAAAACTAATAGTATGTAATAAAACTGGATTATTTGCCAAAAATGTAACATTTGATTCTATAAGTCTAGCAAGAGCGGGTTCTCCTATCCAACCTAAAGCAAGAGAAGAAAAAGTAATTCCAAGTTGAGTAGCACTTAGATAAGTATCAAGAGAGTTAGACATTTTCAGTGCCAAAGGTGCACCTCTTCTGCCTTGTTTAACAAATTCTTCTAATTTTGTTTTTCTAACTTTTACAATAGCAAACTCAGAAAGAACGAAAAAACCATTTAAAAACACTAAAAATAGTGCAACAATCAACATCAATACGGACTGTATATCGGGATCCAAAAAAATTCCTTTTTAATAAAATTATAATTTAACTAGAAATATAAGCTATAAAAACTTAATATAAGCTTCATTACTTTATTTTTTCAATATTTAAATCAATATTTTGATTTGATTTTTTTATATTAGAGTCAATAATAACTTGTTTTTCATTTATTGATTTATCTTTTACTAAATACTCTTTTATATTTTCAACTCTTTTTTTACCAACACTCTCTTTTTCTTTTTTTTCATTAAAAGTTGCAGATATTTTTATTGCAAATTCATCTTTTTCTTTTAAAATAATAGCTATTTTGTCTAAAGTTTCTTGTTGAATTGGAGTTATTTCACTTTCATTTAATTCAAAATTTACACTTTTTATCTCTTCTTCACTAAAATTAAATAACGAACCAATAAGAGAAAATGGTGATGTAACAGCTTTTGTCATAAGATTTAAAAATGCTTTCCATACAATAGAACCAATTGAAAACTGAGGATCATCAACATTTCCTGAAACAGGAAGATTTATATCTATTGTATTTGAAGAATCTTCTAAAAGAGCAATAGCTAAATCAAGTGGTAAGCTTATAGCATCAGGGCTTTCAATTTTCTCTCCTAATACTATCTTTTTAATAAGGATATTATTTTTTGCTTTTAAATTTGATTGCGTAATATTGTAATTTAAATCTAGCTCTAGTTTTCCATCTTTTATCTCACGACCTACAAATTTTGCTGTATAGGGTGTAAAACTTTTCATAGCTATATTTTTAAATTTCATATTAACATCTGTTAAAATCTTAATATTATTTGGATTTACAACTCCAGTTATTGTTGCAATTCCATATTCATCAACAACACCTTTTACTTCAAGATTTGAAGTACTATTTGCTTTATTTTTTACTTCTGAAACTGTTCCATTTAGTTTTGAAATTGTTGTTTTAAATGGAATTGGTAAATTTTTATCTTCAAAATCAAAAGTCATATTTTTAATATCAACTGGACCTAAAACAAATCTAAAAGGTTTTTTATTTTCTAAATTAGTACCTTTATCATCTTCTTTATTTTGTTCAATTTTTGTTTGAGTTGTTTTAGGTAAAATTATAGATATATGAGGATTTTGTAAAGCTGTTTTTTCTATTTTAAAAAATGTATTTTTACTAATAATCTTTTTTAAATTTAAGTCTATATTTTTTGCTTCAATTTTGAGATTTGATTCTAAATTATTCATTTTAATATTTGGATCTTTATATTGCATTTCACCAATTACTAAAGTATCTTTTTTATAGTTCAAATTTGATAATTTTAAATTTGAATTATTTGTATCTATTTGAATATTACTTGATGCATCAAATAAATTTATATCTGTTTTTGATAATTCACTATTTTTTAAAGATATATTTTGATTTTTATCAAATAAAAAGCTATTAGTTTTTAAATTTATATTTTTTGAACTCACTGATAATTTTGAGTTTAGTTCTTGAAAATTAAAGTTAGTAGTTTTTAAATGTGCATTATCAAATGAAATATCATCAAAAATATTTAATTTTGATAAATTTAAATCAATATTTTTAGAAGTCAATTTTATTTTTGAGTTATTTTCATTGAACTCGAAACCATCTTTTAAAACAGCTATATTTCCTATATTTGTTTTACTATTTTCCACTTTTATATTAGTTACTTTTAGATTTGTTTTATTTGAACTTACATCAAATTTGTTTGTATTGTCTTGATATTTTGCATTTGATGTTAATAAATTTGCACTATCTAAAAGTACCAAACTATCAACAATATTAAGTTTATTGGCATTTAAATTTATATTTTTTACTGATAGATTGGTATTGTTTATATTATCTGTAAAACTATAATTTCCATTATTTAAAGATATGTTTGAAATATTCACAATCCATGGTTGTATATTTTCATCTATGTTTGTTTCATTTGTAGTATTAGAACTATTTACTAAATTTGCAAAATTTATTCCATTTTTATCCAAATTCATTTTTGCTGTTAAATCTTTTATGAAAATATCATATAAATTTATTGTTTGAGCATTTAAATCAAAATATACTTTTTTAATATCAAGATTGTTTAAAGAAGCAATATCTTTATTGTTTTGATGAAGTTTTACATTACTTATATCCAATAAATCACTACTTAATTGCATATTAAAGCCATTTTTTAATTCTATATTGTAGTTTAAAATAAGATTTAAATTTGCTTCTTTATTTAGTTCAAAATTAAAAATAGTTTTATCAAAATCTAAAATCTCTTTTATTTTTAAATCTTTTATATTTATTTGTCCATAAGCTTCAAAAGGGTCTAATTTTAATCCCCCACCAATTTTAATAAAGCTATTCTCATTTAAAATAAATTCTAAATTATTTGATGAAAGAGAGTTTTTATATGTTCCCAAATCATAAATTGTATAGTTGATATCTTTTAAATTTAATGCATATTTTTGCTCATCAACTAAGCTTTTATAGTCAATATATGCATTCTTTAAAACAATTTTTGAAATTAGATATTGTATTGAAGAACTTTCTTCTTCTACTTTTGTAACTTCTTCAATCTCTTCATTTTTTAACTCTTTATCTTGATTCTTTAATAATTGTAAAATATTAAAGATACCTTTTTCTTTTTCTACAATATTTGCATAAATACCATCAAGAGAAACATTCTTTATACTTAAATATCTTTTTTCAATCGATTTAAATGGTGCAAATTGTAAAGAAAAGTTATCAAAAGATACTACATATTCATCTATTTCTTCATCAACTAATGCAAAATTATTTACTTCTATATATAAAGTTAGGGGATTAAAATATATCTTTTCTATTTTAGTTTTAGTTGTTAGAATTTCATCTAAATTTTTTATAATTTCTTTTTTAGCTATATAAGGAACTAGAAAAAAACCAGCAAGAGTATAAATCACTATAAGTGATATAAATGTATATAAAATAATTTTTAAAGTTTTCATAAAATCTCCTCTATAAAATATCTTTCATTTTTCTCTTTTATCGTAAGATTTGTATCAAAGATTTTACTTAAGTTTTCACTTGTTAATATATCTTCTTTGTTTCCTATTTTATAAATTGTATTATTATATATTAAAGCAACCTTTTTTATCTCTTCAAAAATCTCTTCAAGATGATGAGTTACTAAAATAATAGTTGAATTTTTAGATAACTTTTTAAGCATTTTTATAAAATTCATTTGAGCTTTTATATCAAGTCCAACTGTTGGTTCATCTAAAATAAATGCTTTTGGATTGTGTATTAAAGCACGTCCTACTATACATTTTCTTAATTGTCCTGTACTCATAGCAGATACTTTTTTATATCTTAAATCTTCAATTTCTAGAAATTCCATAACATCTTTTGCTTTTTTAATTTGTTCATTCGTAAAATCTTGATGAGTAAAAATACCAATTGAACTATAATGCCCACTTAGTACAACTTCAAAACCACTCAAATATCCAGCTTCCTTTTCAAAATGGTTATGTAAGTCATTTGTAATAACTCCTAATTCTTCTCTTAATTCAAATATAGAATATCTACTTTTCCCAAATATCTCTTTTTTAAACTCTTTTGTGTGTCTTGGATGTATTTGTGATTGTATTAACTTCATCAAAGTTGATTTACCACTTCCATTTGAGCCTAATATTGCAAAATGTTCTTTTTCTTTAATTTTTAAGTTTAAATCTTTTAAAATAATTTTTTCATCATATCCAACATCTATATTTTCAAACTCTATTATATACATTTTGTATCCTTATTTAGGGGCTTGTCTATTTTATAATAAATAAACTAACTATTTAATTAAGCATTTTAATAGTACAATATTGCCGAAATTTTTTTGTTTGATCTACATACAAAAAAACTTACTACTTACAAAAGGAGCGTTTAGCATGAATAATCAGATTAAAGTTGCAATTGTTGGATATGGTAATTTAGGAAGAGGTGTTGAGCTTTCTGTTTTAAAAAATCCTGATATGAGTTTAGTAGCGGTTTTTTCAAGAAGAGACCCTAAAAGTGTAACTACTATAAACACTCCTGTATATTCTTTAGATAATATTTTAGAATTTAAAGAAAAGATAGATGTTTTAATTTTATGTGGTGGTTCAAAAGATGATTTACCTATACAAGGTCCAAAATATGCGGAGCATTTTAATGTAGTTGATAGCTATGATAATCATGCGGAAATTCCAGCATACTTTGCAAGTGTTGATAAATCTTGCCAAAAAAATAAAACAATAGGAATGATTTCTATTGGTTGGGATCCTGGAATGTTCTCAATAAATAGAATTTATGGAGAAGCACTTTTACCAGATGGTGATACATATACATTTTGGGGTAAAGGATTAAGCCAAGGACATTCTGATGCAATTAGAAGAGTTGAAGGTGTAAAAAATGGAGTTCAATATACAATTCCATCAACAGAAGCTATTGATAAAGTAAGAAGTGGAAGCAGACCAAGTTTAACTACAAAACAAAAACATACAAGAGAGTGTTTTATTGTATTAAAAGATGGAGCTGATTCTAAAAAAATTGAAAATGAAATCAAAACTATGCCAAATTACTTTGAACCTTATGATACAACTGTAAACTTCATAAGCCAAGATGAGTTTGATAAAAACCACAATACTATGCCACATGGTGGATTTGTAATAAGAAGTGGTAAATCAAGTGATGGAGTAAATCAAGTAATAGAGTATGCTTTAAAACTTGATAGTAATCCAGAATTTACTGCTAGTGTACTTGTTGCTTATGCAAGAGCTACATTTAGAATGTCTAAAAAAGGTGAGTTTGGAGCAAAAACAGTATTTGATGTTGCCCCAGTACTTTTATCACCAAAATCTTCACAAGATTTAATAAAAGAACTTTTATAATCTTGTTTTAAACTAAGGCTTTTGCCTTAGATTTTATATTGCTATACCTTGAGCTTTTATATCTATTTTATTGTTTATTTCATCTAATCTAAACTCTTTTTGTTTTATTTGTACTTCAAGACTTGTAATATTTGTACTTTTTACCAAAATCGTGTTACTTAGGCTATCTAAAATATCTTCTTTAATTACGATTTGAGAAATTAAATCATTTAAATCATTATCTTTTTGTCTGATTTTATTTAAAATATCATTCAATATATGGTATTGTTCAGCCAATTTCAGACTTAAATCTTCTAACTCAATCTCTTTTGAAGCAACTTGTGTATTTATATCACATAAAGTTTGTGTTCTAATATTTATTTGATTATCTAAATTTTGTAAATCATCTTGTGAGCCCGAAATATTTTGATTAGAAATAACTTTATATATTTTTTGAGGAGCATAATCCATTTTTAAAATTTGAGCTACAAATTTAAGCCTTTCAACCATGTCTTTTTTTTGCATTCTTGCATTTCTTCCAAGTTTGAAATCAAACATTGAAAAAATAGCATGAGCATGAGGAGTCAATATTGTATGAAATTCATTTATATTTACTAATACATTAAAATCTTCTTCATTTTTGCTATTACTCAAATCATAAGTAATAAACCAATCATTTCCTTTTTTTATAATATTTTTATTAGGATAGTAGTTTTTACCATCTTTTTGGAAATAACCTTCATCTTTGTGAATTGTTAGATTTATTAGTTCATGTCCACCAAATTTTTGTTTTAATTCAAAAAATAGATCTATAATATCATCTTCTTTGTGATGTTCATCTATTGAGATAATTGCTTCTTGAAATAGATTTAAGATAGCACTTTGTTGCATATTTTGTTTGATAGTTTCTTTATACTTATTTTGAGATTTTATTAAAAAATCATCATATTTATAAAATTCTTTAAAATAGTTATTGCTACAATCTCCTACAATTGCACAACTAAAACCATTTAATCTTTGAGTATGAATATCTGTATTTTGTGTTAATCTTTCAACACTAAAAGACGCTTTTCCCATAATTATTCCTTGTCGTTTTTCTATGGTGCTAAATAGCACTATTTGTGTGAAATTATTTAACTCAAACTTTCTTAAAAGTTTGCTTAATTTTAAAAAAATAATTAGGATAAATCTTAATTTTAAGTGGATAAAGTAAAGATATAATCTTTACTTTATATTTTAGATAGTTTTAGAAAATCTTCTTTTCTCTTCTGGAATTTTATTTAAATATGCATCAAATGGCATACAAATATTTCTTATTAGCATAGAACCAGTTTGAGAAACTTCAATTTTTTCGTCATTTATATTTAAAAGTTCTGCATCTTCAAACTCTTTTAATGCAATTAAGGCATCCTTAAAATACCCTTTAAAGTTTATTTTGAACTCTTCTTCAACTCTTTGTATATTTAAAGAAAAATTACTCATAAGTTCCATAATTACAAACTGTCTTAATATATCATCATCTGAAAGTTTATAACCTTTGAATACTGGTAAATCGCCATTATCAATAGCATTTTCCCAAGGTTCTAACTCTTTAAAGTTTTGTGCATAATAATCAACCCCATTTCCAATAGAAGTTAGCCCAATTCCAATTAAATCAGCACCACCTTTAGTTGTATATCCTTGGAAGTTTCTGTGTAATTCACCTTTCTCAATAGCTTTAAATAGTTCATCTTCTGGTTTTGCAAAGTGATCCATCCCAACCATTTTATATCCATTTGATGTAAAAAAATCTATTGTATCTTTTAACATCTCCAGCTTAGTTTCAGGAGTTGGAAATGTTGTTTCATCAAATTTTCTCATAGTTTTCATAAGCCAAGGAACATGAGCATAATTAAACACTGCAAATCTATCTGTATTAAGTGTAATCATCTGTTCTAAAGTCTTTTTAAAACTATCTCTAGTTTGATATGGTAAACCATATATTAAGTCAGTATTTACTGAAGTTATACCAGCATCTCTTGCTATTTTTATAACATTTTGTGTTAGTTCAAAAGGCTGAATTCTATGTATAGTTTTTTGTACAGTCTCATCTAAATCTTGAACTCCAAAACTAAGCCGATTACAGCCACCATTTTTTAAAACATTCATATGTTCTACTGTAAAATATCTCGGATCAACTTCACAAGAAATCTCTGCATCATTACTAAAATTTGGGAAAACTTCTTTTATAGCAATAATAACCTCTTCTAGTTGTGAAGGTGAAAAGAATGTTGGAGTTCCTCCCCCAAAGTGCATTTGAGTAACAGTTCTTGAAGTATTTAGATGATTTTTTAAAATATTTAACTCTTTTTTTAAATATGTTATATATTTTTCTTTTTTATCTTCTTTTGAAGTAAATATTGTATTACATCCACAAAAATAACAGGCACTTCTACAAAAAGGCATATGAATATAAAGAGATAAAACTCTATCATCACTTTGATTTTTATAAAACTCTTTTAACTCTTCTTGCGTAAAATTTTCAGTAAACTCTGGAGCAGTTGGATATGAAGTATATCTTGGTCCTGGTTTTGAATATTTTACAAATTTTGCAAAATCTATCATTTAATTATTTCTCATCTCTTTTTCTATCTAACCAAACCATAACAGCTTTTTGTGCATGGAGTCTGTTTTCTGCCTCTTCAAAAATTCTGCTTTGATTTCCTTCAAGTACAGATGTACTCACTTCATACTCTCTATATGCTGGTAAACAATGTAAGAATATTGCATTTTCTTTTGCTAAATTCATCATTTTTTCATCAACCATATATCCAGCAAAATCTTTTACTCTTTTATCTTTTTCATCTTCTTGTCCCATTGAAATCCAAGTATCAGTTGTAACAACTGTTGAGCCTTTTACAGCATCATTTGGGTCAAATCCAATAGATATTTTTGCACCACTTTTTTTAGCTTCATTTAGAGCATTTTTTAAAACTTCACTATCAACTTGATAATCTTTTGGAGTTGCAATTCTTAGCTCAAACCCAAGTTTAGATGCGAGATTTAACCATGAATGAGCCATGTTATTACCATCTCCAATATAAGCAACAACTAAATCTTTATCTAAACCTTCTTCCATAATTGTAAGATAATCTGCAAGTAATTGAACAGGATGAAATTTATCAGTAAGCCCGTTTATAACTGGAACTTTAGAATATTTAGCAAACTCTTCAAGTTTTTCTTGTTCAAAAGTTCTAATCATAACCATATCAACCATTCTTGAAATAACTCTAGCTGTATCACTCATAGGTTCACCACGACCTAGTTGAATATCATTTGATGAAAGAAATAGTCCAATTCCACCTAGTTGATAAATACCAGTTTCAAAAGATACTCGTGTTCTTGTAGAACTTTTTTCAAATATCATTCCTAAAACTTTTTTAGGCATATAATCTTTAAATTCTCTTTTTTTTGTTTCATCTTTTATTTGTTGAGCTAAAGAAAGTATCTCTAAAATCTCATCTTTTGTGTAGTCAATTAAGCTTAAGAAGTGTCGCATAATGATTTCCTTATATTGATTGAAAGCAAACATTTTATTTAATTTATCTTTTATAAACACTTAAAAACAACATTGAATCAATTTTAAAAGTATCATAAAATGACACTTTTGTGACAAAAATAGTTATTTGCTATTAAGACTTTCTTACATAAACTTTCAAAGTTGAGAAAGGATAAAAAATGATAGATTATATTTTAAAAAGAGATGGAACAAAACAAAAGTTTGAAGTCTATAAAATCGAAGATGCAATAAAAAAAGCTTTTAAAAGTGTAAACATAAAATATGATAAAGAGGCTTTTTTTTCTGTGTTATTTCAAATAAAGTCAAAAAGTATCAAAGAAGTAGAAACTATACAAGATTTAATAGAAAAAGAGCTTTATAAAAGTGGATATTTCGATGTTATGAAGAGTTTTATACTATATAGACATCTTCATAAAATACAAAGAGAACAAATTTTAGGATTAAATGATGATACAACTTATGTAAATTCAACTCAAACAATACAAGAGTATATAAATGGAGAAGATTGGAGAATAAAAGCAAATTCAAACACAGGATACTCTCACGCAGGACTTATAAATAATAGTGCAGGGAAAATAATAGCAAACTATTGGCTTGATAAAATTTATACAAAAGAGCAAGGATATGCTCATAGAAATGCAGATATTCATATTCATGATTTGGATTGTTTGAGTGCTTATTGTGCAGGTTGGAGTTTAAGAGTACTTCTTGATGAAGGGTTCAATGAAGTTCGAGGAAGAGTTGAGAGTTTTGCTCCAAATCATTTTAGAGAAGCTTTAGGACAAATGGCAAATTTTTTAGGAATACTTCAAAGTGAATGGGCTGGAGCTCAAGCTTTTAGCTCTTTTGATACATATTTAGCACCTTATATTTTCAAAGATAAACTTGAATATAAAGAGATAAAAAAAGCTATAAGAAGTTTTATTTATAACTTAAATGTTCCAGCACGTTGGGGACAAAGTCCATTTACAAATATTACTATTGATTGGACTGTTCCAAGTGATTTAAAAGAACAAATCCCAACTCGTAATCAAAAACATCTTTTTTTAGATTTAAAAGATACAAACCTTTTAGAAGAAGCTAAAAATAGGGGAGTTAATAGCTTAGAAGAGCTTACTTATAAACATTTTCAAAAAGAGATGAATCAAATAAATAAAGCATATTATGAGATTATGACTGAAGGTGATAAAACAGGGCAACCTTTTACTTTTCCAATACCAACAGTAAATATAACTGAAGATTTTGATTGGGAAAGTGAAAATATAGATATTTTATTTGAAAATACAGCAAAAATAGGAAGTAGTTATTTTCAGAATTTTATAGGAAGTCAATATAAAAAAGATGAAAATGGAAATTTAGTAGCAAATTCTGAAGCTTATAAACCAGGACATGTAAGAAGTATGTGTTGTAGATTGCAACTTGATTTAAGAGAGCTTTTAAAACGTGGTGGAGGGCTATTTGGAAGTGCTGAGATGACAGGAAGTATAGGAGTTGTGACTATAAATATGGCAAGGCTTGGATATTTATATAAAAATGATGTTAAAGGTCTATACAGTAGAATTGAAGAGCTTATGGATTTAGCAAAGGATAGTTTAGAGAAGAAAAGAGTTTTTGTACAAGAGATGTATGATAGAGGTCTTTATCCTTATACAAAAAGGTATTTACCACATTTTAATAATCACTTTTCAACTATTGGTATAAATGGTATGAATGAGATGCTAAAAAACTTTTTTGAAGAAGAAAATGTAGATTTATCTTCTAAAAAAGGCATTGATTTCTCTTTAGAATTATTAGATTTTATGAGAGCAAAAATGGTTGAATATCAAGAACAAACTGGAAATTTATACAATCTTGAAGCAACTCCAGCAGAAGGAACAACTTATAGGTTTGCAAAAGAGGATAAAAAACGATACAAAGATATTATACAATCAGGGCTTGATAAAAATATTTATTACACAAACTCTTCTCAATTACCAGTAGATTTTACAGATGATCCATTTGAAGCTTTGGAGTTACAAGATGATTTACAGTGTAAATATACTGGAGGAACGGTTCTTCATTTATATATGAAAGAACAAATTTCGAATAGTGAAGCTTGTAAAAAATTGGTAAAAAATGTAATAACAAATTTTAGATTACCATATATCACGATAACACCGCTATTTTCAGTTTGCCCTAAACATGGTTATTTAACTGGAGAATATGAGTATTGTCCTAAATGTGATGATGAAATTATAAAAAAGGAGTTAGAGAATGGAAAAGATAAAATTGCTTGAAAAGAATATGGAAAAAAGAACAAAATGTATAGTATATACTAGAGTTATGGGTTATCATAGACCAGTTGAGAGTTTTAATATAGGAAAAAAAGGTGAACATAAACAAAGAGTTAAATTTACTGAACCAAAAAATTGTTTATGATTTTACAAGATTTACAACAACAGATTATGTAGGTGAAATATCCTGCATAGTTTGGCATATATCTTGTAATCTTAGATGTAACTATTGTTATAATGATAATATAGTTTTTGCTAAACAAGGTTTATATACTCACAATGATATTTTAGATTTTTTAAGTAAAAGAAAAACTCTTTTAACAGCTGTTGTACTATCTGGTGGCGAAGCTACTATGCATAATTTGGTATTTTTTTGCGAGAAAGTTAAAAAGCTAGGTTTTAAAATAAAACTTGACACAAATGGAACAAATTTAAAGGCAATAAAAAAGCTATTATCTAAAAATCTTATTGATTTTATAGCAATAGATTTTAAAGCTCCTAAAGATAAATTTAAGTTTATAACAAAAAAAGATAGCTATGATGATATGTTAAATACAATTAAATATCTTTTAAAAATAGATTTTCCTTTTGAACTTAGAACAACTGTAAATAGGAATTTTATTGATGAAAATGATATAAAAGAGATTATAAACACTATTTATTGTTTGGGATATCGTAATGTTTATTACATACAGAATTTCTTACAAACCTCATCAAACATTGGAAATATTACTCAAAACAAGCTATTAAATAAGGATTTAATAGATAATTCAAAATTAACTATCAAGTACAGAAATTAAATATCCTTGAGAAGATACATTTTCCACTAAATCTTTTGATGTTTTGACTCTTAATCTTTTTATAAAAGTTCTTACTCTTTCATTACTCACTTCATCTTCCCAAAGATTTTTTTTAATATCTTCTATTCTTACAAGGGAGTTTTTATTTTTGATTAAAATATATAAAAATTCTCTTTCTCTTTTTGTAAGATTAACTAAAATATCATCTTTGTATAAGCTTAAACTATTATTATGAAATACAAAACTATCTTTTAAAACTATTGATTTACTTTTTATGATTTTATTTGACAACTCTTTTAAGTATTCAATAAAGCTTTCAATATCAAATGGTTTTATAAAATATTTAGATATCCCCAAATCAATAGCTTTTAAAAGCATCTCTTTTTGACTATAAGCACTTAAAATTATGATAGGTATTGAGCTGTTTTGTTCTTGTATCTTTTTGCTCATTTCTAAGCCTGTTAATTTAGGCATCATAATATCGCTTATTATGATATCTGGTTTAAAACTTTTAAATTTCTTTAAGCCTTCTTCTCCATCTTTTGCAATACTTATTTTGAAAAATAGTTCTTTGATTGATGATTTTATGAGATTTGCTAGTTTTTGTTCATCTTCTACTATTAAAACTTTTAAATTTTTCATAAAATTAACCTAAAATTGGGAATTTAATAGTGAATTTTGAGCCATTAGGTATTTTTTCATAAAAGATATTACCATTAAAACTATTTTCTATTATTATTTTAGATATAAATAACCCAAGTCCCGTTCCACTACTTTGATGTTTTGTTGTAAAATATGGTTCATAAATTTGATTTTCTATCTCTTTTGTAATACCTAAAGCATTATCAATAATCTCTAAATATATAAATTCATTATCTTCAAAACTTTTAATATAAATCTCTTTTTGTGAGATTTGTTTTTCATTAAAAGCATCTTTTGAGTTTGAAATGAGATTTAATATAACTTGTACAAGTTCATTTCTTATACCAAGAATTTCTAAATCTTTTTTTATATCAAATTTGATAGTTATATTTTCATCTTCTACTATTCTTGATACTATTTTCAAGGCTTCATTTATTGCAAGATTTAATAAAAATTTACTCTTATGTTTTTGTGGGGAAAAAAAGTCTGTAAAATCTTCAATGGTATTTGACATATTTGAAATAAGGTTTTTACTACTATCATAAAGTTTTTCAAACTCTTTTTTATCTTCTTTTTCAAAAGCTTTTTTTAGATTATATAGGCTTAAATTTAGTTCAGTTAAAGGTTGTCTCCATTGATGAGCAATATTTGCCAACATCTGTCCTAAACTTGCCATTCTTGATTGTAAAAAGATGATTTTTTGTTTTTCTTCTACTTCTTGTTGCAACATCATTTCATTTGTAATATCATATCTTATTGCAATAAACTCAATAATATTTTCAAACTTGTCTAAAATAGGAATAATTGTAGTATTTAAGTATAAATCTTTTTTATTTTTTGATAGATTCTTTACTGTGGCTTTATATACTTTTTTTTCTAAAATTGTATTCCAAAGAGTTTGAAAATTTTCTTTTGGAGTATCAGGATGTCTTACTATATTGTGATTTTTACCTATAAGTTCATTTTTTGTAAAACCAAAAAGATTACAAAACTCATCATTTACAAATGTGATAATCCCATTTATATCAGTTTTTGAAACTATATTTGAGTTTTCTATGGCTTTTTGGTAGTTATTCATCTTACTTTTTATTTAATATCTCACAAACTTCTTTTGCATGATAACTTATTATGATATTTGCTCCAGCTCTTTTAAAAGCTATCATAGTTTCCATCATAACCCTTTCATAATCTATAAGCCCAGCAATTCCAGCATGTTTTAGCATAGCATATTCACCACTTACATTATAGACACAAAGTGGAAGTTTTGTCTCATTTCGTATATCTCTAACAATATCTAAAAAAGCAAGTGCTGGTTTAACCATAAGTATATCTGCACCTTCTTTTTCATCTTCAAGTGATTCATTAATAGCTTCTAATCTATTTGCAGGATTCATCTGATAAGTTCTTCTATCTCCAAAAGATGGAGTTGATTCAGCCACATCTCTAAATGGACCATAATATCCACTAGCAAATTTAGTAGAATATGCCATAATAGGTAAATCTTTAAAACCATTTTCATCTAAAGCATTTCTAAGTGTTGTGATAATTCCATCCATCATTCCACTTGGTGCTATCATATCTGCACCTGCACGTGCATGAACTAAAGCTTGTTGTGCAGATATTTCAAGTGTTTTATCATTGTGAACACTTTGTGTTTTTGGGTCAAGTATCCCACAATGTCCATGGTCTGTATATTCACAAAAACATAAATCTGTAACTATAAACATATTTGGAAATTTCTCTTTTATAGCTTTTATAGTTCTTGCAATGATACTTTCATCACACAAACATTCACTTCCTACAGAATCTTTTGTATCTGGAATGGCAAAAAGTATAATAGAGTTTAGTCCTATTTCTTGTAAATATTCGCACTCTTTTAAAATCTCATCAATACTCATTTGAAAAACTCCTGGCATTGAAGAAATTTCAGTTTTTATACCTTTTCCTTCTTTCACAAAAAGTGGATATATAAAATCATCTTTACTTAAAGTTGTTTCTTGAACTAAATTTCTTAAAGTTTCATTTAATCTTAATCTTCTAAATCGTTTAAACATAATATTTACCTCTTTTGGTTATAATCTTTGCGATTTTAACAGTTTAAGGTTTAAATACAAATGAATATAATTGAATCAAATATAGCAAATTTACCTACAAGATATGGAAAATTTAAAATAAAAGCATACAAAGATGGACATCAAGAACATTTAGCAATAATGAGTCAAGATTTTGAAAATTTAGAAGCTCCATATGTAAGAATTCACTCAGAGTGCCTTACAGGAGATACTTTGGGAAGTCTAAAATGTGACTGCCAAAGTCAATTAGACTTATCTTTAAAATTTATTGCAAAAAATGGTGGTTTGGTAATATACCATAGACAAGAAGGTCGAAATATAGGTTTAGTAAACAAAGTAAATGCTTATGCACTTCAAGATAATGGAAGAAATACTATTGAGGCAAATTTAGAACTTGGATTTGCTGAAGATGAGCGAGATTATCGAGTTGTTGGATATATTTTTGAGAACTTAAAAATCAAAAAACTAAAACTTATCACAAATAACCCTGAAAAACTAAAATATGTTGAGAGTTTGGGTGTTGAAATAGTTGAAAGAATACCAGCTATTATCAAATCAAACAAATATAATGAAGCTTATTTATCTACTAAAAAAGAGAAAATGGGACATTTAATTTGAGTTTAAAAAGTTTACTTGAAAGAAATAACTTAGATTTTGAAGATAGTTTTTATGAAGATTGCAAAATTTTTATAGAACTTTTACAAAAATGGGGGAAAGTGCACAATTTAAGTGGAAGATTAAGTGTTGAAGATATAAATGAAAATATTTTAGATTCACTCTATCCATTAAAATTTATAGAAAGTTTCTCAAGTTTTGCAGATATTGGAACGGGAGCAGGTTATCCAGGGCTTATTTTAGCTATTGCAAAAAAAGATATAAAAGCTTTTTTAGTAGAACCAAGAGTAAAAAGAGTAGCTTTTTTAAATTTTGTAAAGGCAAGTTTAGGTTTACAAAATCTTACTATTATTCAAAAAAGAGCTGAAGATGTAGAAGATATTAAAGTAGATTTAATCACAAGTAGAGCTGTAACAAATACAAAACTTTTATTGGAAATTACAGTAAATATGCAAAAATCTGATACCTCTTATCTTTTTTATAAGGGAAGTATGCTTGAAAGTGAACTAGAAATTGCGAAAATAAATAACTATCAAATTGTTTCAAGAAATGATAGAAATTACTTATATATAAAGGCTTAATTATGTTACTTAAAATTTTAGGACTGATAATTATTGGATTCTTGATTTATCTTATTTTTTTTAAAAAATCAAGAAAAAATGATATAAAAAAAGATGATAAATTAATCTCTGATGAAATGGTAGAGTGTCCAACTTGCAAAACTTTTATTTCTCAAAAAGAGGGGATTGTTAGTAGTGGAAAATTTTATTGTTCAAATGATTGTTTAAATAAAAGGTAAATATATGTTAATAATAGGTGATAGCTTAGTACCTTATGAAAAACCTTGTTTTATAAGTAGTCTTGAAGATATAAAAACTACAAAACCAAACTCTATTTTGCTATTTAATTATGATGAAAAAATAGCTAAATATTGTTATGAAAACTCTTTAAATTTTGCTGTGATTGTAGATAGTTTGAAAGAAGCAATATATGCAAATAGTTTAAATTCAAGATATATAATTTCTAAAATAAAATTAGCCAAAAAAATACAAAAAATAGCAGAGAATTATATGTTTGATTCTAAAAATTTAGCTATTATTTACTCAAACGATGAGTTAGAAAAAGTTGCTAAAAAAGAGATAGATGGCGTAATTTATAATAAATTACTATCTTAAAATTGAAATAGGATTTAAATTGAAAGAGATACTAGATACAATAGTTATAATTTTATTTGTTTTTATGGTTGCTATGTTTATTATAAACTTCAACAGACAGCAGATAAAAAAACATACAGATAAAATCGAAGAGAATGAAAAAAATACAACTTCTAAAAAGGAAAATATAGATGAATAAACCGCTTTTAATTGAGATTGGTGTTGAAGAATTACCAGCTATTCCATTTTTAAATGAATTACCAAATATTGAGAAAAAATGGAGCAATATTTTAGAAAAAAATAGACTTTTATGTGATTTTGACTTTTTTTATACTCCAAGAAGGTTAGTTTTATGGCATAGAGAATTTCAAGTAAAACAAGAAGATAGTGTTGTTGAGCAATTTGGAGCACCAGTTAAAATAGCATTTAAAGATGGAGTTCCAACAGGTGCAGCTGTTAGTTTTGCCTCAAAATTGGGAGTGGAAGTTTCAGCTTTACAAACAAAAGATTTAGGAAAAGGTGAAGTTTTATATTTTAAACAAGAGTTAAAAGGTGAAGAATCTAAAAATCTTTTAAACAGTATGATAAATGAATTTATCTCTTCACTTAACTTTGGAAAGTCTATGAGATGGGCAAGTAGAAGTGATAGTTTTATAAGACCTATTAGAAGTTTAAGTGTTGTTTTAGGTGATGAAATAGTTGAATCAGAACTTTTTGGAGTTAAATCTTCTAAATTTTCATTTGCTCACAGAATGGTATCTTATGAACCATTTAGTTTTGATTTTGCTGGAGATTATTTTTGTAAACTTGATAAAAATGCAGTTATACTGTATCCAGATGAAAGAAGAAAAATCATCTTAGAACAGATGAAAAATATTGAACAAAGACACAATATCAAAATAGAAATAGATAGTGAACTTTTAGATGAAGTTGTTGCTATTACAGAGTATCCAACTGCACTTATTGGAAAGTTTAATGAAGATTTTTTAACTCTTCCACCAGAAGTTATAGTAACTTCTATGAAAGAAAATCAAAGATATTTTGCAGTTTATAAAGATGATAAATTAACAAACAATTTTATTGTTGTTTCAAATGCAAAAACAGATGATTTTGGATATATAATACAAGGAAATGAAAAAGTTTTAAGACCAAGACTTGCTGATGCTATGTTTTTTTATAAAAATGATATAAAAAATGGTTTATCAAATGAAGGTCTTAAAAAACTTGTTTTTGTAGAAGGTTTAGGTTCTATGTATGATAAATGTGAAAGAGAATCTAAAATAGCTTCTTATTTAGTAAATACTTTAAATTTAAATGAAAAAGAGTTAGTAAATAAAGCTGTTATGCTTTCAAAAGCTGATTTGATGAGTGAAATGGTTTATGAATTTACGGAACTTCAAGGATTGATGGGATATTACTATGCAAAAATTGCAAATGAACCTGAAATTTTAGCATTGGCTTTAAAAGAGCAGTATTTACCAACAGGAGAAGAGTCTGAACTTCCTTCAACAGTTTTTTCAAGTATTGTAGCTTTATCAAATAAAATAGATAATCTTATGGCTTTATTTAGTGTAGGAAAAATTCCAACTGGTTCAAAAGATCCATTTGGACTTAGAAGAGCGGCACTTGGAATAGTAAGAATAGCTATAAAACATAAACTTGCTATTGATTTTACAAAAATAGTTGATGAATTGTCAGTAAATTATAAAAATTTAGATAAAAAAGTTTTAATTGAATTTTTCAATGAAAGACTGTTTAAAATATTCGATAGTGTAAATCCAACTGTTTTAAAAGCCATATTATCAAGTGGTGAAAGTGATATTTATAAAATCTCTTTAAAAGTTGAAGCTTTAAATCCAATAGTTCAAAGTGATAATTTCAAAGATTATGTAACTACATTTAAAAGAGTTGCAAATATCATAAAAGATGTTGATTTAAAAGATTTAACTATAAATGAAAGTTTATTTGAAGTAAATGAAGAAAAAGAGCTTTATAGCCTATTTAATAAAGTTATAACTACAAATTTTGAAACTTTTGAAGAAGAACTTGAAGCACTTTTTGCTTTAAAACCACAATTAGATAACTTTTTTGAGAATGTATTTGTAAATCACGAAGATGAAAAAATAGGAACAAATAGAAAAAATCTTATAGGTCTTGTTTATCAAGGATTTAGGAAAATAGCTGATATTAAAGAGATTACTATCTAATGCAAATAAGAGTTTACTACGACGATACAGATTGTGGAGGGATAGTTTATCATTCAAACTATTTAAAGTTTTGTGAAAGAGCCAGAAGTGAATTGTTTTTTCAAAAAGGTTTATCTCCTCATAATGGAGATGAATTTTTTGTAGTAAAATCTTGCGAAGCAAACTGGATAAAATCAGCAGTTTTTGCTGATATTTTAGAAGTTAAAACAAAGCTAATAGAGAAAAAATCAGCTTCAATTTTAATGAAACAAGAAATTTTTAGAGAAGATGAAAAGATATTTGAAGCTACTTTCAAATTAGCTTTCTTAAAAAACTTTAAACCAGCAAAAATCCCTGAATATATATTTTCTATATTGGAGTAAAATATGAAAAAACTAATACTAATTTTACTTTTTTCTTTGAATATTTTTGCAAACGAAGTATTTTTACTTCCTGATGAGTCAAAAATTGCACAAGAAAAAATCAAATCTTTAATAAAGGAAGCAAAATCTTCTATTTTTATTGCTATGTACAATTTTTCATATAAAAAAATAGCAAAAGATTTACTAGAAGCTTCAAAAAATGGTACAGATATAACTGTTTTACTTGATGGTGAGAAAGTTTCAAAAGATGATGATGTTTTAAAACTTTTTAAAGATAACAAAATAAAAACTATTGTAAATAAAGATAAAAATAAAATGCACATAAAAGCTATGTTAATAGATGACAATTTAGCTCTTATAGGTAGTACAAACTTTACAAAAAAGTCATTTGAAGAGAACTATGATTTGATTTATATCTCAAAAGATGAGAAGTTAATATCTAAATTAAAAGAGTTTAGAGCAAAATTTGAATAAAATATAATCTTTAAAATATATTATAAAGGATTATATGTGTTAGAGATATTTGTTATAGCATTTTGTATCTATTTTGCTGTTAATATTTACACTTCATTTATGCAAATAGGTTTTATACAAGATGCAAGAAAATTGGAAGCTATTATTTTAGAGCCTTCAAAATATCTGGAAGCTTCAAACTATGCAATAGAAAAAGAGAAGTTAAATCTTGCTTCAACTTTTTATGATTTTGTTCTATTTATTATATGGATTGGTTTTGGGTTAAAAACTTTAGATTCATTTATACAAATTGATGAATATTGGTTAAAAGCTATTGTTTTTGTAGATTTATTTATAATTATAAATTGGCTTTTAGGTTTACCATTTGAACTATATTCAACTTTTAAACTCAATAAAAAATATGAATTTTCAAACATTACACCAGCACTTTTTATAAAAGATACTATTAAAACTGGTATTTTATTTTTAGTTTTTGGTTCACTTGTAATTGCAGGAATTGCATTTATCATTCAAAACTTCCCAGCTTGGTGGATTTTTGGATTTATTTTTATTTTTGCTGTAATTATACTTATAAATATGCTTTATCCAGTTATTAGGGATAAAATGTTCGATAAATTTGAAAATCTAAAAGATAAAGAACTTGAAGAAAAAATAGAAAAACTTTTAGATGAAGTAGGGTTTAAAAGTAGTGGGGTTTACAGTGTTGATGCAAGTAAAAGAGATAATAGATTAAATGCTTATTTTGGTGGACTTGGAAGTACAAAAAGAGTTGTTTTATTTGATACTTTAGTTGAAAAACTAACTCACAATGAATTACTTGCTGTTTTAGGGCATGAATTAGGACATTTCAAAAATGGTGATATTTTAAAAAATATAGGAATTATGGGATTTGTTATGTTTGTTTTCTTTGCAATATTTGGAAATTTAAATGATGAATTATTTTTAGGATTATCTTTAAACAACGAACCTTATGCAATAATAACGGTATTTTTGATATTTTCTCCAATATTGTCATTTTTCTTGATGCCTTTAATATCTCTTATTTCAAGACACAATGAGTATAAAGCAGATGAATTTGGCTCAAATTTAGCTACAAAAGAGGATTTAGTAAATGCTTTATTAAAACTTGCAAATGAAAATAAATCATTTCCATTATCTCATCCTTTATATATTTTCTTTTACTACTCTCATCCACCTTTAATTGAGAGATTTAAAGAGCTTGGGTATGATGTACATACAAAAAAATTTAGTGATAAGATATGATAAATATTGACTATTTTATTTTAGTAGCCTTTGTAGGATTGGTTTTAGTAATCTTCTTGGCTACTATATTTTTTATACGACAAAAATATCAAAATATCATAAACTCTTATGAGTTAAAACTTGCAAATATTGAAGAACTTTTCAGAGTTGAAAAAGAGAGTTTAAAAGAGAAAATTGCTTTTTTAGAAAATAATAAACAACAGATGAAACTAGAGTTTGAAAACCTTGCAAATAGACTTTTTGATGATACTCAAAAAAAATCAAACCAAAATATAAATCAAGTTTTAACACCTTTTAAAGAGCAATTAACTCTATTTGGAACAAGAGTAAATGAGATCTTCAACGAAGATACAAAACAAAGAAGTTCACTTATAACAGAGATAAAGAATCTAAAAGAGTTAAACAATCAAATCTCACAAGATGCTATAAATCTTACAAAAGCTTTGAAAGGACAAAATAAACTTCAAGGTGATTGGGGAGAGATGATTTTATCTTCAATATTGGAGCAAACTGGACTTAGAAAAGGTTTAGAATACAAAGTTCAAAACTCTTTTAAAGATGATAGTGGAAAACTATTTCGTCCTGATGTGATAGTTCATCTTCCAACAAACAAAGATATTATCATTGATTCAAAACTATCTTTAAATTCATATATTGACTACACAAATAGTGAAGATGAAAATGATAAGAAAGATGCTTTAAACAGACTTTTAAGTTCTATAAATAGTCATATTAAAGATTTGAGTTCAAAAAAATATGAGAATTTGAGTGATTTAAGAAGTTTAGATTTTGTTTTGATGTTTATTCCTATTGAAGGGGCTTTTATCTTGCTAAATCAAACAAATCAAAATATTTTTGAACTAGCTTTAAAAAATAATATTATGCTAGTTTCTCCCTCAACTTTATATATTACTTTACGAACTATTGAAAATATTTGGGCAGATGAAAGACAAAATGAAAATGCAAAAGAGATATCAAAACAAGCAGGTGATTTATATGATAAATTTGTAGCCTTTGTTGAAGATGTAGAATCTATTGGAAACTATCTAAATAAAAGCCAAGATTCATATCAAAAAGCTATGAATAAACTAAGTTCTGGTAGAGGAAATCTTATCTCAAGAGCAGAGAAATTTTTGGATTTGGGAGTAAAACCAAATAAAAAAATATCAGAAAAATATCTTTTAAATAAGGAATAAGTAAAAGTATATATTCTTTAAATTATAGGGAGTTTAATATGAGTTTATTAACTAAAGAATGTGAAGTATGTGGAACAAAAATTAGCAAAATAAAGAATTGGTATAGGCTAGTTTTTACAAATGAAATAAAATGTTCTAATTGTGGAGGTAAATATAATCTTTCGAAATGGTTTGATTGGGTATTTGATTTATTTAATTTGGGACATGGTTTTTTTATAGGAATCGGAATAATAGCTCTTATTTTATATTTAATAACTAATATTGAAAAAGCTTGGATATTATGGTCATCCTCTATAATAATATATATATTAATTAAATTTCTAATTGCTTTAGTAACACCATTAAAATTGATTGAATCTAAAAAGGAGTTATAGATGTCTAATACAGAAGAAAAAAGTTTATTTGAACATTTTAATTATTTTCTCGTTCCCAACATCCTCGTTGGAAATACATATTAAAAGTAAAATGAAATTAATATTATTTAGAAAATATATTCATTCCTAATCTAGATCTTGGGAACGAATTAAAATAGAGAAATAAAAATGAATGATCAAAATATTTTATTAGAATTGAAATATAATTTTTTTGGAAGAATATTTAGAATGTTATTTTATATGTTTGGTATTATTATTTCCATTTTACTCTTTAATATAAATTTATTTTCTTCTTTAGTTGCAGCATTTGTTTTTACACTTATTGTATATATTATTTGCGATATGTGTTTTTTTGAAAGAGTGATTTTTACAAATTATCATGTAATAAAAGAGTGGAGAATATTTGGAAAAAGTATTTTTAATAAAATTAAATATAAAGATTTGATAATTGAACATAGTCAAAAAATCCATTTTGGTTCAGGATTATTAATTTTTTATAAAAGCAATTATAAAGGGTATTTAAAAAAGATTTTTAAAAGATTATTTTTTTTTATAGAATTAGCACCTATTAATAAAAATGATATTAAAAAAATTAGAGAGATTTTAATAGAAAAAAAAATATTAAAAGGAGATGAATATGACTGGAAGTACTAATATTGATAAAATAGAAGGTTATGAAAGAGTTTTAAGAATTAGAAGTAGTGATAATAAGGAAGAAGTTTCTATTTTTGCAAAAGTTCAATGAATTAGTAAATAGTGAAAATCAAACATTGGCAATAAATAACTAAAATTATAGAATAAGGTTTAAAAGGAAATAGAATATGAAATATTTTTTAATTAGTTTATTCTTATTTAATTTTTTGTATGCAGATATGCAAGATGGTATAAAAGAGTATAAAAATGAAAATAAACAAAAAGCCCTAGAAATATTTAGAAATAGTTGCGATAATAAAGAAATTTTCAATTGTCTCAATGCAGGAAATATGTTTTTGACAGGTAAAGTTTTAGAAAAAAATATGGATTATGCAAAAGAGTTTTATAAAAGAAGTTGTGATTTAAAGGTTTATAATGGTTGTTTTATTTTAGGAAAAATATATATGCAAGAGAAAAACAATGATAAAGCTTTAGAATATTTAGATATATCTTGTGATAAAAATTTTACAGAAGCTTGCTTACTTTCTGCAGTTCTATACAAAAAAGTTTATGAAAATAATAAACAATATATTTCGTATCTGAATAAAACTTGTGAAAAAGATGATTATCAAATTTGTTCTAAATTAGGAATTATCTATTATATTGGAGAAGATGGTGTTGAAAAAGATAATGTAAAAGCTTTTAAACATTTTGATAAAGCTTGTATATATGGGAATCTAAATGAAGCTTGTATGATGAAAGGTTATATGACGGAAGTTGGATATGGTATAGAACAAAACTATTTTGAAGCAGAAACAATATATCAAGATTTATGTGCAAAAAATTATGAAGATGGTTGTAAAGCACTAAAAAATTTTTATAAAACAATAGATATAAAAACAAATAAATCTTATTTAGCTTCAAAAAAAGAATTAATAGAGAAACAAAAAGCAAAAAATTATGTTATTGATTCAACAACAAAATTGATGTGGCAAGATGATATAGATTCTATAACAATACAAAGAGATTATAATGGAGCAGTAAAATATTGTGAAGAACTGATATTAGGTGGTTTTTATGATTGGAGATTACCAAATAGAGTAGAATTATTAACCTTATACTATAAAAATAATCCAACAAAATTTTTAAGTACATTAAAAAATGCTAAATTAGAGAGATATTGGTCTTCTACAAAAACAGGTTATCAAGATTCTGGATATAGTTCAGATTATAGTGATGAAGATTTTTTATTTTCTAGTGTAAGAACATCTACTGATTGGAAATATTATGTAAGATGTGTTAGAGGAGAAGAGTTAGATGAAAGGTCTTATGATATTAATCATCATAAAAATGAACTTGTAAAAATGAAAATTATAAGAATTAAATAAATGTATAAAATTTTTATAAAACCATTTCATTTTTGTTTAAAATATTAGAGGAGAAGATTTCAAATGAAAAAAGAATATATAGATAAAAGTTTTTCTCGTTCCCAACGTCCTCGTTGGGAATGCACATTAAAAGTAAAATGAAATTATAATATTATTTAAGAACTTGAGAATGAATTAAAGATTAAAATAACACAAGGAGAAATATAAAATGAAAACTTATATTAAAATATTTTTTTTACCACTTCTAATAGTATTTATTTTTAGTGGGTGTTTGGCTAATGAACTTAATACTTCTAATGCTGTTAATAATCAAACATCTTCTAAATCAGAAGAAAATTTCAAAGTACCACTTTTAAATGAAGAAGGTGATTTAAGAGAAAATAAAGAGTATTCAGAAAGTGATTTTAGAGCTTATTCTATCTTTGATAGAAAATATAATCCAAAAGTAAAAGAAAAAATTGGTGATAAACAAGCTTCAAAAGCACCACAACATGTATGGGTATATACAAAAGAGTTTGCAGAGAGATTTGGAATGCCAAAAAGATGGATAGGTGGTGATGATTTTAAAGGAGCATTAGCTATAGCTTATAGAGTAGAAGTTGTAAATGATATAAGTTGTGGATATTTTGGTAAATCTGATAATTGTAGAAAGTTTAATAGTAATAAAATATTGGATATATATTTACCAAATAATAGTAAAACAGTGCCTTGGAATACAACAGAACAGATAGGATTAGATTGGCCTAATAATAATTCAATGACATTTTTGAATTTAATTGAGAATACTGAGAATGAAAAAAATAAATATATTGAAAGAAATGGCAGTTTACCTAAAGAGTATGGTATAAACGACCATCATAAATCATTCAAAATAAAAATAGGTATAGATGGCACTACTTTTGCTCATTCTTTTAAAAAAGATGGTTTTGCAGAATATAATCATGGTGGAGTGCCACTTGTTGTTTATTTTTATAGAAATATATTTGAAGGAATAGACCTTATTCGTCTTAGTGTTGTTAATTTCGCAAATTCTAATAATGGTAAAAATATTGATATGCAAATTTGGCTTCATAAAGGAAACCCTGTAGATTTAACAGATAAGAAATCTGATGATTTTAGATTAAAAAATATTAAATACGCTAGAAGCATTGATTCTACAGGTAAGCCTAGTTCAATAAAGTCTCATAAAGATGTTATGCCTGAACATAAGATAATACCTAGTGAAGCATTTATGAAAAGAGTAAATGAGTATGAAAAAGAGTATGAGAAATATGATTTTTTTGAATATTTTAAAGAAAATGTAAATAAATAGAAGGATAAAAACTATAATATTATTTATAAAAGTAGAGCTTGGGAATGAATTAAAAATCTTTCAGCAATATTAATTTAAAGATAATATATAATAATTTTTTTAAATATTAAGGATATAGATGAAATGGGAAGATAATAGAAGAAGTTCAAATGTAGAAGATAGAAGAGGCGAAACTCAAAATTTTGGAAGTAGAACAAGTGGTTCTTCTATGGTAGCTTTATTACCTTTGATAAAGGCACTTTTAGGTACAAAAATAGGAAGAATTATTTTAATTGTTGGTGTTCTCGCATATTTTATTTTTGGTATAAATCCTTTAGCTTTACTTGATGGAGGAACTCAACGTAACCAAACTTCTAAAGTAGTAAATCAAGCACAAGATGATAAAAGTGCTATGTTTGTGAGTGCTGTTTTAGCGCAAACTGAAGATATTTGGGCAAATATTTTTAAAGAGAATGGATTAAGATATCAAGAGCCAAAACTTGTACTTTTTAGAGGTGGAGTTAAAAGTGCTTGTGGATTTGCATCTTCACAAGTTGGACCATTTTACTGTCCTGTTGATAGTAAAGTTTATCTTGATTTATCTTTTTTTGATGAATTAGCAAAAAAATATAATGCTTCTGGAGATTTCGCACAAGCTTATGTAATAGCTCATGAAATAGGGCATCATATACAAAACCTTTTAGGAACTTTAAATAAAGTCCAACAAGCAAAAAGTAGCCTTTCAACTACAAAACAAAATGCTCTTCAAGTTCAAGTAGAACTACAAGCTGATTGTTATTCTGGTATTTGGGCTCATCATTCACAAGCTATATTTAACTCTTTAGAAGATGGTGATTTACAAGAGGCTTTAAATGCTGCAAATGCAATAGGTGATGATACTTTACAAAAACAAGCTCAAGGTTATGTTGTACCAGATTCTTTTACTCATGGAACTTCAAAACAAAGAATGGAAGCTTTTAAAAAAGGATTTAAAAATGGAGATTTAGAAACTTGTAGTTTCTAAACTCTTTTTTTGAATATTTTTGGAAATTTAAGATTATTTAAAATATATATTGAAATCATCGCAAAAACTACTCCAATCATAGTATTTACTCCAACTTCTTCTCCTAAAAAAATAGCTCCTAAAAAAATAGCACTTACAGGTACTAAAAATACAAAACTAGAAACTTCTTTTGCTCCAAGTTTTGTAGCACCTAAAAAATATATAGAAGTTCCAAATGTTGTGCTTAGGATTGTGATTACAAATACATTGAACCAAAAATTAAAGTCATAATTTATCACTGTTTGGAAAATAGAGTTATCAATATATAAAATATAGATAATAAAAGTTGAGATAACATAGGTATAAAAAGTAAATACAAAAGCATTTATTTTTGTAGCTTTTGCTGTGATTATCGTGATAATTGCCCATAAAAATGAGATAGTTACAAAGTAAATATTGTCTTTTGAAAATATCTCATCTGCTTGAAAATTCCAAACATTTAACATATTTAAAACTCCAAAAGCACCCAAAACTAAAGCAAAAGAGTGCTTTAATGAAATTGTTTTTTTAGAAAGTATTGCTACAAGAATATATGTTGCTATTGGTATTAAAGTAGGAACTAATGCTCCACCAAAACTACCAGTTCCATGATCAACTCCAAAAAACATAAAAACAGAGTATAAAACCAATAAAATAGAAGCAATTACTACTAAGATAAAAGTTTTTAAATCCATTTTATATGGCATTTTTAAAAAATATACAATCGGAATCATAGAGATAAAACAAATTCCCATTCGTAAAAATACCATTTCATAAGCATTTACATAAGTAGTTAAAACTTTGGTGCTTATCCAAGAAGCACCCCAAAAAATCATAGCAAGAACTATTAAAATATAAAAAATATTTTTATTCATTATTTAAGATTGTTTAACAACAATATATCAACTAAATCACCAGCTTTTATATCTTCACTATTTTCATCTTGTATTAAAAGTGCAGGATTACCCAACATATTTGTCAAAATAGCACTAGTGCCAGATTTTTTACCTACAAAATCAATGATATATTCACTATTTTTATATTCAACATTACAAGCAGTAAAAATAGTTTTATTTTGAGTTTTTTTGAAATCTTGATTTATTTTAGCTTTTATTATAGGTAATCTTTCATTTGCTTTTCTAAATCTATAAATCAAAGGTAAAACATACAAAATTGCTGTAATAGTTGAAGAATAAGCAAATCCCGGAAGTGCTATGATGATTTTTTCATCTTTTAAAGCTACAAGTATATGCATACCAGGTTTTATACTAACTCCATGAAATAAAACTTCTGCTTTTAATTTGTCTTTTATAACATCTTGTACAAAATCATAATCTCCAACTGAAACTCCACCAGTTGTTACTACAATATCAGATTTTTGTAAAGCTGTTTCAAAAAAAATTGTAATAGTTTTTATATCATCTTCAACTGGACCCATTTGTAAAACATCTGCTCCATTACTTTTAAATAAAGCCTCTAATGTTAGGTGATTTGAACTTCTTATTTGTGCATTATTTGTCTTTTCAACACCTAAATCTAAAATTTCACTTCCAGTACTAGCGACTGCTATTAAAGGTTTTATAAAAATATCTATTTGAGGAATATTTAGTGAAGCTAAAACACCAATTTCACTAAATCCAATGATTGTCCCAGCTTTGATTAAAATTTCATCTTTTTTGTAGTTTTCACCTATATTTCTAACTGCAAAACCAAAAGGAACAGGTTTTGTAATTTTTATTTTATTGTTTATAACTTCAACATTCTCAATAGGAACTAAAGTATCACTTCCTTGTGGCATAAGTGAACCTGTAAAAGTTTTAATACAAGTTTTGCTTTCAACACTTTTTTCTACCACAAATCCAGCTGGGTTTTTATCAATAATCTCTAAAAAATCACTATTTATATCTTCAAATTTTATAGCATATCCATCCATGCCAGAGGTTGGAAACTCTGGACTATTATGGTCTGCAACTATATCTTTTGCTAAAACTTGACCAATTGCATCTGAAATAAATACTCTTTTTGTTACAGATTTTGGAATTTTTATATTATTTAATATTTCTAAAGATTTTTTATAACTTATAAAATCTCTCATTTTATTTACCTAATCTATTGTATTTCATTATAATAACTTGTTCAAAAAGCATATTTCCAAAGCCTTCTGGTAAAGTATCATTTGATTTTTCTACTTGATCAATAATTTTTTTTATCTCTTCATCACTTAAATATATCGCAATTGGTAAAATAGTCTCTTTTATCTTATCAATGAATATTAATTCTTCTTCATTTGTCATTGTTTCCCTTTAGAATAGGCTAATAAACCGAAATTATATATTTTTTATCTAAAATAGTTTATTAAAACTTTGTTGGATATAATCCCAAAAAAATAATTAGGAATAAAATTGATAGAATTAAGTAAAAAAATATCAACTATCATTGGAAGAACAAATGCAGAATATGGTTTGATAAAAGATGGTGATAGAATTTTAGTTGGATTTAGTGGGGGAAAAGACTCTCTTACACTAATTCATGCACTAAATAGAATAAAAAAAGTAGCCCCATATAAATTTGATTTTAAAGCTGTAACTGTAACTTATGGAATGGGTGAACAAATCGAGTTTTTAAGTAATCATTGTAAAGAGCATGGAATTGAACATGAGATTATCGATACTCAAATTTTTGATTTAGCTGGAGAAAAAATAAGAAAAAATTCATCTTTTTGTTCATTTTTTTCAAGAATGAGAAGAGGGTATTTATACACAACTGCATTAGAACAAGGCTACAATAAAGTTGCTCTTGGACATCATTTAGATGATGCTATGGAGTCATTTTTTATGAACTTCTTTTACAATGGTACAATGAGAACAATGCCACCAAAATATACAGCAGATAATGGTTTAGAAGTTATAAGACCTTTAATTTTTTGTAGAGAAAGACAATTAAGAGCATTTGCCAATACAAATGAAATAAGAGTAATAGGTGATGAAGCTTGTCCAGGTCTTAGATTTGATGTAAAAATGCCTCATGCGAGAGCTACAACTAAAGAGCTTTTAGCAAAACTAGAAGAAGAAAATCCAAAAATATTTGTATCTATGAAAAGTGCATTTAGTAATATACAATTACCAACATTTTTTTATAAAGATTTAAAAGATATAAAATTAGATATTGAAGATTAATGATACTAGAAATTTTCTAGTATCACTATATTAAAAAGAGTAAACCATCGTTAGGTTTAACTGACTATAATCACTTATGGGAGATTTTTTATCTTCATTAACATATGTAAATCCTAAGTTAGTTTTTAATTCACTTGTTATTTTATATCCCAACCATAAAGTTGTTTCATCTACATCTCTTTTTTCATTTCCTGTTGCATCTGCATAATATCTTGTATTTCCATAAAGCAAAGTTGCATCAAAATCACCAAAAGTTTTAGTAATTCCAGCATATATTGTAGAAGCTCCTCTTGAGAATATATAATCACCTTCTTCAAAAGGAACTAATATCTCACCAGCTTCTCTACTTTTATTGTTTGTAGTATATCCAGGAAAGGCTAGGTCATCATTAACTTTAACATATCCAATATAAGGAGATAAACCATAAATAGATGTACTTATCATAAGATCTAAAATACCAGATTTTACATCTTTTACATTTGCACTATCTAAAGATTTACCTTCATCACTCCAAGCATAGTGTAATCTTGCTGATGTTTCTTCATAACTAAGATTTACTCTTGCTCCATAAATCTCTTTTGAATCAGGAAAAATAACTCCATAAGCAGTTGCAGAAATATTGTCATTGAAGTTTTGAGTTAAACCCAATTTATAAACACCTTTATTTCCATTCATTTTTTCTAAAGGTCTATAATCTCTTGCATAAACTCTACCATCTCTTAAAGACCAAATAGCTTCTATATCAGTGCTTCCAAAAGTTGCATCAATTTTTACTGCATCATGAGTTTTGCTCATCCAGTCTGTTTTTAAAACTTGTCTTCCAGCTATTACAGATATATTATTTAATGGAGTATATTTTACATATAACTCTTCAATATCAACACTTTTTGTTCCACCATTATAAGCAAAACCATCTCCTCCACCTCTTTTTTCATAGAATCTTCCAGTTGCATCACCTTTACCTGTTCCAGTGGCCTTAGAACTACTATCTTCCCAAATTGTTCCATATGCTCTAAATTTACTTTTTACACTTAAATTATTCCAAACACCTGTTTCATATCCTAATGCAAAAGACCCAACACCATATCCACTATCTCTATAATAGTCACCATAGTCTTTGTCAAAATATCTACCTTCATAAGTTACTGCTACTTCTCCACTTACTTTACCATTTGTTAATGCTTCTTGTAGTGTATTGGCATTTGCTATACAAATAGAAGATATTGCCATTGTAGTTACTAAACTTAATTTTAATTTTCTCATTTTTTCTCCCTTTTAACTAAAATTGCATAAGCATATAAAAATAAAATAGAAAAAAAATCGAATAATAGATTTGTTTTTTCGATTTTTTTTCGATTTTTTATTGTTAGACTTCTTGAGTAAATATTATAAAAAGGATTAATATGAGCAATTCAAGAAGAGATTTTCTTAAAATTTCAGCAGCTAGTGCAGCAGTATTAGCTGGAAGTGGTACAGTAAGCGGTGCATTTGCTAAAGAGTTTTCAAGAAGAACTGTAAAAATACCTAGTGCTTCTCATTATGGTGCATTTTATGCTCATGTGATGGATGGTGAGATTGTAGATATTACTTCTCAACTTGATTCAGATGCGAATCCTACTGTTTTAGTAAAAGCATTGGCTGATAGAAATAGTACAGATTCAAGAGTTAAATATCCAGTTGTGAGAAAAAGTTATTTAGAAGGTAAAGGCAAAGGAGAACTTAGAGGTAAAGAAGAATTTGTGAGAGTTTCTTGGGAAAAAGCACTTAATTTAGTGTCAGAAGCTATAAAAAAAGCTCAAACAAAAGGTGGTAATAAAGCACTTTATAATGCATCTTATGGTGGTTGGTCACATCCTGGTGCTTTTAAGCCAAATGTTTTAGCTGGAAGATTTTTTAATCAAATTGGTGGTGCAGTTGGAACTGCTGGAGAGTATTCAAATGGAGCAGCAGGTCCAGTTAATCCATCAATTGTTGGAGATATGGAAGTTTACTCTATACAAACATCTCATGAACAAATTATTGCAAATACACAAGTTATGATTTTATGGGGTGCAGATGTTTATAAAACAAATAAAGCTGGTTATTCAGTTCCAAATCATAGATGTTATGATGCTTATGAAGAGTATAAAAAAGCTGGTATTAAAGTAATCTCTATTGATCCTATTTATACAGTTTCAGCACAAGAATTCAAAGCTGAATGGATAAAAATAAGACCTGGTTCTGATGTTGCTATGATGCTTGGTATGATGAACTATTTATATAAAAATAAAAAATATGATAAAGATTTTATAGAAAAATATACTTATGGTTTTGATAAGTTTTTACCTTATTTACTTGGAAAAACAGATGGAGTTGAAAAAACAACAAAATGGGCTGAAAAATTAACTGAAATACCTGCTAAAACTATTGAAAAACTAGCAGATATTATGGTTTCTAAAAAGACATTTATTGCTGGGAATTGGGCTATGCAAAGAGCTGAACATGGGGAACAAGTTCATTGGGCTTTAATAACATTAGCATCTATGGTAGGACAAATTGGTACTGCTGGTGGAGGTTTTGGATTTTCAATGCACTACGAAGGTGGAGGAGATGCTGCTTCTGGAAAAGTTACAGTTGGAGGATTAAGCCAAGGTAGTGGAGATGAAGTTCATATTTCAATTCCAGCTTCAAGAATGAGTGATTTAATAAATAAAGCTGGTGAAACAGTAACTTACAAAGGTGAAACAATAACTTATCCAAAAGTTGAATTTATGTTAAGTGCAGGAGGTTCTCCAATTGGACATCAACCAAATATAAATGAGCTTATTGAAGCTATGAGAAAACTTGATACTGTTGTTGTGGTTGAACCTTGGTGGACTCCAACAGCAAAAATGGCTGATATTGTACTTCCTGCAACAACAACTATGGAAAGAGATGATATAGCAAGTGCAATGTCATATTCAAATGATAGAATTTATGCTATGAAAAAAATAGTTGAACCCAAATATGAATCAAAAGATGATTATTGGATTTTTACTGAATTAGCAAAAAGATTTGGTAAAGAGAAATCTTATACTAGAGATAGAACTATTAAAGATTGGTTAGAAAGATTATATGATAGATCAACAGCTAATAGAGAAATGGGTATATCTTTTGAAGATTTTTGGGAAAAGGGCGTAATTGCTTATGATATTCCAGAAGAAGCAAAAAAATATGTAAGACATGAAGAATTTAGAAAAGACCCTGTAAATAGTCCATTAAAAACAGAAACAGGTAAAATTCAAATTTATTCAGAAAAATTAGCTTCATATAATTATAAAGATTTTAAAGGACATCCAGTTTGGATTGAACCAACAGAGTGGCTAGGAAATGATAAGTTGATAAAAAAATATCCACTGCATCTATTAAGTCCACATCCAACTTATAGAATTCACTCTCAACTTGATAATACTTGGGTACAAAATGTACATAAAGTACAAGGTCGAGAGCCTATAAGAGTATCTCCAAATGATGCAAAGAAATTTGGAATTAAAGATGGAGAAGTTGTTGAAGTTTACAATGATAGAGGAAGAGTTTTAGCTGGTGTTGTTATAACAAATAATATTCGTGATGGAGTTGTTGCTATTGAAGAGGGGGCTTGGTATTCTCCTGAAAATATGAAAGAAGATAAACCAAGATGTAATTCAGGACAAGTAAATGTTTTAACATCATCAAAACCAACATCTCAAATGACAAATGCAACATCTGCAAACTCTGTTCTTGTTAGTATAAAAAAAGTAGAAGCTATAACACCAAATTTAGCTTATAAACCACCAGTAATTATAGGAGCTTAAGATGAAAGTTATAAAAAAAATATTAATATCTTTACTTGTTTTAGGGAGTTTTTCCCTTGCAAGTTCAAGTGATATGTTTTTGTTGGAAAATGCAAAAGCTGATTTTGATGGAAAAAATGGGGAAATATTTATAGGAACTCCAATAAAAATTATTAAAGATATAGATGATAAAATGGTTTTAGTTGAGATAAGTGGAGTTTCTTTTGGAGATGAATTATATTCATCAAAAGGGAAAGCTTTACTAGTAGCAAAAAAAGATGGAAGTTTTGTAGAAAAAAATAAAGCTTCTGAATTAGGATTTGTTAAAGTAGAAGCTAAAATTGAAAAATCTTATTTAACAAAAAATGTAAAAGAAGTTTGGGAAGAGTATGAAGAATTTTACTATGATATGTGTACATCATGTCATGCGGGACATAGAGCTGTAACTCATACAATGTTAGAATGGGAAGCAATTTTACAAACAATGAAAGGTTTCGCTCAATTAAATGACAAAGAGGAAAATTATATTCTAAGATATTTAAAAGCGAATTCAAAAGATGGATTTTATGAAAAAAGAGCTGATTGAAAAATTAAAAGATTTAACAATACTTTATGCTGAAGATGAAGATGGAATAAGAAAAAATATTTCCAATAGTTTAGGATATTATGTAAAAGAGGTTATAGAGGCTTCAAATGGAGAAGAAGCCTATAATCTCTATTGTGAAACAAATCCAGATATTATATTAAGTGATATTCATATGCCTATTTTAAATGGTATTGAATTTGTAAAAAAAGTAAGAGAAACAAATAGAGATATACCAATTGTTATGATTACAGCTTATACTGATAAAAAATATTTACTTGAAGCTGTTGAACTTCATATGGAAAAATATATTATTAAACCCATTGAATTAGACTCTTTGCTTGAGTCTTTGGAGAAATGTGTATTTTGTCTTGGATTAAATAAAAAAGTATATTTGGAAATAGATGAAAAATATAGTTTTGATTATGATAAAAAAGAGTTAAGATATGAAGAAGAAGTGATAAATCTAAATAAAAAAGAGTTAATGTTTTTTGAAGTTTTAATATCAAATCAAAATAGAATTACAACATACGAAGAGTTACAAACTAAGGTTTGGCAAGATGATATTATGACTGATAGTGCATTAAGATCCTTAGTAAGAAATTTAAGAAAAAAACTTCCAACAGATATAATATTAAATTTATCAGGTATTGGATATCGTTTTGTTTAGAAAATTATTATTTTGTAGTTTTATATCTTGTTCTTTATTTAGTTCAAATTTTGTAGAAAAACTGGAATTTAGAGAAGATACAAGCGAATTAAATAAAGCACAAGCTCTTCATCCAAATTCTCATATAAATATTTTTCTTCCATCTATTCCATATACATATATTGCAAAAGCTACAAATTCTGGGTTAATTCGTGCTTTTGATAATGAACAAGGTTGGGAGTATGATTTAGCTAAAACTCACGAAAGATTGGATGATTTTACCTATGTTTTTACATTAAGAGATAATTTGAAGTTTCAAAATGGAGAAAAATTTACTATTGATGATGTTATTTATAATTTAGAGTATTTTAGAAAAAATCCATTTTTATATACAAATATTCATAAAATAGATTTTGATATTATAAAACTTGATAAAAAACGGGTAAAAATTGTATTAAAACAGAAATATGAGATGTTTTTAAAAGATTTGGCTGATGTATATTTTTATACAAAAGAGTATATTGAAAAATATAATCCAGTTGGAAAAGAGACAGGAACAGCAAATAAAGTAGAAGGTCCTTTTGCAATGGGACCATATATTTTAAAAGAGGGATTTGCAATAGGTCATAAACAAACAGAGAAATTAGAACTTGTAGCAAATCCATATTATTGGAATAAAGAGTTTCCTAAGATATCAAGAATTACAGTTTATACTCAACTAGATATAAATGAAGCAATAGAAGATATTACAAAAAAAGAAGGAAAATTGGATTTAATGCCAATTCCTTTTAATAAAAAGTTTGAAGTAATTTTATCAAAATATTCAAAGCTTGTGATATCCAAATCCACAGACAATTTTATAATCTTCTTTAATCTTATAAATGGAAATGAAAAACTTTTAAATGATGATATTCGAATAGCATTAAATCAAGCTTTAGATCAAGAATTTTTACTAAATTTTGTATATAAAAAAGAAGGACGTATCTCTCCTTTTACAGCTTCAATAAACTATGATATAGTAGAACAAGTAGCAAAAGAGTATAAAATAGATGAAAAAATATTTTCATTTGCAGAACTTCAAACATTATTAAATGGATTAGAATTAAATGTTTTTACTCAAGATAGATTTATGTTTTTATTTAAAGGAATAGAGTTTCAACTACAAAAATATGGTGTTAAACTAAATTATCATATCACAACAAGTGAAAAAGATATATATAAAGAACTTTTAACAACAAATAAAAATCAAAATGAAAAAAATTGGGATTTATTGATTTGGGGAAATGATGACTGGTATTATCAAAATCCTTGGACAGTATTTTTTATCTATCACTATGGAAGTGCTTGGAGTGTTATTCCAAAAGATAAAATAATGCAAGATTATATAGAAAAGTTTTTTATAACAAAACCTCTTACAAATGAATATAAAGAAGTTGTAAAAAATATTTTACATCGTGAAAGACAAAAAGCTTATACTTTAAGAGTTCCTTCATCAAATAGAGTGCTGGCTGTAAATAAAGAGGTAATATATAAGCCATATAAAGGAGGAATTATTCCTTTATGGAGAATAGAATTAAGTAAAAATCATTGGTCAATAAGAGAAAATAAAACTTATGATAAAGAGCTTGAAAAAGCTATAAAACCTAAAAGAATAGAGTAATTTATGAATTTAATAAGAAATATAAATATAAAATCAAAATTGGGAATATTATTTTTAATTTTATGTATATCTATCATAGTCTTAGGGTATAAATCAGTTCAAGTTAGTCAATACAATAAAGATACGCTTGGTATTGTACATAGCAAATCTCAAACATTTTTATATCTTCAAAATGAAATAATTACTCCTTTATATATTTTAAGAGAACTTTATCAATCTTTAGTAATGGCTCCAAATAAATCAATAAGAGATAATATTGATAAAGATTTGATTTTAGTTTTAGAAAAACTAGATAATCTTTTTCAAAATAGTGAAATATGCAAAGAGCAACTTCGTGACATTTGGGAAAACTACAAAAAACATATTTTTCAAACAAAAAAATATTTAGATGAAGGTTTTGAAGAAGGTGCATATATAAATGTAACAACTGTTAGTAAAAGGCAATTTGATATTTTATTAAATAAATTATTTTATTTACAAGAACAATCTTTAAGTGATGTAACAAGTGCTTATGATGAAGCTTCAGATAAATTAACAGATGTCAAAATAGAAGTTATTATAAGTATAGTTTTGATTTTGTTTTTTGCTATTTTAACTGGATTATTTATAGTTAATGATATTTTAAAATCTATTTATAAGGTACAAAATGGATTAAATAATTTTTTTAAATATTTAAATGATAAAACAACTAAAGTTACAAATATTGATATTGAGGGAAAAGATGAATTTGGACAAATGGCTAAAATTATAAATAATAATGTATCTTATATTAGAACAAATTTAGAACAAAATGAAGCTTTAATAAAAAATGCAACAAGAGTTTTAGAAAATATTCAAAGAGGAAATTTAGGTACTAGACTTACTCAAAATACAAATGATATTTCATTAAATGAATTAAAAAATATGATTAATAATGTAATAGAAAATCTTGAAGATAAGATACAAAGAGAGATAAAACAAAGATTAAAGCAAGAACAGATATTAATTCAACAAAGCAAATTAGCAGCAATGGGAGAAATGATAGGTAATATTGCTCATCAATGGAGACAACCACTTGCACAAATTTCTGCAATTCATATGAATATGAAAGTAACATATGATTTTGATAATTTTACAAAAGAGTATTTAAATATAAAAATAAAAGAAGCAAATCAACTAACATCATATATGTCTCAAACAATAGATGATTTCCAAAATTTCTTTAGGCCACAAGGAGAAAAAGAGTTTTTTTCTATTGAAAAAGCTTGTAAAGACTCTTATTTTATAGTTTCTTCTTCATTAAAATATCATGGAATTGAATTGAATTTTGATATTAAAGATAATATAAATATTTTGGGATATAAAAATGAATATTCTCAAGTTATTTTAAATCTTATAAGTAATGCAAAAGATATTATTTTAGAACGAAAAGTAAAAGATCCATTAATAAATATAGAGATAAAAAGTGGAAAAAAATTTGCTATTGTAAAAATACAAGATAATGCTGGTGGAATAGATGAAAATATTATTGATAAAATATTTGATCCATATTTTACGACAAGACATAAAACTCAAGGAACAGGAATAGGTCTTTATATGGCAAAAAATATTATTGAGAGAAATATGAATGGATATATAAATGTAAAAAATAATGATAAAGGTGCTATTTTTATTGTAAAAGTTGCTAAAACTTATAAAATTAAATAAAAAAACAATATAAAACTTGTTACAATCCCAAAAAAAATGATTAGGAATAATATATGAAAATTTTAGTATCTTCTTGTCTTTTAGGAGAAGATGTACGATATGATGGTAACAACTCAAATATTGCTTTAAATCCAAAATTCAAATTTTATTATAAAGAACTTTTTATGGATATTATGTGTGAAAATGAAATTTACTCTATTTGTCCTGAAGTTGCTGGTGGATTAGGAATTCCAAGAAATAAAGCAGAAATTAAAAATCATAGTAAACCATTTGTAGTTGCCGATGAATTAAATAATGATATAACTATTAATTTTCTTTTAGGTGCAAAAAAAGCTTTGGATATTTGTAAAGAAAATGATATAAAAGTTGCCCTTTTTAAATCAAAATCTCCATCTTGTGGGAACAATGAAGTTTATGATGGAACATTTAATGGAAACTTGATAAACGAAATGGGTTTAACAGCAAGATTATTAGAAGAAAATGGTATAAAAGTTTTTAATGAAAATGAACTAGATAATTTAAAAAAATTTATAAAAAGTAGAGTTTAATATAAAAACTCTACTTTAAACTAAGCTTTTATATCTAAAAGCCTTTGCATAGCAACTTCTTGAACTTCAATCGCTTTAGCATTTGCACTATAAGCTATAATTTCTGGTATTTGCTCTACCATTTCACTTGCTATATCAGAAGCAGCACCAGAAAAATCACTATCAGCAACTGTATTTGCAACTTGAGCAATATTTGATGCTTGTTCTTGTATTTGTAAACCAGCACCTAACATAGCACCTAGATTATTATCTATTCTCATATTCTACTCCTTCTTGTAAACTTTGTAAAAGTAATTTATTTAAATTTGCTCTTTGTGCAATTGAACTATCAGCTTGACTTAAACCTTCAGGAGCAGATGCAGCCTTAGAAATTTCATTTAATTTTTGTATAGCTGCTTCTTCATCTTTTGGTATAGAGGTATCAAATCTTACACTTCCACCAATTGCATAAAGTTTTCCATCTGGTCCAACTTGGTAATCATAGTTTATTGGTGTAGTTGTAGTACCTAAACTAGCATGTAATTGTTCATGATTTTTTACTTCGTTATCTCTATTTTCGAATCTACTTAAAACCCTTTGATAATCTTTTTCATCATAATTTTTATCTAAACTATTTATAGCATCATCATTGTTTTTAATAGATTTTTGAAACTCTTTTCTATCTAAATTAGCTAATTCACTATTTTTTAAAGCAAGTTGTGAATATATGAGAGATGTACTCAAATAGTCATTTATTTCCATACTTGCCTCCTTTTTATAAACTTTTTGATTATAACACAGAATAGCTAAACTTAAAATTGAGAAACTTTATAGTAGAATTACCGAGATTTTTTAAATATAAAGAGGAAAACTATGAGTTTTTTATTCAATAAATATAGTCATTTTAATTTAGCAAATATTGTAACATTTTTTAATATCGCATGTGGAGTTTTTGCAATATATTTTTTAACGCATGATAATTTTTTTGCAGCAGCTTTATTTGCTTGGCTTGCTGGAGCTTTTGATATATTCGATGGTAAAATAGCAAGAAAGTATAATCTTTCTTCACAATTTGGTATTCAACTTGATTCTTATGCTGATTTTTTATCTTTTGTCATAGTTCCTGCAATGTTTATATATTTTGCAGTTATTGATACAAAAGAGGAGTTTTTGAATATGGCTTTTGTTTCAGCTGCATTTATTTATTATATTATTTCTGGACTTAGAAGATTGATTCAGTTTAACATAGATGCTGATGAAGGTGAAATTGAGAAATATTTTACTGGTATTCCTACTCCTTTAGGAGCTATACTTCTTTGGGTTGTTTATCTTATATTTTTAACTGGCTTTATAAATGAATATTTTGTATTATCTATGATGATTGTAATTGGATATTTATTAAACTCTAAAATAAAAATTAAACATTTATAATGAAAGATATTATATCAATAGATTTAGGTTCTAACTCTTTTAGAGTTTTAAAATATGATGGAGAAAATCATAAAATTTTAGATGAATATCATCAAGTTGTAGGGCTTGCAGATGGATTAATATCAACTGGATTAATATCAAAAGAAGCTCAAGAAAGAGTTGTGAATGCACTGAAAATAGCTTCTTATAAATTAAACTTTAATTTAAAAGATGCAGTTTGTGTTACAACAGCAGCCATGAGAAAAGCTAAAAACGCTAAAGAAGTTTTAGAATATTTTCAAAAACAAACTGGTGTAAATTTCAACATCATTAATTCTGATGAAGAAGCAAGACTAACTCTTTTAGCAGTAAAATATGCACTAAAAAGAGAAAAAATAGATTCAAAGAATTTTATACTTTTAGATATTGGTGGTGGGTCCACAGAGTTAATAATCAATAAAGATAAAGAATTTTTTAGTAGAAGCTTTGATTTTGGAATAGTTACTATGACACAAAAAAATAGTGAAAACAATTCTTTAAAAAATGATTTAGATATCAGAAAAGATGAAGTAAAAGAGTTTTTAAAAAGTATAGATTTTAAGTTGCAAGATTTTTCTTTTGTAGCAACAGCTGGAACTCCAACAACTTTGGCAGCAATAAAACTAGGTATCGATTATTTTAATTATGATAGAAATTTAGTAAATGGAACAAAAATATACTATGAAGATTTAGAAAAAAGCTTAAGTATCCTAAAAACAAAATCTATTGAAGAAACAACTAGGCTTGTTGGAAAAGGTAGAGTTGAGTTTATGGAAGTTGGAACATATATTTATAAAATATTCTTTGAAGTTTTAAATAAAAATGAATCTATAGTTTTTGATGATGGTTTAAGAGAAGGTGTAGCTATTGATTTTACACTAAAGTGTAAGAATTAAGATAAAAGTCTTACACTCTGTTCTTGTATAATATTTGCTTGAGCTGCAGCCAAATAACCTGCGTTTACATTAATATTTGATTTTGAAAAATCACTAGACTCTCTTCCAAAGTTGATAGTTTGATTAAAATTTTGTTCAATAATTTGATTTTTTGCATCGCTTTGGAGTTGTTTTGAAAATTCTACAAATTGATTAGATAAACCTTCTAATTGATTTGATGTATTAGAAATAGTATTTAAAGCATTTTGCACATCTTGTTCATTATCCAAGTTACCATTATTTACAACATCAAATATTTTATTTGTAAAATTTGCAATATTCGGTTTTTCAATAGAATAAATATTGTTATTTGAACTCACTTCTATTGATTCTTGATTGTCATTAAATCTATTTGCTATTAAATTTTCACCCTTATATTTTGTATCAAATGCTATTTGGTTGAATTCTCTTAAATCTTGATTTATAGATTTTTTTAATTCATTTTTATCATCAACATTTTGACTATTTTCAAGTTTATTTTCAATGTTTTTTAGAAATCCTTGAAGTTTATCCATAGAATTTTGTGCTATTTGAGATTTTGCTATTCCATCATTTAGTGATTGAATATCTTGAGAAAATTCACTTTTTAATATTGAGCTTCTACTAACATTTAAATTTTCAGATGAAACATTATTGAAGTCTTCAACACTATATTTTAGTTGAGCTTTATTTATTGAAACATTAGAATTATTATTTAAGTGATTTAAATTTTGTATATTGTTTGCACTGTTTATCGCGTTTATATCCATAATATTATCCTCAAAAATAGCTTAAATTGGATTATTATATCACAAAAATATTAATATTTAGTCTTTTTTATTAATTTTAAAATTTGATTTCTTATAAAAAGGTAGTTTAATTGAAAATTGAGTAAAATAAAACCTTACTTTTAAAAAAATGGAGAATTATTATGAAAATGACTGGCGCAAAAATGGTTATTGAATCATTACATCAAGAAGGGGTTGAAGTAGTATTTGGATACCCTGGAGGCGCTATTATGAACGTCTATGATGAAATATATAAACAAAACTATTTTCAACACATTTTAAATAGACATGAACAAGCTTCAATTATAGCTGCTGAAGGTTATGCAAGAGCAACTGGAAAAGTAGGGGTTGCAATAGTAACTTCTGGTCCAGGGTTTACAAATGCAATTACTGGAATTGCTGATGCTTATATGGATTCAACTCCTCTTGTTGTAATTTCTGGACAAGTTCCAACAACTATTATAGGAACAGATGGTTTTCAAGAAATTGATGCAGTTGGTATTTCAAGACCGTGTACAAAACATAACTATTTAGTAAATAAAATTGAAGATTTACCAAGAATTTTAAAAGAGGCATTTCATCTAGCAAGTACTGGAAGACCAGGTCCTGTTCATGTTGATATACCAAAAGACATTACAGCTCAAGTTGGAGATTTTATATATCCTGAAGAGGTAAATATGCCAACTTATAAGCCAACAATTAACTATAATAAAAGACAATTAAAAAAGGCTATGGAAGCTATAAGTTGTGCTAAGAAACCACTTTTATACATTGGAGGTGGAGCAATTTTATCAAATTGTGCTTATGAAATAAGAGATTTAGCAAAAAAACTAAATATTCCAGCAGTTGAAACGCTTATGGCAAGAGGAGTTATGGGAGATGAAAACCCACTTTTCTTTGGAATGTTAGGAATGCATGGAGAATATGCTGCAAATATGGCTGCTCATGAAACAGATTTGTTAATATCTTTAGGTGCTAGATTTGATGATAGGGTTACAGGAAGACTTGATGAGTTTGCTTCAAAAGCAAAAGTTATTCATATTGATATTGATCCAACTTCAATTGCAAAATTAGTTGTTCCAGATTATCCAATTGTTGGTGATTTAAAATTGACTGTTAAAGCAATGCTTGAAGATATAGAAAACTATGAATTCAATGATTATACAAATTGGGTTGATTTACTAAAAGATTATAGAGAAAAAGAACCATTAAGATATATTGATAGTAATGAAGTTATAAAACCACAATGGCCAATTCAAAGAGTTGGGCAAATATTAGGAGATAATGCAATTATTTCAACAGATGTTGGACAACATCAAATGTGGACGGCACAATTTTTCCCATTTTCATATCCAAGACAGTGGATTACAAGTGGTGGATTAGGAACAATGGGATTTGGACTTCCAGCAGCTTTAGGAGTTGCAAGAGCATTCAAAGATACAAATAGAGTAGTTATAAATTTTACTGGAGATGGTTCTATATTGATGAATATCCAAGAACTTATGACTTGTGTTGAATATGATTTACCAGTTATAAATATTGTTTTAAATAACAACTATTTAGGAATGGTAAGACAATGGCAAACACTTTTTTATGAAAATAGATTAGCTGAAACTGATTTAACAGCTCAACCAGATTTTAAAATGCTTGTAGAAGCTTTTGGTGGAATAGGATATCGAGTAAGTACAAAAGATGAATTTGATAAAGCTTTAAAAGATGCAATTGAAAAAAGAAAACCAGCAATGATTGAAGTAATTGTTGCAAGATTAGAAGAGGTATTACCAATGGTTCCAAACGGACATTCATTAAATGAAATGACTTTATTAAAAGGAGATAAATAATGAGTAATTTTAACCATTATTATGATAGTCAAACAACTAGACAAGTTATCTCAATAGTTGTTTTAAATGAACATAATGTCTTATCAAGAATAGTAGGATTATTTTCAGCTCGTGGTTTTAATATAGACTCTTTAACAGTTGCTCCAATGGAAGATAGTCCATATTCAAGAATGACTATAGTTACAACAGGAGATAAACGAGTAATTGATCAAATTGTAAAACAATTAAATAAATTAATTCCTGTTTTAAAGGTAAATGAACACAAAAATGTTATTGAAAAAGATACAGTTTTGATGAAATTTTCAATAGATAATGAACTTTCAGATATTGATGTGATTGCACGTGCATATCATGGAAGTATTCAAAATGTTACAGATGAAGCCATAATAGTTTCAGCAACAGATTCTAGTGATAGAATTATGAATTTTATAAAAGTTATGCAAAAGTTTAATCCACTAGAAGTTGTAAGAAGTGGTATTGTAGCTATGGAAAGATAAGAATTTTTCTTATCTTTTATAATTCAAGGATAAAAAATGACCCTTAAAGAGATTTCAAAATTTTTAGGAATAGATTGTAAAATTGACAAAGAAATTACTGGTTTAAATAGTTTGAATGATTCAAATGAAAATGAACTCACATTTTTAGAAAATAAAAAATATATAAATGATTTAAAAAATACAAAAGCTGGTGCTATTTTAATATCTAATGAATATTCAAAAGAAATTCCAGAAAATTGTATAGCATTAATTTGTGATGAACCATATTTGGCTTTAGCTAAAGCTAGTAAACTTTTTGATCCAAAGCTTATAGAAACTACTGGAAATGAATCAAAAATTGGTAAAAACTCTACAATAATGCAAAATGTTTATTTGGGTAAAAATAGTGTTATTGGAGACAATTGTACTATTATGCACGGAAGCTTTATCGGAGATAATGTACAAATAGGAAACAATACTATTATATATCCAAATGTTACTATTTATAGAGATTGTATGGTTGGGAATGATTGTATTATACATTCTGGAACAGTTATTGGGAGCGATGGATTTGGTTTTGCAAATACAAAAGATGGAAAATATATAAAAATATACCAAAATGGAAATGTTATAATAGGTTCTGATGTTGAAATTGGTGCAAATTGTACAATAGACAGAGCTGTTTTTAAATCTACAATAATTGATGATGGAGTAAGAATAGATAATCTTGTACATATAGCACATAATTGTAAAATTGGAAAAGGTTGTATTTTAGTTACTCAAGTTGGATTATCTGGTTCAACAACACTTCATCATTATGTTGTTATGGGGGGACAAAGTGCAACTTCTGGTCATCTTGAGATAGCTCCTTTTACAACTATTGCAGCACGAGGTGGAGTTACAAAGAGTATAACTGAACCTAAAAAATCTTGGGCTGGATTTCCTTTATTTGAGCATAAACAATGGCTTAGATTACAAGGGAAAATATCAAATTTATTGAAATAATTTTATAAAAAGGTCATATCATCGCAAAGAAAATAATATCATTAATCATACTGTTTACACTATTATATTTTCAATTTTCAACATTTGCAATATCTAAAGATGTTGTAGGAGATGTTGGATTTTCATTTGCAAATTTTTCAAATAGATACTTCTCTTATTTATCATATGTTTATCTACTTTTATTTATCTATCCACTATATTTGATAAATTTTAAAGATAAGTTGGATAAAAAAGATTTAGTTTTAAATATTGTAGTTATATTTTTACTATTTTTTATATTACTTATTTTTCAAGCTTTAATCATTGAAAATCCTTACGATAGAGGAGAAATTGGAAATATTTTAGTAGATACACTAGCTCCAGTTATTGGAAGAATAGGGTTGTATTTATTTGTTGTTTTTGGACTTGTAATATCTGTTTTGATACTTTTTGAAACATCTGATTATGATATAGAAGATTTAAAAAAGTTTAAAAATAAAATAAAACTAAAAAATAGTATAAAAGTAAATAAGCAAGCTCAAACAAATCAAGTAAAAGTTACTAGAAAACCTATATCAAAAGAACAAGTTATTCAAGAGCAAAAAAGATTAGAATTTGTTCAATCTCAACAAAACTATCAAATCATTAATGATAATGTAGAAGAAGAGATTTTAGAGGCTTCTATTGTTGAGAAATCATCTAATGATGAAGAAATAAGCTTTGAAACAATAGATGAAAAAGAGCAAATTAATTCAAATATAATTGTTGAAGAATTAGAAGAGAATAAAAAGCTTTTAGCAACTTTAGAACTAGGAAAAACAGAGAAACCAAAAAATTTCCAATTACCTCCAGCTTCATTTTTTCAAAATCCTCCAAAAGAGAATAAATCAAAAATAAATGAAGCTTTGATTGATCAAAAAATTGCTGATTTATTGGATAAACTTGCGATGTTTAAAATTGATGGTGATGTTGTGAGAACTTATACAGGACCAGTTGTTACAACTTTTGAGTTTAAACCAGCACCAAATGTAAAAGTTTCAAAAATTTTAAGTCTTCAAGATGATTTAGCAATGGCATTAAAAGCTCAAACTATTAGAATTCAAGCTCCAATTCCTGGAAAAGATGTTGTAGGAATTGAAGTTCCAAATGAAGATACACAAACTATATATTTAAAAGAGATGCTGGAAAGTGAGATTTTCCAAAATTCAAAATCTCCATTAACTATGATTTTAGGGAAAGATATTGTTGGAAAACCTTTTGTAACTGATTTGAAAAAATTACCTCATTTATTAATAGCTGGAACAACGGGAAGTGGAAAATCTGTTGGAATTAATTCTATGATTTTATCACTATTATATAAAAACTCACCAGATAATTTAAGACTGGTTATGATTGATCCAAAAATGCTTGAGTTTTCAATGTACAATGATATTCCTCATCTTTTAACACCTGTTATTACAAAAGCAAGTGATGCAATAAATGCTTTAGCAAATATGGTTGGAGAAATGGAAAGACGATATACTTTAATGTCAAAAACAAAGACAAAAAATATCGAAAATTACAATGAAAAAGCACAAAAAGAAGGTTATGAAACTATGCCTTATATTGTGGTTGTTATCGATGAGTTGGCTGATTTGATGATGACAAGTGGAAAAGATGTTGAATATTCTATTGCAAGACTTGCACAAATGGCAAGAGCAAGTGGAATTCACTTAATAGTTGCAACTCAAAGACCATCAGTTGATGTTGTAACAGGACTTATTAAAGCAAATTTACCAAGTAGATTGTCTTATAAAGTAGGGCAAAAAATAGATTCTAAGATTATTTTAGATTCTATGGGAGCAGAATCACTTTTAGGGAGAGGAGATATGTTATTTACACCTCCAGGAACTCCTGGTCTTGTAAGAATTCATGCTCCTTGGAGTACAGAAACTGAGATAGAACAAGTCGTAGAATTTTTAAAAGCTCAAAGAGAAGTTCAATATGATATGAATTTTATAAAAGATAAAGCAACTTCATCTTTATCAAACTCTTCAAATAGTAACACAAATGGTGATGTATCAGATTTAGATGAACTTTATCAAGATGCAAAAGATGTAGTATTAGCAGATAGAAAAACATCAATTTCATATATTCAAAGAAGACTTAGAATTGGTTATAATAGAGCGGCAACAATAGTAGAGCAACTAGAACAAACAGGCGTTTTATCACAAGCTGATGCAAAAGGAAATAGAGAAATTTTAGTTTAAATTTCTCTATTTAATATCAATCAAATCTTTTAAATTTATCATCTTTTTTTCTATTTTTAAATTTCCACATAGTAATAAAATACCTTATACTTAAAAAACTTAAAATAAAAGTAATTATAAATAATACAATGTAAATAAAAATAATAAATACTTCCATTAATTTTTCCTTAATAATTTCATAAAAGTATTTTACCAAAAATACATCATACAATAAAAGCAAATTTATGCTAGAATAAATAAATCATTTAAAAGGAGTATGTTATGAATACAAGTATTGTAGGGCGACACATAAATTTAACAGATGCTATAAAAGATTATATAAATAGTTCGGTTGAAGTATTTAAAAAATATAATTTAGATATTATTTCTGTTACTTCTACTATTTCTGCAGATGAAAAACAAGGTAAAAAAGCGTTTACATTTGAGTTTACTTTGAATATTGCAAATATTGATACAGTTGTTGTAAAACAAAAAGATAAAGATTTATATGCTGCAATAGATATAGCCGTTGATAGGGTTTCAAAAGTATTAAGAAGACATCACGATAAAATAGCATCTCATAAAGCTACAAAGCTTAGTGAAATTGTAATAAGTGAAGTTGAAGATAAAATTGCAAAAGAACTTGAAAAATTTGAAGATGAAATAATACCACAAAGACTTAATTCTTATAAACCAATAGATATTGAAGAAGCACTTGAAGAACTTAAAAATTCAACTGCACAATTCAAGGTTTTTTACGATAAGGATGATAATATGAGAGTATTGTATAAAGCTTCAGTTGAAGGTAAATTTGGGCTATATTAAGATGTAGTTTAAAAAAGATAAAAGGTATTAGCAAAATTGCTAATACCTTTTTTGATTTATAAAAAATAGGATTTAAATATTTATGAATACACTAAAAAAAATAGCATTAATTGGGCAACCAAATGTTGGAAAATCATCACTTTTTAATAGACTTTCAAATAAAAGGATTGCTATTGTTTCAGATATTGCTGGAACAACAAGAGATGTTCGAAAAAATGAGATAGAGATTCTTGATAGAAGTGCTTTGTTGCTCGATACTGGTGGTATTGATGAAACAAATGATGCAATATTTTCAAATGTAAAAAGAAAAGCTATATCAACTGCAAAAGATGCAGATATTGTACTATTTCTAGTAGATGGAAAAAACATTCCAGATGATAAAGATAAAGAGTTATTTTATGAACTTCAAAGATTGGGGAAAGAACTAGCTTTGGTTGTTAATAAAATAGACAATGATAAAGAGCTAGAAAGGTTATGGGAGTTTTTTGAGTTTGGAATAGATGAACAAAATCTTTTTGGAATATCTGTTTCACATAATCGTGGTACAAAATCACTTATAGAATGGGTTTATAATCATTTACCAGAAAATCCTGAAACAGTAGCAAAACTTCAAGAAGAACAAAGAAGAAAAGAGCTTGAAGATGAGTTTGGATATATAGATGATGAAGATGATTTTTCAACTGAAACTTTAGAAAATATTGAAGATGAAAAGATAGTAGATGATAGTTTAGTAAATGTTGCCATTATAGGTAGAGTAAATGTTGGAAAATCTTCTATTTTAAATGCTTTATTAGGAGAAGAGCGTTCAGTTGTTTCAGATGTGGCAGGAACAACGATTGACCCAGTTGATGAAATGTATGAATATAAAGATAAAAAAATTACTTTTGTTGATACAGCAGGTTTAAGAAGAAGAGGAAGTATTGAAGGAATAGAAAAATTTGCTTTAATGAGAACAAAAGAGATGCTTGAACGTGCAAATGTTGCTTTAGTTGTTCTTGATGCTTCAAGGGAACTTACTGATTTAGATGAGAAAATAGCTGGACTTGTTGATGAATATGGTTTAGGAACAATTATAGTTTTAAACAAATGGGATGAGAATATGGATACATTCCAAAAAATTGAAGAAGAGATAAGAAGAAGGTTTAGATTTTTATCTTATGCACCAATTATTGCAGTATCTGCAAAAACAGGAAGAAGTATAGAAAGATTAAAAGATAAAATTATAGAAATTTTTGAAAACTATACTCAAAGAATACCAACTTCTCAACTAAATAAAGTTATAGAAGAGGCTGTTATACGACACTCCCTTCCAAGTCCAAATGGAGCATATTTAAGAATATATTATTCTACACAATTTAGTTCTCGTCCACCAAGAGTTGCATTAGTTATGAATAAACCACAGCTCTTACACTATTCATATAAAAGATATTTAGTTAATTTTTTAAGAGAACAGTTCAATTTTGAAGGAACTCCAATTCATATAATAGCTCGTGGGAAAAATGATAAAATGGGTGATGAAGAGTATTTAGAAAGGTAGTTTTATTTTAAGATAGGGAGAAAATAATTTTGGATAAAGTTAGAATAAAAAATGATATTTTAGCAGGAATTACAGTTGCTGTTGTTGCTCTACCACTAGCTTTAGCTTTTGGAGTTGTAAGTGGAGCAGGGGCTAGTGCTGGACTTTGGGGTGCTATAATTTTAGGATTTTTTGCAGCACTTTTAGGTGGAGTTCCTGTTCAAGTATCTGGTCCTACTGGTCCTATGACAGTTGTTTTTGCTGCTGTTGTTTTAGCATTTCCAAATGATTTTTCTTCTGTAATGATGGTTGTTCTTTGTGCTGGACTTATTCAAATATTTTTTGGAATAATTGATTTAGGGAAATGGGTAAAATATATACCTTATCCAATTATTTCTGGTTTTATGTGTGGAATTGGTGTTATTATTATAATTTTACAAATAAACCCATTTTTAGGAGCCCAATCTAGTAGTTCAATTATATATATATTAACTAATCTTTTTGATACCTTGAAAAATATAAATTATGAAGCTCTAATAATAGGGCTTATGACAATAGCCATAGTTTTTTTTACTCCTAAAAAAATATCAAAATTAATTCCAGCTCCTTTAATAGCACTGTTTATAGTAACAACAATATCTATAATATTTAATTTTGATGTTTTAACAATTGGAGAAATTCCTCAAAGTTTTCCCTCTTTTAATCTACCTTTTTCATTTGATGTTTATAGACTTAGTGAAATATTAACTTTTGCAATAACTTTGGCTGTTTTAGGTTCTATTGATACACAACTCACTTCTGTTTTAGTTGATTCAAGAATGAGAATAAAACATAACTCAAAAAAAGAGTTAATAGGTCAAGGGGTAGGTAACTCTCTTTGTTCTTTATTTGGGGCTATTCCAGGAAGTAGTGCAACGATGAGAACAGTTGTAAATATGAATAATGGTGGAACTACAAATATATCAGGAATGGTTCATGCAGTTACACTTTTACTTATAGTTCTAATGTTAGCACCTTTGGCATCAAAAATACCATTAGCTTTACTTGCAGGTATTTTGTTTAAAGTTGGTATAGATATACTTGATTATAGATTTTTAAAAGTTATTACAAGAATATCAAAACAAGATTTACTTATTATGTTTACAGTGTTTTTTTTAACTGTATTTGTAGATTTAATAATGGCTGTTGGAGTAGGTATTACAATATCATCTGTTTTAGCAGTTTATCAAATGTCAAAAAGTACTCAAATGAAAACTAAAACTTATAAGATTTCTGTTGAAGATGATGACAAACATTTTGATATAAATATAGTTAAAGTTAAAGGTTCTCTGTTTTTTGGTACAGCATATAATTTGGATAATACTTTAGATAAATTAAAAAATCACTCAAAAGTTATTCTTGATTGTAAAAATATTCATATTCTTGATATTTCGGCTATTTTCAAACTTGAAGAAATTATTCAAACATTTAAAGATAAAAAAGTGGAGTTAATTTTAGTTTTAAAATATAGACATAAAAAACGAGTCTTAAATATTGATAAATCAGATATATTTAAAAATATTAAGATTTATAGAAGTATTGATGATGCTATAGATTATATAAAAAAGATAAATTAAAATATGAGTAAAATATATTTATTAAATGAACAAAAATTTGAAAATGTCGAGAATTTAGAAGTTTTTGATATAGAATTTATAAATTTTAATATAGATTTAAAAAAATATGATGCCTTGGTTTTTACTTCGAAAAATGCAGTTTATTCACTTGATAAAAACAATAAAGATTGGAAAAACATTCCATCTTATCTAATTGCACAAAAAACTGCAAATATTGCTAAAAACTTAGGAGCGAATATAGCTTTTATAGGTGAAAGTGGACATGGAAATGATTTTGCTTATGAATTAATTCCACATTTAAAAGAGAAAAAAGTTTTATATATAAAAGCTTTAAAAACGGTATCTGATTTGCCAAATATTTTAAAGGGAAATAATATAGATTTGGATGAAGTTATAGCATATAAAACAACTTGTAATCACAAAGAGCCAATAATTTTAGAAAAAAATTCAACTATAATATTTACTTCTCCATCTAGTGTAGAGTGTTTTTTTAAAAAATATAGTTGGGATAATAGTTTTAAAGCAATATCAATAGGAAAAACAACAGCCAATTTTCTTCCAAAAAATATAAATTCAAAAATAAGTGATATTACAAGTGTAGAAGAGTGTGTAAAAATAGCTTTAAAAAATAGCTTTAAAAAATAGCTTTAAAAAATAGCTTTAAAAAATAGCTTTAAAAAATAGCTTTAAAAAATAGCTTAAACACAGTTTTAAACTTTTTTAGATAAAATCTTGAACTCTAAGTGGTACGGGATTTTCATTACTTGCGGGTCCGATAATATAATTTTTATACGAATTGTAGTCGTATAGTGTGTAGCAATTCATTGTGTTTTTGCTCCTAAAATACGCTCTTTGTATTACAACTGGCTTTTAGGGCCATTTTATGATTAACGGCTACTTGGATTTTATAATTTTTAAAAGGAAAAATCGTGAATATATTAATACTTGGAAGTGGAGGAAGAGAGTACTCTATAGGGTTAGCTTTAAAAAAAGAGCAATCTCACAAACTATTTTTTATGCCTGGAAATGGTGCAACTTCAAATCTAGGAACAAATATTAATATAAGTGATTATGATAAGTTAGCAATTTTTGCAAAGGAAAATAGTATTGATTTGACTATAGTTGGACCTGAAGCTCCTTTAGTAGATGGTGTTGTTGATATATTTAGAAAAAATGAACTTGTGATTTTTGGACCTACAAAAGAAGCTGCAAAATTAGAAGGTTCAAAAGCATATATGAAAAATATTTTAAAAAAATACAATATACCAACAGCAGCATTTATAGAAACATCTAGTGAGAATGAAGCACATAGTTTTATAAATAGTATGAGTTCTACTCCTATTGTTGTAAAAGCTGATGGACTTTGTGCTGGAAAAGGTGTAATTATAGCTCAAAGTAAAGATGAAGCAAAAAAAACTGTAACTGATATGCTAAGTGGAACTTCTTTTGGAGAAGCAGGTGCAACTGTTATAGTTGAAGAATTTTTAGATGGTTATGAATTATCAGTTTTTGCTATTTGTGATGGAGAAAATTATAAAGTTTTACCAGCAGCTCAAGATCACAAAAGAGTAGGAGATGGTGATACTGGACCAAATACTGGTGGTATGGGTGCTTATGCTCCAACTCCTTTAGTAAATGATGAAATTTACAAAAAAATTGAAGAAAGAGTTATAAAACCAACATTAAAAGGTATGCAACAAGAAAATGCACCTTATGAAGGTGTTTTGTTTATAGGTATTATGGTTGTAAATAATGAACCAATAGTATTAGAGTATAATGTAAGATTTGGAGATCCAGAGTGTGAAATTTTGATGCCACTTTTAGAATCAAAAGCTTCTGAACTATTTTATTATGGTGCTACAAAACAACTTGATAAATTAGATATTAAAATAAAAAATGAATATTGCGTTGGAGTTGTAATGGCAAGTGAGAATTATCCATATAGTTCATCTGCTCCAGCTATTATTACTATTGATAATATAGTAGATAAAGATTTATTGGATAATTCTCATATCTCTTTTGCAGGAGTTGAAGAAAAAGAAGGTAAACTTTTAGCAACAGGTGGAAGAGTTTTAGTTTGTGTTGGAATAGGAAAAAGTATTAAAAAAGCAAGAGATAGAGCTTATATGTTATCTTCAGAAGTTCATTTTGATGGTAAAAAATTTAGAACTGATATTGCATATCAAGCTTTAAAGAATTAATATGCAAGAAAATAATGGAAATTTACAATTAGCTTCTATGCGGTCAAGAGCATTTGCTTTTGTAATAGATGATGTGATTGTTAGTGTATTAATGATGTTTATTTACTGGGATAGTGTCGTATCAATAAGTGATGATAGTGATGCTATGATTTCTCTTATGCAGACTATTTTAATTCCATTAATGATATTAAAAGTTATATATCACACTTTTTTTGTTTGGTATTATGGAGCAACTATTGGTAAGAAAATTGTAAAAATCAGAGTAATAGATGCAAATCATTGGGATAGAGTTACAATCTTCCAATCTTTTTTAAGAGCCGTAGGAAGAGTTATATCTGAATTGTTCTACTATATTGGATTTATAGTTGGATTTTTTAATGATGGTAGAAAAACTTTCCATGATTTTACTGGTAAAACGTTGGTAGTAAATGCGTAAAGTAGTTGCATCTTTACTTATTGCTTCAGTTTTATTCGAAGTACAAGCAGAAGAATTAAAAAGTGAAAAATTACAATTAGTTGCAAAAAATGTTGATACAAAAGAAAATATTATTACAGCAATAGGTGATGTTGTAGCATATTCTCCTACATATTATTTAAGTGCAGATAAACTTGTTTATAATAAAGAAAAAGAGATTTTAGAACTTTTTGATAATGTTTTAATTATAAAAGACAATAGAGTTCAAACACAAAGTAATTATGCTTATGTAGATTTAAATAATGAAATTATAAATCAAGACCCTGTTTTTTTATTTGATTCTCCTTCTAATATATGGACAAATGCAAAAGAAGCAAATAAAAACAAAGAGATAATAAACCTCGATGGTTCAATTATATCATCTTGCGATTGTGTTGATCCAATTTGGAGTATTAGAACATCAAGTGCTGATTATGATACGGAAGATATGTGGATAAATGCTTATAATGCAAGACTTTATGTAAAAGATATACCAGTTTTTTATCTCCCATATTTTGGGTTTCCCACAGATACAACTAGAAGAACTGGATTATTACTTCCAACTTTAGGTTATTCAAGTGATGAAGGTTTTTTATACTCTCAACCTTTATTTATAGCACCTGCTGATAATTATGATATAGAATTAATCCCACAAATTAGAGCTTTAAGAGGATATGGAAGTTATGCAAATTTTAGATATGCTGATTCACCTAATTCTATGCTTAAAATTAAAACTGGATACTTTAAAGAAAAAAATAATTATAGGAAAAAAGAAAAGCTTGAAAATAGCGAACATTTTGGTTTAGATGTAGATTATGAAAGAAGAAATATAGTTTCTAACAGTAGAAATCATCAAGATGGAGTTTTTACATCCATTAAATTATTAAATGATATTGAATATAGAACTTTATCAGAAACAAGTAATGATGATATAGGTACTGATAAAAAAGTTGAATCAAAATTTAACTATTTTTATAATACTCCTGAATATTATGCTGGAGCATATGCTAAATATTATATAGATGCTTCACAAAAATCAAATAGTCAAACTCTACAAGAAATTCCACAATTTCATCTTCATTCATATAATAAAGAACTTTTTTTAGAAAATTTGATTTATTCAATTGATGCAAAATATCAAAATTTTACAAGAGAAAAAGGATTAACAGCACAAATATATGAGCTTAGTGTTCCGCTTAGTTATAGTCAAAATATTTTAGATGACTATTTATATGTAGGTGTTGAAAATAAAACTACTTTAAATCAATTTAATTATAGTAATTCTATTCATAAAAATTCAGACTATGAGAATGGTACTTTAATACAAAATATAACATCTTTTAAAATGGGAAGTGATTTAATAAAGCCATATAAAGATTATATTCATACTATAAATCTTAGTGCAAGTTATGATATACCGAAGAATTTGAGAAAAGATGGTGATTTGTATGGGATAACAGTAGATAAAGATCAATCTTCAAAATATCGTGAATTATCAGCATTTCCAACAATTCAAGATAATAAAACTATCAATTTGACTCTAAATCAATCAATTTATGATAAAGAGAGTTTACAACAGTTTATAAATCACAAAATGAGTCAATCTATTATTTATGATAGCTTAGATGAACCAAAATTTCAAGATTATGAAAATTATGTAAAAATAAATCATGATTTTGGTTCTATATCTGGAAAAGTTATTTACAATATGGATGACAATGAGATTGTTGAAAGTAGTGTAGACAATAGTTTTACTTATGAAAATTTTACTTTAAGTGCTGGATATTATAAAACAAAAAAAACAAATAATGATTTTAACGATAGAGATGACTTAGAATCATATAGGCTAAATACTTCATATAAAATAGCAAAAGATTACTCTGTTGGATATTATGAAAACTATAACTTAGAAGAAAAGCTAAGAAATAAACAAGGAGTAAGATTAAATATTGATGATGATTGCTGGAATTTAGATTTAAGGCTAGAAAAAGAAATTACTCCAAGAAGTAGTTATAGAAGTGGTGGAACACGATATGATAGCCATGAACAAACTATAGTTTATGCTGTTTTAATGTTAAAACCAATTGGAGGAATAAGACAAAAATATAAAGTAAGTGATAATGAACCAAGATAAGATTTTTTTTAAAAATAGAAAAGAAGCTTCTTTACAATTACTTGATGTTCTACCAGTTGAAAGTATGAAGCTAGAAAAGTGGATAGTGATTGGTTGTTCTTATGGTGGATATGAAATGTCTAAAATTATAGCAGAGGCTTTAAATGCAGATTTTGATATTATGTTTAGTCAAAAAATATTTGCACCAAATAATGAGGAGTGTGAAATAGCAGTTGTTACCGAACTTGAAGAGGTTTTAATCCACGAAGAGTTGGTAAAAGCTTTTGATATAAATTTAGATTCAATTTATTTGAAATCAAAAGATATATATGATAGCAGTATTAAAATATTAGCAAATAGATTTAGACAAAATGAAAAATTACAAAATTTACTTGGTAAAAATGTTTTAATTATAGATGAAGATATAAATGTTGGATTGGTAGTAATGGCTTGTATAAAAACTATTATTAATCAAAAAGTAAAATCTTTAAGTGTTGCAACTCCTATTTTATCAACAGCAAGTATTTCTACAGTTGATAGAATCACTGATGATTTGTATTATATAAAAAAGCTTGAACATTATATAGAAGCTGATTACTACTATGAAAATTTAGAGGAATTAACTTTTGAAGATATTGAAAGAATTAAAAATGAAGGAAAAAAATGACAATAGCATGCGAATTTGAATTAAATGGAAAAAATGAGATATTTGAGTTTAATAAAGTAGCCAAACAAGCAAATGGTTCTGTTTTATTAAAAGTAGGGGATGCGGTAATACTAGCAACTGTTGCTTGTGAATTTGATAATCCAGTAAGTGAAGATTTTACACCATTAACAGTTCAATATATTGAGAAAACTTATGCATCAGCAAAATTACCTGGAGGTTTTATAAAAAGAGAAGGGAAACCTAGCGATTTTGAAACTTTAACTTCAAGAGTTATAGATAGAAGTTTAAGACCACTTTTTCCAAAAGGTTTTGTATATCCAACAACAATAACTGTAATGGTATTGAGTGCAGATAAAAATGTTGATTTACAAACTGTAGCTTTAAATGCAGCTAATGCAGCACTATATACTTCAAATTTACCTATAAAAAAATCTGTTTGTGGAGTACGAATTGGGAAAATAGATGGTGAACTTGTGGTAAATCCAAATCAAAATGATTTAACTAATTCAACTTTAGATTTGTATATTGCTGGTTCAAAAGATGAACTTTTAATGATAGAAATGAAAAGTATATCTTCATTAGAAGAAAAGAATCACAAAACAAATGAAATTGTTGAAGAAAATCTAGTTGAAGCTATAGCTTTTGCACAAAATGCTTTAAAAAATTCAAATATTTCTTATGAAAATGGTTTTGAAAAAGCTTGTAAAGAAAAAGCTATTGTTGAACTTGTAGAATTTTCTATTGATGAAAAAGTGATCTCTTATGTAAGAGAAAAATTTTCAAATGATATAAAAGAAGCAATTAAAAAATTAGCAAAAAGTGAAAGAGCAACACAATTAAAAGATGTTGCAAAAATAATTTCAAAAAATGAATATTGTATATCAAATGAGATAGAATTTAATACAATTTATGAAGCTGTAAGTATAGTAAAAAGAGAACTTGTAAGAGCTATGATTGTAAATGATAGAGTAAGAGCAGATGGAAGAGGGCTTAAAGATGTAAGACCAATATCTATTGAAACAAATATTTTACCATCAGCTCACTCTTCTTGTTTATTTACAAGAGGTGAAACACAAGCTATTGTTATTGGTACACTTGCTGGTCATAAAGATGGTCAAATGTACGAAGTTTTAACAGATAAATCAACTTCAATGGAAAACTTTATGGTACATTATAACTTTCCAGGTTTTAGTGTTGGAGAAGCAAAACCAATATTTGGTGTAGGAAGAAGAGAATTAGGACATGGAAACTTAGCTAAAAAAGCTTTAGAGTCTACAATTGATAAAAAGTTTAGTGATACTGTAAGAATTGTATCTGAAATATTAGAGTCAAATGGTTCTTCATCTATGGCAACTGTTTGTGGTGGTTCATTGGCCCTTAAAGCGGCTAGAATTCCAGTTTCAAATCTTGTAGCTGGAGTTGCTATGGGAATGGTTGTTGAAGATTCTAAATATGCAATATTAACTGATATTATGGGATTAGAAGATCATGATGGAGATATGGATTTTAAAGTTGCTGGAACAAAAAATGGTATTACTGCATTGCAAATGGATATAAAACTTGGTGGAATTGAATTAAAAGTTTTAGAAGAAGCTTTACTTCAAGCAAAAGAAGGAAGAGAACATATTTTAACTATTATGGAAGAAGCATCAAAAGATATCATTTCAAGTAAAGCTTTACCAAAAGTGGAAGAATTTCCAATAGATTCATCGAAGATGATGGTAGTTATTGGAAAAGGTGGAGCAACTATAAAAGAAATTATTGAGAAATATTCTGTTAGTATAGATTTAGATAGAGATAATGGTATTGTAAAAGTTACTGGAGATAATGAACAAAAAATAAATGATGCTTGTGAATTTATAAAAACCCTTGTAAATAATGCAAATTCTTCAAAACCTCAATCTAAAAATATAGATTTTGAAAAGCTATATAGTGTTGATGAAGTCGTATCAGGAAGAGTTGAAAGAGTTGTTGATTTTGGAGCATTTATTCTTTTATCTAAAGGGGGAGAAGGTTTGTTGCACATCTCTAAAATATCTGATAAAAGAGTTGAAAAAGCAAGTGATGTTTTATCAGTTGGACAAGAAATAGAAATAAAAGTATTAAAAGTTCAAAAAGATAGAATAGAACTAGGAATGAAATAAGTTAATAATATATGAATATTATGATGTACATAGAGAAATATAATTTTAAATTAATAATTTCTATGTTAGGATAGTAAAATTTTAAATTGTAAGAATCTAAGGGGTTTATATGGCTAAGCTTTTAATAGTAGATGACTCAACTATGCTAAGAGATATGTTAAACTATGCTTTAAATGAAGGTGGTTATACAGATGTTATTGAAGCGGTTGATGGTGTAGATGGTCTAGCTAAAGCAAAAACTACGAATTTTGATCTAGTAATTACAGATGTTAATATGCCAAATATGGATGGATTAACTCTAATTGGGGAACTTAGAAAAATTCCTCATTATTCAAAAATACCAATTTTAGTTCTTACAACAGAACGAAGTGATGAGATGAAAGCAAAAGGTAAGATAGCTGGTGCTACAGGATGGATTGTTAAACCTTTTGTACCTGATCAGTTATTAAAGGCTGTAAATATAGTATTAAGTAGATAAATAGGGGGAACTTGATATGTCATTTGATATTTCTAAATATAGAGAAATGTTTTTAGAGGAAGCTACAGAGCTTTTCGAATCAGCAGATAATGTGTTATTAGAAGCTGAGAATAACGGGACGCTAACAGATGATGAAATGGGACAACTTTTCCGAGATGTTCATACATTAAAGGGTAGTGGAGCTTCTGTTGAGTTATCATATTTCGCAGAGTTTACTCATGATGTAGAAAATTTGATGGATAAACTTAGAAGTCATAAGATAGAGTATATTCCAGAAATGGCAGAAACTCTTATTGATGGGCTAGATGTTATGAAAGAAATTTTGGATCTTGAAGTTTCAGAACAAATAAACAGAGAAAAATTTACTGAAATGACTAGTTCTTTATTAGAAGAAATTAGAGCTTATTCAAATGGTGCTAAAGTTGTTAGAATTGAACCTGTTTTAGAAACTAAACAAGCAAAAATAGTTCAATCTCAATCAAAAACTGAAGAATTAAGTTCTCAAAAAGAGAGCTTTGGATTTTTTAGTGATGAATTAAATATTCAAAGAGATAGAACAGATAAACCTTTTGGTATTTTTATTGATGATGATGTAGATGATAAAAATTTTGGTTTTTATGATGATGATTTAGAAATAAAATCTAATTCTATTGATGATGATAAATTCAAAATCGACGAAAGTAAAGATAATTTTGGTTTCTTTGATGATATGCCAAAAATAACACCTAATTCAGTAATGAAATCGAATGATATTGAAGAAAATAGGGTTCAAGAGGAGAAAGTTGTTTCTGAAAATGATGATTCAACGACTCAAATCACACAATCAAGAAGAGTAAAAAACAGTGATGATGAGTCTAAAAAATCTATATCAAACAATAATAATAGTATTAGAGTAAACTTAGATAAAATCGATTTACTAATGACTAATGTAGGTGATTTAGTTATAACAAATGCTATGCTTACTCAATTTTCATCAACAATAGAAGATACAAAAACTAGGGGTCCTGTTTTAGAAAGATTAGAACTTCTTGAAAGACATATTAGGGATATGCAAGATAGTATTATGAGTATTAGAATGGTTCCTATGGATTCAATTTACTCTAAATTTCCTAAAGTTGTAAGAGATATATCAAAAAAACTTAATAAAAAAGTGGAATTTAAACACTATGGTGATAATGTTGAAATTGATAAAGCCATGATTGAGGGATTAACAGACCCATTAATGCATATTATCAGAAATTCTTTAGACCATGGAATAGAAATGCCAGAAGATAGAATAAAATCTGGTAAAAATGATACAGGAACTATTAGTATTTCTGCTGAGCAAGCAAATGGTCAGATGATTATTACTATTGAAGATGATGGAAAAGGTATTGATAGTGAAAAAGTAGCTCAAAAAGCACTAGAAAAAGGGCAAATTGATGAAAATCAATATAGTACAATGTCACATAATGAAAAAGCACTTTTAGTATTTGGAGCTGGAGTTTCAACAGCAGACCAAATTACAGATATTTCTGGTCGTGGTGTAGGAATGGATGTTGTAAAAACAAATATTCATAAACTAGGCGGAATTATAAAATTAGATACTGAAATAGGAAGAGGTACTGTAATTACAATTATGCTTCCATTAACTCTTGCAATTTTAGATGGGCTCGATATTAGAGTAGGTGAACAAAAATATATTTTACCACTTAGTTCTATTGTGGAATCTTTACAACCAACAGCTGATATGATTAAAAAAATTGGTGATGGAACACAAGATTTATTAATGTTAAGAGAAGAATTTATTCCTGTTGTTAAACTTCATCAGTTATTTGGATTACAAAAAAGCTTTGAAAAACTTGAAGATGGTATGCTGATTGTTGTAAAATCAGGTAATACTAAAGTTGCATTATCTATCGATGAATTTTTAAATCAGCATCAAGTAGTTGTAAAACCTCTTGATAAAAACTTTAGAAGTGTTCAAGGAATTGGTGCAGCAACAGTACGAGGAGATGGAAGTATAGGATTAATTCTTGATGTTGTAGGAATTATTGATGCTCAAATTAAAATAGAAAGAGATATGAATTCTGTAAGAAAGGCATCTTAAGAATACAAATGTCATATACAATAGAAGATGTTCATAATAAGATAAAAAAGCTTCTTTATTCTCTAACAGGTATTACCCTTACAGAGAATAAAGATATTATGATTTCAAACAGAATAGATAAATTAAGAAGAAATTGTAACTATTATGGTGATATTATGGAGTTACTCATATCAATTGAACAGGGTAAAAATGTTACAGAATTTATAAACTCTTTCACTACAAATAAAACTCATTTTTTTAGAGAAGATTTTCATTTTATAGATTTAAAGAATAGAGTTTTACCTGAATTATATAAAGCAGGGCAAAAAGCTTCTATTTGGTGTTCTGCTTCATCAACAGGAGAAGAACCGTATTCTATTGCTATGACAGTTTTAGAAACAAATGAGGAATTGCACTATAATATTCAAGCATCAATAACAGCAACGGACATAGATACAAATGTTTTACAATATGCAGCAGATGGAATATATAGATATTCGAAGTCATCAAAAGAATTTCCTTCTTGGATAAAACCTCAAAAATATTTCAAAAAAAGAGTGCAAGAAAATCTTACAGGTGAAGAAATACTAATAAAAGTAAAAGATGAACTAAAAAGAATGATAACCTTTCATGTAATGAATTTAAATGATGATAGTTATCCATTCTCAAATAATCAATTTGATGTTATTTTTTGTAGGAACGTTTTAATATATTTTTCTGTTGAAGACCAAAATAATATCCTAAAAAAGATTTTTAAACATCTTAAAATAGGTGGAACTTTATATATAGGACATTCAGAAAATCCTCAAGATTTGATACATTATGTAAGAAGAGTAGGACAAAATATCTTTGTAAAAGAGAAAGATTTAATATGATTACTATAGGTAGAAAAGATGGGAATATTGAAAAAATTTCTTCTACAAAGATTACACAGAAAACAAAAGGATATAGTACCCATACTGTTTTGGGTGGAGAGTTTGCAGTTGTATCAGACGATGACGAAGTAGCACTTAAAACTCTTTTAGGATCTTGTGTTGCTTTAATGTTTTATGATAGAAAAAAAAGAATAAAAAGTATGAACCATTTTCTATTACCAGATACGAATGATAATACAAATGATATGAAATATGGGTTATATTCTGTTGAAGCTATGCTAAATGAAATGTATAAAATGGGATGTTCTAAATCAGATATTATTGCAAAAATATCTGGTGGGGCTGATATTATGAACTTAAACCTTAGTAGTTCAATAGGTCAAAGAAATGTAAGCTTTGCAAAAGAGTTCTGCCATAAAGAGGGATTTAGGGTTATCTCTGAACACACAAGAGGAGAGCATGGTAGATTAATACTACTTGCAAATGATTTTGAAACATTTATTAAAGTTACTCAAAAATCTGAAACTGATAATAAAATTTTATCTAATGAAAAATCATTACAAATTGAAATTACTAAAGCTCCAGTTATTAAAGAATACACTGGTGGAGTTGAACTTTTTGGTAAAGACAAAAATAAATTTGAACAAACAATGGAAATTGAACTTTTTTAATAATATTTATAGGATAAATTTATGTATACTGTATTGATAATAGATGATTCAGCTTCAATGAGAAGAGTTTTAAAGGATATGATAAACTCTATTGATGAATTTGAAGTTATAGATGTAGCAAATGATGCTTATGAAGCAAGAGAAAAAATAAAAGAATATGAACCCGACTTAGTAACAATAGACATAAATATGCCAAAGATGGATGGAGTTACATTCTTAAGAAATCTAAATAGACTTCATCCTATGCCGGCAGTTGTAATATCTGGAGAGAGTGTAAGAGGAAGTGATATTTTTGATGATGGTGCAGTTGGATTTATTCCAAAACCAGAGATGGGTGAGTCTATGGAATCTTTTAATGATAGAATAAAAGATACTCTTTTAAGTTTAACATTTCTACTTAAAAAATATACCTTAAAAAAACCTAAACCACAAAAAAAAGGTTATATCCAAACTCAAAATGTTGATTATAAGGTCCATCCTGATGAAGTTATTCCTCTTCGCGCGGCAACTTTTAGTGGACAAAAGGTCATAGCTATTGGTTCTTCAACTGGTGGAGTAGAATCTTTATTAAGAGTATTTAGTAAACTACCATCTAATTTACCACCAATTGTTATAACTCAACATATTCCTTATGGATTTTCTAACTCTTTTGCACAAAGACTAAATGACTATTCAAATGTAAATGTATGTGAAGCTAAAGATGGTATGATTTTGGAAAGAGGGCATGGGTATTTAGCTCCTGGAAATATGCACTTAACAATAGAAAAAATTGGTAATGAACTAAGAACAAAATTATTGGATACTAAAAAAGTAAGCCAACATAAACCTAGTGTTGATGTACTTTTTCGTTCTGTAAACAATACAGTTGGTGGAAGTGCTATGGCTGTTATGATGACAGGAATGGGAGATGATGGAACTATTGCTATGAAAGAACTATTTGATAATGGAGCATATACAATTGCCCAAAATGAAGCTAGTTGTGTTGTATTTGGAATGCCAATGAAAGCCATACAAGCTGGAGCTGTTAAAGATATTGTTCATTTAGATGAAATTGCTGATTATATAATTTCTTTTTCAAATGGTAAAATTAGATAATTGTATAAAGATAAATAATTCTATGTAAACTATTAAGATTGCATAGAATTATTTATTTAGTATTGAAAACTATAATTTTCAAACCAATATTAATATATATTTTGATACAATCTTTTTATTAAATACAACCCATTATAAAGGTTCTCTATGAGATATGAATTAGATTTTAAAAATAGTTTCAATATTACTTTACTTTTTTGGATAGAACGATTTGTGAGAAATAAACTTACAAGTCTATCTAATCGACAAGTAACAAATAAAGATAAGTTAGCTTCAATTATTCAAAACTTAGTTAAAGGTACAAAATCTATTGAAGAATTGGAGATTTTAGTAAAAGAAGCAAGAAATATTGGATTAAGTGGTATAAATACATATTTTAATCCTCTTTTAAAATTATACAACTATACAAATTCTTTAGGTTTAGCTTCTATGAAAGAAATTGATGAAGAACTAATTAGTGACTTTTTAGCTAGCCAAACAAGTTCTTTATCTGATGCTTCAAAAAAAAATCATAGAATTGCACTACTATCTTTGTTTTCATATATAGATAAACAAAATGAAAATGAAGATGGAAGCTCATATTTATTTAAAATTGAATTAAAAAATTGGGGTGGTTTAAGTGGTAAAAGTGGTACTAAACTACCCTCTTTTATGAATAAAGATGAAATTGATAAGTTTTTAGAAGCTATTGATAATTTTGAATTTACAGATAATACTGCTTATAGAAATAGACTTATTTTAAAAATCATAATTTACACAGGTGTTAGGGTTAGTGAAGTTTTAAACTTAAAAATAAAAGATTTATTTAAAGAAGATGATGTATATATGCTTCAAATCAGAGGAAAAGGAAATAAACCAAGAGTCGTGATGATTAAAAAATATATCATTGAGAATGACTTACAAAACTGGTTAAATATGAGAGTTTGTCAAAATGATTTACTTGTTTGCAACCAAAAAGGTGAAAGGCTAACGCAAGCTTATATTAGTAGAGTTGTAGAAAATATACTAATAAGTGCTGGTATACGAAAAGAAAAAAATGGAGCTCATATGTTACGGCACTCTTTTGCTACATTACTCTACTCAAAACACCATGATTTAATACTTGTACAAGAAGCTTTAGGTCATGCTGATATTAATACAAGTAGAATTTATACTCATTTTGATAAAGAAAGACTCAAAAAAACTACAGAAATTTTTTAAATATTTTTACCAAAAAGATTGAGTCAAATTATCTAAATTTGACTCTTGTACTTCTAAATATATATTTTCATCATAATCCAAATAAATACTATATTCCCCTATAGAGAAACTATTTTCAATATCTCGTTTATTGAAATACGATATATCATCACTAATATTACAAAAATTAGCTAAATGATACTCCACTAACGATGGTGACATATTATCTATTTTACTTTCTAGTAAGTTAAAATTTTCAACTCCAAAAAGGTTTAAAATAGAATTTTTATCAATACAAAATATCACTCTAAACTCTATTTTACTGATTTATTCCAAGCAAAGAGTTCAATCTTGGATCAGTTAAATCAACTCTATTATCATCTTCTTCATCTTCAGATTTTTCTTCATTGCTAAATGTATTTAAAATATTAGGTTCTTCATCTTTTTCATCTTCATTTGTTGTTTCAGAATAAGAAAGTCCTAAAAGATTATCTACTGATTGTAAATTTGACTCAGTAGTAGTTGAAGAGCTAACATTAACATCACTTAAGATGCTATTTTGTGTATTAACACTACTTTTATTTAAAATAGTTTCAATTTGTCCAAGCATAGTTGAAATATGTGTCTTATCTTCTTCTGTATTATTCTTAAGCTCATCAACACTTTTCTCTAAGTCCTCTTTTGCTAACTCAAGGTTAAATACATCTTCTTCTAACTCATTTATTCTTATTTTTAAACCTTCATTCTCTCCTTGAAGTTCTTCATAAGCCTTGATTAAAGTACTTAAAGCATTATTTAGTTTTGAAATTGTTTCTGCATTTGTCATAGTTATTAAATCCTTATTAGTTATATATTAAAACCGTATTATTACAAAATTTAGCTAAATAATTCCATCAATTTTTAATAACGATTCAACTTTTGGATTTCTTTGTGCAAAATCAAAAAATAACTTATCCATATTGTATGAACCTCCTTGACTTAAAATACAATCTTTATATTTTTGTCCTAACTCTTTATTAAATATATTTCCAGACTCTATAAACATATAAAAAGCATCAGCACTTAGTACTTCAGCCCATTTATATGAGTAATACCCTGCACTATAACCACCAGCAAAAATATGTGAAAATCCATTTTGAAATTTATTATATTTTGGTGGTATAACAACTGCAAACTCTTCTCTTATACTATCAAGTAAATTTTGTACTTTATCTTCAGTTTTGTATAAATCTTGATGAAGTTTAAAATCAAACAATGCAAATTCAATTTGTCTTAAAGTAGCCATAGATGATTGGAAATTTTTTGCTTTTATTATCTTATTTATTGCTTCATCATCTAAAACTTCACCTGTTTTATAATGTTTTGCAAACAATTTTAATACATCTTTATCATAAGAGAAATACTCTAAAAATTGTGATGGAAATTCAACTGTATCCCATGTAACACCAGAAATACCACTTACAAATGGTTCATCAACTTTACTCAACAAATGATGCAGAGCATGTCCCATTTCATGAAAAAGAGTTACAACATCACTATGTCTTAATAAAGATGGGATTTCATTTGTAGATTGTGGGAAATTACCTACTATATAAGCTGTTGGAAGATTTATATCGCCATTAGAATTTTTAAAATATGAGTGCCAATTATTCATCCAAGCACCACCTCTTTTATCTTTTCTTGACTCTAAGTCTATATAAATTCTAGCACTTACCTTTCCATTTTCACTTAAATCATAAACTTGAACTTTATCATCCCAAGCTTTTGCTTTATTTTTTGTAAATTTAACTCCAAACATAGCCTCTAAAAAATTAAAAAAACCTTTTAAAACAGAATTTTGTTCAAAATATGGTCGATAATACTCTTCATCTAAATCATATTGAGCTTTTTTTAGCTTTTCACTATAATAACTTATATCTGAAGGTCTAAAATCTATAATTCCATCTTTTAAAGCCAACTCTTTTATTTCTTCTAACTCTTTTATAGCTTTTGGTTTTACTTTTTTTCCAAGTTCAATTAAAAAATTTACAACTTCATCTTCATTTTTTGCCATTTTTGTAGCTAGTGAGTATTGTGCAAAGTTTTCAAACCCTAATATTTTTGATTTTTCATATTTTAAAGATAAAAGATCTTCTATTATTTTGCCATTTTCACTTGCCCGTGTTGTGTATGCTTTGTACAACTCTTCTCTTTTATCTCTGTTTGAACCATAAGTCATATAAGCTAGATATGATGGCATTTGAAGTGTAAATTTATATTTTGTTTTACCATCTTCTTCAAATTTGGCTAGTTCTAAATCAGATTGTGGTATCTCTTTTACATCTTCAAAATCTTCAATAATCAATTCATAACTATTTGTAGCTTTTAAAAGGTTTTGAGAAAATTTATGTGATAACTCACTTTTTAATAAATCCATATCTTCAAGTCTTTTCTTTTTATTATTATCTAAGTTGCAACCAGATAGTTCAAAGTCTCTTATCTCATTTTCTAAAACTTTATTTTGTATATTATTTAAAGTGTTATTTTCGTTATATTGTATATCTTTTAAAGACATATAAATATTCTCATTTTGACTTATCTCACTTTCATATTTTGATATAATTGGTAAGCACTCTTCATATACTTTTGAAGTTATTTCTGAATTCTTAACTGAATCAATATGAAATATTGGAGTGATAAATTCATTGATACTCTCCCCTATTTCTTGAAATGGTAAAACAAAATTTTTATAAGTTTTAATTTCAATCTTTAAAAGTTCTTCAACTTTTTTTCTACTACTATTTAATAACTCTTCTAAAATAACACTAGATTTCTCTAAATTTTCTAAATTAAACTCTTTAAACATCTTTTTCCTTTTTAAATTTTATTGTAAATCCTCTATCAAAACTCTCATAATCCTTGTAAAAACTATATTTTTCAATACTAAAGGTTTTAAAAAAGCTTTCTAAAGAGGCTTTTTGATCATATCCCATTTCACAAAGAAGATATGGAATTTTTCTGTCTGCTGTATTTTTTACTATATTTTTTAATAACTCATCTCCAACAATTCCACCAAAAAGTGCATTTTTAGGTTCAAATTCTACATTTTGTGGTAGCTTATAATCATTTGCTATATATGGAGGATTTGAAATCGTCATACAAATATCATCTTCTAAAACATTTTCATATAAATTACTCAAACGAAACTCAATTTTATCTAAAACATTATGTTTTTTTGCATTTTTTTGTGCCAACTCTAAAGCATTAGGATTTATATCAACTGCAATTATCTTTATATTTTCTACTAATAAAGCTAACATTACAGATATTATCCCACTTCCAACACCTATTTCTAGTATTTTAACAGGTTTTTCTAAATCTTTTAAAATTTCTAAACAATTATCCACTAAAAGCTCTGTTTCAGGACGAGGAATTAGAACTCCTTGTTCAACAATAAATTGTTCTCCATAAAATGATGCTTTACCAATAATATACTCCAAAGGATAATTTGTAGCCCTTTGTTTTACAAGTTTTTCTAGTTCTTTCACCTTTTCAAACTCATTATTGTAGTTTAGATGAAGCCAAATAGAGTTTTTATCTAAAAGATACATTATTAGTATCTCTACTTCTTTTGCTGGAATATGCGTAACTAATTTTAATTCACTAGAAAACTTTTTAACGCAATCTTTTATCGTCATTTAACACCTTTTTTATTTAAACTTTTAATCTAAGATATATAAAGAAACTTCATCTGCTAATAAAAAATTATTATTATAAACTATATTTTCTGCTATACAAACTTTATCTATTTGTACTAAATCATCAATTTTTTTTAATTCTTTATCACTAAAAATATCTAAAGCTACTCCAACTTTACTTCTAAATCCAAGTAAAACTTTTTCACTCTTTACATCTTCATCATTTAACTCTTCTGTATCTATATAAGTAGGATTTTTGATATACTCTTCTACACTTTTTTGGCTATATTCCCGTTTTTTATTTACATAAGCAACAGCTCCTGCTCCAACTCCCAAATACTCTTTATGTTCCCAATAACCAAAATTATGTTTTGATTGGAACTTATCATCTTTTGCAAAGTTTGCTATTTCATATTGTTCAAAACCAATACTTTTTAGATAATCAAAAAGCTTATATGATAACTCTTCATCATCTATTTTTAGGCTCTGTTTTGTTTTATTTAAAGATTTCTCATTTAAATGAAATTTTGTACCCTCTTCTATTATCAATGAATATGCACTAATATGTCCTATTCCTAAAGTCAAAATAGTATCAAAATCTTTTTTAATAAGTTCAAAATCATCATTCATAACACCATAAATAATATCACAATTAATACTATTAAAACCTATATTTTTTGCATTTTGTATAGCTTTTATAGCATTATTTTCATTATGATTTCTTCCCAGAAATTTTAGTTTTTCATCATTAAAACTTTGTACTCCAAAACTTATACGATTTACTCCCAAATCAAACATTTGCTTTTGCCATTCAAAAGTTGCTGAATTTGGATTTGCTTCAGTAGTTATCTCTATATTTTTTGAGAAATAAGGTTTTAGCATATCAAAAATATCTTTGTAAAGAATAGCATCTATTGTCGATGGAGTTCCTCCACCTATAAATATCGTATTTAAAAGTTTATTTGATGTTTTTAAATGCTTTAAAATATTCTCTTTAAGTTGTATTTTTAAGGCATTTATATAGTTCTCTTTTAATTTGTTTTTTGTTGTATATGAGTTGAAAGCACAATAAAAGCACTTGCTATCACAAAAAGGAATATGTATGTATAAAAGCAATTTTTAATCCTATATTTTATAAAATATCGGGCTAATTATAAGGAAAATTATATTTATGACTGATAAAGAAGAGATTAAAAAAGAGAAAAAGAATTTTAGACCAAATGTTGCAGCTATTATATTATCAGCAAAATATCCAGCAAAATGTGAAATTTTTATAGCCTCAAGAGTAGATATTGACAATGCATGGCAGTTTCCACAAGGTGGAATTGATGATGGTGAAACTACAAAAGAAGCTCTATTTAGAGAACTTGAAGAGGAAATAGGAACAAAAGATGTGGAAATAATTGCAGAGTATCCAAATTGGGTATCTTATGAGTTTCCGCCAACTATTGCTCAAAAAATGTATCCATTTGATGGTCAAAAGCAAAAATATTATTTAGTAAAACTAAAAAAGGGTGCTAAAATAGATATAAATACAGAAATTCCTGAATTTAGCGAATATAAATTTGTACCTACTAAAGATATTTATGAATATATAACTTTTTTTAAAAGAACTGTTTACAAACAAGTTTTGAGGTATTTTAAACAAGAGGGTTATATTTAAAAAAGGAAAGAAAAACAGATGTTAAAAGTGTTGAAGTTTGGTGGAACAAGTGTTGGTGCACTTGATAGAATTCAAAATGTTGCAAATATCATTAAAAAAATGAAAGATGATGGTGATGATGTTATAGCTATTGTTTCTGCTATGAGTGGAGAAACAAATAAGCTTATTGAATATGCTCAATATTATACAAAAACTCCAGATTTAAAAGAAATGGATATGTTATTAAGTTCTGGTGAAAGAGTAACATCAGCTTTACTTTCTATTGCTTTGAATGAAATGGGATATAAAACTATATCTATGAGTGGAAGAGAAGCTGGGATTTTAACAGATTCTTGTCATACAAAAGCTAGAATAGAAAAAATTGATACATCAAAAATGAAAGATGCAATAAAAGATGGTTATACTATCATAGTTGCAGGTTTTCAAGGTGTAACATTGGATGGTTCAAGAGTTACAACTTTAGGACGTGGAGGAAGTGATTTATCTGCTGTTGCAATTGCAGGAGCTATAAAAGCTGATGTTTGTGAGATTTATACAGATGTTGATGGTATCTATACAACTGATCCAAGAATTGAACCAAAAGCTAAAAAACTAGAAAAAATATCTTATGATGAGATGTTAGAACTTGCAAGTTTGGGTGCAAAAGTTCTACAAAACAGATCAGTAGAGATGGCAAAAAAATTAAATGTAAATTTAGTATCAAGAAGTAGCTTTACACCAGAAGTTGAAGGTACATTAATCACAAAGGAAGAGAATATTATGGAAAAACCGATAGTAAGTGGGATAGCTTTAGATAAAAATCAAGTTAGAGTTGGAATGTATGGAGTTATAGATAGACCAGGTGTTGCAAGTGCTATATTTACAGCTTTGGCTGATAAAAATATAAATGTAGATATGATTGTTCAAACAAGAGGATTGGACGGAACAACAGATTTGGATTTTACAATTCCTACAACAGATTTGGAAATTTGTAAAAAAGTTATGACTCAATTTACTGCTGAAGCAAAAAATATTGATTACAATGAAGCTATCTGTAAAGTTTCTATTGTAGGTGTTGGAATGAAATCTCACACTGGAGTTGCTTCAAAAGCATTTACAGCTTTGGCAAATGAGAATATAAATATAAGAATTATCTCAACAAGTGAGATTAAAATTTCTATGATTATAGATGAAAAATATGCTGAATTAGCTGTTCGTGCTTTACATGATGCTTATGAATTGGATAAATAGTAGTGCAAGAATTTCTTAATTGGACAGTAGATACAATCAGGGAAGATAGACTTATATCTCCTTGGTTAGAAGAGAAAAAATTTGAGTGGGCACCACTTGTATCTAAAAATATTACAAATATTTTGGATAAAAACTACTCAGTTTTAATAATCACAGATAAAGATAGAGATTGGTTTTTAAGCTATATTTTATCAAATATTAATTCAAATAAATTAAATAGACCATTTTTACCATTTTATGATTTTAGTTCATTTTACAAACAAATAGATTCTTTAAAATCAGAAGATGATATCTCAAATATTCAAGATATGTTAAAGATATCTTTTCCAAATGGGTACTGTTTTTGGTATATTGGGAAAAGCCAAGATACTAGAGCAACTTTAGCAAAAATTACAAAAAGTTCGTTTCTATGGGTTTTTGATGAAGAAAGACAAGGTACAATCAATCTTAAATCAAATGATGATGGACTTGATATGAAACTTTTACAAATGTTTAGATTATATAATAGAACACTAAGTGCTGCACTTTTTGCTGAAATTAATGTAGAGAGTTGAAATTGGATATTTTTAATAACTCTACAATTTTAATAGTAAATGATATAGAAGAAAGTTTAAATCTACTATTACCAAACTATCCATTACACTCAATAAGAGTTATTAAAAATGAAGAAAAAGATGAATTCCAAATAGCACAAGCAAATCAAGCTATAAAAGAGGCTTATATAGCTTCAAATGATACAAAATATCTATTTTTATGTGGAGCAACTTTTAGAGTAGAAGCACAAAATGCTCTTTTAAAGATTTTGGAAGAACCACCACATAATGTAGTTTTTATAATACTTGTATCATCTAAAAACTCATTATTACCTACCATTTACTCAAGATTGCCATATAAAAATCTTAAAAAATCAATAGTAAAAGATGATATTGCTTTAGATATAAAAAGAATGGATTTAAAAGATATATATAACTTTGTTAAAGAAAACCAAAGAGTTACAAAATATGAAGCTATAAGTATTGTTGAGTCAATTTTACTGAAAGTAAATAAAGAAAATATAAAGCTAAATAAAGATGAATTAGATGTATTTTTTAAATCTATTAGGTTACTAGAACTTAATTCAAAACCTTCAAATATCCTAACATATCTTCTTTTATCAATACTAGAAAGAGAAAACAACAAATGAAAACATATAAAGTATCACTAAGTGATACAAAAAAGTTTTTTGAAGAATTAGGTTGTGATAGTGGTGGTATTTCGATATTATCAAAAAAATCAAAAATACATACACTTTTTATAAAAGATTTACATGTTGGTGCTGCAAATATTTTAAAACAAGATGCTTTATCTATTGGAGCTGATTTAGCTGTACCAAATGGTGTTATAATCGCCAAAGATAAATATGTAAATGCCCTACTCATAGGAACAACTAAGCATTTTGAAATTTTAAGTAAAAAAGAGTTAGCACAACCTTTTGGTTTAAAAGAATTTGCTAAAACTTTAAAAGATTATATAAAAGAGAAAGACTATCATAGAAAAATAATGGGTGTTTTAAATGCAAATGAAGACTCTTTTTTTAAAAATAGTAGATTTGACAACTCTCAAGCTTGTCAAAAAATAGAAAAAATGATAGAAGATGGTGCAAATATCATAGATATTGGTGCGGTTTCAAGTCGTCCTGGAAGTTTGCCTGTAAGTGCAAATGAAGAGCTTAATCGTATAAAAGATATAGTTAAAACTATCTATAAAAACCGATATTTTGAAAAAGTTGATTTTTCTATTGATTCTTTTGAGCCAAAAGTTATAGAGTATGTTTTAAATCATGGCTTTAAAATAGTAAATGATATAACAGGCTTACAAAATGATGAAGTTTGTCGTCTAATAGCAAAATATGAAGCACAAGCAGTCATTATGCATATGCAAAATAACCAAACAACTATGCAAAATAATCCCTATTATGAAGATGTTATAGTTGAAATTGATGCGTTCTTTACTCGACAAATAGAAAAAGCTAAAACTTTTGGTATAAAAGATATAGTTTTAGATGTGGGAATTGGTTTTGGTAAAACTTTAGAACACAATCTACTTTTACTTAAAAATTTAGAACATTTTAAACATTTTGGTTATGAGTTATTAATAGGGGCTAGTAGAAAATCTATGATAGATATGATAACTCCTGCAAAAATTGAAGATAGACTTAGTGGAACAATAGCTATTCATCTTGAAGCATTAAGATATGGTGCTTCAATCATAAGATGTCATGATGTAAAAGAACACTATCAAGCTATAAAGGTTTTTGAAGCAATAGAAAAGATAAACTAAAAAAGTTTATCATCTTTTTTTGCACCAAAAATATCATCTATTAAATATCTAGCTTCTGCTTTTTCTTTTACAAATGTGATGTTGTAGTAAACTTCATCTATATCTTCTGGCTCACAAACTTCAAAATACAAAGAGTACTCTGCTTTTTCTAAATCAATATCTACTTTTTGAATAGTTTCCATAGATGAAAGATATATATTTTCAGGGTTAATAACTTCAAAAGGAATAACTATCGCTCTTAAAGCATTTTTATCTTTTTCATAACTATTTTTTAATGAAATATTGATTTTTGCAAAAAATTCACCTTCAGCAATTGGGTCAAAAATTGCATAACCTTTGCCAAAACTAACACCCTGCTCTAGCCCTTCATCATCCCAATCTATATTTTCTTGTGAAAATAAAACTGATTTGATTTTTATTTCATGGTTTGATATTTTAAAATCTATTGTTTGTGGCATATTTTTTCCTTTTTTTAAAACTATTGTAATTATTTTTAATCTTTTTTATATCCCTCATAGTAATAAGACTGTTCAATACCTTTAAATATAACTTCTCTATCATCTACTTTAGGCGTTAAATTTTCACCAAGTAATGTTCTTATTTCTAAATCATTTATAGGACTTCGCTCCATTGCTTGAAGATATAACTCTTTACTTACATTTTGCCAATCTACTACTTTTTTAAGCTCTTTTTTGAGTATCATATCTAGCCATATTCTCATGGTTCTGCCATTCCATTCTAAAAAAGTGTGAGCAATATTCATTTCAACATATTTTTCAATAATTTCTTTAAAATTACTTTGTGGCATTTGCTCTATTTTTGGTAATATCTCTTTTAGATATAAACTATTTGCAAATCTAAATCCACCTTTTGAGATATTTAATTCTCTTAGTTCTCCAGCAAATGGATAAAGTCCATCAAAAAGATATTTATGTATTTGTTGTAAGCCTTTTAAAGTACCTACTTCAATTTTATCTATGTAGCCACTATCAAATAATTGATATGCTTTTTCTAAACTTTGTTTATCTATATCTTTCATTTTTAGCCTTTAACTTTCGTTTAAATAATAAATCTTTACTATTTTTATATTTTTCTTTAAATAAATTATTTTGTTTTATTTTTGTATCTTTTATTTTATTAAACTTATATTTTTCTATTAAAAAATCCAAAGAACTTATATATAAATTTAATACAAATATCCACAATAATACTTTTAAAGGTAAATTAAAATATGTTATATTTTGTTCAACAGTAATATAAATATATAAAAATATACTAATAAAAGTAACAATATATGGAGTAAAAATTATTGCAAAATTTTTGATAGATAAACCATCAATAAAAAAAAGGAAAGGAGTTGAAAAAGGATAAATTATATTTAAAATAATACTTTTCTTATTTTCTCTTAATTTTAGGAATAATGCATTATTCAAATCAAGTAATGATTTTTTTTCATTATGTATTAAAAATGAATAATATATAATAAAAAAGTAAACTGTTAAAATAACCAGAATATCACTTAAATTACTAACAAAAGGTATTTTTAATATATCTATTTTAAAAAAATATAAATTTATAGAAGTTATTTTTTCTTCACTAATTAAAGATATCAAAAGTAAAATATTTACAAAAATTAAATTTCTTCTAACAGAATAAAAATTATTATAGTTATATAACATTAAAAATATTCCAATTTTTTACTATATTAAAAGTTCTTTGACTAATGAAGTAATCGTTGCTACTTCTGAAAATCTAGTTAATAAATTACCTAAAATAGCATTTAGACCACTTTTATTTGTTTTTGAAGCTTCTAAATCTAAAATAATTTGTTTCTCCTCTTTTAGATTTAATTTTTTTATTTCATCTATTAATTTGTTAATATTTTCATTATATATATTTGTAGAGTTATCTTCTATTGAGAAATTACTATTATTTGAAACATCTCCTAAAATTCCATTAAAATTTTGAATATTTATATTTTTTGCCATTTCTTTTTCCTTTTCTGTAAATATTAAATCGTCATTACCAATAATTCCATCCTCTTCAAGTTTTAGAGTCCATTCTAATAGTAAATTCCTAACTTCATTTATAATTCTATAGATTTCAATATAATTTACAAATTGTGCTGGCTTAAAATCTATTTTATATAATTTTTGTATTTCAATTATAAATTCACCTTTCAAATGCATTTGAATTGTTTTATGTTCTTGATAATGAATAAGCATATTTTCTAATTCTACTATCGATTGTTTAATATCTACTCGAGATAATATACTCTCAAATTCTTTATTTACAATAGCATCTATCCAACCACGATAAGGATTAAAGAATTTTAGTTGTACGTTAATTATCCTATAATTAGGTATATTATCACTATAGCCTCTTAATTCAGAATTAATCCACTCCTTGAAATCATCTAATTTTAATTTTGTGCTAATAACTAATGCCTCTCTGAGTAAATCTTGTAAACTTTCATTTTTATCTAAACATTTTTTTTGTAATTTAAGAATAATTGACATATTTCCCTTTAATAATTAGGTTATTTAAAATTATAGTAAGATACTATCATAAATTCATAAATTTCAAAACGAATATTACAAATTGTAATACTTTTTAAATATTTTCTACAATCTTAATCTCATCTTGCGTTAAATTGTAGAGTTTATAAACCATTTGGTCGATAGTTTTTTCATTTGTTGTACAAATATTTTCTAACTTTTCGAGCTCTTTTTTAAGTGCAATTTCTCTATCAAAATTATTAATTCTGATAGCTTCATCTAATAAAACTTTATAATCTTTGATTTTTTGCTTAGCCTCTAAAATTTCATCTACAAGATTTATAAATGGTTTTTGTGAGTCTTCATCTATTTTTGGAATTGGAAACTCTTTTAATGTAAATATTGTCATTTCTCCATCAATTCCACCACCAGAATAAAATTTATAAAATTGTGTTTTAAAGAAAAGTGAATTTAAAATACTAATTATATATTTTAAATTGTTTCCACTAATGATATAAGCTGTAACATCTATATAAAAATGTTGTTTATCATAATAAAAGACTGTATCTTTTGAAGCTTTAGAAAATATTATTTTTTCTTGTTGAAAATCTTTATAATAAGCAATATTACCTTGAGTTTCAAACCATTTATTAGTTGTTTTCTTTCTACTTTCTTTTTCTCCTGTTTGTTCCAGTCGTTTTCCAAAACTTTGTAAATAATCTTCAATAGCTGTGTAGTTATTTATATCTAGTTTTAAAGCAGGAAAAGTAGCTATTGAATATAATTCTTTAAAAATACAATCATATTTTTTAATATCTCTACCTTTTAAAAGTGGTTTAATAATTTCTGCACTTTTAAAATCTTTTTTTATTAATTCATTTTTAGTATTTTCATCTATAATAAATGCTTCATTAAATCCAGTTTTTATTCCAGAATTTATATTTATATCCCACTCTTTTAAAGGAGTTCCAATCTTTTCTATTTTTTGTTTTATTGCTAGTTCTTTTGGATTTGAAAAACTAAAGTTAGTTTTTGTTAAATCACTTTGTTTCATATCATAGCTATTTATTAAATCTACATCTACTACTTTAAAAGTTGCATTTTTATTGGATATTTTTTTAAATATTGTGATAGCACTATCAACTGTGGCATCTTCAAATATTTTTACACCATTAAAATCTGCTATTTGCAAGATAGTTGTATTTTGTAAAATATATTCTCTTAGATTTTCTCCATATTTTGCACGAAAGAATTTATTTGAACAGATAAAACCTTTTAAACCATTTTGTTTTAACATATTTATAGCCAACTCATAAAAATATACATATAAATCAGCTGTTCCATTTGCTACTTTGTAGATTTTACTTAAAGTTTCTTTTTGCTCTTTTATAGCCTCTTGTCTTACATACGGTGGATTTCCAATAACAACATTAAAACTATTCTCTTCAAATGGCATTTCTAAAAGTGAATTTGCACAAACTATTTTATCACTAAGTTTTGTTAAAATTCTTCCTTTTTGTGCTGTTCGTAGCCACAAACTTAATTTTGCTATCTCAACAGCGTCTTCATTTATATCTACACCATATAAGTTATGTTCTAAAATACTCTCTTCTACTTGATATGAAGCAAATAAATCTCCCATCAAAGCCAAGTCATTTTGAAGATTTTTATGTTCATTTATCAAATATTCTAAAGCTTGATTTAAAAATGCTCCACTTCCACAAGCAGGATCAAGTATTTTTAGTTCAAAAAGCCAATTCTTATATATTTCAAGATTATCTTTTATTTGTTGTTCAGCTTTTGTAAGTTTTTTTAGATTTTTGGGAGAGTTTATATCTACTATATCTAACTCTTCTCTTTTTTCTTTTCGATTTTGTTTTATCAAAGCTTATATTTTCTATATTTGCTTGAAGCTCTTCAAGGTCTGTTAAACTTTGTTCAAAAATATGCCCCAAAATATTTACAGATATTTCACTTGCAAAATCATAGTTTGAAAGCTTTTGTGCTTTTTCATCTAGTATTTCATCATCTATTTTTAAACTATCAAGAAGTTCATCTTTAGCAAATAATCCACCATTATATTTTGGTATTTGTAATCTATCATTTCCATTATTTATAGCTTCAAAATATATTTTATAGTATCCATAAAGAGTAATATCGTGTATATCATCTTGATGTCTTTTTCTTATATCTTTTATAGTGTTTGTATTTAAAAGTCCTCTATCTTCTGCAAAAAGTATAAATATGATTCTATCGCATAGTTTTTGTGTAAGTCGCAAAAGTGTTGATTTATCTATATTTTCATTGTTTTTTACAATATTTTCAAAAAGTGCTGTTCTAAATAGTGAAAAATCTTTATAAAGCTCTTTTGAGATATTTTGTTCAAAAAGATTTGATTTTTCTTTTATTTTTAGTGGAATTTGCTCTTTTATACTCTCATATGATAGTAAAAGATGAAGCTTTTTAAACTCTTCATAATCCATATTAAAAAGGCTAAATTTTTCATAAGCTGTACTTTTTTCTATATAAAATCTTATTTCATCAAAGTTTGAGATTATCACATATTTAGCATTCGAGTGTTGAGATAGATAATAAAATGCTTGTTGTTGAACCTTATCAAGATTTTTAGTATCTTGTGCTTTTAGTTCAATTATAGCTATGATTTGTTTATCTTGATATATAACTCCATCAGCTTTTTTGCTATCTGTTTCATTTTTCTTTTCTCTTTCAAGATTAAAAGAGCTTGGATTTGTAGTTTTTAGAGTGTATCCCAAACAAGACTCAAAAATATCTTTTAAAAAGCCATCTTGATACTCTTCTTCTTTAAAATCTTTTATCGCTTCTATTTTGGCTTTGTAGTTTTGAAAAGCTGCCCATCTAGTGGCAACTAAACTCTCATCTTGTTTAAAACTATCTATAACACTCTTTTGAAACATAAAATAATCCTTTTACAAAATCTCATGTAAAGTATTTGCTTTTTTCATCCACTCTTCAAGTTCTTCGTATTTTTCATCTATTATAAGCTTTTTAGCACTATTTAACTGTTCTTCAAATGACTCAATAGAAGATAAAAGGTTATCCCTATTTTGTTTAAAAATATCTCCCCACATTCTAGGGCTTGATTTTGCAATTCTACTCATATCTTTAAATCCACCAGCCGCCAAAGCTATAATCTCTTTTGGATTTTGATGACTCATAACAGTATTTGCTAAAGAAAAAGAGATAATATGAGGTAAATGAGAGATATAACAAGCATTTATATCGTGTATATGGCTATCCATAACTACTATTCTCATACCTATTTCTTGAAAAATTTTAAAAGCTCTATTTACATGAATATTTGCATTGTCTTCTAAATCGCAAAAAACAACAGTTTTCCCCTCATACAAATCATCAATAGCAGCTTTTGGTCCTGATTTCTCAGTTCCTGTCATAGGATGTGCTGCAATGAAGTTTTTTCTTATTTTGGGTGGAATACTTTTTACAATATACTCTTTAGTAGAACCCATATCTATAATAGTTGTATTTTCATCTATATCTAAAAAGTTTGGAAACATAGATATTATCGCATCAACAGGAATAGCTAAGATAATCACATCAGATACTTTTTTAAGAGTTTCTAAATCAACCAACTCATCAACTAAATTCAAATCCATAATATCTTTTTTGTTTTTTTCACTATTTGTAAAACCATAAACTTTTGAAGCAATACCGTATCTTTTTACAGCTTTTGCTAAAGAACCTCCCATAAGTCCTAAACCGATAATTCCTATATTCAAAATCATACCTTTTATTAAAAATCGAGCGAAATTATACACTACTTTAGATTTATGTAAACTATATTTAGATATATTATTGTTTTATTTTTGAAAATAAGGATATTTGTGAAAAATCGAACAATTATTTTGTCTTTAGCTTGTGCTAGCGTGCTAAGTGCAAGTAGTATTAAATCAATTGAATATAAAAATGTAAGTAAAGTTTCTCCTCAAGTTTTAAATGAAACACTGAATATGAAAACTGGGGATAATTTAGATGAGAATAAATTAAATGATGCAATAATTAAATTTTATAGCTATGGATATTTTGATGATATTCAAGCATTAAATGACGATGGAAATATCAAACTTATTTTCAAAGAAAAACCATCAATTGCAAATGTTGATATAAAAGGTTACAAAACTAGAAGTGAAGATGTAGATTCACTCAAAAAAGTTATAAAACTAAACAAAGGTTCTATGTATAGTGAAAAAAGAGTAAAAGAAGCAAAAGATACTCTTTTAAAAATGCTTGAAAGTGAAGGTTATATAAACTCTGTTGTAGAAGTGGAAACTGAAAACTTAAGTGATGAATCTTTAAAAGTAACTTTCAATGTAAACAAAGGTGATGAAATTATCATCAAAAAAGCAAATTATCATGGTGCTGACAATTTAGAACAAGATGATTTTGATAAAGTTACAGCAAATAAAGAAAAAGAGTTTGCTTCTTGGTGGTTTGGACAAAATGATGGTGAAGTGAAAATCGACCAACTAAAATATGATGCAAGAAGGATAAATGACTTATATTTTGAAAAAGGTTTTTTAGATGCAGAGGTTAAAGAGCCATTTTTAGATATTGATTTTGCTTCAAACCAAGCTAAATTAGACTTCTTCATAAAAGAAGGAGAAAAATATACTACAAAAGATATAACAATATTTTTAGACTCTTCTATTGTTGATCCAGATACTATATATGATGATTTAAAACTAAAAAAAGATAGAACTTTTAATATTAAAAGATTAAGAGATGATCAAGAATATATAAAAACTTTAGTAGCTGATAAAGGTTATGCTTTTGCAGAAGTTAGATTTGATTTAAAGAAAAATGAAGAAGAAAATCTTGTAGATGTTGTTTTCAATGTAATTCCAGGAAAACAAGTATATATAAATGATGTAAAAATAGCTGGAAATACGAGAACTTTAGATAGAGTTGTAAGAAGAGATGTATATTTAGCACCTGGTGATTTGTATAATCTTACTGATATTAAAGATGCTACAAACAAACTTAAGCGTTCAAGATTTTTTGATGATGTACAGTTTGAAGAAAAAAGAATCAGTGAAGATAAGATGGATATCATAGTAAAAGTAACAGAAGCTCCAACTGGAAGCTTAATGCTTGGTGGAGGATATGGTTCTTATGATAAATTCATGGTAAATGGTTCTATCAGCGATGCAAATATATTTGGTTCTGGATTAGCTTTAGGATTAAGTGCTGATTTATCAAAAAGATCAAGTAGATTTGAGTTAAGTCTAAAAAATCCTGCAATCAATGATAGTGATTACAATGGAGAAGTTGAAATTCACTCAACTGATAATGAAATCAGAAGAAGTAAATATGATTCTGATATAAAAACAAAAGGGTTTTCTGTTGGTGTAGGAAAAGAAGTGATAAGAAATACTTACGTTGGAGCTAAATATAGTCTTGACTTTATAGATGAAAAATATGATTATGATCAAGCTACACTAACTGATATTGCAAGTAGAGGAAAACTACCATTTGAAAATCAAGATTATGTAAATAGTGCTATTACTCCATATATAAATTTTGACAATACAAATGATTTTTACTTTCCAACAGAAGGTTTCAGAGCAAATATTTCGGCTGAATATGCTGGTGTTGGTGGAGATTCAAAATATATCAAACCAAGTGCAAGTTTAAGATATTTTTACTCTTTAGAAGATTTAACAGAACTTGATTGGGTTTTAAGATTTAAAACACAAGCTAGAATGTTAATAGATAATGGTCAAATAAATCAAGGAGATTCTCTATATTTAGGTGGTCCTAGAACTCTAAGAGGATACAAATCTTATGCCTTCCCAAATAATGAAACAGGAGAAAGAACAGATCCATATAAAAAAATGTGGTCAAATTCGGCTGAAATAAGCTTTCCTTTAGTTCCAAGTGCAAAAATGAGATGGGGAGCATTTTATGATTATGGTATGATTGGTCAAGATTCATTTAGCGATATAAAAAGATCAGGGACTGGTCTTTTATTAGAGTGGATATCTCCGATGGGTCCACTACAATTAATATTTGCTAAACCAATTGGTAAAAAACCAGGTGATGAAACATCATCATTTGAGTTCTCATTTGGAGCAAGTTTCTAATGGTAAAAAAATTAGAAATTGATATAAAAAGACGTATTAGCAATGAAGAAGCACTATTTTTAATAAAAAATGCTTCTTTAATTGAGTTGGGTGAATTAGCAAGCCAAAAAAAAGCCCAATTTCATAAAGACAAAATCACAACATTTATAGTTGATAGAAACATAAACTATACGAATGTTTGCTGGGTTGATTGTAAATTTTGTGCATTTTATAGACATAAAAAAGATGATGATTCTTATGTTTTAAAATTTGATGAAATAGATAAAAAAATTGAAGAACTTTTAGAAATTGGTGGAACACAAATCTTATTTCAAGGTGGAGTTCATCCAAATTTAAAAATTGATTATTACGAAGAATTGGTAGAACATATACATACAAAATATCCTCAAATTACAATTCATGGATTTTCAGCAATAGAAATAGATTTTATAGCAAGAGTTTCAAGAATATCGAAACTTGAAGTATTAAAAAGACTTCAAGCAAAAGGTTTAAGCTCAATTCCAGGAGCTGGAGCTGAGATTTTATCTGATAGAGTAAGAGATATAATTGCTCCTAAAAAAATGGATACAGATGAATGGCTAGAAGTTCATAGACTTGCTCACTCTATTGGTATGAAAACTACTGCAACTATGATGTTTGGAACAGTTGAAACTGATGAAGAGATAATTGAACACTGGGAGCACTTACGAAAATTACAAGATGAAACTGGTGGATTTAGAGCATTTATTATGTGGAGTTTTCAAGGTGAAAACACTCAACTTCTTGAAGAACATCCAGAGATAAAACCACAATCATCAAATAGATACTTAAGATTGTTAGCCGTTTCAAGACTATATTTAGATAATTTTAAAAATTTTCAAAGTTCATGGGTTACTCAAGGTTCATATATTGGTCAAATGGCATTAAAGTTTGGTGCAAATGACTTGGGAAGTACAATGATGGAAGAAAATGTTGTAAAAGCAGCAGGTGCATCAAATAGAATGAATCAAGATGAGATGATAAGACTTATAAAAGATATCGGTGAAATTCCTGCAAAAAGAGATACTGCATATAATGTTTTAGAGAGATTTTAAAATTTTATGAAAACAATAAACTATATTTTATATATTTTTTTTATTTTACAAGGAAGTTTAATGAGTGCAACGATAAAAGAGATAAATATTAAAGGTGTAAATATACCTATAATATTTGAAGAACAAAAAAATTTACCTATTTTAAATTTACAATTAGTTTTTAAAAATGCTGGATATGGACAAGACAAAGGTAATATAGGACTAGCAAATCTATCTTCAAAAATATTAAATGAAGGAACAAAAGAGTTAGGAGTTACAAAATTTTCTCAAACTTTAGATGAAAATGCTATTACAATAAATAGTTCAAATGGTTATGAAACTTTTGTAATAGAACTTTCAAGTTTAAAAGAGAAATCAAAAACTGCTGTTAAACTTTTAGAAGATTTACTTAAATCTCCAAATTTAACTCAAGATAGTTTAGAAAAAATAAAAACTTTACAAATTGGAAATTTAAAAAGAAAAGAAAATGACTTTGATTATATAGCACAAAAAGAGCTAAATACACTACTTTTTAAAGGAACAGCATTAGAAAATCCATCTAGTGGTAGTATTGAAAGCATTTCAAAAATCGAGTTAAAAGATATTGAAACTTTTATAAAAAAATATCTTGTTTTAAATAACTTGATAATTGTTGCTGGTGGTGATTTTACAGTTTCTGAATTAGAAACTTTGATAAAACCTATTTTAAATAGTTTAGAAGTAGGCGAAGTTTCACAATCTTCAAAAATTGAATTCATATCAAAAAAAGATGAAAGAATCTTCAAAAAAGAGACAGAACAAGCTTATATATACTTTGGAAGCTCTTTTGATGTAGATTCAAAAGATGAAAACAATTATAAAGCAAAAGTTGCTTCATTTATTTTAGGTGGTTCTGGATTTGGTTCAAGACTTATGGAAGAGATAAGGGTTAAAAGAGGATTAGCATATAGTGCTTATGGAAATATATCTATAAATAAATCATACTCTTATTTTAGTGGTTATTTACAGACAAAAAATGAGAGTTCAGATGAAGCAAAAGAGCTTGTAAAAAGTTTAGTTAAAGAGTTTGTAGAAAATGGTGTAACACAAGAAGAGCTTGATGCAGCTAAAAATTTTTTAATGGGAAGTGAACCTTTAAGAACTGAAACTTTAGCACAAAGATTGAATAGAGCATTTATGTTATTTTTTAAAGATTTAAGTCAAGATTATCCTAAAATTGAGTTAGAAAAAATCAAAGATTTAAAACTTGAAGATTTAAATGAATATATAAAATCTCATAAAGAGATAAATAATTTAACATTCTCAATAGTAAGGAGATAATTTTGTTAAGATTTGCCCCAAGTCCAACTGGTGATATGCACATAGGAAACCTAAGAGTTGCAGTTTTCAACTATATTGTAGCAAAACAACTAAACGAAGGTTTAATAATAAGAATAGAAGATACAGATAAAGAAAGAAATATTGAAGGTAAAGACAAAGAAATTTTAGAGATATTAAATCTTTTTTCTATCGAATATGAAAGCCTATTTTATCAAAGTGCCAACTTAAAATATCACCAAAAAATGGCTCTTCAATTAATGACTGAAAAAAAAGCATTTGCCTGTTTTTGTAGTGATGAAAAACTTGAAGAGCTAAAAGAAGAGAGTATAAAAAAAGGAATACCTTTTCGATATGATAATTTTTGTGAAAATTTAAGTGATGAAACAGTTTTAAATACAAATGCTCCATTTACAGTAAGACTAAAAAAACCAGAACAAAATATAAAATTTACTGATATTTTAAAAGGTGATTTTGATTATGCTCCTTTTGATATAGATAGTTTTATTATTTTAAGACAAGATAAAACTCCAACTTATAACTATGCTTGTTCTGTTGATGATATGCTTATGGATATAAGTATGGTTATTCGTGGTGAAGACCATATCTCAAATACTCCAAAACAGATACATATAAGAAATAGTTTAGGATATACAAAAGAGATAAAATATGTTCATTTACCAATAATTTTAAATGCTCAAACTGGTAAGAAAATGAGCAAAAGAGATGATGCAAGTAGTGTTAAATGGCTTATTGAACAAGGTTTTTTACCAAGTGCAATAGCAAACTATCTAGTTTTGATGGGAAATAAAACTCCAACAGAGATTTTTACACTTGAAGAAGCTATTGAGTGGTTTAAAATAGAAAATGTTTCAAAAAGTAGTGCAAAATTCGATATAGACAAATTAAGATTTATAAATAGAAAACACATAGAAATGCTTGATGAGATGAGATTATCTAAGATTTTAGGATTTGCTGATGCTGATATTGGTAAATTAGCAAAACTATATTTAGAAGAAACAAGCACTATAAAAGAGATAAAATCAAAAATAGATGATATTTTTAGCCAAAAAAATAGTTTAGAAGGCTTTGAAGATGAATTTAAAATTATAAAAGAGTCTTTAAAAAATGCCACTTATTTTGAAACTTATGATGAACTAAAAAATTATGTAGTTGAGAAGACGGCACTTAAAGGTAAAAACCTATTTAAACCATTAAGATTTATTTTAACAGGAACTGAAAATGGACCAAATCTAGCTGATATTTATCCATTTATTAAAAACTATTTAGGAGAAATTGTAAGATGATAGATGCATTAATTAGTTCTTTTTTAACTATATTATTTAGTATTATTTTTCTGTATAAGTGGGTTGTTATAATCTCTGCTCTTTTATCTTGGGTTAGACCTGATCCTTATAATCCAATAGTTCAGATGCTACAAAGATTAACTGAACCTGTTTATGCAAAAATGAGACAATTTATACCAACTGTTTTTGGTGGTATCGATTTAGCACCAATTATTTTGATTTTTGCTTTAATATTTTTAGAAACATTCCTTTCAAAAGTACTTTTATAAAGATATGTTACAAATATTTAAAGTAATACTTTTTTTCTCTTTTTCTTTAAATCTTTTTGCAAATGTTCCTAAAACTGATTTTATGCAAAAAGATTTTAAAGTAACTCTTGATTGGTTAGAAAACAAGCCAAAATCTTCAGCAAAAGACTTTTTTATCCTCCAGTACATGGAAAATACTGAACTTTCTTATGAAGATGCAAAAAAAGCCTATGATATGAGAAATGGTAGAAACTCACTATTAGACAGAGCATTTAAACAAAAATTCAATGATAAATTAACTCCTGAAGATAGATTTTGTTACAACGCTACAATTGAACAGCTTAAAATTACTGATTCAAAATGTATTGCATTGGGACTTTCATCATTGAAAAAAGCTTCAGATTTATCAAAAAGTGATTTAAACTTTTTTATATCAAAACTTGACCCCTACCCTACACTAAAAAAAGATTTACAGATTTTAATAGCACAAAATCCTTTTGAAGAGTTGAAAAAATCTGGAGTAGATAGATTTTTGAGAATTTTCTTTGATGTAAGTGATTATTTTAGAAATAAATATTTTAACAAATCATTAGAAAATCAGTTTCTAACAAATATAAGTTCTCATAAAGATTTTGAAAAATTTTTAAGAACAGTTATTTACAATAAAAACCTAAAAATTTTGCAAAAATCTTTTGATAATCTACAAACAAACAAAACCTTAACAGCTGAACTTCAATTTCTTTTAGGTATAAATGCTGTAAATCATACTAATTTAGTAGCTGCAAAAGAGTTTTTTACAACTTCAAATAATATATCAAATTTACGAGAAGACAAAGATAAAGCACTCTTTTGGCTATATTTGGTAACAAAAGAGAATAGTTATTTAGATGAATTATCAAAAAGTTTAGATGCAAATTTATACTCTTTGTATGCAAAAGAGATGTTAGGTGTTAAAGTTGATAATATTATTCATAAAGTAGATTTAAAAAATGAAGAGAGTTCTTATGATATTTATGATGTTTTCTCTTGGATGGAAGTAAATCAAGATAGTAGAACAAACCTTGATGAAATAAAACTATCAAAATATCAAAATCTTTTTAGCAACAAATCAACTGAGCCTCATTTAGCTTTTATTTTAGAAAGATTTAATAAATTTAGAGTTCAATACTTCATAACTCCTTATGAAAATTTAGTTAAAAAATATGGTATTTATAAAGAGGTTTTAATCTACTCTATTGCTAGACAAGAAAGTAGATTTATACCATCTTCTATATCATTTTCAGGTGCTATGGGAATTATGCAAATAATGCCTTTTTTATCAAAAGATATAGCAAAAAAATTAAATGAAGATTACAATATTTACGATCAATTTCTTCCAGAAAAAAATATAGAATATGCAAGTTTTCATCTTGATAGCTTAATAAAACAATTTGATAGTAATCCACTTTTTATAGCATATGCTTACAACGGTGGAGCTGGATATACTAGATCTCAACTAAAAAGAGGTTTATTTAAAGATAAAAATGAATTTGAACCATTCTTAAGTATGGAGATGATTTCTTATAAGGAAACAAGAGAATATGGGAAAAAAGTTTTAGCAAACTTTTATATATATAACAACTATTTAAATAGTGAAAATAAAATTTCACTATCTAGTATTTTTCAAAAATTAGTGTGGCATCATTAGACTTAGGTTTTAAAACTATATTTAGTTTTGAAACTAGCTCTTGATTATTAAATTTTACTAAATAGTAAGTCCCCCAAAAATTTCTAAGCATCATATTTTTATAATTTTCATCATCTTTTTCTAATTTTTCTATATATGTTGGAACTTTACCGTTTAATAAAATCTCGTAATTATTAGATTGTATATCCTGATTTTCTAAATTTGAAAAATATACATAGACCAAAAAGCTATCCTCTTTTTCATCTAATCTAGGATTTAATTTATTTAAATAAGTTGCCATAAATGTAATATCTACTTGATTATTACTAATAATATCTGCTTTTTTTGTATATCTAGTAGCATTTGCTTCTATATCACCTTTATCAAAATATCTAAAAGCACTGTTTTTAGGTGTACAAGATATCATTAAAAATGAAATTGCAGATAAAAATAAAATTTTTTTCATAAAAGCCCCTTTGCAAAGGAAGGATTATACATAAACTAGACTTTAAAATATATTTTTATAAATAGAGTTTAACGTTTCTTTAGATAAAATCCATCTTATGAATAAAAAAAGATTAGTAGTAGCCTTTTCAGGTCCGTCAAATAGCGGTAAAACAACAGCTATTGTAAGAGTTGCAACTATTTTACAAGATAGTGGTTTTAAGGTGTGCATAATAAAGCACGACCCAAAAGATAAAGCAATGTTTGATAGAGAAGGAAAAGACTCCTTTAAATTCTCTCAAACTGGTGCTGATGTTGCCGTTGTAAGCCCAAATAAAACAACAGTTTTTAAAAAATCAACTTCATCAGTAGATGATATGATAGATATTTTTGGTGATTTTGATTATTTACTTGTAGAAGGATTGAAAACTTTAGAATTACCAAGAATTTCTATTTTTAGAAATAAACTTGATGAGAGTTATTTTAGTGTAACAGATGCTCTAGCTATCGATGAAACTATAAATAAAAAAGATATTCCAAAAAGTTTAGATATTTTAGATTTAAATGATCCACTTCAAATAATAGAGTGGATAGATAAAAATGCAAAAAGGGTATAGATGCAAGATATAATCAAAGCAATTGAAGAGAGTGCTAAAAAGATTAAATATTTAATAGAAACTGGAGATACAAGTAAAAGTGAATTTGAAAATTCAACAGGAGATACACAGTTAAAATTAGATATTCAAAGCGATAAAATAATAGAAGAAATTTTTGCAAAAATTCCAACTATAAAAGCAATAGTTAGCGAAGAACAAGACGAAATAAAAAATATTAATGAAAATGGTAAATATCTAATAGCTTACGATCCTCTTGATGGTTCATCTTTAGTTGATGTAAATTTATCTGTTGGTTCAATTTTTGGTATTTATGAAAATGAGTTTAATGCTAAAAATATTGTAGCTTCTGTTTATGTAGTATTTGGACCAAGAGTTGAAATGGTAGTAACAACTTCTGAAGTTAAAATGTATAGATTATTAAATAATGAATTTAAATTTATACAAAATATAAAACTTAATGAAAAAGGTAAATTAAATGCTCCTGGTTCAACTCAAAATTGTTGGACATCTTTTCATAAACAATTAATTGATGATATTTTTACTGACGGATATAGATTAAGATATAGTGGTGGAATGGTACCTGATTTGCATCAAATTTTATTAAAAGGTGGTGGACTATTTTCTTATCCAGCAACTAGCGATAGACCAAAAGGAAAATTGAGACAACTATTTGAAGTATTCCCTTTTGCATTGGCTTTTGAAAAAGCTGGTGGTCAAGCTATTGATGGAGAAAAAAGAGTTTTAGAAGTTCATACAAATCATATTCACGATACAACCGCTTGTTTTTTTGGTTCAAATACTGAAATTAAAAGAGTTTTAGAAGTATATAGTAAAAATGTCTGAAGAAACAAAAATATTAGATGAATGGGAAGAAAAACTTGAGAAAATGATTGTTGAATTAAACAATTGTCAAAGTGAGAAAAACTTAAAAACTTGTACTCCTTGTAGTGCTTTTTTTGAATGTAGTTTAAGAAAAAAATATGTTATTGCCGTATATGAATCAATGAATAAAGGTTCTGGTGGTGGATTTGAATTTTAAAAAAGAGGTAAGAAATGCAAGAGAATTGTAAAAATGTATATATTACAACTCCAATATACTATGTAAATGATATAGCACATATAGGTCATGCTTATACAACAATAATAGCTGATATGATAGCTAGATATTCAAGATTAACTGGATTAAACACTTTTCTTTTAACAGGAACAGATGAGCATGGACAAAAAATAGCTCAAAGTGCAGAAGCTAGAGGAAAAACTCCAAAAGAGTATGCGGATGAAATATCTGGGAAATTTAGAGCTTTATGGGATGATTTTGATATAAGTTATGATAAATTTATAAGAACAACAGATGAAGAGCATAAAGTTGGAGTTCAAAAAGCTTTTGAAGAGATGTACAAAAAAGGTGATATTTACAAAGGTGAATATGAGGGATATTATTGTGTACCTTGTGAAACTTTTTTCCCAGAATCACAACTTGTTGATGAACAATTCTGTCCAGAATGTGGAAGAGCAACAGTTGTAGTAAAAGAAGAAAGCTATTTTTTCAAATTATCTGATTATGAAGATAAACTTTTAAAATGGTACGAAGAGAATGAAAACTGTATTTTACCAAGAGCTAAAAAAAATGAGATAGTAAACTTTGTAAAAAATGGATTAAAAGATTTATCAATTTCAAGAACATCATTTGATTGGGGAGTTAAACTACCAGTTTCTATGAATGAACCAAAACATGTTATGTACGTTTGGCTTGATGCACTTTTAAACTATACAACAGCACTTGGATATGGAAGTGATGAAAAAAATATGAATTTTTGGCCAGCTAATATTCATTTAGTTGGAAAAGATATTTTAAGATTTCATGCGATATATTGGCCAGCATTTTTAATGAGTTTAGGCTTACCTTTACCAAAACATATAGCTGCTCATGGTTGGTGGACTAGAGATGGCGAAAAAATGAGTAAATCAAAAGGTAATGTTGTAAATCCAAAAGAAGTAGCTGATGCTTATGGACTTGATGCATTTAGATACTTCCTTTTAAGAGAAGTTCCTTTTGGGCAAGATGGTGATTTTTCACAAAAAGCTTTAATGGATAGAATAAATTCTGATTTAGGAAATGATTTAGGAAATTTACTAAACAGAATTATGGGAATGAGTGGAAAATACTTTGATTATAAAGTTAGTTCACAAAATGTTGAGAAATTCCATAAAAAAGAACTTGATGAAGTAAATCATATAATTGATTCTTTAGAAAGCTATATTTTCAATATGCAAATAAATAGATATTTAGAAGAGATTTGGAAAATTTTAACGATAGCAAATAAAGCGATAAATGATTATGAACCATGGAATTTAATAAAAGATGGCAAAAATGATGAAGCTATGGCACTTGTAGCACTTATTACAAATATAATGGCAAAAGTAGCCCTACTTTTAGATTCTGTTATGCCACATAAAATAAAAGATATTTCAAAGTGTTTAAATTTAGAAATTTCTACTTCAAATTATAATAAATTTATAAAGAACAAAGAATTACTAAGCGATACAATAATTACAAAAGTAGAACAATTATTCCCAAGAATTGAAGATATTTTACTAGAACAACCAGTTGTTAGTGATATATCAAAAAGTGAAATTGAAACTAAAAAAGATCTAAAAAATGAAGAAATTGTTGAAGATGACAATCTTATAACTATTGATAAATTCTTTGAAACTACTATAAAAATAGGAACTATCGTTGAAGCAGTAGAAGTTCCAAAATCTTCAAAACTTCTGAAATTACAGGTTGATTTAGGAGAAGGAAGAAATAGACAAATTTTAGCTGGTATAAAAGAGTTTTATAAACCAGAAGATTTAATAGAAACTCAAGCTTGTGTAGTTGCGAACTTAAAACCTGCAAAACTTATGGGAATGATAAGTGAAGGTATGCTAATGGCAGCAAAAGATGAAAATGGTTTAAGTCTTATTCGTCCTGAAAAACCAAAAAAATCTGGAACAAAAATAAGCTAGTGAAAATCTCTTCTATTTTAGATATTGTTGATGGAAAGCTATTAAACTCTCCATCAATATCTTTTATATACTCAATAAAAACAAATTCTAAAAAAATAAAAGAGTCTGATTTATATATAGCTAAAGATGAAGAGGAAGTACAAGAGGCTATACAAAATGGTGCTTTTGCTATTATATATGAAAAAGATTTTATAATAAGTGATAATGAAATAGCTTGGATAAAGGTAGAAAATATCCAACTAGCAATGATAAAACTTATTCGTTTTAAGTTATCAACATTAAATTTAGATAGTTTTTATTGTAGTAATTCTTTATATGATATGCTTAAAATTTATCAAAATAACTTAAAAAAAGATATTTTTTTTATTCCATCTAAAATAGAAAAAATTTTCTCATATTTAGATGATATAAAAGATAGTGATATTTTAATATCTAAAAACAAAGAATTTTTAGACAAAATTTATCCAACAAATAAAGAATTAAAAGAAATTATTGACCAAAAAGATATTTCAAATTTGATAGAACACTCTTTATTTGAAACAAGTTTTTCATATAAAGAACACTTTTTTTCAAGAATAAAAATTTCAAGTTTATATATAAATGAGTTTATAAATGTTTTTAATTTCTTACAAAAAGAGATAGATTTATCAAAGTTAAAAAATTTTTTAAATATGAAGGCTATATTTTTTAATAAAAATTTTGAAATAGTAGAGTTTGGAAAAAGTGATAGATTTGTAATCTGTCAAGATAATACTTTATTAGTTGAAAATGAAATAAAACATTTACAGTTAAAGTTTAAATATGCAAAATCCTTGTTTCTTTCAAAAAATGGTATTAATTTTCTAAAAAAAAATGAACAAATGATAATAAATAATCTAAATGAACTAAAAACTACTATAAAAAATAAAGATTTCCACTGTATTTATTTAGTAGATTTTAGTTACAAAGAAGTTTTAGAGTATTTTATAAAATCCCAAAATCATTCAACACTATTTTAATATACAAGACCAAAAGAACTTACAACTTTTCCTAAAATTGTCAATTCATCTTTATTTAAAATCTGAAGTGGATAGTCTTTATTATCTGAAATAATATCGAGTTTTCCATCTACTCTTTTTTGAATTCTTTTTACAAAAAGCCCATGAATTGTAGTAAAAGCATATATTCCATCCCTTGAAATATCATTTTTTGTTTTATCAATAAATATTATATTATCGCTATTTAAAGTTGGTTCCATAGAGTCACCTACTACATTTATAGCATCAATATTTTTTAAATTATCTTTTCCTCCAAGAGTATTCACAAAATAACTTGGTAATTCTAAAGATTCAAACTCATCTTCACTTTCATATGCTCCTCCACCAGCACTAACACTAACACTAGGATAGTATTTAATCCAATATTTATCTGTACTATCTATCAAAGAATCTGGATTTTGATTAAATAAAAGCCAATTTATAGATATTTTTTTCTTTGCACAAAAATTTAAAATATTTGTATATGGGATTTTCCCTCTATTTTTCATAGTTGCAAAATTTGCTTGAGACAATTCCAAAGATTGTGCAACATCTTTATCAAAGACTTTTTTATTCTTTGCATCTGTACTTATTATAGTTTTTAACTTACTTATAATCTCTTCAACCATAAACATTTCATCCTCCAAAATTAAAAATCTTATAATTATATTACAAATTGATATATTTTTCAAGTTTATTAAATAAATATTACAATTTTATATATTTATAAATTTGAAAATTCATCTAATAAGTAACTTTCAATAAAGCTAATTTTTTATATTATTATCCTTGTAACAAAAATTAGATTTGGAGAAAATTGTGGGTATTGAAAAAAATGAAAAAAACAGTAACTCTTCCATTGATGCAAAAAAGATAGCAATTATAACAGCTGCTGTTAAACAACATCATCAAAAACTAAAAGTGGCAGCTATAATAGCAGCTATTAAACACCATAAAAAACTCAAAACTGCAGCAATAATTGCAGCATTACAACATCACAATAAAATAAATAGTTAATATATAAAATGTCTATGAACTATACAATAATAAACTTTAGCAATTATTGCCTAAGTTTCAGAAAGTTTTATATTTTTTTAGATAAAATTCAACATTAAAAATTAGGATAGGAATTTACATTATGTCTAATATCAAAGACTCATTAGGTTTAGAAAACGTTGGTACAGTATTTAGAAATTCGGATATTGATTTTTTAATCGATTTTGCAGTTAAGAATGAAGGTGCTAAAGTATCTTCAACAGGTGCTTTGATGATTGATACTGGGATTTTTACAGGAAGAAGTCCAAAAGATAAATTCTTTGTAAATCAAGATCCGTCAAATAAATATATTGCTTGGGGAGATATAAACCGAAAGGTTTCAAAAGAAGTTTATGAAGATTTATTAACTCTTTCAAAAAAACAGTTAAGTAATAAAGATATTTTTATAACAGATGTTTACTGTGGTTCTTCACTTGATTCAAGAAGAGCGGTTAGATTTATAACTGAAGTTGCTTGGCAAGCTCATTTTATTCAAAATATGTTTATTTTACCAACACAAGAAGAATTAAATAACTTTAAGCCAGAATTTACAGTTTATAATGCTTGTAAAACTGTTGATATGGCTTATGTAAGTCATGGTTTACATTCAGAAGTTTATGTAATTTTTAATGTTGAGAATAATACTTCTATTATTGGTGGAACTTGGTATGCAGGTGAAATGAAAAAAGGTGTATTCTCTATGATGAATTACTGGCTTCCACTTGAAGGAAAACTTCCAATGCACTGTTCTGCCAATATTGGTAAAGATGGTGATACAGCACTATTTTTTGGACTTAGCGGTACTGGAAAAACTACACTTTCAACAGACCCAAATAGAGCTTTAATTGGTGATGATGAACATGGTTGGGATGACAATGGAGTTTTTAACTTTGAAGGTGGTTGTTATGCAAAAGTAATAAACCTTGATAAAGATAGTGAACCTGAAATTTTCAATGCTATTAGAAAAGGTGCTATATTAGAAAATGTAGTTGCTGATGAAAATGGATTGGTTGATTACAGTGATAAATCAAAAACTGAAAATACAAGGGTTTCTTATTCAATTGACCATATTGAAAATCATGCACCAACTATGAGAGGTGATCATCCAAAAAATATTATATTTTTATGTGCTGATGCATTTGGTGTTCTACCTCCAGTTGCAAAACTTGATAAACAACAAGCTATGTACTACTTCTTAAGTGGTTATACAGCAAAAGTTGCTGGAACAGAAAGAGGAATTACTGAGCCAATAGCTACTTTTTCTTCTTGTTTTGGAGAAGCATTCTTACCTTTAAATCCTACTGTTTATGCTGAACTTTTAGGTAAAAAAATAGATAAGCACAATGTAAATGTATATTTAGTAAATACTGGATGGACTGGTGGTCCTTATGGTGTTGGAAAAAGAATGAGTATTAAAAATACAAGAGCTTGTATAAATGCTATTTTAGATGGTTCAATAAATGAATCAGAATTCCAAAATATGACTATATTTAATTTACAAATTCCAAAAACATTAAAAGGTGTAGATACTCATGTTCTAACTCCTAGATATACTTGGTCTGATCCATTAGAGTATGATAAAGCAAAAAAACAATTAGCAGAAATGTATATTGAAAACTTTAAAAAATATCTAACTTTAGAGAGTGAATATGACTTTACTGCAGCTGGTCCCCAGCTGTAAGTAAAAATAAGAAAGGAATAAAATTTATTTTATTCCTCTATTTGAATTTCTTCAATAATTTCCAATCCAAATCCTTGTAATCCTACAAACAAGTGTTTTCCCCCACTTGTCATTAATTTAACTTTTTTAATATTTAGTGAGTTTAAGATCTGAGCACCTATTCCATAGTTTTTTTCTAGTTCTTTGTTTTTACCTTGACTATCTAAAAACACCAAAACACCATCTTTACTCTGTAAAAAGTTAATAGTTTTTAACATAGAACTTAATTTATCATCATTTAAAAAAATCTTTATATCTGGTCTAATTGTATGAAACTTTACGTGATTTATTTCATTTAATTCTCCAAATATAATTGCTGTATGAATATTTCCTATATGATCTTTAAACTCTTTTTTTATAACTTCTTGAGAGAAAAATTTAGTCTTTTCACTAGATATTTCTTCTACAAGTTTTTCATGAGATAATCTATATTCAACTAAATCAGATATATAAACTTGTTTTAGATTGTGTTTTTGGGCAAAAATATCTAAATCATCTCGTCTAGCCATTGTTCCATCATCTTTTAAGATTTCACAAATAACTGCTTCACCTTTTAATCCTGCCAATTTACATAAATCAACACTTCCTTCTGTATGCCCAGTACGTACTAACACTCCTCCATCTTTTGCAATAAGTGGAAATATATGCCCAGGTCTTACTAACTCGCTAGCTTTTGAAATAGGATTTGCTAATATTTTGATAGTATCATCTCTTTCTATTGCACTTATTCCCGTAGCAGCAGTAGCTGCATCAACAGAAACTGTAAATGCTGTTTCATAAGATGAAGTATTTGATGTAACCATAGGATTTAATTCCAATCTATTTGCTGTATCAGTTGTAACAGATAAACAAACTAAACCTCTTGCATGAGTTACCATAAAATTTACATGTTCAGGTGTACTTAACGCAGCTGAATAAACTAAATCTCCTTCATTTTCTCTATCTTCATCATCAAGCATAATTACCATATTGCCTTTTTGAATCTCTTTTATAGCTTCTTGTACTCTTTGTATTGCATTCATATTTTACTCTTTTTTATATATTATAAATTTGTTGGATTATATCGAAAAAACTTTAAAATGGTAAAATATCTTCTTTCTCCTGTTCCTTCTTTAATTTTTGTATTAAATTTATTTTTGCATCATCAAAACTATTTGAAGAAGCACCTTTTAATTCAATACTTTTTCCTAAAATTTGGCTATTTTTACTATTTATGATTTTTATATTTAAAATATTTTCAATAATATAGAAATCATAAGCCCTATTTTGTGAACTTTGCGAGTTTATATTAAGTTCATAGCTATTTTCATTTTTTAAACTAGATTCAATAACTTTAAAACCTTTGTTTACTAAACTATTTTTAAATAAATTATCAAATTTTTTTGAATTATTATCAGAATTTATAAAAAAATCTATCTGATTTTTTAAAATATTTTTTGTCTTTTTAATTTCATCTATTGTTTTTATATATTTATCATTATCATCAATAAAAGATGATAAAATTTGAGATTTATTATAATTTTTATAAAAAACATCTAATAAATCTTTATACTTTAAATACTTACTTAAAGTATCCATCTTTTGATTTTTTAGTGATTCAGACTCTTTATACAAAAAATCTATCTCTTTTTTTAAATCATTTGCTACTTTAGATTTTTGAACACTTAATAATACTATAATGTTTTTATCAAAATAAGTTGATTTTTCTATTATATAATTTTGAAAGCTAAGCTTTTCTATTTGACTTTTTATATCTTGCACTACCGTTTTTTGTGTATATTCTCTAAAATCTCTATAAGATTTAGATGAAGTTGTAGTATTGGCACTAATAGTTACTAAAAGTCTTGAAGATAGATCGTCTAAAGCATTTTTAACAGCTTGATTATTATTTTGCCCTATTCCAACTCCATATAAAGATATATCATTATTTTTAGGTGCATTTAAATACCAATCTGGATATTGTAAATCATCTTTTTTTATATCAACTTTACTTGTACAAGATGTAAATAATAATATTATGAAAACTAGATGATATAACTTTTTCATTCTTTTATATTTATCTGTTCTTGTAATTTATTATGATTTGATATTTGAGTGTTAATTCTATTTATTGATTCTATAATCGTACTATCTGGTTTATCTATTAATTTATCAGCTAAATTATAGAGCTCTTTTGCATTTTCATATTCACCTTTACTCTCTTTTATCACACCTAAATTATAAGCTGCTAGATAGCACCTATCATTTGTAGAGTTTAAAAGTTGGCTAAAAAGTTCCTCTGCTCTATCCAAATGATTATGTTTTAAATAAGATAAAGCATTTTCCAAAATCAACTCTTGTTCTTTTGTATATTTTATTTGTGGATCTTCAAAAATTTTTATATAATATTTTTCTACAGTTGGAGATATATTTGGCAAAAATTTTCTTACAATATTATCCGATAAAGATTCAAAAACTGCACTTTTAGATGGCAATCCTCCACCATAATCAAGGCATGTTCTATAACTTGTATTTTCAAAATAGTTATTTGTATAAATAACATCACCTTTTTCTACATCAATCATTGAGATATTTGCTTTTAAAGAATATCTAGCATTTGTACACTGAACTAAATATTCTTGTTGTCTTATACACTTTGCATCTAAACATCTATATCTTCTTTCATAATAGTAGTCTTTTTGCATATCTGCGTTATTTATTTTACCAGTTATCAAAGCTTGTGCACCTAAGAGTTCACCTATTTCAACACTATTTTTTTTATTTGCCAAACCAGAATATTGAAATTTTTGTTCATTTAAAATATCATCTCTATTTTTACTAATAACTGTAAAATATGGCTTATTATCGACTTCAACTTTATATAACGCTGATTCTATTTTTGATCCCATTGATATATTATCATTTTCAAATTTCAAAACTGCTATCTTTTTTGTTTTTGAAGCTCTATCAACAATAGCTGGTTTAGTAGCTGTTATTAAAACCTTTTGGCTACAACCACCTAAAATTAATATTGATAGAATAGATAATAAAAATATTTTCATAGCTCTTTTAATGCCTCTTTTGCATTCTTTTGTTGGATATTTGTATCTATCAAAGTTTTATCTTTTGAAGAACAAGCACTAAAAAATATTGATAAAATCATTAAAGATATATAAATTCTTTTCATAATATTTCCTATATTAAATCTAATTCATCAAGTGCTTTTTGTACTTCATCATCAATTTTTTTGTCAATATTTGATTTTGTCATACCAATTAAAACATATAAGTAGTTATCATTTGGATTTTCCCAAAAACTTAATTGATTTGACTCTTTTAAAGTAAGTTTAGAAGTTTGTTTTGAAACCATTGTTGTAACTTTTTGCACAGATTCATTCTCTTTTAAACCAGCCGTGTTCATATAAGTTTCTACTTTTGCCTTAACTTCCACTTCTATTTGCTGAACTAAACTTGCTCTTGCATTTGCTAAGGCTTCTTTTCTTGTAAAATCATAACCCAATTTTGACATAGGAGCAGACCCTACTGCTAAAAATTTGCTTTCATCACTATATGTTCCACAAGCCCAAGCTGGAGCTTTCGCACCTGCTATTATACAATTTGGTACTTCAATAACTTGCTCATCCTTTGAAGAACAAGCTGTAAAAACTAATGTCGAACAAGCCAAAAAAGTTATAAATAATCCTTTTTTTGTTCTCATATTATTTCCTTAATTTTAAATTGCATATTTCTATATAAAAATTATATATAAATTGTGAATTTATATTTATAATACTAATTATACTTTTTTATATATGAATTTAGTTTAGAAAAATCAATTTTATTATCAAATTCTATTGATAAATCCATTAAATATATATTTTCTAAATTAAACTCTTTTAATTTTACAAAATCTTTTTTTGTTGTAACTATTGAAAAACCTTTATATTGTTCCAAAATTTTATCTATGTCATTTTTTGTAAAAATATAATGATCTGGATATGCTAACATCTGCAAACCGTTTGGTAAAAACTCTAAAAGTCTTTTTGGTTTTGAAATTGCTGATATAAGTATAGTTTTTTTAGGAAGTTCCACTATATTATCATCTTTTTTTATTACAACAACTCTTTTAAAATCTTTCTCTTCTTGAAGTACTATATTAGAATATTTATAAAAACTTTTTGGTTCTCTATATCCACCACTTGGGATACAAAAACTATTTGTTGGTTCAATTTTTGGCTTTAAAAGAATATCAAACTTAGAAATATTATATTTTGAAAAACCATCATCTAAAAATATAATCTTCGCACCCAATTCTTTTGCTGTTAAAATAGCTTTTATTCTATCTTCACTTACAATTACAGAAGCATTTTTTAAACTTTGTGATAAAAGCATAGCTTCATCACCACTTATTTTTACATCTGTTAATATTTTTCCATTTAAAGAAACTATTTGCAAACCTTTTGATTCTCGCCCATAACCTCTTAAAATCACAAAGGCTTTTTCATAGTTTGAAGCCAATTTTATAGTAATTGGTGTTTTACCACTTCCACCAATAATCAAATTCCCAATAGAAATTATTGGGATATTAAAATCTGTTTTTTTAGCAAGTAATCTTTTTGTAAAGATAATAAATAAGTAGATAATTGAAAATGGTAAAAGTAAAAAAGATATAACTTTTTGAATATTATTTGGAAAAAAAAGATAATCTTCAATCCATAAATTAATCTTTCTCTTCATAAAATATCAAATCCAGTCAGAAGCAACTTCAATAACCTGATCACAAATATAATTTACATCTTCATCGCTAAGCCCAGCATAAATTGGCAATGATAAAATTTGTTGATAGTTATGTAAAGCATTTGGAAATGCTGTTATTTTAATAGAATATTTATTTTTATAATATGATAAAAGGTGAAGTGGAATATAGTTTAATGCTGTTGAAACTCCACGTTCTTTCAATGCTCTTGCAAAAGCATCACGATTTCTTGATATTTTTATAATATATTGTGTATAAATATGCCCTTCTTTAAATGGCAAAAGAGTGATATGTTTTACATTAGTTAATCTTTCTTCATATATTTTTGCTATTTCTTGTCTTTTTTTTATAAAAGCATCTGTTTTTTTAAGCTGTGCTATTGCATAAGCAGCATCAAGCTCCGATAAATCAAACTTATGTCCTATATCATCAACATCATAAAGATAATCTAAGTTTCCATAACTATCATAAGTAGTTGTGATAGCATGTGTTCTTAAAAGTTTTGCTCTTTTTGCTAAATCTTCATTGTTAGTAACTAAAACTCCTGAACGGCTTATCGCATATTTAGAAGGAGATGGATTAGTAGAAAATATCGTCATATCAGCACTTAAATTCCCTACTTTATTACCTTTATAAGTTGAACCCAAAGCCGCTCTGCAATCTTCTATTATCAAAATATCATGTCTTTTTGCTATTTCATAAATTTTGTCCAAATCAGGAGCTAATCCTCCTATAAAAGTTATGATAGCTGCTCGTAATTTTTTTGATTTATTTGCTATTAAAACCTCTTCAAATTTTGTTATATCAATATTCATATCACTCAAATCTATATCTACAAAAATAGGTTCTGCATCAAAATGTCTTACTGTTTCAGGTAAATTTACAAAAGAGTTTACAGACATTAAAATCTTATCTCCTCGTTTAAGTTTCATAGAACTCAATGCAAGATGTAAAGCAGCAGAAGATGTAGCTGTTGCAACAGCATATTTTGCCCCTATATAATCAGCAATTCTCTCTTCAAACTCTAGTACTTTTGATAAATCGTCTTTTGCTTCAAGAACTGATCTTATCTGATTTAACTCTTCATCATCTAAAGTTGCTTTATATATTGCAATTTTTCTACTCATTTTTTACCTTTTTTATATTTTAGCTATTGTTGGAAGTCGCCTTTTAAACTCATTTATTTTTACTCTTTTAGAGATTTTTTCAATAAATAACTCTTCAAAACCTAAGCTTAATAACTCATCTTTACTTTTATTTTCATCTATCATAACTTTCAATAGACTATCTATTTTAAGATAACTAAAGCCCAAATCATCTTCATCACTTTGACCTTCCCACAAATCAGCACTAGGTTTTTTATCTATAATATTTTGTGTAACACCTAAAAATTTAGCAAATTCAAATAAATCACTTTTATATATGTTTCCAATAGGATTTATAGCACAAGCTGTATCACCAAATATTGTTCCATATCCAAGTAAAATTTCACTTTTATTTGAAGTTCCTACAACTAAAGATTTTTCTCTTGCACTAATATCATATAAAATTGTCATTCTAAGTCTTGCACAAAAATTTCCTATTCGTAAATTATCATTTTGCATATTTTGTAAATAAGCATTTAAAATAGGCTCAAGTTCTACAATCTCATATCTTATATCAAAATTTCTACAAAGTTCCAAAGCATCATCAACTGAAGCTTTTGATGAAAATTGAGATGGTATTAAAACACAATTTAAATTATCCTCAAATGCCTCTTTACATAAAACAGCAACAATAGCTGAATCAAGTCCACCTGAAAGACCTAAAGTAACACTATTTAACCCAGTTTTGCTAACTTCCTCTTGTAAAAAATTTATTAAATTTTGCTTAACTTTTTTCCAATCTATCATTTTTAAACCTTAATTTAAGATTATATCTTATCTTTTTTTGTTTTATTATAAATTTCATCTAAATAATCTGAATTTGTCTTATCAAACTCTTTTTTTCTATTTTCTAAAGTATTTTTTATATCTTCTAACTCTTCTATATTAAAATAGTTTAGATAATTTGGATTTATGAAGATATCTTCTTCTTTATTGGTTTTTATAAGTTCTTTTATCTCTTTTATTATATCTTCTTTTAGTTTTTCCACTTCTACTCTTTTACAAATTTATTTAAAATATCTTCTATATATAGTTGCATCTTTTGCTCTCCTATATCATCTTTTGCACTTCTACAACACCCACAAGAGCTTCCTGCATCAGTGATATTTTCTATATCTTCCAAATTTTTTGCACCTTTTTCTTTTATTGCATAAATTATTTCACCTAAGCTTACTTGCTTACATTCACAAACAATAAAAGAGTGTGGAAAATTTCTAGCCATTAAACACCTCTAGCTTTTTTGATAATCTCATAAGCTTCATTTATCTCTTGAAGTTTTTTTGTAGCTTCATCTATGATATTTTGACTTTCGCCTCGTCCTTCTAAAATATCTGGATGGTATTTTTTTACTAGATTTCTATAATTTTTCTTTAAAGTTTGTTCATCATCATTTGAATTTGATTCTAAAATTTCATAGGCTTTTTCAAGTGTTAATGCTTTTTCATTTGCTCTTGATTTATAAAAATTTTCAAAATTTGTAATAAGATTAAAATAATCTTTTTGATCTATTTTAAGTGCTTGAGCAATATCTTCTGTAATCTCTTGTTCTTGTTTTGAAAAATCTCCATCGATAAATGCAAGATTTAATAAATACTCCATATACTTTAATCTTTTAGAGTAGTCATTTCTTGTCAAAGAGTACAATCTATCACAAATGATGATTAGATTTGAAAAGTTTTCTTTCTCTTTTTCATATAAATTTTTTAATTGTTCTCTAACTTCAACAAAATTGTGAAAATGACTTGAAATATCTGCAAAGGTGTGTTTTAATATCTCAGCCTCAAGTTCACCTACTTTTCCATCTGCTTTTGCAACTTTTGACATCAAAGCTACTAAAAGACCTGCTTCGTGATTTAGCACATCACCTTGGAAAATCTCTTTTTGCTTTAAATTGATATTTTTAAACTCTTCTGTTTTATAATTTTTACCTATAAAAAATAAAATTGATATAATAACTGCTAAAACAAATATTTCAATCATCTAATTACCTTATAAATTTTGCCTGATTCTATCAAACTTTAGATAAAAAATTGTAAATCATAAAAAATAATAAAGAAAGATAATATATCTTTTAAGTATGAGTTCCAAAGTAAAAAGGAAAGTATATTTTTTGTATCGAAATTTTAATCTCAAAATTAAATAAATACTTTGAAACCCATGCCTAAAAGTACAAAGAGAGAAAAACTCTCTTTATGGATAGTTTTTTAGAACTCCATTTTCATAGAAAATGCAACAGCTCTTGGATCACCTAATTGTTGAATATTAGTCCAATAAACTTTATCTGCTAAGTTTTGTGCAGTTATATTAAAAGTAGTTGGATATTTATCTAATTTTGTTTTATATCTAATCCCTGCATCATATAAAGTATAAGATGGAATAATATCTGTATTTACACTATCACCATATTTTTCGCCAGTATAATATGCTCCAGCATTTATAGATAAACCATTGATATATGGAATATTATACTCTGCAAAAAGTTTTGCCATTTTAGTAGCTACATTTGTTGGTTTTTTACCTTCTAATGCAGGGTTTGTAGCTTTTTCAACACTTAAATCCATAAATGTTACCCCACCAAATAATGTTAAATCATCAGTTACTTTTCCAGTTACTGTAAGTTCAATTCCTTGATGTAATTGTTCTCCATCTTGTGTTAAAGTTGGTTTTGGTGTCGTATTAACTTCATATTGATTTGCTTTTTCTATTCTAAATAAAGCAGCAGTTAATAAAGCTTTTTCATCAAATATACTATATTTTGTTCCAACTTCGTATTGTTTACTTACATAAGGGTCTAATATCTCATTTGCATTTTGAAATCTAGTTCCTACTATTGTTCCAGCTTCTAAACTCTCTATATAAGTTACATAAGTTGTTAAATCTTCAAATGGTTTATAAATAAGTGAAAGAGTAGGCGTAAGTTCAGATACATCATATTTTGAACTTTGTACACCATTACTATTATAGCTTGTATTTATGATAGTTGCATAATTTGCTCCAACCAAAGCACTCCATTGGTCATTGAAAACTATATCATCACCAATTAATATATTTTGATATTGAATTCTTGAATTAATTTTTCTTGGTTGAGTTCCTACTGTACCATCCCAAAGAGAGCTATCAGGTTCAGGAAAGTTTTTTAAATCATTTAAAGATATATCATTAATAAAATCATAACTTGCACGCCAATCAGCAGGAGTAAAGCTCTTATATGAACTAAGTGTATATCCAGTTGATAAAGTATGACTTACACTTCCTGTATCAAACTTTGAATCTAAATATATATTTGCACCATTATTTTCAGCCTTATACCAAGGTTGTCTTGATAACCAAGACGGATAGTTTCCTGTTCCATTATCTCCAACTATATAACCATTTTGTACAAACAGACCAGTATCATCCCCTCTACTTCTCATTTCTTCATAAAATAGATTTGTTCTTAAAGTAAAAATGTCATTTATATCCCATATTACACTATTTTCTATTTTATTTGATTTTATCTCTTCTTCCATCCAATCTGGACTATAACTTTTATTTTTTTTGATACTTGCTCTATCAAAACCACCTGATGATGGTTGAAATAAAATACCTCCAGCTTTTGTAAAACTATCTCTATGTGAATATTTTATATCTGTATAAAAATTATCTGTTGGTTTCCAATCAAATACTAAACTAACGGCTTTTTGTTCTTTATTAGTTTCATTTGGGAGTTCACCATCTTGATAAAAAGCATTTAACCTATATCCAAAAGTATTGTCTTGATTAAACTGTCCACTTAAGTCAATATGTCCATAATATGATTCATTTCCATAACTTCCAATTGTAACATTTCTTAAGTCTTCTGTTGTTGGTTTTTTAGTTATATAATTAACTGCTCCACCAACTCTTCCTCCACCATATAAAAATCCTGTTGCTCCACTTATGATTTCCACTCTTTCTATATCTTGCATCATAGGTGCACTTGTCATTCCTCTTGAGTATGAAATCCCATTTACTATTGGATTTTGTACTTCAAATCCTCTCATAGTAGTTCTAGGACTATCTACTCCAAAATTTGCTTTTCCTGTTTCTTGAGTTGTTGGATTCATCTTAAAAACTTGTTGCATATCTTTTGCTTGTACATTTTCAATTAAGTCTTTTGAGATGATGCTCATTGAGTATGGAGTGTCTTGTAGTTTTCTATCATTCCAAATACCTACTCCCTTTGTTTCTTCTACAAGGTAGCCTGATTCTGCACTTCCACTTCTACCAGTATTTACAGAAACATCATCTAATATATATGTTCCATTTATAACTTTTACAGAACCTTGTATAGGAATTATCAAGATTGTATCATTTTCAATAGTTGCTTCAAGTCCACTATTCTTTAAAATCTCATTTAAAGCATTTTGTACACCCTCAATATTTTTTATATTTGGTGCTTTTTTACCATCTAGTAGCTTTCCATCTACCATATATGGCATATTTGATTTTTTACTTATCTCTTCTATCGCATCTTTTAGTGATAGATTTGAAACTGAAAATTGCTCTGCATTTAGGCTTGTAGTTAATAATAAAGCCAATGTTGGAGCGATAATCGCTGATTTAAACTTTGTCATTTTTTCTCCTATTATAGTATAAGAACAACTATTAAAATTGTTTCTTTCAATAATAAGACGTTTGAGATTAAAAAAACATACACTTTTTTTGAAGAAATTTTGAAATTTGTAAAAATTTGTAGGAAAATGATGATTTTTTGCGTGTTTAATTGTCAATTTGACATATAAAATAAATATAGATAATATTATAGATATTTTAGGAGAAAATTATGGAAGTAAAAAATACAATATTTGAGTTATTACTAACAAAAAGTAATTTTAAGAAAAAAGATTTTGCAGAATACTCTAAGATACCATACGATACTGTTGTTGGTTGGAAAAAAAAAGATAAAGTTCCAGCTTATGCTATGGTTATTTTAAAAGATATGATATATAGAAAAAAAGTTGATGATGACCTAATAGAAAATTTAAATAGAAATCACATCTCTATAAATAATTATAATTTGACTAAATATGAAGAAAAAAGACTTAGTTCAGCTTTTTGGGGAACTAATCTAACTATTGATGAAATTATAAAACAAATAAAAGAAAAAAACCAAAAAATTTTAAAAAAAGTTGAAGAAAATCTTCCAAAGGATCTAATAAAACAAATTTTAGGAAAAATAAATTATGCATAGAGATGATTGGAAAAGTGTTTTTTTAAATCAAGATAAGATTCTAAAAGTATTAAAGCCACTTGAAAATGTGATGTTTCTAGCTGGAGGTACTGGTTTACAAAGATTTGTTTTAAAAGAAGCCTATAGACACTCTGAAGATTTAGATTTCTTTTTTGAAAAAGTAAAATTAGAATATGAAAGATGGATAAAAGATGAAAAAGCTTGGAGATTGTTTTTTAGCTTTAAAGATAATGATGAGATTATTAAACTTGAACTTTTAAATTTCACTTGCAAAAGAATAAAAGATTTATCATTTATAAATCAAAATATTTTTAAAACTGAAAATTTATACAACCTTCTTCTATATAAAATAAAAGCTTTGTGTGATAGACCAGATACTATAAAAGACCTTTTTGATATATATTTTATTTTAAGAGAATTTGGAAACATTCAAATAGATACTTTAATAAAAGATGTAAATCTAAAATTCAAAGAAGCAATAGGAATAAATTATTCAAAAGAAAATCTTATAAATTCGCTAAATCAAAATCTAAAATGGGATATAGAAATTGGAGACAATATAAAATATATTTACGGATTAAAACAAGAAATAGATTTATTTCAAGAAGAACTAAAAAAAGCTTTTATTCAAAGTAAAAATATTGATTTTTCATATAAAACAAGATTTACAAATAAATCTTTAGATTTTGGGCTTAATATAGGTGAATATATAAATCTTATTGAAGATAATCAGTTTTTAGTTGAAGAGTGGAATAAATATTTTGATATTTAAGAAGTTCTATTTTGAAGAAATTTTGAAATTTGTAGGAAAATGATGATTTTTTGAGTATTTTTAAGGAGAAGATTCTTTATACCATTGAATTTATTAAGCTAAGACTTGCATTTTTACACCAAAAGAGTCTAGCACTTTTTTTATAGTTTCAAATTTAGGTTTTGTACCTTTTTGAAATGTTTTATATAAACTCTCTCTACCTAGTCCAGTATCTTTTGCTAATTGGCTCATACCTTTTGCTTTAGCAATATTTCCTAAAGCTTCTAATAACTCATCTGTACTTCCATCACTTAATATTTGAGATAAATACTCTGCTATTACTTCTTTATCATCAAGATATTGTGCTATATCAAAATTTGTAATTTCTAGTTTACTCATTATCTAGCTCCTTTAAAATTTCATTTGCTTTTTTTATATCATCACTTTGTGTTGATTTATCTCCACCAATTAATAAAACAATAATCTCTTCATCTTTTTTAGTATAGTAAACTCTATAAGCTGTACTTGTTGTAATTCTTAGTTCAGATATATTATTACCTACAGAATGTCAATTAAATATCATTTCTTAAAAAACTTAAAACTATTATCTTTTTTATCTACTTTTATAGAGTATATTTTTCGATTTTATATCTTGTACTAGAAATTAGCTATTAAGAAGCTCTGATAATTTAATATCACTTGTTATATTTAAACTGTTGTAATGACTATTTCTTTCACAACAATAACTTGATAACATAACCAGTTTAATATCATACTTACCTTTTAATCCATATTTTTTAAACATTTCTAATTTGTGTAGTAGTTTATCTTTGTAATCTTTTATTATTTGAAACTCTTTATTATAGAACTTGCACTCAACTATATCATATACATTATTATCATATTCAACAATAAAATCTATTTGAGCTCCACTATCTTCATCATTGCCTATAAAATTCCAATAACCATAACTTTTTGCAAATCCTTTAGTCTTTCTTGCTTCTAAGTATAAATCTATATTTGCAACACATAATACTTCAAATGCAAATCCACTCCAAATAGAATATTTTTGAGAATCCATTACAGTATTAAAATAAGGCTTTTGTAGAGAGATTAATTCATTTTTACTATATTCACTAACCCACTTATTATAAAAAAGTACAAATGGATCACATATGATGTATTTTGTATTAATTTTTGAATTAAGTTTGCTTAATCCTTTTATAAAACCTGCCTCACAAAGCTCTTCTATTGCATCTTTAATAACTGAACCACTTTTTTGCCCAAGTTCATTGGCTAATTCAGTTTGAGTAAGTCCACTTTGTTTAGAACATAATATTTTGATAATTGATGAATAAAACGATGCTTTCATATCAAAAAGAGATTTTAAAACATCTACATACTCTTTATTTAAATGTCCATCTATATTGAATATTAAATCATCTATATTTTGGGAAATTGTTTTAGAACTATCGAGAAAACTCAAATATTTAGCAACTCCACCAAATACCATATAAGTTTCAGCTATTGTTTTATCATCTATATTAAACTTACAAACATCTAACAAGTATTCTTTAGTTTCTTTTAAATCAAATGGCTTGAGAGGGATTTTTTCATCTAATCTTTGATAAAGTGGTCCACTACTATCTTCAAATATTTTATTTTTTATCCATGATGAATTAGATCCACAAAGAATTAGAATAATATTCTTATGATTAAGTGCAAACTCATTCCAAAAATATCCAAGTGCTCCAATGAATCCAGAATTATTTTTTTTATCTATCCAAGGTACTTCATCCAAGAAAATTACAACTTTTTGATTCTCTTTTTGATATTGAGTAATTGCATATTTTAAATAGTTGAATCCATCCATCCAATTATTAATCTCTTTTTTTGATTCTATTTTAAACCAGTCATATATTGATTCAGTAAAGTTTCCAAGTTGTGTTGAACTGTCTAGCATATATGAGCCAGTAAATCTAAAGAAAATGCACTCTTTTTTATGCTCACTAAACATATTATTGATTAGATAAGTTTTTCCTATTCTTCGTCTTCCATATACTGCAATAAGTTTACTTTCATTTTGTTCACATGCTTTTGTTAAAATTTCAATCTCTTTTTTTCGACCAATCATTTAATGCCTTTTATATTATTAGTTTTCGTAAAATACTTATTTTTATAAAATAAAAACATAATTATATATAAAATTTCGTGAGATATCAACATATACGATATATTTATATTTAATTTAAATATAATTTCGGAAATCTAAAGAATTTATACAATTTTTACTTAAAATTAGTTATTCCATTAAATAGCAAATTAATCATTTCTTAGAAAACTTAAAAATATTCTCTTTTTTATCTACTTTTATAGAGTATATTTTTGGTAAAGATACTAAAAATTTATCAAAATCATTTATAGCAAATTTACCAGTTATTTGTGTTTTAGCAACTCTTTCATCTTGAAATTCTATTTTTAAATCTTTGTATCTTGAAAACTCCGCTAAACTATCCTTTAGAGTTGTTTTATTAAACACTAAAAAACCATTTTCCCAACTTGCTATATTTTCAACTTCTACTTTTTCAAAATCCATTTTTTTATCTTCATTTATCCCAATTTTATCACCTTGATTTAAATAAGTATATTTTCTGTTAGAAGTAACTTTTACAGTTCCTTCTTTTACTTTTACACTAAAACTATTGTTGATATTTGATACTTCAAAAGTTGTCCCAACAACTTCAATTTCTGCATCTTTTGTTTTTATGATAAATGGTTTTTCTTTATCCTTTGCAACATAAAAAATTGCTCTACCATCTACAAAATCTATCTTTCTACTACTTTTATAATAATCTACATTTAGATTTGAATTTACATCTAAAACTATTTTAGAATCATCAGGAAGAGTTATAGTATTTTGTAATTCTTGAGCTGAAACAAAATTTTGAGAATATACTGGAACAAAATAATAATCTGCTCCAAAGCCAATACAGAGAAAAACTGAAGCGGCAATCATAAACTTTTTTGTTCTTTGAATAAATTTTGTTCTTTTTGCTCCTTTATTCGCATTTTTTACTAATTTTTCTATTGTATTATTTGATAGTTTTGAAAATCTTTGTCTTAAAAGTTTATTTGTATTGTAAGCTTTTTTATGTGAAGAATTTGACTCTAACCAATGTTTTAATTGTTCTTCTTCATTTTGAGTTAATCCTTCTTTTTCTTTTATAAGCCAAGATACAGCTTGTTCATCAACACTTTTCATCAATTATATCCTTCAATACTTTCTAGCTTTTCTTTGATTCTTTCAGTTGCTCTAATAATATGTTTTTCAACTGCAGGGACACTTATTCCCATTCTTTTAGCTATTTCTTTTCTGCTTAATCCTTCATACAAATGTAAAATAAAAGCTTGTGCATTATTTGGAGGGATAGTTTCTAAAATTTGAGCTAACAACTCTTGTTCACACTCTTCAAAAAGTATCTCTTCTGGTTGCTCTGATATAGGAATACTAGAATATTCTTCTTCATATTCAATCGAAGCTGAATGTTTTTCTCTTCTTGCTAAATCAAAAACGATATTTCTTGCTAATTTGTATAAAAAGGCTCTTTGATTTTCTATTGGAATATCTAAATTTGCATCTAATAATCTACTATAAGACTCTTGTACTATATCCTTGGCTTTTTCTTTATCTCCTACCATCTTTTGAACATAATATACCAATTCTTGATAATATTGTACCATTGAAAACTAATCCTTTGATAATTTTTTAAGAAATACTATCATAATTGGAATTATGCTTATATTAATATAAACTATAAAAATTTATAACTTATAAAATTTCTATTTTTTTGGTCTAAAAGCTTTTATAATATCTTCATTTGTTTCTAAATATGCTCCATCCATCAAATCTATACAATATGGAATTGCTGGAAAAACTGCATCAAGGCACTCTCTAATTGATTTTGGTTTTCCTGGAAGATTTACAATCAAAGAAGTTCCTCTTAATCCTGCTGTTTGTCTTGATAAAATCGCAGTTGGCACATATTGTAAACTAACACTTCTCATAAGTTCCCCAAAACCAGGCATCATCCTATCACAAACATTTTCAGTCGCTTCTGGAGTTACATCACGAACTGCTGGTCCAGTTCCACCTGTTGTTACAACTAAACAACATTTTTCATTATCAACTAAATCTTTTAAAGTATTTTCAATAGTATTTCTATCATCTTCAATACATCTATAAACTGGTTCCCAAGGAGATTTTAAATACTCATTCAAAGTATCTATTATAGCTTTTCCTGATAAATCTTCATATATTCCTGCACTTGCTCTATCACTTGCTGTTACAATCCCAATCTTTGCTGTCATAATAAATGTCCTTTATCTTTAAAATAATAAACCGTTGCATAATTTTTAAAAAAGTCTTTTGCAACTAAACTATCAATTATCAAATCTTTTTCACCTAAAAAAACTTCTATTTTTAAACCATTTTTTACAAGTTTTTCTAAATCATCTTCAATCCAAATATAGTTTAAAAGTGTTTCTAACTCTTCAAAACTTCCTTTTTTAAAATATTTTTCTATATCTTTGTATATTGGAGATTTTACATTTTCTAAAAAACTATTTATATATGAGTTTTCATCTTTTTTAAAAAACATAAGTTGCATTCTTTTGAATTTATCATCTTTTGTTTGAAAAAAAGCTGGAGATAAGAGTTGAAGTTTATCAACTCTATTTTTTGAATTTAAAACATATTCAAAAGCTTTTATTGCACCGTAAGAGAAACCACTAACAGTAAAATCATTTGAAACTAAATACTCTTTGAAAAGTTCACTTTCATTTTCAAAACAAAATCCACTAAAAAAGTTTTTACAAATCTTCAATAGTTATTACCTCATTTTTAAGCATAATTTCTTTTAATCTATTTATTTCAGCTACATTTGAAGATAATTCAATTCTTAGTTCATCTTTAATATTTGATATAAGTTCATCTATATTATTTGCCATTTTGTACCTATTTACAACTATATCAGCTGATTTATATGCTCTATCCAAATCTTCACTATTTATAGCAAATTTCTCTTTTTTTATTACTTCAAGTCCAACAAAACCAGCTAAATCTCTTTTGATATTTTCGCATAATTCACTATAAGATGGATAAGTTGAATTCAGTTTTGAGACGCTTTCATCTAAAAGAGATATTTTACTTTTTGAAATAAATGCTTTACTTACTTGGTAAATTGCTAAAATATCTTTTTGTTCATTGTCTAAAATTTTTATCTGTTTTTTTCCAAATTCTAACTTATTTTTTGCAACTTCAATATCATTGTAATCTAATACTTTTTTATTGTTTTTTATCATATTTAAAAGTGCTTCATTTACAAGTGTTGAAAGAGCTGCTGAACTAAATCCAGCAGTTTCATTTACAAGTCTTTCTATATCTATTTTGCTATTTTTATCTTTTAAATATAACTCTAAAATTTGCTTTCTATCTTCTATATTTGGCAATCCTACATACAATCTTCTATCAAACCTCCCTGCTCTTAATAGTGCATCATCTAAAACCTCTATTTTATTTGTTGCAGCTATTACTATAACTCCACTTTCTCCATCAAATCCATCCATTTGAGTTAAAAGTTCATTTAAAGTTGATTCTCTTTCATCATTTGATTTTCCACTTCTTGCCTTTCCAACTGCATCTATTTCATCTATAAATACTATTGAAGGTGCATTTAACTTTGCTTGAGTAAAAAGTTCCCTAACTTTTTTTGCTCCCATTCCAACATAAATATGTACAAAACTAGCTCCACTTTGATAAAAAAATGGTACTTGTGCTTCTCCTGCAACTGCCCTTGCTATTAGAGTTTTTCCAACTCCAGGAGCACCTACAAGTAAAACACCTTTTGGAAGTTTTACACCAAATTTATTATATTTTATTGGATTATTTAAAAAATCAACAATTTCTTCAAGTTCTTCTTTTATCTCTTTTATTCCTGCAACATCTTTAAAAGTTATATTTGAAGTTACTGGTTTTATGTTGCTTTCTAAATCTTCTTGAGTTTTTTGTGTAGTTTTTTGAAGTTCCATATCAAAAGAGTTTATATTAGGTTTTATACCTTTTTTATTTTCTAAATATTTTCTTAATTTATTTTGATTAGCTCTTAAAACAAGAGATAAAATAAGTAATATAAATAAAAATCCAATACCAAAATAGTATGAACTTCCCTGTATATTTGAGCTACTTTTATAAATAGTATAAGAAAATAGCACTATTAGTACAATAGCTGATATAATCATCAACTTAAAGTTTTTTTCTATATTTTTGTTATTTGAATCTTGTTGCATTTTTAGTAAACTCCACTTCATAATCTTCTAAATATAACCAATCCCCAACTAAATCTTCATCACTACTTATCTCAATTTGATTAAAATATTGATCAAGCCCTATATATTTTCCATTTTTCTCTTGTTCAACCAATACTTCAAGTTTAGTTTTATTATCTCTTCTAAACTCATAATTTTTCTGTTTGATAGTTTCTACAAGTTCAATATATCTATCTTTTGCAATATCACCTTTTATATCAGGCTTCATAGTAGCACTAGGAGTTCCATCTCTTTTTGAATAAGTGAAAGCATGAACATGAGTTAAAGGAAACCTTTTAAGATTTTGCATAGCTTCTTTCCAAATTTCAGGAGTTTCGCCAGGATGCCCCACTATAAAATCTGTTCCTAACGCATATCCACTATCTTTTAAAAATTCAAAAAGTTCTAAATCACTTAAAACTTTATTTCTTCTATTCATAATTTTCAACATATCTTTTGAAGTATGTTGAAGTGCAATATGTAAGTGTTTTGCCATAAATGGTTCATTTATAAGTTCTTTAAACTCATCATCTATTTGTATTGGTTCAATGCTTCCCATTCTTATTCGTCTAACACCTTTTATTTGTGACATTTTTTTAAGAAGTTTTGCTAATGAAGTATGTTGTTTTTTACCATAACTGCCAACATTTGTTCCTGTTAAAATAAACTCTCCAAAACCATTTTGTGCTAAAGTTTCTATTTGTTCTAAAATTACTTTTTCTTCATAACTTCTAGCATCTCCCCTTACATAAGGGATAATACAGTACGAACATCTAAAATCACAGCCCTCTTGAATTTTTATAAATGCCCTACTTTTACCTACAAACTCTTCAACTATTGTTTTATCCAAATGAGTTAAATCACCTAACTTAAAGAATCTTTTATCCTCTAAAAGTAAATCATTGATATTCTCTTTTTCAGAGTGTCCAAAAAGTGAATCAATTTTATTCTCACTAAATAGTTTTTCACCTTTTGTTCTTGTTCCACAACCTGTAAAAACAACTCTTGGATTTGTTGGTAAATTTTTTAAACTATTTATATAACTTCTTGCTGTACTATCTGCACTATTTGTAACTGTACAAGAGTTAATTATTACAATATTTGCATCTTTTTCATCTTGTGTTACTTCAAAATCTTTTAAATTACTAATCATAACTTGTGTATCAAAAAGATTGGTTCTGCAACCAAAAGTTTTAAAATATACTTTTGGTTTGTTTTGTGAAAAATTCATAAAATATTATCCTACACTTTATTTGTTAGTTCTTCTAACTCTTCTGGAACAACTTTTCTATTCATTGCTGGACCATAAGGATTACTTGTTCTATTAAGATTAATTTGTTGTGTTGGATAAGCAATATTTATATCACTTTCTTTCATAAATGCTTCGAGAATTTCCGTACTTATTGTACTTCTTAAAACTAAAGCAGCAAATGAGTTTGTAAGATACCAACCAGAAATCACAACTCCATGTGGCTCTATAAAAGTAAATACTCTTGGTTCTACTCCAGTTGCTCTTAACTGATATTTATTTCTCATTTTAGATAACTGTTTTCTTGTAATATCACTATAACCTTTTGAATAGTGCTTCAATATTTCTCTTATAATTTTTTGTGCTTTTTTATGATTTGAATCAAATGTTAAAGTTATATCTATTCCATCCCAAACTGTTTTTAGTTCACTATGACTATAATTTGCTATAAGTTCAGAAAAAATATAGTTATTTGGTATAAAAAATATTCTTCCAGCTCTTCTATTTTGCATATATGTAACTAAAGTAACATCTTCTCTAATAGTTATCTTAAATAACGAAATATCCAAAACATCTCCAACTGTTTCAACATTTCCTTTTGTAACTCTAATTCTATCTCCAACTTGAATAAATCCAGAAGTAACGATAACCATCCAGCCAAAAAGCGACATAAACCAATCTTTTAAAGCAATCGCAATACCAGCTGATGCAAATCCAAGAATTGTTACAAGATATGAAACATTATCGATATATGAGAAAAGTAATACCATCAAAACTAAAAAAGCTAAGGTAAAGTTTATGATTTTATTTACCATATAATAATTTTCAGTTTGTGAGAAATACTTTTTCAAAGTAAGTTTTACTAAAAATGATATTACAAATAAGAAAACAATAATACCAAATATTAAAAACATTTTTTGTATTTGTTGAGTTATTTGATTTTTAATCTCTAATATAACTTGTTCAATTTTTTTACCATAAACTTCTTGAGTTGTAGTAACGATATCTAAAACAATATCAAAATCTCTTTTTTGTTTATCTAAAAATGTAATTTTCTCTTTATACTCACTTTTTGAATCAAGAGCATAAAGTTCTCTATAAGTAGTCAATTCTTCCTCTAAGGCTTGAAAAGTAGTCTCTATTTGCATTTTTAAAGTATTGAATTGTTGTCTGTTATTTTCTATTTTTTTAATATTTGATAGAGCATTTATTATTCCAAATGGGTTTGTAATATTCTCAAATTTCTCTATTTCAGGGGGATTCATCAAAGAACCAATAGGAGAACCTTTATACTCTGCTATTAATTCTAACTCATTTTCTTTTACTCTAATTTTATTTAGAAGTTGATACTCCAACTCCTCAGCTAAATTGTTTTTTTTCTTTAAACTATCTTTTAATTGATCCAATTCGGCTGAAATTTTGCTATATGATAAATAATTAGAGTATCTTTTTAATAAAATATTATCTTTAAATGTTGATTCTATTTTATTGATTTTTTCCAATAAAATATTTATCTCAACCATATTCTCAATCTCTAAAACACTATCATCTTTATTTGTATTTTTTGTATTTGTTTTTTGTTCTTTTTTTTCTACTTTTTCATTGGCACTTAAGATAAATACACTTGAAGAAGATAAACTTATTAGTACAAAAGCTAAAAATATTTTTTTTAACAATTAAAATCCTTCTAAAACTTCAATAACATCATTTTTACTAATATCATCTGTGATTTTACAATCACCTATACCAACAGGAACAATAAATTTTATTTTATTGTTTGAAGATTTTTTATCTAAGAAAAAATGCTCATAAAAATCTTCAACATCTTTTATTTTGTAAGTTGTTGGGATATCATATTTTTTTAATAAATCTTCAACTCTTCTAGCATCTTCACTACTCATAAGATTTAACTTAACAGCTAAAGCATTTGCCATACACATACCTATTCCAACAGCTTCACCGTGTAAATACATTTTATAATTTGTTTCATTTTCTATTACATGTCCAAAAGTATGTCCATAATTTAATGCAGCTCTTAAACCTTGTTCTTTTTCATCTTGAGAAACTACCCAAGCTTTTGTTTCAACAGATTTTTGAATAGCTATATCAATATTGTTTTCTTTATTTAAATCATTATTTTCAAGCCAAATAAAAAAATCTTTATTAAAGGTAACTGCCATTTTTACAATCTCAGCAACTCCAGCACCAAACTCTCTTTTTGGCAAAGTTTTAAGCATCGATGAATCTATATAAACAGCTTTTGGTTGATGAAAAGTCCCTATTAAATTTTTTCCATATTTATTATTTATTCCTGTTTTACCACCAACACTTGCATCAACTTGAGAAAGAAGCGTTGTTGGAATTTGAATAAAATCAATACCTCTTTGATATATTGAAGCAGCAAATCCTGTCATATCACCAATAACTCCACCACCAAATGCAATAAGTAAAGATTTTCTATCAAGTCTTGCTTCAAAACAAGATGATAAAATCATCTCTAAAGTTTGCATATTTTTATACTCTTCTCCATCTGGAATTGTACAAATCGTAAATTCACGTGCTTTTATTTTTGATTTTAAATATTCAAGGTGATACGAGCTAACAGTTGGATTTGTAACAACTACAACTTTTCTATCAAAGTTCAGTTCTTCTAGCTTCTCTATGTAAATTTTATATGAATTTTCTTCTGAAAGGTTTATTTGTACAGTCATTATCTATTTTCCATTATCTTTGTATATAATGCTAGATAATAGCCAAAAAAAGCTAAAAAAAGCCTTTCTTGACATGGCACAAGTTTTAAAGTTTTGCCATAACTGAACCAGAAATAGCGTTTATTCCTATCTCTTCTAAAGTTTTTATCTCTGCAACTTCATCTACTGAAGTAGCAACAAGTTTAATATCCAAAGACTGCGTTAATATTTTTAGCATATTCAAACTTTGTCTTGATTCAAGTAAGAAGAATTTTGAAGCTTTAATGTATAGTGGTTTTAACTCTTTTAAGTAGTTATAATCATCGCTATTTGCAATAAAGTTAAATATAGCAAATTTGAAATTGTACTCTTTAAATAACTCTACATACATCAATGTACTATTTAAATTTTTGTTAAATGCTTCTTCTTCTATTTCAAAAATAACATTTTTTGAAAGATTCTTATATCTTGTCAAAATATCTTTTAATTTAGCATAGCTACTTAACTTTTCTATAAACATTGTTGGTAATTGTATAGATACAAGTTCATTTTCCTTACTATTTTTGAAAACTTTTTCAATAATATGTAAATATACTTCATCTAATCTATTCTGTTCTAAAACAGGAGCTATAAACTCTCCATATCTTATAGTTTCGCCTTGAAAATCAAGTTCAAAACTAACTGTTTTTAAAAATTGTTCTTTAGAATTTATATCAACAATATCTCTATGAATTAACTTAAAGTACTCTTGTTTTAAAGATAGATTTAAAATATTAATCCACTCTTCTTTTGTTTTAAAATTCTCAATATTTTTTGCATAAAAATAATCTTTTTCTGTATGTATTTTTGCTTGAGAAAATGTATAGTCTATTTTTGTAAATAACTCTCTCATTCCATCTTCATTCTCATATTTCAACATACCAAAACATATATTATTTTTAAACTCTTCAATATCTTTTAAAGAATTTATTAATTTTATTAAATTTTCTTTTACAATATCTTCATTTGAATTTGGAATAAGAACTACAAAATCAGGACCATTAAGTCTTACAACAACATTCATATCATCACAAAAATGTTCTTTCATAGTTTTACCTAAATTTTGTAATAATTTATCTGTTTTTGCAAAGCCATAAGTTTTATTTATATCTTGAATGTTTATATTAATAAGTACTAAAAAACCCTTATTATTCGTGCTATCTTTATCTAAATATTCATTTGCTTTTAATATAAAATATTTCCTATTGTTCATTTTTGAGTGTTCATCAAAATATAAAAGTTCTTTATTCGTTTTTAATACTTCATTTGTATTTTTAAACATACCTTCAAACTTTTTAACCATACTATTTATTCCAAAAGTAAGAGATTTAAACTCTTGTGTAAATGGAACTTGATTAGATAGTATAAACTCATTTTCCATAACTGCTTTTGCTTGTTTATCTATTATTTTTAAAGGTTTTAAAATATAAGTAAATAGCAAAAACAAAACTATCATTAACACAACAAAACTAATCAATAAAGACTGTACAAGCTTAATAAACATTGAATATGTCTGCTCATAAAATATCTCTTTATCTCCATATATTTCTAAAACACCTAAAACATTCCACCCTTCTGATACACTAGCAAGAGCTGAGATTTCACCAATATCAACAATTTCTATGAACCAATGTGGAACATCTCTATATTCATTAGAAATCTGTTCTTTTTGTCTTTCATAAACAATATCTTCATTTGTATTTTTGAATACAATTTTTGCATAATTACCATTGTCAAAACTAGCATTCATAACAGTTTTTATAGAACCTTCATCTACTCCCGCATTTGTAATAGACAAACTTGTACTTGTAACACTATTTTGTACATTATCATACAAAGATTTTGAAGCTGAATCTTTTATTATATTAAAAGATAAACCAATGATTAATACAAATAGTATTAAAAAAATAAAACTTAAAACTATAGCAACTTGTTTAAATAAACTCATATTTTTTGCCCTTTATAATTTTGAATTAAAGTATCCCACTTTTTATGTGCAGCCGTTTTTTCACCCTTTAAAATATTTGGATTAAAGTTGAAAACTGGAACTAAATCAGTTCTTTTTGATGCAGGTTGAATAGATTTTCGCAAATTATCTAAAATCAATGGTTCAGAATTTGGTGTTTCAAAGTATGTTAATACCATATGTGCTTCATTAGAAGCCTTTACTCTAACATACGTTAAAAACATTTTTGAAGTTGGTACTCCTAAATACTCTAATGCAAAATATTTAGCAATAACATAATCTTCACAATCAGCCTTATCTCTAGCTAGCATCTCATAAGGATTCGCCCAATAATCGCTCACCCCATATATACTTTGATCACTTGCATATTTTACACTATTAAAAAAATCATTAACTTTCTCAAGTTTAATGTTTACATCAACACTTTTGTTTTTTTCTAATAAGTTATTTAAGGCTACAAACCTATTTTTTGCAAATTTACCATATTTAGCTTCCACTTTATCAAGTAAAGATGTGCCAATGAAATCTGCATTTAAAGTGAAAAAGAGTAGAAAAATTATACTTATAAAAATTTTCATAAGTCTATTATATCTAAAATATCACTTTTTTAGCTTTTTTTGTATTTATGTTAAAATTAAAAAAATGATATAGGATGAATATGAAAAAATTAGTTTTAATTAGACATGCAAAATCTGATTGGACAAATCCTCTTTTAAATGATTTTGATAGACCTTTAAATAAAAGAGGTTTAAAAGATGCTCCTTTTATGGCAAAGTTATTGAATAAAAAATGCTTAAATCCAGACTTAATAATATCTTCACCATCTATAAGAACAAAACTGACTTTAGAATATTTTATAAAAGAGTTTAAATACAAAGAAAGTATAGTTTTTGAAGAATCTATATATGAAGCTCCTTTTGAGAACTTATTAAGAGTTTTAAGTAACACAGATGATAAATATAAAACTATATTTTTAATAGGACATAATCCTGGACTTAATGATTTAAGTAACTTTGTATTGAATGACTTTAAAGAAAATATTCCAACTTGTGGAATATTAGAAATAGATTTTGATATAGAATTTTGGAAAGATATTTCAAAAGAGAACTCAAAATTAATATGCTTTGAGTTCCCTAAAAAGTATATCTAAGCTATTTTTTTATTTTATCTATTAGATGTAAAAGCGGTCCTGTCATAGCTGTTGTAACTAAAGCCATGATTACAAACATAGCAAATAATTCAGCACTAAGAATTCCCAACTCATATCCGATATTTAAAACAATAAGTTCCATCAAACCTCTAGTATTCATCAAAGCACCAATTCTAAAAGAATCAGACCAAGAAAATCCCATAAATTTAGATGACAAAGCAGCTCCTAAAAGCTTTCCTGCAACTGCAACTAATATAATAATTCCACAAATATACCAGTGATATGATGTTTCCATCAATCCAATTTGTGTTCTAAGACCTGTTAATGCAAAAAATAGTGGTAAAAGTACAAGAACACTTACATATTCAATTTTAGGAATCAACTTCTCTCTTAATTTTGAATCTTTATTTGATGGCATAATAACTCCAGCAATAAATGCTCCAAAAAGTGCATGAATTCCTATAATTTCAGTAGCTAAAGAAGATAATAATAAAACTATTAAAATAATTGCTACCATACTCATATTAAGTGTCGTATCATCTTGATATTTAGAAGCAAACCAAGCTAAAAATGGCTTAATTAAATAAATCATAATCAACATATAAGCAATTATTAATCCCAATGATAAAGCTGAAGCTCCTAAAGATGTAGATGAAGATATAGCTATAATTATTGCTAAAATATACCATCCTGTTGCATCATCTGCTGCTGCACAAGTTAAAGACATCGCTCCATAAGAAGTATTTGAAATATTTCTCTCTTTTACTATTTTAGCCAATACTGGAAATGCCGTAATACTCATAGCAATTCCCATAAATAATGCAAATGGAATAAAAGAAATATTTTGAGGAGCAAATTCATTATATAAAAATAGTGATAATCCTACTCCTAGAAAAAACGGAAAAAGAATACTAGAATGACTTATAACAACCGACTCTTTTGTTTTACTTTTCAAACTATCCCAATCAAGTTCCATTCCTATAACAAACATAAAGAATACTAATCCAAGCTGACTAATCATACTTAAATTACCCAAAGATGATTTAGGGAATAATGTTTCTGAAAAAGCTGGAAGCATAGAGCTTAAAAAAGATGGTCCTAAAATAATACCTGCAATAATCTCTCCAACAACAATTGGTAATAAAACTTTTGTTGCGATAAAACCAAAAATCCTAGTTGCTATCATAATAACAATAATTTGAGTTAGAAGAAGAGATAAAGGGTGATGAAATTGATTGATAATAAGTGTTTTTAAATCATTAAAAACTCCATTTTCACTTGTAAGTTGAAGTGTACCTAGAGAAACATTACTATTTATATATCCAAAATATAACATTAACACTATCCCGAAGGAGAATAAGGTCACTACTAATAAGTAGGTGTACATTTTTTTCATTTTTATCCTTTTTTATAAAAATTCGGACATATTACGGGATAAAATATTAAAATAATATTAAAAATTTAAATTAATTTTTTATTTAAGAATTCAATTCTTTGTAAGAAAATTATCTTTTTTTATTCTTTTTTATTAAAAGATAAACAAAAAATGGAGCACCAATAAAAGCTGTAACAACACCAATTGGTAATGTTGAATCTGTATTTAAGTTTCTTGAAATTAAATCACAAAAGAGTAAAAATATTCCACCAAAAAAGAAAGTAGGAAAGAATAGTTTTTCTGCACTTTGTTTATAAATTATTTTTACAATATGTGGAATAACAAGACCAATAAAACCTATTGGTCCTACAAAACTTATAGTTATTCCAATACATAAAGATACAAAAATCAATATTAATAAGTTCGTTTTATCAACATTTAGACCTTTCAAAAATGCAGTTTCATTTGAAATAAGTATCAATTTTATACTTTTTTGGAAATATTTGATAAAAATTAAAAAAACAAATGCAACAAACATCACAATAAAACTATCTTTAAATCCAACTATATCTAAGCTTCCTAGAGTAAACCTAACTATTGAGTAATTTTCTTGTAAATTACTCATATAAAAAATCATCATCAAAGCCGAACCATAAAAATATGATAAAGCAATTCCAATCAGTAAAATAGAGTTTGTAGAACTTGATATTATATTATTGTTTAATATTTTTGAGATAAAAAATAGAATTATTATTGTAAAAAGTGAACCAAAAATAGAACCTAAAAGCAATGGTAAAAATGGTAAAAAAACTATTGTAAAAGCAGTAAAAAGAGTAGTTCCACTAGCTATTCCTAAAGTATATGGAGTAATAAGTTCATTTTTAAAAATTGATTGAAAAACAAGCCCACCCAAAGCTAAAATTCCTCCAACAAAAAAGGCTAAAATTACTCTTGGAACTCTTAATTCCCAAAATATAATATTTTCTTTGTGTGTAAAATCAACTATATTTTGAATATTTAGAGGAATTTCACCCATAAATGGAGATATAAAGATTAAAATTATAGAGAAAATATATAATAGAATTTTCATAAATCCACCACCAAGTGATTTTGCAATTTTTTTATAGTTTTATTGTAAAATTTTTCTAAATTTTTATCATTAAAAAACTCTTCGTTATCACCAAAAAACTCAATTTTTCCCTCTTTTAAAAACAGAACTTTATATTTGAGTGCAAAAGCAAAATCAAGATTGTGGGTTATGATAATTTTTTGATTTAACAAATCAGATTTAAGAAGTAAAAAAATATCTTTTATCCTACTTATATCTAAATTTGCTGTTAATTCATCAAAAATTGTAATTTTTGCATTATGTAATATAGAACTAGCCATTAGCAAAAGCTGTTTTTCTCCAGAACTTAAGTTTTTACAAGATTTTTGTGAAAATTTATCTAATTTTAATATATTTAAGACTTCATTTAACTTTTTTTCATCAAAATCTTTAATAAAAGAGCTTTGTAAAAACTCTAAGACTGTCATAAATTCATCAAAAATCTCAAACTTTGGTGGTATATAATTTATATATTCAGCTCTTTTACTATTTGAAATTTTTGATAAACTCTTTTGAAATAGTTTTACATTGTTATTTGGTATTAAATTTGATAAAACTTTTGCTAAAGTTGATTTTCCAGCTCCATTTTCTCCTAGAATTAGTAAATTCTCACCATTTTCTAGACAAAATGATATATTTTTTAATATAAAATTATTGTAGTTTTTTATCTCTAACATCTTCTAATATCTTCTTAAAATCTTTTATAAAATACTCTACTCTATGGCTTGGGATACCTGCATATTCCTTTGAAATAGAATATATATTTTTATTTTTACTTGCATTAATGGGTAAAGTTTCCCAAAGCTTTATTATTTTTGCTTCTTCATCTTTTTTATCTTCTAAAAATGGTGCTAATAAAACTATTATATCTGGATTTAGTTTTATTATCTTCTCTGTATTTAAAACAGGTTGTGCTTTTGAATTTGAAAAATATGCATTTTTATTGTGACTATTTTTTATGATATCTTCAAAATACACATAATTTCCAGCTACATAAATCTGATTTGATAGAGTGTTTTGTGGGCTTATTACGATTAAGATTTTTTGATTAGTTACTATGTTTTCTAAAGATTTTAAAGAATCATTTATTTTTTGATTTAACTCTTTTGCTTTTTTTGTTTCTTCAAAAACTTCTCCTAGATTTGTAATAGTATATTGTATATCTTTCATAGTTTTTGTAGTATATACTTTAGTGTCAAAGCCTAATTTTCTTAAATTCGAGTTTAACTTTTCATCAAAATCGTGAGTTATTATAATATCTGGATTTAATAAAACTATTTTTTCTAGTGAAACATTACCATATCCACCAACTTTTTGTATATTTTTTGATTCTAGTGGATAATCACAAAACTCTGTATTTGCCACTACTTTATGCCCTAGATTTAGGGCATAAACTATCTCATTTACTGATGGACTTAAAGTTATAATTCTCTCATAAGAGAGTAATGACGTACAAAATAAAAAAGATATAAGTAGCTTTTTCATACTAGAAACTAGCCTTTAATCCAATATAAGCTGCTCTTTGGCTTGTTGAATAACCATCAACAATTTGGTAATCTTTGTTAAAAATATTATCAAGTTTTACATAAGTCGAGAAATTTTTGCTAATATCATAATCAACGACTGCATTCCAAATTGTGTAGTTTCCAGTCTTTGCACCTTGTTTATTATTAAAGTCATATCTTTCTCCAATATATTCACCATTTATATTAAAATGAAAATCTTTTAAACCATAATAATCAACTCCAAAACCAACTTTATTTTTTGGTCTTCTTCCAAACTCTTGTTCATCTTTATTTTTTGCACTAAGTCTTGTATAGTTTAAATTAAGGAAAATATCTTCTGTAATAGAGTTTTTATATGCAAGTTCAATACCTTTAAATCTACTCTTTCCTTCTATATTCTTATTTTTCCCATCATATGATCCTGGTCCTGTCCATTCCCAATTTATTAAATTCTCTATTTTTGAATTAAAATAAGTTGCAGAAAAACCTTTATATTCAACTCCAACATCATAAGATTTTGTTTTTTCTGGTTTTAAATTTATATTTCCACTAGAAGCATCGTACAATTCAAAAGTACTTGGAATATTATATCCAGTTCCATAGTTTGCACTAATATTTAAATCATCAATAATATATTGTTTAACTCCAACTTTTCCTGTTGTTTTATTTTCAAAATCGCTATATTTATCATATCTTAAAGATTGAGTGAATATTGTTTTATTATCAAAAAATTTATTTGTATTTGAGATAAAAATTCCTTTATTGTCATAATTTTTATCTATATTTGCTTTATTTTCAAACTTTTTATAATCAGCACCTAAAACAAGATTTGAATAGTTATCTAAATAATCTATACTTGTATTTACTCCATACTCTTTTATAGTACCTTTATATTTAGGAGTATTACTTGTATATTCTCTTTTAATATCTGTATAGTTCGCATATACTTTTGTAAGAGCAATATCATTTTTATTTTCATAAGTAAGATTTGCTAAATGAGTTTTTGTTTTTGCTTTATCTGTATTATTTGGATCTGGATTATAAAAAGAATCATTTCCATCAATATCTGTTTTTGTATCAATTATTTCATAAGAAATTGATAATCTATTATTTTCATTAAAATGATAACCCAATTTTATATTGGCAGTTGTATTTTCATAGCCATCTTTTTCATACTTTTTAGCTTCGCTACTTTTGGGTGACATTGCTGAAAAACCATTTGTATCAACTCTTGTTACACCTAATTTTGCATCAAAATTCTTATTTTTATGCGAAATATTTGCTTTTGCTATTGTTGTATCATATCTTCCATACTCAATATTAGCACTTCCATATGTTCCATCTTTTGCACTTTTTGTAATAATATTTATAACTCCAGCACTTGCATCTGCTCCCCAAATACTACTTTGAGCACCTTTTATAACTTCAATTCTTTCAATATCATTTATCATTAAATGTTCGAAGTTTGCTCCATTTCCACTTGGGTCATTGTATCTTATACCATCAACTAAAACTAAAGTTTTTTTAGAATCCATTCCTCTTAAAAAAACTGATGTTTGTTGCCCTATTCCACCACTTTGTGATACTTGAACACCTGCAATAGTTTGTAAAGCTTCAGCAACTGTTTTAAATTTTCTAGCCTCAATATCTTCTGATGTTATAACATCAACATTAGAAGTAATATCTTTTAATTTTTGCTCTGATTTTGTAGCACTTGTAACAGTTATTGTTTCTAAAGTGTCTGTTGAGTAAAGATTTGTTGCTATAAGTAGCCCAGCAACCAAGCTTGTAGACATTTTGTTTTTCATTTTTCTTCCTATTTTTATATATTGTTTGTTGAATAAAGTTTTATTGGTTTTAGTTGTTTTTCTAATAACTCTTTAGTTATTTTTGGTATTTTAGACAAAACCGAGTCTATTTTACAGCAACTACTTAAGAGTTTTCTACTTACAGTTGCAAATAAAATCCCAAAAAAACTAAAATATTTTTTTGTATTCTTAACCATTTTTTCCTCCTTTATAAAATTTTTATATTAATGATGTTGTATATTGTGATTTTTATCTTCACTTATATTCATATGATTAATCATTGTAGAATCTGGATTTACAATAAATATAAATCCCTTATACATAGTAAAAAGTCCAAAAACTATTACTAAAATAGAAGCTAGTTTCATAAAAATATTTCTTAAATTTGATTGTTTAAAAATTCCTACAAAAAATCCTAATACAAATAGTGCAGGAATAGTACAAAGCCCAAATATAAACATTATAAAAGCACCTTGTAAAGCACTAGCCGTACTAGCAGCCATTATTGCAAAAACATATACAAATCCACATGGTAAAAATCCATTCAATATTCCTACAAAATAAAAACTAAAAAATGAATCACTAGATATTACTTTTCTAAATATTTTTTGATAAGTTACAGATTTTGAAAAAGAGTGTTCGATTTTTGTCAAGAATTTTAATTTTCCTAAAAGAGAAAATCCTACAATGACAAGTAAAATTCCTGTTAAAAAAAATAAAAAACCTTTTGTTATAGAAGAAAAAGCTACAATTGAACCTAAAAATCCAAAAATAGCACCTAAAAAACTATAAGATGTAACTCTTCCAAATCCATACATTAAATGTGCAATAATTTGTCTTACTTTTGTATAATCATCTTTTATTTTAGAGCTTGAATATGCTACTACTATTCCACCACACATTCCAATACAATGTCCGAAAGAACCTAAAAGTGCAATGCCAATAATAGATATTAAGCTAAATGTTTCCATATATAAGCCCTTAGAAATTTAAAAATAATCTGTGATTATATAGATTTTGGCATAAAAAAAGGCTTTACAGAGGGAAAACTGTAAAGCCCGATATATTATTCAATTCATTTCAAAAAAAGTATAGGATACTAAAAAACATTGTATTTAGTAGTAGGAGGATTCAATACAAATATCCTATGAAAGAATTATAATACCTCTAATATTAAAATAAGATAAAATTTGTCCTATTTTGAAAAAAATGTTTTAACTTTCTGTTTATCATATAAATATTATAATGTTTTATTAAATATTTTAGGAAAATTTTATGAAGTTAATAATTTTTGATATGGATGGAACACTTTTAGATAGTGGTTATTCTATTGCTAATACAGTGAATTATGTAAGAGAAAATTTGGGGTTTGAACCAATGCATAAAAATTATATTTTAGAAAATGTAAATGATCCAAACATAAATAGTGCAGAATTTTTTTATGGAACAAAAGAGTTTACAAAACATCAAGAAGAGCTTTTTAAAGATTATTATAACAAAAACTGTTTGACTGATTTAGTATTATATGACGGAATTAAAAATCTTTTAGACAATCTAAAAGGTGAGTTTAAATTTGCAGTTGCTACAAATGCAAATTCAGTTTATGCAAATAAAATGCTAAATCATCTTGAAATAAATCACTATTTTTCATCTATTTTGGGTTACAACGATGTAGAAAAACCAAAACCAAATCCAGATATGATAAATAAAATTTTAGATATACATAATATCAAAAAAGAAAATGCACAGTTGGTTGGTGATTCAAAAAAAGATATTATGGCTGCAAACAATGCTGGAGTTGATTCTATACTAGTAAATTGGGGATTTTCTAATTATGTAGATGAAGCTATTGAAACAGTTTATGAACTAGAAAATAGAATAAAAGCTAAATTTTTTAAATAGAAATTAGCTTGTATTCACCCTCTTTTAAATCATCAACTTTAAAATCATAAAAACTTACCCTATGTAGCTTTAAAACTTTATTTCCTACATAAGCAAACATTCTTTTTACTTGATGATATTTACCTTCTACTATTTCTAATCTTGCTAAATTTGGATTTACAATATCTAATTTTGCTGGTTTAAGTGCTTTTTCTTCACCTTTTAAAATCATCTCTCCACTTGAAAATATATCTATAATATCTTGAGTTAAAGGTTTTTCTAAATTTGCTTCATATATTTTTGGAACACTATTTTTAGGGCTTGATAGTTTATGATTTAATTCTCCATCATCGGTTAATAAAATAGCTCCTGTTGTATCAATATCCAATCTTCCAATAGTTGATATTTTTGGGTTTCTGTTTTGCCATCTTTGTGGTAAAAGTGAATATATCAATTTTCCAGCATCATTATGAGAACAAATATATCCATCTGGTTTATGAAGTAAAATAAGCAATTTTTCATCATCTAATTTTTCACCATTTACACTGATTTCACTATGATTTGCTTTTATTGAAGTATTAAAAACCCTACTTTGGTTTATACAAACATCATTCATTTTTAAAAACTTTTTTGCTTCACTTCTTGAACAATAACCCAAACTTGATAAATATGCATCTATTCTTTTCATAACTTTTCCTTTAAAATTTGGATATTAGCATTATTGATATAAAATACAAATATGAAACTACTAGATAAAAAACATAAAATTTGGCTTTTAGATGAAAATAACTTTGATTTTCCAACTTTAGATATGATGAATGATGATTTAGTTGCTATTGGTGGAGATTTTCATCCTCAAAGAGTTATAAATGCTTATGAAAATGGCTTATTCCCTTGGTTTATAGATGATTATGGATATATAAACTGGTATAGCCCAAATAAAAGAATGGTTCTATATCCAAATGATATGAAAGTGTCGAAAAGTCTTAAAAAGTCGATACTAAATAAAGGTTTTGTAGTAAAATCAAATGAAAATTTTGAAAAAGTTATAAACTATTGTGCTAAAGTAAAAAGAAAGCATGAAGATACTTCTTGGATAGATGATAACTTTATTAAAACCTATACAAACTTACATAAACTAGGTATTGCTTTCTCAATTGAAACATATTTAGATAATGAACTTGTAGGTGGACTTTATGGACTTTTGATAAATGATATATTTTGTGGTGAAAGTATGTTTTCTCTTGTAAGTGATGCTTCAAAAGTAGCTTTTTATCATCTTTGCCAACAAGCGCAACAAAATGGTATAAAAATGATAGATTGTCAAGTTTATAATCCTCATTTAAAAAGTCTTGGAGCTTATGAGATAAGTCGTAAAGAGTATTTTAAGATTTTAAAATCTTAAATATTTGATTTTTTACCGATTAAAATAAGTGATATTTTTCTCAATAAAAATAGTATTTTATATAATATTTTTGAAAAAATATTGTCATATTTGAAGAAAAAATGCAATTTTCCTAAAATTGTATTTTTATTTACGATACTATTTATAAATTCTAAAGCTTTTGAACCTTGATACACTTTATCGTTAGAAATCACTATAAATCCATCATTTATATCAAAATTTGTATCATTTCTTTCTTCTCTTGCATTTTTTAATATAAGTTCATATTTATCTTTTAATTTCAAAAAATTTACATAATTGTCACAAAATGGGCAGTCTTTATCATAATATATAACTATTTTATCTTTTTTTATCATTATAATCTTTCAAATTTTATTGTATAATCCCAGCAAAATCTCAACAAAAAGGATATTTATGAAAAAAATTATAGCATTTGTGTTATTAATCAGTTTAAATATTTTTGCTAATGATATTGATAAAGCTGATGAAGCTTATGAAAAGCAAGATTATAAAACAGCTATTGAATACTACATAAAAGCGACAAATAGTACAGATTTGGTTACAAAACTTGATGCAATGAATCAATTAGGATTTATATACGATAATGTACAAGTTCACCAAGGTATAACTCCAAATTTAAAATTAGCTTATGAATGGTATAAAAAATGTGCCGATTTAGATGATGCACAATGCCAATTTAACATAGGTAGTATGTATGATGAAGGTCATGGAGTCGAACAAAACTATTCAATAGCAATGAATTGGTATTTAAAAGCAGCTGAACAAGATTTTATTGATGCACTTTATAATATAGGTTTAGTGTATGAAGTAGGAAAAGGAACTAGAAAAGATATTCCTGAAGCTATAAAATGGTACTCAAAAGCTGCAGCTTTAGGTGATGTTGAATCTGCACAACTGGTAAATGATTTAAAAGCTACTTTAAAATAAAAAATATTAAAAAAAATAGTATCAAACTTTAAGTTATTAATCAAAATAGTGGATTATAAATCCACTATTTATGATATCTTTTCTATAAAAGCAAAATTATTCTTTACTTTTAAAACTTTTATTTTTTCTCCATCTTTCAAAGTTTTATCATCAAAATTTGGTTCAAGTTCCCAAAATGTACCTTTGAAAAATATCTTTCCTTGCTTAAACTCTCCAAAACCACTCTCATCAAAAAAATTGTCTTTTACTTCTCTTTGTGACTTTGAAAATCTAGCTAAAAGTTTTTTTCTAAATAAAAATAGAAAAATCAAAGACAAAATAGAAACTAATGCTATTTGCCAAATAGCACTTTCAAATGGATAAAAAAAGCTTAAAATTCCAACTATTATAAATCCTAAACCAAACCAGATAACTACAAAAGAGTATAAAAATATCTCTAAAGTGATTAAAGCAATAGCTATTGCAAAAAGTATATAAAAGTCAAATGCACTAAGAGTTATTAGTGTTTGCATTGCTTATTCCTTTGAAAAATGAATCTCCTAAAACAGATGTTGAACCAATCATAGAAGTTACATCATAAGGCAAAATCATCTTATCTGTTGAGTTACTTTCAGCCAAAGCTTTAAATGCAGCAACTCTATCTTTTGCCAATAAAAATTCTGCTGCTTTTTCATTTTCACTCATTGATATATTTATCAATCTCATAGCTTCTTGCTGACCAGCTGCCACTTTTTCTTGCTCATATTTTTTTGCATCTGCCATTCTTTCTATTGCTTCTGCTTTTAAAATTTCACTTTGTTTATATGCTTCTGCTTCTCTTATTTGTGCTTCTTTTTGTGCTTCGGCTCTTGTTTGAATAGCTCTTTTTTCTCTTTCAGCTTCCATTTGCATATTCATAGCCTTTTCAATCGATGGAGGAACTGAAATATCAGCTATTTCAACTCTTGTTACTTTTATTCCCCAGTTTGATGCTGCACTTCCTAGTTCTGTTTGAAGTTTTGCATTTAATGTTTCTCTATTTGACAAAGTATCATCTAAATCCATTCCACCAATTTCTGCTCTTAAAGTTGTCATAGCAAGATTTGCAATTGCATGTTTAAAGTTCATAACATTGTAAGTTGCCTGAACAGCATCATCAACTTTACAAAAAACTATTCCATCAATAGATATATTTACATTATCTTTTGTAATAACGGATTGTCTTTCTATATCTACAAGTTGTTCTCTTGAAGTCAATGTTATTCTTACTTTATCTACAACAGGGATTATCAGGTGAAATCCACCGTGTAAAACCTTGTGAAATTTTCCAAGTCTTTCAACAACATATAAATCTGCTTGAGATACTATTTTTACACCTTTTGATATTATTACTATCGCAAAAAATATTATTGTAATAGCAAATATTATGCTCTCTTCCATTTTTAGCCCTTTTTTATAAATTTATATATTATAGTTTACTAAGAATTAAAAATAGTTTTTATTATAAATTTATAGATAATTAACACTTATTTGAAATAATTTTACAAATTTCAAAAAAAGGAAAATTATGAAACAAAAATTATGTTATTCAATAATACTTTGTGGGTCTTTGTTTGCAAATGAAACTACAACTTTAAACACTGTGAGTGTAGTTGAAAAGTCAAATTCAAAGCTTATAAAAGATATTAGCAATGAAGAGTTAAAAAGTGCAGATTTATCAGAAGCTTTGATGAAAAGTTCTCCAAATATTTCAATTGTAAGAAGAAATGGTATAGCAAATGATATTATTTTAAGAGGTCAAAAAAAAGATAATATCAATATTTTAATAGATGGTGCAAAAATATATGGAGCATGTCCAAATAGAATGGATCCTCCAACTTCTCATATTGTTACAAACAATATAGATAGTGTAAAAATAATTGAAGGTCCTTATGATGTTGAAAATTTTGGAACTTTGAGTGGATTAGTGCAAGTTAAAACTATTGAACCAAAAGAGGGAATAAATGGTGAAATAAATCTAAATGCTGGAAGTTTTGGGTACAAAAAAGCAAGTGCAACTGTTAGTGGTGGTAATGATTTTGTAAAAGCTTTGATTTCGGCTTCTATTGAAAAAAGTAAAGCATATAAAGATGGAAATGGTGATAATTTTTTAGAACAACAGATAAAAAAAGGTGTACCAACGGCTAATCAATATAGAGATGGAGATATTGATGCTTTTGAGAAAAAAAGTGTTTTATCAAAACTTCAATTTAATCTAACAGATAATCAAGATTTAAAACTATCATATACAGCAAATAGAAGTGATGGTATATTATATCCAGCAGGACCAATGGATGCAGATTATGACGATAGCGATATTTATACTCTTGGATATACTATTAGAGATTTAGGGTTATTTTCAAAAGAGCTTAATTTAGATTATTACTACTCAAAAGTTGATCATCCTATGAGTGGACAATTAAGAAATGGGACAGCAATGCCAACTTATATGACAAACCACTTAAAAACTTCAATTTGGGGAGCAACAGTTAAAAACTCTTTGGAAGTTGCAAATACTTTACTAACTTTTGGACTTGATACAAGTAAAAGAAATTGGGAAGGAGGAATGTACTCTACAAATAGGAACACTGGTGTAATTACTCCAAATCCAACTATGAATAAAATGTATGATACAGATACTACAAATAAAGCAATTTTTGTAAAAGCTGAAAAATCATTTGGAAATTTAGATATAGAATCAGGACTTAGATATGATTATACAGATATAGAAACTCAAAGACCAAACGTAGATGATAAAAAATTTGTAGCTTTAAATGGATATATTTTTGGTACATACAATATAAATGAACAAAACAAAATCTTTGCAGGTATTGGAAAATCTTCAAGAGTTCCAGATGCTAGAGAACTATATCAGCAAACTGCATCTTCAAACCCAAATTTAGATCAAACAAAAAACTATGAAATAGATTTTGGATATGAAGCAAATATTGGAAACTTAAATATAAAACCAAAGATTTTCTACTCAAAATTAAAAGATTATATTTACAATAGTAGCAAATTTGAAAATATTGATGCAAAAATATATGGAGCAGATATTAGTGGATATTACTACTTTACAGATGATTTTTCATTTGATTTTGGTCTTGCTTACTTAAAAGGTAAAAAAGATGGAAATTATAGTGGAAATGATAAAGATTTAGCAGAAATTCCACCACTAAAAGCAAATTTAGCTTTAAACTACCAATACCAACAAGCAAAATTTAAAGCAGAAGTTATAGCAGTTGATAAATGGAGTAAATTTGATGAAAGTGCCAAAGAACAAGAGTTAGCTGGATATGCTGTTGTGAATTTAAAATATTCTCAAGAGTTATTTAAAAATTTTGAATTAACTTTAGGAGTTGATAACTTGTTTGATAAAGTTTATAATTCAACAAATACTTACCAAGATATCACTTATGTTCAAGTTGGACAAGATAGAATATTATTCAATGACCCTGGTCGATATGGATATGTAAATTTAAAATATAGTTTTTAATAAGCTATATTTTAAATTATTATATTAATTAATAGAAAATATAAAAATAAATAATAAATTAACAGAAAATTAACATCTCTTTTCTAAAATAAATCAAATTTTTAGTAAAGGAATTTATTGTGAAAAAAAAGAGAATAGTTTTATGTCTAGCTTTATGTACAAGTTTACTCTTATCAGAAGAGACAACTACTGACAAAAAAGGAACTACCGTTTTAGAAAAAATAGAAGTTGTTTCTATTGTTGAATCTGACAATCCATTAAAAGTTATAACGGATCCTAAAAATCCAATTCAGCCAATTCCAGCTAGTGATGGAGCTGATTTTTTAAAAAACATTCCAGGTTTTTCTGTTAAAAGAAAAGGTGGAACAGATGGAGATCCAATATTTAGAGGAATGTCTGGTTCTAAACTTGGAATATTTTCTGATGGGCAAGAAGTATATGGAGGATGTGGAGGAAGAATGGATCCTCCTACTGCATATATTTTCCCTGAATCTTATGATAGTGTAGTTATTACAAAAGGTCCTCAAACTGTGTTAGCAGGTTCTGGTTTTTCAGCTGGTATAGTTCAATTTGAAAAAAAACCTAAATATTATTCTACACCTGATTATGATATATATTCTTCTTTTAAACAAGGAAGTTTTGGACGAAGTGACCAATTTATTGACATTAGTGGAGGAGGTCCTTTAGGATATGCTCAACTAATTGCAACTCGTTCTCATTCAAATAATTACAAAGATGGTAAAGGTAATATTGTAGATTCTGAATATACAAGATGGAATACAAGCCTTGCATTAGGATGGACACCAACAGATGATACTACAATTGAGATTTCAGGTTCAAAAGGTGATGGAGAAGCGAAATATGCCGATAGAACAATGGATGCTTCAAAATTACTTAGAGAAAATATTTCTTTAAAAGTAATAAAATATAATCTTGCAAAAAATATAAACAAAATTGAAATGCAAGTTTATAGAAACTATGTAGATCATATCATGGATAATTATTCATTAAGAGAAGCTCCTATTAGTCCTATGACAAATAAAAAAGCATATTCTGGAATGAATCCAGATAGAACAACAATTGGTGGAAATATAAAAGTTACTACAGAAATACCATCTCTTTTATTAACAAATGTATCTGGTATAGATTTTAAAGAAGATGAACACACAGCAAGAAGTTCTATGGGACAAGCATCTTCTTCTTTAGCAAATAGCGGTATGAGTTCTGCATCAAGACAAACTGACTTTGATTTTTCTCAAATTGGATTTTTTAATGAATCTACACTTGATATAAATGAAGATAATAGAATCATTGCTGGACTTAGATTAGATAAACATGAAGCAATTGATAAAAGAACAAAATTTGGAATGTTGATTTATAACAACCCAAATTATAATCAAAAAGATAAAGAAAATCTTATAAGTGGATTTTTAAGATATGAAAAAGATATCCCAAATTATGGTTTAAAAACATATATTGGATTTGGGCATTCTGAAAGATTTCCTGATTATTGGGAAAGAACAAAATATAACCTTGAAAGTATAAATAATTCAAATAAAGCAAATCCAAATGCAATAAATTCAATAGATATTCCAGAACCTGAAAAAACAAATCAAATTGATATTGGGGCTAGTTGGACAAATGGTGATTTAACAGCTTCAGCTTCTATGTTTTATAGTAAAGTTGATGACTATATTTTAAATAGATGGTTTGATAAAAATGGAAATACAATGACTGTTCCTTATATGATGGGGACAACATCATACACAACAGTATCTAATATAGATGCAACTATTTATGGAGGAGAATTAAGTGCAAGTTATCAAATAACAAGCGATTACAAAATTATAGGATCATTAACACATGTTATTGGGAAAAATGATACAGATGATAAACCTTTAGCACAACAACCACCACTAGAAGCCAAACTATCTGCTATTTATGACAATGGAGAATATTCAGCTGGTATACTTGCAAGATTTATCTCAAAACAAGATAGATATGACATTGGAGCAGGAAGTATAGTTATGAATGGAGTTGATAAAGGAGAAACTCCTGGTGCAGCAATTTTCTCTATAAATGGTGGGTATAAATATAATAAAAATGTTTCACTTTCTTTTGGAATAGACAATATTTTTGATACAGCCTATATGGAACATTTAAGTAATTCAGATATTTCAAGTGCTACAACTTTTATGGCTCAAGAAAGAATATATGAACCAGGTAGAAATATTTGGTTTGAACTAAAAACTAAGTTTTAAATTAAACTATCCAGTTAAAACTAATATTTTAGTTTTCTGGATAGATCTTTTTAGTTATTTAAATAATTTATCTATTTTTAATTTTTTATAATATTTTTTAAATTTAGTATGATGATATTTCCACTCTCTTTTGAGTTAATATTTATAGAGATTTTATACTTATCACAAAACTCTTTTACAACTGTTAGCCCTATTCCATAACCCTTATTCAAAGAATTTTCTTGAAAATATCGCTCAAAAACCAACATAATATTTTCAGGCAAGATAGCAACACCATCATTATAAACAGATAGAATTTCTCCTTTTTGCTCTATTTTTATATATGGTTTTTCTTTAGAATTGTATTTTATAGCATTTGATATCAAGTTATCTAACACTATTATAAAACCATAATAATCGCAATAAATAGTAGGATTTTCTATATGTATATCCAAAGTTATATTCTCAAGTTGTTCTTCAAATTTTTCAAGAGAATTTTTAAGTGCATCTTCAAAATAGAACTCTTCTAAATCAACTTTTTCTAACTCTTTTTTTAACTCATATTCCATATTGTTATACAATTTTATTAGATTTTCATTTGCTTGTTTTATTCGTTCAACTCTTTTTACATTTTTTTCATCTTTTAGATTTCTCAACAAATCTAAATTCAATTTTATAGTAGAAACAGGAATATTTAGTTCGTGAAGAGTATTTTTAATAGTTTGTTTAATCTTTTCTTCACTTTTAAAAATTGGCTCTAAAATCTCTTTGGATAATAGTAGAAAAAGTATAAGTTCAAATAATATAAAAAATAGATAAACCCATATATTTTGTGAAAATAACTCTATTTCAAGAATTAAAAAATAATACAAACCAAAAGTGATAGCTTGTGATATAAAAAAAACTAAAGATATTGAAATAAAAAAATATATTTTTTTAAAGTTCAAATTTATAACCAATAGATTTAATATTTTTTATACAATCTTTACAATCAAGTATTTTTTTTATTTTTGCTACATATACTCGAATAGAACCTTCACTATAATGTTCTGAAACATTCCAAAGTCTTTGGATAATCATCTCTTTTGTTACAATTTTGCCTTTATTTTCTAAAAATATTAAAAGTAACTCAACTATTTTTTGTGGTATTTCTAAATCTAATTCATCTTTATAAACTCTTTTTTCTATGGGGTCAATTTGAATATTATTTTTTAGTTTTATAACTTTTAAATTTTTACTAAATCTATTTACAATAGCTCTTATTTTAAAAAGAAGTTCATCTAAATCAACTGGTTTTTTTATATAGTCATCACAACCATTTATATACGCATCTTTAATTACATCTTTATCTTTATAGGAACTTATAAATATTGTAGGTGTCAAATCTTGGCTATCTCTTAAATCTTTTAAAAGTTCTATTCCATTTTGTCCAGGAAGATTTATATCAAACAAATATAAATCATAATTTTTTTCATAGTTAAAATCCAATGCTTCTTTTGCACTTCTTGCTAAATCAACAACATAATTCTGCTCTGTTAAGATATCTTCTAAAGTATTTGCAAAAAGTATATCATCTTCTAATACTAAAATATTAGGCATTTTCTTTCTCTTTCTTTTTACCTTTTTGTCTAGTTAATTTTGAATATTTTTGTTTGATTTTTTTTCTTTCTTTGATTTCCATTTGAACATCTAAAGAGTCTGTACTTTTTATTCCTTCTCTTTTTTCAATTGGAATTTTACCTTTTAATTTAGGATTTAATTTAAAAAATTCTTCTACATCTATGTCAAAAACTTCACCCTTGTTATGAAGTTCATCTTTCTTTGGATAACTTATAATATAACACTCGCTAAAATCATGCTCCACCCTTCCACCATAAGATATTGTTCTTAAAATATTAAACTTTTTTATAACAAAAAGCATAACAAAAATAGAGATTATTATGATGTAAGTATCAGTTGTATTCATTCCAACCCTTTACGCTTTTTTATATCATCAAATATCTGTTTATACTTAAAATTATCATCAAAAATTTTATCTTTATACTCAATAATAAAATCTAGTTTTTCTTGAGTAGTTTTATTTTGTGTTTCAACTCCAAATATTTTCATAAACATCCATAAAGGTACACCTTTTTTAGCTGAAATTTCATATTTTTCAAGTTCATTCCTAATACTTATATAACAGTAGTTATCATACCATTTTCCATTTAACTCTATTTTCCACATAGAGCCATCTCCAAAAGTTGCTTTATAATCATCATCTTTTTCTAAAATAAAATTAATAGTTGATAACTTTTCTTTTGCCAAATTTATCTCAATTTGATACTTTTTATACATAGTTTTATTGCTTTCTTAAAAAATATAATTTTACCTATAATTCTAACAAAATATTGCTTATTAATATTAATTGATTTTTAGATATAATCCTCGCATTTTACAAATAATTTTAAGGAAACAGATTTGGTAAAAAATATTTCTATATCTTTACTTTTAATACTTTTAGGGTATGTAGTTGTTTTTTATGAAAACTTTACTGTTATTTTAAGTGGTATTGCCATTTTTATAATAGGTATGTTTTTTATGCAAGATGGATTTAAACAACTTTCTGGTGGTATTTTAGAAAAACTTTTACAAAAGTTTACTAGCAATACTTTATATGCTATTTTAACTGGATTTTTATCAACTTCAATAGTTCAAAGTTCAACTATCATATCTTTAGTTGTAATATCTTTTTTAAGTGCTGAATTACTAACTTTAGTTCAAGGTATAGGTATTATCTTTGGTTCTAATTTAGGTAGTACAACAACAGCTTGGATTGTTTCAAGTTTAGGAGTTGATGTTAAAATTTCTGCTTATGCTTTTCCTATGATTGTATTTGGAGTAATCTTAAGATTCTTTAAAACAAATGCATCAAAAGGTACTGGAAATGTGCTTTTAGGTTTAGGTTTTATCTTTTTAGGTATTGCATATATGAAAGATGGTTTCGATGTGATGAAAAACTCTATCGATTTAGCCTCTTATGCAATGGATGGATATTTAGGGATAGTAATATATATTTTAATAGGTATCGTTGTAACAGTTGTAATCCAATCAAGTGCAGCAACTTTAGCTATTGTTATTACAGCTTTAAACGCTGATAGCATAACTTATATAAATGCTTTAGCTTTAGCTATTGGAGCAAATGTTGGTACAACTTTAACAGCTATATTAGCATCATTTACTTCAAATGAGAATGGGAAAAGAGTTGCATTAGTTCACTTTATTTTCAATATTGTGTCTGCTATATTTATAACTATCTTTATATTTAACTTTAAAGATTTAGTAGATTTCTTAGCACCATATTTAGGGATAAGCGATAAAAACTACGGTATGAAACTAGCCCTATTCCACACTATTTTTAGTGCAATTGGAATTTTACTTTTAACTCCATTTATTCCATTGTTAGTAAAATTATCTGAAAAACTTATCAAGAAAAAAGTATCTTCAGCTTCAAAACCAAAATATCTTAATACATCAGCTATGCAAAACCCTGATGCTGCTTTAGTTTCTATTAGAAAAGAGATCATAAATCTATATGAAAACTGCCAAAAAGCTATGCTTCATGCTCTAAGTTTTCATACAACAAATCTTACAAAAAGTAGTTTACAAGAACAAATTTCAAAAGATTTTACAATAATTGATACAAATTTAGATGAGATTTATCAAACAAATTTAAAATCTCTTTATAGTGAAATTATTCAGTATTCTTCTTTTGCTCAAGAAAATATGTTTGAGTTTCAACATACAGAAATTGGTGAATTAAAAAGAAGTGCTTCTTTGATAGTTGAAGTTTTAAAAGATACAAGAGATATTCAAAAAAATGTTAATTTTTATCTAAAAAGTAAAAATGAATATATAAAAGAAGAGTATAATATCCTAAGAAGAGAAATTGCTGAAATTTTAATCGATATCAATACATTATCAACTTTAGAAAATGATGCTGATAAATTAACTCAACTTGAAGTTATAAAAAATGAATTAGCGCAAAATGACTTAGCAAGTAGTGAAGAAATAGATGCATTGATTAGAGAAGATAAGATAAAAGCAACAATGGCAACATCATATATGAATGATAGTGCAACAGGTTACTCTATACAGAAAAAACTTGTTGAAGTTGCAAATATTCTGTTTATGCACAATGACTTATTAAAACAAATAGGAGAAACAAATGAAACTAAGTAAAATAGTAGAAAAAATCAAAAAATACCTAAAAAAAGATGATTTAAAAAAGTCTCAAGAAGAAAAAGTTTTAAAAATAATTGAAGATTTAAAAGAAAAAAGATCAAAGATCAAAGAAGAGATAAAATCTTTAGATATAAAAGAGATAAATAAAAAAGATGAGCTTGAAAAAAAACTTCAAGCTATTGCTAAACTTATCAAAAAAAGTGAAGCTCTTATTTGATTATTTAAAGTTTGCGAAGTTTTGTCTTAAAGCTTCGTAAGCTATTATCGATACAGAATTAGCCATATTCAAACTTCTTGCATTATTTGTCATAGGTATAGTTATACAAGATTCTTGGCTTTTATTTAAAATACTTTGTGGCAATCCTGCATCTTCTCTTCCAAAATAAAAGTAATCCCCTACTTCAAATTTTTCTTCAAAATATACTTTTGTTGTTTTAGTTGTAGCAAAAAAATGTCTTAAAGAAAATGGGTTTTTATCCCAAAATTCTTCTATATTTTCATATTCATAAACTTCTAAATCAAACCAATAATCAAGCCCAGCTCGACGAACCTCTTTTTCAGTTATTTCACCAAAACCATAAGGTTTTATCAAATGAAGTTTACAATTTAGTGCAAAACACAACCTTCCAATAGTGCCTACATTTCCTGGAATTCTTGGTTCATGAAGTACGATATTAAACATTATAAAATCACCGTTTTATTTCTGTGAACAAAAACCCTATCATTTAAAAGAAGTTCAAAAGCATTTGATAATACAACTTTTTCTACATTTCGACCAGCATTTCTCATATCTTCCCATGAATAACTATGATCAACTCTTACAACATCTTGATATATAATTGGTCCTTCATCTAAATCATTTGTTACATAATGAGCTGTTGCTCCTATGATTTTAACCCCTCTTTCATAGGCTTGTTTATACGGATTTGCTCCAATAAATGCTGGTAAAAATGAGTGATGAATATTTAAAACTTTTCCACTAAATTTTTCTACAAAATTTGATGTTAGAATTCTCATATATTTTGCTAAAACTATAATATCTGGATTAAATTGAGATATTTGTTCTATCATTTTATTTTCGTGTTCATCACGGCTTATATTCTCAGCACTTACACAAATAAAAGGAATATCAAACTTTTCAACCAAACTTTTTAAAGTATTGTGATTTGCAATAACTGCTTTTATATTTGCATTTAATTCACCTGATACATAACGAATAAGCAAATCTCCTAAAACATGAGATTCTTTTGTAGCCAATAAAACAACATCTTTTTTTGTTTTTTTATTTAGTTTTATCAATGAACCTTCAGGTAAAACCTCTTTTAGCTCTTTTAATAATATATTTTCAGAGATTTTTCCACTCAAAACACTTCTCATAAAAAAGTTTTTTGTTTCAGGGTCTACATATTCAGCATTTTGCTCAATATTTATACTATTTGCAAAAAGAATTTTTGAAATATTATAAATCAAACCTTTCGCATCTTGTGTAGATATTAAAAGTATATATTGTTCCATTTTTATCCCATTTTGTTTACATAAAGTTTGGATTCTAACATTTTAAAGATTAATCCTTTATCATTATAATCCCTGCAAATCTTCCTGTGTTTTTATCTTTTCTATATGAAAAATATGGCTTATTTGAACATTTTGTACAAATATTGGATATTTCTATATTTGTTACTCCAATTTCAGATAAAAGTTTTTTGTTTATTCCTTGTAAATCGATATTTCTATTATTTACAAACTCATTTCCGAAAGAATTTTTTACAATCAAAGCTAATTCAGGACTTACTTCATAACAACATTTTTGAATACTTGGTCCTAAAATAACTTTTATATCATCTTTATTACAAGCAAACTCTTCTATCATCTTTTTTGCTGAAATTTGAACTATTTTTAGAAAAGTAGAATTTCTTCCAGCATGAATAGCACAAACAACTCCTTTTTTAACATCAAACATTAAAATAGGAATACAATCAGCAACCATTACCATAAGAGGTAGATTTTTACAATTTGTGATGATACCATCACAATCTTCTATCAATTTTGGAGAGTTTTCATCAACTTTTACAACATTGTTCCCATGCGTTTGATTCATATAAACTAATTTCTCATAGTCATAACCAATTTTTAAAGATAATTTTTGCCTATTATTTATAACATTGTTTTTATCATCACCAGTATGAAAAGCTAAATTTCCATCTTTTGATGTTGTAAAATCATAAATTATTTTCATTTTTTCTTCTTTTTATTTGCTTTCGATATAATTTAGCCAAAATTTGTTTAAGGATAGGATTTTGAGTAGATTTGACGAAAGAGCAAAAGATTGGGATAAAAAACAACTAAGCCATGATAAAAGTGAAGCTTGTTTGAATCATTTAAAAGACAATTTAGATTTTACAAAAATAAAAAAAATACTCGATTATGGTTGTGGAACTGGACTTATAGCTTTTGAATTAGTAAATAATTCAAATGAAGTTTTAGGGCTTGATAGTTCAACTGGAATGTTAGAAGAGTTTAATAAAAAAGCAAAAGAGAAAAATCTATCAAATATCAAAGCACTAAAACACGATATTTTAAATGATGATTTAGAAGAGAATAGTTTTGATTTGATAGTCATTTCTATGTCACTTCACCATATAGAAAATTTTGAAATATTTTTTGAGAAAAGTTTTAAAGCACTAAAAAATGGTGGATATCTTTGCATAAATGACTTAGAAAAAGAAGATGGAACTTTTCATAAAAAACATAATAATGCTGGAGTTTATCACTTTGGATTTACACAAGAAGAGTTAGAACAAGAATCTTTGAAAGTAGGATTTAAAGAATTCTTATATGAGAGAGTTTTTATTTATAAAAGAGATTATGGAGATTTTCCACTATTTAATTTTTATGCAAAGAAAGGTGAATAATGAAAAAGTTTTGTATCTTTGGTAACCCAGTTGCTCACTCAAAATCACCTCAAATGCAAAATGCAGGTTTTAAATATCTAAACTTTGATGCTCTTTATGAAAAACATCACTTAGAAAATGGTGATTTAATAAAAGAAGAGTTTCTAAAAAATGCTTATAGTGGAGCAAATATTACTGTTCCTCACAAAGAAAAAGCTTTTAAAAATGCTGATATTGTAAAAGGAATAGCACAAAAAATAGAAGCTGTAAATACTTATATTTTAGAAAATGATAAAGTAATTGCTTATAATACTGATGCACCTGGATTTTTAAAAGCTATTGAAAGTTTTGAACAAATATATAAGGTGCTAATATTAGGTGCTGGAGGAACAGCAAAAGCAATAGCTTTAGCTTTACAAGAAAAAAACATCGATGTAACAGTTTTAAATAGAAGCCAAGAGAAACTAGAGTTTTTTAAAAATCACAATATAAAAGCTTTTAATTTTGAAAATTTTCAAATAAATAAATTTGATTTAATTGTAAACTCTACAAGTGCTGGACTAAAAGATGATTTGTTACCAGCACCAAAAGAAATCTTAGATGAAGTATTAGATAAGAGTTCTTTTGCATTTGATTGTATTTATGGAAAAATCACTCCATTTTTGGCTCTTGCGAAAAGTTTGGATAATAAAATCAAAGGCGGAGAGGACATGCTTTTGTATCAAGGTGTTTTAGCATTTGAATTATTTAGTAAAACAAAAGCTGATGATAACTTGATTGAAAGCATGAGAAAAGGATTAAAAGGATAAAACGAATGATTATATTAGATAAAAGTATAAAAGAGCAGTTCAAAATTTTTTGTAAAGCAAATAATATAGAAAATATGCAAATAGCAATAAAATATTTTACTGTATTTGGTGGACTTGATATAAAAATTGACACAACAAAACCTATTATAGAACTAATAGAAAAAAATATTTTAAATAATTACAACTACTACAAAAGTGAAATAAACTATCTAACAGGTGGATACCATGTAGATAGTGCAATTCTTTCAGGAATAGCACTAGGAGATAGAAAAACAACAAATGCTTTTAAAAGAGCTTATGTGAGTTTTGAAGAGGGTATGAAATGTGTAGATTCTCTTTGTGAAAAAGATATTATAGAAATAGACTCTTCTCAAAACTTTCTTTTAGGAAAAAGAAGTGACTCAAAAGTTGCAAAAAAACTAATCTTTACAAATCCTTTTATTCGATTTTGGTTTGCTTTTATATCTCCTATTTATAAAGGAATCAAAGATGGAAACTATGAAGAATTTAAGAAAAAATTTGAAAGTAGAGAATCTGATTTTAATGATTTTATATTTGAAGAGTTATCTTTAGCCTCTTTAAAAGATAGTTTTATTGAAGACTCTATAAAACAATATGGTCAATATTGGGACGAAAAAATACAAATTCCAATAGTTGCAAAAACAGTTTCTGGAAAAATCATAGTTGGAACTTGTAAATATACAGAAGCAAAGATTAAAAAAAGTGAACTAAATAAACTTTTAGATGATTGTAAAAATACAAATATAGATTTTGATATTGTAGTTCTTTTTGCAAAAAATGGCTTTACAAATGAACTAAAAACTTTAAAGAATGATAATTTAAGACTCTTTAGTGTAAAAAGTCTTAAAATTTTGCTAGATTAAATTTTGGCTATTTAATTAATCACAAATAACAAAGCTAAACTATCTATAATTGAAGCTGTGAAAAGGAGTAATAAAAGTAGGAAACTTTCCTAGCTTTTATTTGTAAAAAGATTTATAAATGATACTCTATCATTTACTTCTAACTTAAAATATATATTTTTAATATGAGTTTTTACTGTATTTATAGAACTTCTCAATTCATCAGCAATTTCAGAGTTTGAATATCCATTTTTTAACAAAATAGCAATTTGATACTCTGTTTTTGTCAAATCTTTAAGTATTGTATCATCGTTATTTACTGCTGTTTTAGAAAACTCTTTTAAAAGTTGCATAGTAACTTCAGGAACTATCCAAATCAAATCATTAAATATAGACTCAACAGCTGAATTTAGATAAATATTACTCATAAAACTATTTCCATATCCATTTATACCAAGAGATAACCATTTTTGAGCATTTTCTAATTTTGGAGAACTATCTAAAACTAAAACTTTATTATTATTTTTCAATAAATTATCTATAACTATATCTTCACTTTTTAATTTAACACAAGTGCTAAAAACAACCAAGACATCTTTAATTTTCAATAGTTCATCAAAACTACTAATAACCATGCAATCATAATCACTAAGATTCGTTTTCCATCTATTTAAAATATGTTCAGAACTTGTAAATAGTGCCAATTTTTTCATAAATCACTACTCCTCCCCTAATTTTAATTTTTGATTATAAAATAATTTATATAAATACTTTATAAAATAATCATAAATTATTTTATTTTTTACAAACAGTTGGTGACTCTTTACAAAGAATATCTAAATTCTTTTTAGCTACCTCATTTCCTTGATTTGAAGATTTCGTCCAATATTCAAATCCTTTTTCATTATTTTGAGTTACACCTTCACCTTTTAAGTACATTAGACCTACGTTAAATTGTGCATTTGAATTATTTCCATCATCTGCAGCCATTTTATATAATCTAAAAGCCTCTACTAAGTCTTTTTGAACTCCTAAACCATTATGATACATACTTGCAAGGTTTAATTGTCCTAAAGTGTTTTTACTATTTGCAGATTTCTCAAACCATTTTAAAGCTTCATTATAATTTTGTGGAACTGATATACCATTTTTATACATAAGTCCTAAATTAGCTTGAGCAAAAGCATTATCCTTTTTAGATGAAACCTCATACCATTTAAAGGCTTCATTATCATCTCTTATAACACCTTCACCTAATCTATACATTTTTCCAACTTTATAAGCCGCATTTGCATGTTCTTGATTTGCAGCTTTTAGAAAATAGTTAAAAGCCTCTTTTAGATCTTTTTTCGTACCCTCACCTTTTTCTAACATAGTTCCAGCCATATACTGTGCTTGTGAATAACCTTGTTTTGATGATAAATTATAATATTTGAAAGCTTCTTTTTGATCCTCTTTTACACCTAAACCTTTATTATAAATAACTCCTAGATTATACAAAGACATAGTGTCATTTTGTTTAGCTGCTATTTCAAACCACTTTTTTGCTTCAGAATAATTTTGATTAACTCCATCTCCACCTAAATAAAGAAGTCCTAAATTGAACATTGCTTCTACATCACCTTTTGTAGCTAAATCATGGAAAATTGTTACAGCCTGTCCATAATTTTGATTATCTATTGCCAAATGTCCATCTTTAATAGTAGCACCAAAAAGTAATGAACCGGCTACAAATGTAGATAAAAATATTTTCTTCATAAAATTCTCTCCTTATTTAATTATCTTTCAGTCATCGTATATGTTTTTGTTTTTAATATTGGTTTTAAAATATAATCAAGTACAGTCTTTTTACCTGTTAAAATATCAACATCTGCTATCATACCAGGTATAATATGCTTTTGTTTATCGCCTTCACCAATATAATTTTTCTCTGTTTCTATTCTCACAATATAAAATGTTTTTTCATCTTTTTCTACTACCGTATCTGGACTTATATTTATAACATGCCCATCTAGTCCACCAAAAATAGAGAAATCAAAAGCTGAAAATTTCACAATAGCTTTTTGCCCTTGATAGATAAATGCTATATCTTTTGGCAATATTTTTACTTCAACTATTAGTTTATGGTCTGTTGGAACTATTTCTAACAAATCTTGAGCTGGTTTTATACTTCCACCAATAGTATTTATATGTAGTTTTTGAACTATTCCATTTGATGGTGATTTAACAACTGTTCTTGCAACTTGATCACTTGAAGCTAGTTTATTTGCTTCAACATCTTTTAGTTGATTTACAGCTTCATTTAATTTTTCTCTAACTTGTGCATCATTTACTTCATTTGTTTCATCAATTTTTCTATTTAATTCTGCAATTTCAGAAGTAATTTTATCAACAGATAATGTAACACTTTGAAGTTTATTTTTAGCATCACTTTCTTCTCTTTGAAGCTTTAAGAAATCAACTTGAGATCTGATTCCTCTTTCAACCATTGGTTTAGTCATAGATACTTCTTTTGATATAGCATTTACAGAAAACTTCATATGAGAAATTGTTTGTTGAGCATCTTTTAAATCATTTTCTTTTTGTTTTATCTGCTCTTTTAAAATAGATATCTTTGATTCTAATTGTTTTTGATTTGTTATATATAACTCATTTTCATTGTCTAAAAACTCATTTAATTCTTGATTATCAACTTTTTTATATTCAAAAGGAATTCGAGACAATTCTGCGTTTAATCTTTGTATTTGAGCCTGTAAATAGTAAGATTTAAGTTCATTTGACATAGCAGTTGAAGTACCTTTTTCATTTGAAATTCTAATAAGAATTTCATCTCTTTCAACAGTATCTCCTTCTTTTACCAAAATTTCTTGAACTATTCCACCTTCTAAGTTTTGAACAATTTGATTTTGCCCACTTGGAACTACTTTTCCTGTTCCTCTTGCAATCTCATCAATTTCAGCAAATGCAGCCCAAACTATAAATAAAAACATTGTTACACAAAATGAAATTAAAACCCAATGAAGCTTTTTTGAAGAGCTAAAAACAACAGCAGCACTTAAAGACTTCATATATTCATAATCATTTTGATTTAATGGAGTTTTTGGAAGAGCTATATTATCTTTATCCATAAAAGTTTTATAAATATCTTTATATTTTTTAACTTGTGGACTGTTAAGAAAATCTTTTATTTTACTCATTTTTCACCACCTAATTTTTTTATAACTTCTTCTTTCAAACCATCTAAAACTTTTTCACCAAAATTCATAACAATAATTCTATCAACTAAATCAATCATATTCATCTTTTGAGTAACTAAAAGCAATGTTTTACCATCTATTTTTTCACCCAAATTATTAAGAACAATAGATTCACTTGTTTGATCCATAGCATTTGTTGGTTCATCAAACATCCAAATATCAGAATTATTTACTAAAGCTCTTGCTATTCCAACACTTTGTCTTTGACCTCCACTTAATCCTTGACCCCTTTCACCTATTGGCATATCATATCCTGCTGGATGTAATCTTACAAACTCATCCGTTCCACTTGTTTGAGAACACTCTAACATCCATCTATCATCAATAAACTTATGAATACCTAATATATTTTGTTTAATAGTACCTCTAAATAAATGAATATCTTGAGGTACATAACTAATACCTTTTCTTAAATCGGCAGGATCTATTTGAGAGATATCTATACCATCAATTAGAATAGATCCTTCATCTGGTTCATAAAGTTTTAAAATCAATTTTGCAATTGTTGATTTACCACTTCCTATTCTTCCAATAAATGCAACTTTTTCACCCTCTTTTATTTTAAAACTTACGTCTTTTAAAGCATAAGCATCACTTTGTGGATATTTAAAACTAACATTTCTAAACTCAATATTTCCACTAATAGAAGGCATTTTTACAAACTCTTTTGCAAATGGACGTTCTTGTGGTTTATTTACAATATCATCTAACATTTTAAAAGATTGTTTTGTATCTTCATAATTTGTAATTAAAGAAACAATTTGTCCCATAGGAGCAATAGCTCTACCTGAAAGTATCATAGTTGCTATCAATCCTCCCATAGTAAGTTGAAAATCTTGGATTAAATAAACTCCAAAAACAACTATTAAAACAGTGTTTAGTCCAACTAAAAGTCCAGTTACAGTTGGAATTGAAGCAGATATAAGTTTAGATTTCAAACCTTTATTTGCTATTTCTCCTGTTGATTCCTCCCAAGAATATTGAACATTTCCAGCCATACCTTGTGCTTTTATTGTTTCAATATTTTGTAAAGACTCAATCAAAATTCCATTTTTCTTAGCACTTGCTTCATAAGTTTCTTCAATACTTTTTTTAAGTGGGTCTTTAATAATTTTTGCATAAATTATAATTAAGATTATTATAAAAATAGGCACAATTACTAAAAATCCTCCAAGATAAGCAATTACCATCAAAAATAGTATTGCAAATGGAAAATCTATTAATACACTCAAAGTCGCACTTGTTAAAAATCCTCTAACACTATCAAAACTTTTAAGATTATTTGCAAAAGAACCAACAGATTTTGGATGTTCACTCATTTGCATATCTAAAACTCTTTCAAAAATTATAGAAGACATAATAATATCGCTTTTTTTTCCTGCCATTTCTAAAAAATATGTTCTAACAAATTTTAAAGTAGCATCAAGGAAAAATACAACGACTATACCTATTGTAAATACCAATAATGTCTCTTGAGCATTATTTGGTATAACTCTATCATATACATTCATTGTAAAAAGTGGTGTTGCTAAAACAAATAAATTTATCAATATAGAAGCTATGATACAATCAATATAAATTTTTTTAGAAAAGCCTAAAGTACTCCAAAACCAATGTTTTTGATTATCAATTGATAATGTTTTTTTACCATTATCATGTTCATATTCATAAACCTTTTTAAGCATAAAAGAATAACCTAAATACTCATCTTCTAGTTTTTCAACATCTACCCACTCTTCTAGTGGATCATCAATACCAGAAAATATAATCTTAGCTTTTGTTCTATCTTCATTGAATGAGTCTAAAATACAACTATTTTCATTTGATAAAAGTAATATAACAGGAAGTTGAAGATTCAAAATATCTTTTATTGGTTTTTCAATAATTGTTGTTTTAAGCCCTGCTCTAGCAGCAGCCCTACTAAACATTGACTTTGAACTATTTTTAGAAAAAAGAAGCTGGTCTGCTTCATTGTCTCCTAAAGGAAGACCTTGAAGCAAAGACTCAGCTGAAAATGGCTTGTGGAAAAGTCTTGTATAAAGAACTAATGAATCAAGTAATGTATCATTCTTTCTTAAACTTTTATTTATCATTATGTGTCCTTATATTATTTTTTTATAAGAACAGCTTCTATCCTTCTGTTTTGTGCTCTTCCATCTGCAGTTTCATTTGTAACGATTGGTTCAGAGAACCCTTTACCTACAGATGAAACTCTTGATTTTTCTACACCATTACTCACTAAAACATCTTTTATAGCATCTGCTCTTTTTTGTGACAACATTATATTATATTCTGCTGAATTTTTCTTCGTTCTAACTGTTGTACTAGAAGGAAGATCACTTGCATGTCCAATAATTTGTGTATTGAACTCTGGATTAGCAACTAAATATTTTGCAAATGCTACAACTTTACCTAAAGTAGCTGGTAATATTTTAGCAGAATCATTTTCAAATAAAACTTCAAGATTTATAACACTTGGACAACCTTTTTCATCTACAGTTTGCCCTGCTGGAGTATTTGGACACTCATCTAAATCATTTATTACACCATCATTGTCATCATCATTAGCTAGACTTGTAGATTTTGGAACATATAAAGAAGCATAAACAACATTATTTAATTTTCCCTCTCCCATAACCGTTTGTAAGAATGTTTTATCATAATCAACTCTTGATTGAGTAACTAATATTTTCTCATCAACACCTCTATTTACTAATTCATCTTTTACACTATTTGCATATTCTAGTCCTTTATTGAAACTAGCTTCTTTATCTTTTGTAATTTTCGTATTTCCAATTAAAGTTACAACAGCATTTGTACCGTTATAATCTTTTAAAGTTTTTGCTATATTATCTAAATCACTTGAATTTAAATCACTCATATTTAAGAATTCAAATCTTTTAATCATAGCAAAATCATCATACATTAAATGCTTATCTAAAGAAGTTGATGCAATATTTTTATTTGCTGCCACATTGAATTCATAATCATAAATTCCTAATTTTGGAGCTTTTTTCGGACTTTCTTCATTGTAAGCTAATATATTATTTATATAATCTCCACTTGTCATATTGAACTTTTGTTCATTTCCAACAGGACAACCAGAGGCATCTACAACAGCACCAAATGGAGTATCTGGACATTTATCTTTACTATCTGGAATTCCATCAAAATCACTATCTTTTTGTTCTGCGTTACATCCATAAGGAGTTATATCATCATTCCCAACAACAGAATTATCACAAATATCTAAATGATCAACAATTCCATCTTTATCAACATCAAGGTAAACAGGTAATTCATCTTCTACTACATCAAATGGATTTGTAGTTACTTTAATAACATTTGCATAATCTTTTTCATCTAAAACTGAACTAACTAACATACCCATAGCATCTAAGATTCTATATTGTGCAAAAAGCTTATCCATTTGTGCGTTTATAATTTGTGCTTTAGAACTCACTAAATCATTTTGAGCTGATAATAAATCAAGAAGTGTTCTTCTTCCCATTTCATATTCACTTTGATAACTTGATAAAGTCTCTTCAGAATATTCATAATATTTATATAAATCTTCAAGTTGTTTACCAAGCATTGAGTAAGCAGACCAAGAAAGTTCTAAACTTTCAATAGTTTGTCTTTTTAAATCTCGTTGCAATTCTATTTCTTTATTTATTGTACTTCTACTTTTTTGTAAATCAGCAACATGAGCTCCACCTTTAAATAGATTCCAATTAATTACAGCATATATTTTTTGTCTATCATCTGGATTATCATATCCATTGTTATCACGAGAAACATCATTAAAAATTTGTTCTGCTTCGATATCTAATGTTGGATAAAATTTACTTTTTTTCTCTCTATATAAAGCTTGAGCACCTTTTATGTTAAAGTTACTTACAATCATAGATGGATTATTTTGTATAGCAACCATTGTAGCTCTTTGGATACTTTCAGGCATTGCTAAATTTAAATTTGGAACTTCTAAAGTACCAACATTTACAGTTCTTCCATATAATCTTTTGAATTTAAACTCTTTATCCATAGTATTATTTTGTTGAACTGTTAAATTAGAGTTTGCTAATGACAATGAAGCATAAATTTTTGTCATCTCAGATTTTGTTGTTAATCCTTGATCATATAAAGACTGTACATCTTCATAAATTTTTTTATTTATAGTAACATTATCTTTTGCATTTTGTAACAATTGATAACTTCTTAATAAGTCTATATATGCTCCAGTCATTTGAAAAGATATATCATTTGCATTTTCTAAATAGTGATGTGCTGCTCCTAGAACTCTAGCCTCTTGATAGTTTATTTTTTCTGTTGTACTAAAACCATTAAAAAGGTTTTGAGTAAGTTTTAAAGAGTTCGTATAGTGATTATAAGTAGAATCTCTTGCTGTATAATCATATTTTGAGTTACCATTATCTTTGATATCTCCACCATTATTTCTTCCAAAACTTCCTCTATAATCTAAAGAAGGCAACCATTCAGATTTTACAATTTCTAAATCTTGTTGTGTTTCATTGAAGTTTTTTAATCTCTCCTGAACTACTGGGTTAGTGTTCATAACTTCAACTAAAGTTTCTTGTAAAGTTAAAGCATTTAAGTTCACACCTATTAAACAAAAACTGCTTGCAACTATACTAAGTAAATTTCTTTTAGTTCTTAACTTAACCATTATTTTCTACCTTATTTGTAATTTTGATTATGGAATTGTAACATAAAAAACTTATTTTTATAACACTTTTTATTATTTTTTTATTATTTTTTAGTGATAACTGTTAATTCTACCTAATTTTAGTATTATTTAGAAAATAATAATTTTAGAAGAAATAAGTTTTTTTATAAAAATTTATCTCTAATTTCAATTTGGATACAATTTTTACATTATTTTACCAAAAAAAGGACTTCTTATAAAAACTTTTTCAGACTTAAACTTAAGTGATAATATATTAAAAGCAATAGATGATTTAGGATATGAAACCCCAACTGCTATTCAAGAAAAAGCTATTCCTTTAGCTTTAAAAAAACGTGATATTATAGGAATATCTCAAAGTGGAACTGGAAAAAGTTGTGCTTTTATATTACCTATTTTAGAAGAAATTATAAAAGAGAAAGAAAATAATCCAAATAGTGTATTAAGAGGATTAATACTTGTTCCAACAAGAGAACTAGCAAAACAGATCATAAAAGCAATAGATGATTACTCGAAATATATCCCAATAAAAAGAGTTGCTATTTTTGGAGGAGTAAGTGCAAAAGATCAAGAAAAAAAAATAACAAATGGTATAGATATAGCTGTTTGTACGACTGGAAGATTGTTAGAGCATTTAAAAAATGGAACAATAAATCTAAATAGTGTTACAAATGTTGTAATAGATGAACTTGACACCATGCTTGATATGGGATTTTTAGAAGAAATTGAAAAAATATTACCAAATATAGGTATAAATAGACAAATTATGATGTTTAGTGCAACTATCAATCCAACAGTAAAAAAACTAGCAAAAGAGTTTTTAAATGACCCCGTTGTAATAGAAGTAACAAATCAAAGAAGTAGTGTAAAACTTATAGAACAACAAATAATATTAGTAGATGAAGATAAAAAACAAGAACTTCTATCATATCTTATTGGTTCAAAAAACTTTTCTCAATCTTTAGTTTTTGTCAATCAAAAAGCCCAAGCAGATAGTTTAGTTGAGAATTTAGAACTTGATGGATTAAAATCAGCTTGTATTCACGGAGATATAAGACAAAGTAGTCGTGCCTTAGCTTTGAGAAAATTTAAAGAAAAAGAGCTTAGAGTATTAGTAGCTACAGATATTGCAGGTCGTGGAATAGATATAGAAGATTTACCAGTTGTAATAAACTATGCTTTACCTGAAACAATAATAGATTTCACACATAGAGTTGGAAGAACTGGAAGAGCTGGAAAAGAAGGTCTTGCTATAACACTATTAAGTGTAAAAGATTATAAACTTATGGCTGAAATAGAAAAAGAGTTAAAAATAAATATCCCAAGAGTAGAGCTTGATGGATTTGAAACAACTGAGAAAAAACCAAGAAATAGAAAACCAAAGCCAAAACCACTATCTTTAAAAAAACCAGAAGCAAGAAAACAAACTCAAAAACAAGAAAAAGCAAAAAAAACAAATAAATTTAGAAAAACAACAAAAAGAGGATAATCAATCCTCTTTTTTAGGTTTTATAAAATATCCTATTATCCCAAAAACAATTGCAGGAATAATCCAAGCAAACCCTATTTCATAAAATGGAATAATCTTTAAAAATGAAATCTCAAATATATTTTTAGAAATAACTTCTACAATACAATATATCATAGCAGCAAAACTTGCTAATTTATAAACATTGTCATTTTTTATAAAATTATCGAAAAATGATAAAACAACCAAAATAATAGCAGCAGGATAAACAACAGTTAAAATCGGAAAAGCAATAGATATAATAAATTCTAAACCAAAATTTGTAAGAATTATACTAAATATTGTCACAACTACAACCAAAGTTTTATAAGATACTCTTCTGTGTGACAATCTTGAAAAATATTCAGATGTTACACTTACAAGTGCTGCACCTGTTGTAAAACAAGCTAAAAATACGACTATTCCTAAAAGCAAATTCCCACCACTTCCAAATAGTGAGAAAATAATATTATTCAACAAAGTTGCTCTATCGATATTGCTTTCATAAACTGTCGAAGTTGTAGCTCCCAAATATGTAAGTCCAAAATATATTATAAATATACAAATTGCCGCTACAATAGAAGCATAAGCTACAAGTTTTATTTGTTGATTATGTTCTGTATAAACTCCTTTATCTGAAACTGCTTTTAAAATAATAATTCCAAAAGCAAGTGCAGCTAAAACATCTAAAGTTTGATATCCAGCTAACATTCCATCAAATATAATATTACTTGTAGTAGCTTCACTTTGTGCAATTTCACCATCAGCAATAGGGAAAAACACTCCTTTAATTATTAAAATAAGTAAACCTATAAAAAGTGCTGGTGTTAAAAATCTACCCAAAATTTCTATCATTGTTGTTGGTTTTAGTGTAAAAATCAAAATTAAACTATAATAAATAATTGAAGTTATAAGAGAATTTGAAAAAGAAGCACCGAAAAATGGTACAACTAGCATCTCATAAGTAGTAGCACCAGTTCTAGGAAGTGCTATAAGTGGTCCTATACACAAAATAATTGCTGAAGTTAAAAATATCCCAGCAATAGTTCCTATTTTATGAGTCAAATTTTCAACTCTACCACCAGCTTTAAGTAGTGCAAACATAGTTAAAGTTGCAAAACCAATATCAGCTATAAAATATGACATAAATGCCAAATCCCAGTTACTTGAAGATGTAAGCCCTAAATATGGTGGAAATATGATATTTCCAGCACCAAAATACATAGAAAATATTGCAAATCCCAATATCAATGCATCTTTGAAAAATTTACTTTGTGTAAGCATTTTATTCCTATTTTATTTTTCGTTTACAAAATATTAACGAATATTAACTTTTTATATTATTTTTAATTGGATTAAAGCTAGTAAAACTATGCATGAAATAGCCAGTAAAACTCCTAATATAACTTGTTTTGATAGAATTTCTTTAAAATAATATTTTCCAATGAATACTCCACCAATTATAACTCCCAAATTCATAGTAACAAATACCAAAGTTGGTGTTTGTGAAAATATTTTATGTGCATTGATATAAAAATAGATATTTGAAAAGTTTAAAACTCCCAATAAAAGTCCATATAAAAAATATTTTATATCTATTTTTCCTTTAAAAATAAGAATATATATAAATGATATAAAAGAAGCTAATATAAAAATCACAAAAAGTAATTCTAAAAAATTTATGTCTTTATTTGTTGCAATTAATTTAAATAAAGTATCAATAATCCCATAGCCTAAGAATACAGCTATTAAATAAAAAATATTTATTGATTTATTAGTAGATTTTTTGCCTAAAATCAAAAAAATACTAACAAAAGTTAAAATTATCACAAAAGCTTTTACATAAGAAAATTCTTCATTGAATAATAAAAAACTAAAAATTATTGGGATAATTAAAGATAATCTTTGAAAAATATCAGTTTTTGCAAGTCCAGAAAATTCTAATGATTTATGTAAAAAATAAAAAACAGTGGGAAGTAAAATAGCTAAACAAATAACTAATTTATAATCAAATACTTTAAAATCTATAGTTAAAATTGATAAATTAAAAATATAATATGTAAGAAAACTAGCCATTATATAATTTGATAAAATAAATAAAAAAAGATTTTTTTTTGTAGCTATTTTGAGATATTTTATATAAAAGCCAACCAATAAAGATGATATTAAACTAAGAATTAAAGAACTCATTTTATACAATTTCCATATTTTTTATGGGATTATATTATAAGAAAGATAAATCTAATTTTTTGCGGGAAATTCCCGCAACTATTCTTTATCTTTTAACTCTTTATAAAGATTTTTATGTATTTCTATCTCTTCATCAGTAGCTTTTTTTCTGCAAGATAAAAAACCTTTTGTTCCTTCACTTGTAATTGTAGGAAAAATAGTAGCATATACCCAATAATAATCACCACTTTTTGAAGTGTTTTTTACAAGTCCACTCCAAGTTTCACCTTTCTTTATAGTTTCCCATAACTCTTTAAAAGCTATTTTAGGCATATCATAATGTCTTACAATATTGTGTGGTTTTCCTATTAGTTCATCTACACTATATCCAGCAACTTTACAAAACTCCTCATTTGCAAATAGAATATTACCTTTTTCATCAGTTTCACTGACAATAAATGTATATTCATCCAAAATTATTTCTTTCCCACCATCTATATTCTTCGCCAACATAATAACCTCCTATTATTTTGTTTGCTAAAACATAATTATATATAAAAATTGTAATAATTTTTCATTATTTATTATTTATCCCTAAAACACCCAGCCAGCTTGAAAGAGTAATTTAGAATTTTTATGTGATATTTTCACTTTCAATTGGTTTTGAGTTTGAATTCCATGCCATTTGTACTTTTGCAAAAAAATCTTTATAGTAGAATGTCACCTAAATAGACTTTTCAGTTCCTACAACTCTATTTAAAATTATACTATTTACATTTGGTTGATTGATTTATATTTGTTATATTTTCATTTTGAGAAATATTTGCTGTTCAACTTGTTACAACTCCACTACTTGGAGAAGAATACAAGTTTGAAGCTACTACAAGAGTAATCCACCTTTTAAGATACGAAATCTACTTTTATATTCTTGATTTTTATACATTTTTGTCTCTTTTCATATTTATTTTTGAACATTTTAATCAAAGAGTGTAATGAAATATAAAATTTTTTGATTTTTGGGGTAGAAATTTTGTAATTTCTTTATTTAGTATTAATAGTATCTATAAATCATAGATTTATGAAATTTCATATCTATTTTGGTATAATCTATGACTTTTAACCTAAAGGATTTAAAATTGAAAAAGAGAAATTATATTAAAAAGATTTCAGACTACTCAATGGTTGGTGGTTTAGGTGCTGTTTTAGTGCTTGGATTAGTTGGGTGTAATGATACAAATCAACAACAAAATCAATCTAGTGGAACATTAACAAATGCTTCTCAACAACAAGGCGCTTTTGTAGTAATAGAACAAGCAACAGATGGTAGTTACAAAATTGCTGATGAATTTCCAGCTAGTAAGACTACTATTGTTTTAAGAAGCCCTGATGGAAGCGAAAGAATATTATCTCAAGAAGAGATTGATAAACTAGTAAAAGAAGAAGAAGCAAAAATAGATGCTGGAACATCTCCTCTTACAAATCCAGATTCTCAATTAAGTAGTGGTGGAATGGGACTTGGTGGAGTTTTATTATCTTCTATTGCAGGGGCAATGATTGGTTCTTGGCTTGGGAATAAACTGTTTAATAACCAAAATTTCAACAACCAAAAAGCAGCTCAATACAAATCTCCACAAACTTATAGTAAATCTCAAAGTTCATTCAATAAACCAGCGGGAACAACTGGAAAAAGTGGAGCTTCAAAACAAGGTGGTTTCTTTGGGAACAAGTCTTCAAATGCTGGTTCATCAAATAGTTCAAGTTCAACAGGTGGATGATAATGAAATTAGAAAAATTAAGCCCTTTAACAAATGATTATTTAGAAAGTATTGGTTTTGTTTGGCATACAGATAGCGATAATAGTTCATATATAAGTGATGAATTAGTAGTTATTTCCGAAGAAGAAGCAGAAAGATATTATGAAGCAACAAATGAACTTTATGATATGTTCTCTGAAGCTGGTCAATTTGTAATAGACAATGACCTATTTCACGAATTAAATATTCCTTTTAATTTAGTTGATATTATAAAAGAGTCTTGGGAAAATGATGTTCATTGGCATTTGTATTCAAGATTTGATTTAGCAGGTGGAATTGATGGAAAACCTATAAAATTGATTGAATTCAATGCTGATACACCAACATCACTTTTTGAAACAGCTATCATACAATGGGCTATTTTAAAGAAAAATGGCTTAGATGAAGAGAGCCAATTTAACAATCTTTATGAAGCTTTGAAAGATAATTTTAAAAGAATTATAACTTTAGATAGTGATATAGAAAAATTTGATGAGTACTACTCAAAACTTGGTTGGAAAATACTATTTTCTAGTATTTCAAGTTCAAATGAAGATATAAATACTACAAAACTTTTGCAACATATTGCTTCTGAATCTGGGTTTAATACTGATTTTGAATTTATAGAAAATGTGCAGTTTAGTGATGATGGAATATTTAAAGATGATGAACTATTTGAATTTTGGTTCAAACTTATTCCTTGGGAAGATATAGCTATTGAAGAGAGTCAATTAACACTTATTTTAACTGAAATTATAAAAGAGAAAAAAGCTATTGTTTTTAATCCTGCATATACTTTGATATTTCAATCAAAAGCATTTATGAAAATTTTATGGGATTTATATCCAAATCATCCACTTTTACTTGAAACATCTTTTGAACCTTTAGAAGGTAAGAAATATGTAGAAAAAAGAGCCTTTGGAAGAGAAGGAGCAAATACAAAAATAGTAAATGCTGATGGTAGTATAGATGAACAAACAAGTGGAGAATACGAAGGTCATAAAGCTATATATCAAGAATATGTAGAGTTTCCAAAAGATGAAAAAGGAAATTTTTATCAAGCTGGAGTTTTTTATGCTTATGAAGCTTGTGCGTTAGGATTTAGAAGAGGTGGAAAGATTTTGAATAATATGTCAAAATTTGTAGGGCATATCATAAAATAATTTTATAAAAGTTGAAAAGTATGACAAAAGAAGAGTATGATAAAAATATAGAAACATTGATAACTTGGGCAAAGGCATATTATGTTTATGATGAACCAATTGCAAGTGATGAAGAGTATGATAAATTAGCAAGGTTATGTTTAGATTTTGAAAATAAAAACCCAGAACTCACGCACCAAAACTCTCCAAATAAAAGAGTTGGTGGAGTTATTTTAGATGGTTTTTCAAAAGCAAATCATTTAAGCCGTATGTGGTCGCAAGAAGATATTTTTAACACAAAAGAGCTTGAAGATTGGATAAAAAGAGCTTCAAAAGTTGGTGATAATTTGGAGTTTTTTTGCCAACCAAAGTTTGATGGAGTCTCTTTAAATCTTATCTATGAAAATGGTATATTAAAACAAGCAATCACTAGAGGAGATGGTGAAATAGGAGAAGATGTTACACAAAATGCCTATACCATTCAATCTATCCCATTAAAAATTGATGAAAAATCTTTGATTGAAATCAGAGGTGAAGTTGTAATCAAAAAAAGTGATTTTGAAAATATAAACAAAGATAGAATAAAAAATGGTGAAACACCTTTTTCAAACCCAAGAAATGCAAGTGCAGGAAGTTTAAGACAACTTGATTCAAATATAACAGCAAAAAGAAAACTATTCTTTAATGTTTGGGGAGTAGGACAAAATAGTCTAAATTTACAAAAAACTTCAGAGATGATGAAATACATATTTTCATTAGGATTTATAGAAGCCCCTATGCAAACTTTGGCAAAATCTATTGAAGAGATAGAAAATATTTATAATAATATGGTGAGTAAAAGAGATAGTTTTCCTATGCTTTTAGATGGTATGGTTATAAAAATAGATGATATTCATACACAAGAGGATTTAGGTTTTACTCAAAAATTTCCTAGATGGAGCTGTGCATATAAATTTCCAGCATTAGAAAAAACTACAAAATTAAAAGATATTATATTACAAGTTGGAAGAACAGGTGTGGTAACACCAGTTGCTATTGTTGAGCCAGTTTTAATAGAAGGTGCTAATGTAGAAAGAGCCAGTTTACATAACTTTGATGAGATAAATAGACTTGATTTAAAAATAAATGACAGTGTAATTATAATAAGAAGTGGAGATGTAATTCCAAAGATTACAAAAGTTTTAAAAGATAGAAGAACAGGTGATGAAAAAGAGATAATAAAACCTACACTTTGCCCTGTTTGTTCTAGCGAACTTTTAATCGAAGATATTATGATAAAGTGTCAAAATCTTGATTGTTCAGCAAGAGTTGTAAGTTCAATAATATACTTTGCAAGTAAAAATTGTATGAATATAGACGGACTTGGAGATAAAATAGTAGAACAATTGGTTCGTGAACAAAAAATATTTGATATTTTGGACTTATACTCTTTAAAATTTGAAGATTTAAATATTTTAGATGGTTTTAGAGAAAAAAAAGCACAAAATCTTATAGATGCAATAAAAAATACAAAAGGAAGTGAACTTCATAGAGTTATAAATGCTTTAGGAATAGAACATATTGGAGAAGTTGCATCAAAACAACTATGCTTTGAATTTGGCTTAAATTTAATAAATGTAACATTTGAAGAGTTAATAACTCTTGATGGGATTGGTGAACAAATGGCAAATTCACTCTTAGAATTTATGAGAGTAAACAAAGAAATAGTTTTAAAATTATTTGAAATTATTCAACCAACTGTTACACAAAAAATAGAAGCAAAAGAAAATATATTTAAAAATAAAACAGTCGTTGTAACAGGAACTATGAGTAAAAGTAGAAATGAGATAAAAGAACTTTTAGAAAATCTTGGAGCAAAAATATCTTCAAGTGTATCAAAAAAAACAGATTTTGTTATATTTGGAGAAGATGCTGGAAGTAAATATGATAAAGCAATAGAACTAAATATAAAGATATTAACTGAAAATGAAATGTATGAACTAATCAAAAATTAGTATTATTGTTACTTTTCTTAATTATTTAGTAATTAATTTTGGTAAAAGTATATTAACTAAAAGTTTTTTTTATAAAGTTAGTCTATAATCTTTGAATAATTTTAATAAGGTATATAAATATGGAAAATTTAAAAAGAGAAAAATCACTTACAATGACAATGCTTATGACTCCAGAGAAAGCAAATTTTTCAGGAAAGAATGTTCATGGTGGTGAGATTTTAAAGATGTTAGATCAAGTAGCTTATGCTTGTGCTGCTAGATATACAGGTCATTATGCTGTTACACTATCTGTTGATATGGTATTATTTAAAAATCCTATAAAAATAGGTTCACTTGTAACTTTTCATGCTTCTGTAAACTACACAGGAAGAACATCTATGGAAATAGGTATAAAAGTAATATCTGAAGATATAAAAGATAATTCAATAAAAAATACAAATGTATGTTATTTTACGATGGTTGCTGTTGATGAAAATGGTACACCAGTACCTGTTCCAAAACTTGAACTAATAACTGAAGATGATAAAAGAAGATATAACGACGCTTTACAAAGAAGAGAAATTAGAATGTCATCAAGACATGCAAAACAGTAATTTATCAATGAGAATATCGTTCTTTATAAAAAGAACGATATCTCTAAAATATTAAGATACTTTTGACTCCATAAACTCTTCATAAGAACCTTTAAAATCAATTATTGTTCCATCTGGTTGAATTTCTATAATTCTATTTGCATATGCATCAAGTAACTCTCTATCATGAGAAACACATATAACAGAACCTGCATACTCAAGTAATCCTTCTCCTAAAGCAATAATAGCCTCTAAATCTAAGTGGTTTGTAGGTTCATCTAAAACTAAAAAATTTCCTTGTTCTAACATAATTTTAGATAACATCATTCTATGTTTTTCTCCACCTGAACAAGAATTTACTTTTTTCTCTTGCTCTTGACCATTAAATAACATTCTTCCTAAGCAGTTTCTAATTTCAGCTATATCAGCATCTCTATCAAAACCTCTTAACCAATCATAAAGTGTAAAATCACCATTTATAATATCTGTTGTATTTTGTGGAAAATATGAATTTTGTATAGTTGCTCCCCATAAAACTTCTCCACTATCAGCACTTATATTACCCATTAAGATTTCACATAATGTAGTTTTTCCTATACCATTTGGTCCAATAAGTGCAATTTTATCGCCTTTTTCTAATGTAAATGAAACATCTTTTAATACAACTTTATCACCATAAGCTTTTGAGATATTTTTAACAGTTAAAAGTTCTTTTCCAACTTCTCTTTTTTGTCTAAAAATTATAGAAGGATCTCTTCTACTTGATACTTCAATAGCTTGAATATCAAGTTTATCAAGTTGTTTTTGTCTTGAAGTTGCTTGTTTTGCTTTTGAAGCATTTGCGCTAAATCTAGCAATAAATTTTTCAAGCTCTTCTTTTTCTTTTTGTTTTTTATTTATGTCTGTTTGTTGTTGTTTTGCTATAAGCGTTGAAGCAATATACCAATCATCATAAGTTCCACTAAACTCTCTTATTTTTTTGAAATCAACATCTAAAATATTTGTACAAACAGCATTTAAGAAGTGTCTATCGTGAGATATTACAACCATTGTACCATCGTGGTGTTGAAGCTGATTTTCAAGCCAACCAATAGTTTCAATATCCAAGTTATTTGTAGGCTCATCAAGGAATAAAACATCAGGTTTTGGATATAAAACTTGTGCTAAAAGAATTTTAACCTTATCTCCTCCAGTTAAAGTATTCATCAAATTTTGATGAATTGATGAAGGAAATCCTAAATCTTCCAAAATCTTTGTAATTTTGATATCATACTCGTAAGTTGGGTCTTCTTCACAACAAATTATCTCTAATTCAGCAAGTCTATTATTTACTTCATCAGTAAATTCAGGACTCATATAAAGTTCTTCTTTCTCTTTTACTGCATCATAAAGTCTTTTATTTCCCATTAAAACTGTATCAAATAAAGTGAAGTTTTCAAAAGCAAATTGATTTTGTGATAAAACACCTACTTTTTTACCATTTTGAATTTGTACTTCACCTTCAGTTGCATCTTCTTGCCCTGAAAGAATTTTTAGGAAAGTTGTTTTTCCAGCACCATTTGCTCCAATAAGACCATATCTTTTCCCAGTGTCTAATTTTAAATTTATATCTTGAAATAAAACTCTTGCACCAAAAGCTTTTTTAAGATTTACAGTTTGTACCATATTATAAATTTCTCCATTTTTTAAATTATTTATTTTGTAAAATTTGCTCGATTATAGCAAAAAATTAAGTTTTATGGCTTAAAAAGAGCCTACAACTCTTTTTCAAAAGCCAGTTTCATAATATCATCTTCACTTATAATATCACTATTGTCTTCATTTGGTGGATTCTTTATCCATAAAACTTTAGTTTTCAATTGGTCAAGTTGATATTTTGTAAGGTTTTTAATTAATTGATCAGTTATCATCTCTTTTGTTAAAGTATTTGCATTTAACATTTTTTTGATAACTTTCTCTAAGTTTTTCTTAGTACTTTCAAAGGCTTTCTCTTCATCTGTTAAAGAAATATACTCTTCATCAAGATATTTCATAACTGCATCACCAGGATATTTATATGTTGTAATACCCTTATAATTATATTTTTGACACTTCAATCTTGGAACATAAACACCAGTAAACAAATATCCTAAAACTGTATTTATCCCTTCTAAAGTTCTTAACGGATTATGAGAACATATATAATCATCTTTAACTATTGTTGGAGAATTCTGCAATGAAGTTATATTGTTGTGTAAAATTACAAAGCTTCCTTTTACTTCTTTAGGACCACCTCTTAGTGAATTTAATTCATTCTTGTAAGCAAAAAAACTTCCACCAACTTTTGTAGGGCTTCCTTCAAGGGATACAAGTTCATTTTCGCTTATATCAAAATCTCCATCTACATAGTTAAAATTAATTGGCAATTTTGACAAGTTTGGTAATCTGTTTGATAATTTTACATCTCCATGAACATCAACAGAGTTATCTGGTAAAATTGTAGTTGATTTTATATCAAATTTATCAAGCCAAGCTTGTATATCTTCAGTATTTGTTAAAGCAACAATAGGTCTATATATATGAGAAACTGCTTCACTTCCCTTATATCGATAATATTGTCCTTCATCATCAAATTTTGAACTGATATTTAACTTTACATCAGTTACTAAATCTCCACCTATTTCATCTGCAACACCATCTAAATCACTTAGTCTATTTGAATTACAAATATAGTCTTGTTTAACAGTAATTGGACCACCAACTAATCCTTCAACAATATTATTAGAACAATCAAAATATGTATCAATAGTCTTTGGTCCACCTTCTAAGCTTGTTAAACGATTATTATTACATTTAAAATGCCCTTTTACTGTTCTAGGACTTGCTTTTATAGATGATAATTCATTGTAAGAGCAGTCATAAAATCCTTTTACTTCCTTTGGACCATAAGATAGATTTTTTAAATTATTATGAGAACAATCAAAATCACCTACTTCAACAGGACAATCAAATAATGAAGTCAATTTATTGTATGAGCAATTAAAATCTTTCATAACAATTTTTGGACATCCCTCTAAACTTGGTAAATCATTATTGCTTATGTCAAAATATCCATCAATTCTATCAAACTTAACTGGAAGTTTTTCACCTTTTAACTTTTCATTTAAATTAACATTTCCTTGAACAGAAACATAAAAATCTTCTGATATATGATAATTGTTTATTCCATAATCTCTTAGCCAATTTTCAATATCACTAATACTAAACATTTTTTACCTTTTATACTGTGAAATGTTGGCTATTCTACTATATTTTTACTTAGTTTATTAATTGTATTGTTTGAAGAAAAAGAAGAAAATAAAATTTTCTTCTTTTATAAATTATTTTATAAATTCTACTACTTCTTCAAGAGATAATCTCATTTGAGTTGATTGTGGATTTATTCTATATCCAAAAGGTAAAACAACACTTACTTGATACTCTTTTGTATCCAAAGCTAAAACTTTTTCTACTTCAGTTTTATCAAATCCTTCAATAGGACAAGAATCTATACCTTTTGTTGCTGCTGCTGTCATCATATTAGCCATTGCAATATAAGTTTGTCTTGCCCCCCAAGAATATAAAGTTTTATCACTATCTAAAACACCAGTAGCTTTTAAATGATTTCCATAAAGTTCAACATAAGCATCTATTTTATCTTGAGGTAGTTCTCTTCTTGAAAATCTTTTTGCAGGAACTTTACTCTCTGGTTTTAAATTATCAACTGCAACTAAAACTATCACTAAATGTGAGCAAGAAGTTATCTGTACTTGATTCCAACAATGTGGACGTAGTTTAGATTTTAACTCTTCATTTGTAATAACTAAAAACTTCCATCCTTCTTGACCAAAAGATGATGGTGATTTTCGCCCTACTTCTAAGATATATCTTATGTCTTCATCACTTACTTTTTTTGTTTCATCAAATGCTTTGCAAGCATGTCTAAAATCCATAGCTTCCATAAAAGTTTTTTCCATATTATTCTCCTTATTTTTTATAAAAAGTTCTCTTTTAGAGTATTTTCAAATTGTACTAACTCTTTGTTTAAATCTAAATCACCTTTAAAAATATCATGCATAGAATAAGTTTTAAGTGCTTCTAAACCACAAAATTGGAAAGTTTTATGAGTTGCAATATTTGCTTCATCTAAAGATAATCCATCAAAAAAACCTTCTTTATTATTAAACTCACTTTTAGGGCAGTTATAAGTTAAACTCAACATATATTTTTTACCTTTTAATAATCCACCACTTCCATAAGTTTTTAAACTATCTTCCCTACTTCTTCCATCATTTGAATAGTGTTTTCCTTGAGTAAAAGTTTCATCAAAATATTTTTTCGCTATCCAAGGAATTCCCATCCAATAAACTGGATATTGAAATAAAATAGCATCTGCCCATTCAAATTTTTCAACCTCCTCTGAAATATCATAACCTTTATCTATATTTGTAAACTTTACTTCAAAACCATTTTTTAAAAAAAATTCTATCGCTTTATCTATAATTTTTTGTGTTAATTCTCCACGAGCAACTACATCATAATACTGGTGTCCATTCAAGATTAAAACTTTTTTCATCTTTTATCCTTTTAAATTGTTCAAGAATTATATATATGATAAACTTAATATTCTCTTACTTTACTTTATGTAAGTAATAGATATCTTATTCTCATTTTGATATAATTACTTTTTTAGATTTAAGGAATTTATTTATGTATTTTATAAATGATAAAGAATATAAATGTAGTGTTGCTGTAACTTTAGATATTTTCAATGATAGATGGAAATTAGCTATTATTTGGCATTTACTTGATGGTGAAAAAAGATTTAAAGAATTACACGAAATTATCAGTGAAATAACTCAAAAAACATTAACTATAAAATTAAAAGAGTTAGAAGAAAAAATTATTATAAATAGGGAGTGTTTTGCTCAAGTGCCACCAAAAGTTGTATATAGTCTAACTTCTACTGGAGAAAAATTGCGTCCTGTTTTAGAAAATATGCATAAATGGGGAATAGACTATGTACAAGAGTTCGGAAAAATAACTTCAGACAATGCCTGTCAAAATAACTTATGCGAGTAAAAAATGGAAAATATTATTTTAATTTTATTAGCTCTTTTTTTAGGTTATATGTTAAATCGTTTAGGGATTATGCAAAGAGATGGTTCAGTTGCTTTAAATCAATTTGTACTTTATGTATCATATCCAGCAATCATATTTTTACAAATTCCGAAAATAAACTTCTCACTTGATTTGATGATACCAGCCATTGTTGCATGGATTGTTATGACATTGAGTGCTTTTTTAGTTATCATATTATCTAAAGTTTTTAATTTCACAAAAGAAGTAACAGGTGCTTTGATGCTTGTTGCAGTTTTAACAAATAGTTCATTCTTAGGTATTCCTCTTCTTGATACATACTTACCAAATGAAAATTTTATGCCTTATTTACTTGTATATGATCAACTAGGAACTTTCTTAGCTTTTGCAATATATGGAACTTTTATAGTATCTATTTATACAAGTAAAACAAAAGTTACATTTAAATTGATGATTGTAAAAGTTTTAATCTTTCCACCATTTTTATGTTTAATAATAGCTTTATTTTTAGTTGGAGTTGAATTCCATCCAACTATTACCAAAGTTTTACAAGCTTTTGCTCTTACAACTGTTCCTGTAGCACTGGTTGCTGCTGGTCTTCAACTACAATTAAAACTTCCAAAAGAAGATATAAAACCATTTGGTATTGGATTAGGCGTAAAACTTATTTTTGCTCCAATAGTTGCCATTATTGTATGTAAAATATTTGGTTGGAACAATCTAGCAGGAACAGTATCAATACTTGAAGCAGCTATGGCTCCTATGATAAATGCAGGTGCAATAGCTGCTATGGCTGGTCTTGCACCAAGACTTAGTTCAGCTATTGTGGGGTATGGAATCATAATATCTTTTGCTACAACTTATATATTCAGTATTCTTATAATGTAAAGTTAAAATAACTTTACATTTTTTAATATTAAATAGATACAATACGAAAAAATTTTAAAGGAAAATTTATGTTCAAAATTTTAGTAGCTTGTTTACTACTATCAAGCTTTATGTTTGCAAATTTAAAAGAGATTTCAAAATCTGAAATATCAAAAATAGAACAACTAGAACTTTTAAAAAGAAATGATATAAAAGTTCTAAAAGGCTTTGAAATTGGAGATTTATACATATTAAGTATCCAAGTAAAAGGTCAAAAAGATGAGATATTTTTAACAAAAGACAAAAATTATATAATTTCTGGTGCTGTTATCAATGCAAAAACAGGTTCTCAACTTGCTATTCCTGTTGATTTATCTATAACAAAAGATAAAGAAGCTTTTACTTATGGTAATGGAAAAGATGAGTTTATTCTATTTACTGATCCAGAGTGTGTTTATTGTAAAAAATTTGAATCTTATTTACCACAAATAAAAGATAAAGTTAAAATAAAAGTATTTTTATATCCTTTAGATTTTCATGAAAATGCAAAAGATTTATCTTTATACATTTTGAGTAAAAAAACAACTCAGGAAAAAACAGATGCTATGTTTGAGTTTAATATTGGAGATGATTTAAGTAAAGTTAAAAATGCAAAATATTCAAAATCTGAACTTAATAAACTAGAAAATAAACTACAAGAACATATAAATTTAGGGCAAACTCTAAATGTGCAAGGAACTCCAGCATTATTTGATAAAAATGGAAATAGTGTTATTTGGGTTGAATTACTAAATAGATATGGAATTGAAGTAAACTAAAAGGTAAATTTTTAATTACTTTTTTATCTCTTTGTGTTAGAATTTCGATCTAAGATATCAGGTTGATATTCTACACGTTAGTTTTTATAAACTCAATGTGTAGTCAAAATTAAAATATAATTTTGGAGATTCATTTGGACAATTTAAATCACTGTATATCTATATTTACAGGTGATATTCCACCATCAAAATCTCTATTTTTAAAACTAGAAAATACTTTCTTACTAGCAAATACTTATGAAATAATAGAAATTATTTCACAAAAAGTAAATATTGAAACTGAACTTCGTGGATGGGCAAAATTAAGAGGACATTTATATTTAGGTAGAGAAAGTCTAAAAAATCAATACTCTTATAAAATTCAAAAGATATCTAAAAATAGTTTTTCACAAAAGGCATCTTGGGGTAAAAAGATGCAAGGGATAGAAACTTCTAATCCAAAACTAAAAGATTTGAATCTAAGCGAAGAAATTCTTACAAAAGCACCTCAAAGTAATGGTCTTTTAACAAGAGGAATAATAACTCAAGAAAATAGTCCCATTTATGATTTTGAGTTATCTTTTAAAGAACAAGTTTGGTCGAATCCAATATCAGTTTTATATGAAGAAGGAAAAAATCTTCAATGGAATGCAACAACAGATATAGCTTGGAATGAAATTCCAGATTTAAATCCAGTTTTAGAAAAAGCAATTTGTCAAATAATGACTTATTTAGTTGAAAATGAGTTTTCAGCTTTATATATTCCTGGAAAATTTATAAGTAAAATAAATCCTTATTATATGGAAGTTCCACTATTTTTATCATCTTTAATGAACGATGAAGCAAGACATATAGAAGTATTTACAAAAAGAGCTAATGCAAATGGTGGAGGATTTCAATACTCTAGTGAAGTTACTCAACGTTCACTTTTTTCATTATTTAAAGAAGATGATTATATAAAAAGTTCTTTTTTACTTCATGTTATGGGAGAAGGAACTTTTGTTGATTTATTAAGCTTCTTAGAAAAATATATGCCCGATGAAGCTACAAAAAAGATTATAAGACTAGCAAAAAGAGATGAAATGCGACATGTTGCTTATGGAATAGAACACGTAAAATCAGCAATCGAACAAAATCCAAATAGAATAAATGCTTTAAAAAATACTGCATATAGAAGAAAAGAATTTATGGATGAAATAAATAGTGAATCATCTTTATTAATTGAATCTTTAGCTATTTTAGCAGGAGGTAGCAATGAGCCAGATGATTATAAAAAAGGATTTGATTTAGTTGAAGAATTAAAACAAAAAATGAATGAAAATAGAGTAAAAAGATTAGTAAATATAGGTATGGATGAAGATTTAGCAAATGATATTTCTAAAGTTCATACACCAAATTTTATGTAGGAGAAAGAATGTCAAATTTATATGATGAAATGTTGGGTTTTGCAAAAGAGAATATTGCACCCTTTACTAAGGAAATTGATGATGAAGCTAAATTCCCAGTGGATAGTTTTAAAGCTATAAAAGATAAAAAACTTACTGGTTTACTTGTACCAAAAGAGTTTGGTGGAATGGGTCTTGGATTTTATGAACACACACAAACGATATTAGCTTTTGCAAATTATTGTGCAACAACTGCTTTATGCTATATGATGCACAATGTTGCTACAAATTGTTTAGCAACTCATGGAAGTGATGAACTAAAAAAAGAGATTTTACCAAAAATTGCAAATGGTGAGATTATGTTAGCTTTGGCATATAGTGAAAGTGGGACAGGAACACATTTTTATATTCCAGAAATACAAGTTACAAAAGAATCAAACTCATTAAAAATGGATGGAAGAAAAAGTTTTGTTACTTCTGCAGCTTATGCTGATTATTATTTAATTGATGCAAACTCTTTTGATAATGATGGATTAGACAATTGGATAGTTTCAAAAGATTTAGCAGGTATTACTTTTGAACATAGTGCTTGGAATGGACTTGGAATGAGAGGAAATGCTTCTTGTCCTATGATATTAAAAGATGTAAATATAGATGAAAAATATAGAATTGGAGCTAGTGGTTCAGGATTAGAACAGATTATGAATACTGTTGGTCCATTTTTTATTATGGGGTTAGCTGCTGTTTATAGCGGTGTTGCATTAAATGCAAGTAATACAATTATTGAATATTCAATGAATAGAAAATATAGTGATGAATCAGCACTTTGCAATATTCCAACAGTTCAAAACCATATAGCAGATATTTATACAAAAGCTACAAGTGCAAAATTCTTCACTCTTAGTGCTGCAAAAAGTGTGGTTGAAGCAGACCCTGCTGCTTTAGCAAATGTAATTGCAGCAAGATTAAATGCTTCACAACTTGCAGTTGATGTTTGTACAAAAGCTATGAAAATTGGTGGTGGAACAGCTTATGCAAAAAGATTAACAATTGAGAGACTTTTAAGAGATTCTTTAGCAGCACAAGTTATGGCTCCAAGTACAGATGTTCTTACAACTTGGCTTGGAAAAGCTTTAACAAATCAAGAGATAATTTAAGGAGAAAAAATGCAAAAACCAATAGTAGTAGGTTCAGTTGCTTATGACCCAAAAATCGTAACAATTTGGGATATTATAAGAGATTATTTTAATGATAATGGTATAAGACTTGATTATATGCTTTTTTCAAATTATGAAGCACAAATTGAGTATTTATTAAGTGGAAAAATTGATATTGCTTGGAATACAAATGTTGCGTGGGTTAGAGCCTATGAATTAAGTAATCACAAAGCTCAAGCACTTTTAATGAGAGATACAGATATAGATTTTAAATCTGTATTTATAGCAAAAGAAAAAAGTGGTATAAAATCAATTCAAGATTTAAAAGGTAAAAAGTTTGGATTAGGAAGTGCTGATTCAGCACAAGCAGCGATTTTACCTTTAAAATATTTAGAAAATGAGTTAGGTGAAAATATAAAAGATGTTGAAATAATCAGATATAACTCTGATTTAGGTAAACATGGAGATACGGGAAGAAGTGAGTTTGATGTACTTGAAGATATAAAAAATGGTAAGCTTGATGCTGGTGCAATTGGAATTAGCACTTGGGTTAGAATTTTAGAAGAAGGTCTATTTCCAGCAGGTGAAATAGAGTCTTTTTATACAAGTGAGGGTTATTGCCATTGTAATTTTACAGCACTTGATACATTAGATGAAAATATCAAAAAAACTTTTGTTGATATACTTTTAGGTCAAGATCCAAATGATCCAATCATCAAAAAGATGATGCTTTTGGAAGGATTAAACAAATGGGTTGTAACTACAAATGAAGAACTAAAAGGTTATGAAGTTTTAACTCAAGCTATGAAAGAGCAAGATTTAATCAAAAATAATTGGTAAAAAATAAGTATCTTAAATAAGATACTTATTTTTAAAAGAAATACTTAACTAGAAAATATCCAACTACACTTAACCAAATAAATAATATAAAAGATAAATAAAAAGGTTTCATACCTGTATTTCTAAACTTATCAAAACTCGTTTCCATTCCCAAAGCACTCATAGCCATAGTTAAAGCAAAAGTATCTATAAAATTTATAGTTTCTATTGTACTTTTATTTAAAAATTCAAAAGAGTTAAAACCAACTACAACAATAAAAAATATTGCAAACCAGGGAATAACTACTTTTGATTTCTCTTTTTTATTGTGAAAACCACTTTTTATTAAGAAAATAGATAATCCAATCAAAAATGGAACTAAAAATATAACTCTTATCATCTTTTCTATAATTGCACTGTTTGATACTATTTCACCCAAAGCATTACTTGCACCTACAACATGAGCTACTTCATGAAGTGTTGCACCTAAAAAAATACCTATTTCATTATTTGTAAAACCAAAAACCCCAAGTTTGTCCATAAATGGATATAAAAACATCCCAACTGTTCCAAAAATCACTACAAAAGATACAGCAACTGCACTTTTATATGCTTCATTTTTTAAAACGCTTTGTGTTGCTAATACTGCTGCTGCTCCACAAATAGAACTTCCAGCACTACATAAAATAGAAAGTTCCTTATCCATTCTTAAAACTTTTATTCCAATAATATATCCAAATATAAAAGTAAAAAAAACTATACAAAAAGCTATAAAAACTCCACTAAATCCTACTTCTACAAGATTTTGAAAAGTAAGCCTAAATCCATATAAAATAATTCCTAATCTTAAAATATATTTTGTAGAAAAGTTTATTCCTCTTTGAAAAAAATTAAATCTTTTTTTAAAACTATTTGCATAAATTATTCCTAAAATTATTCCAATTATAAGTGGACTTATTCCTAATTCTTTAAAAAACTTCATTTCACCTAAAAATATAGCAATCAAAGCAAAAATAGATACAAATATAACTCCATAAAAGGTATTAATGATATTTTTATTATTTGTTTTCATAATATTACTCCTTTGATTTTGTAAGTATATCTTCATTTATTTAATTTGTAAAATATATTATTTTTAATATAATAATAAATATTTTTAATAAGGAAAAATATATGACTTTAAAAGAATTAAATTTTTTTTATAAACTAAGTGAAAATCCACAAGTTACTCAAGTTGCAAGTGAATTAAATATAAGCCAATCTGCAATCTCACTTGCTATAAAATCGCTTGAAAATAGTCTAAATGAACAGCTTTTTGATAGAATTGGGAAAAAACTAATATTAAATGAAAAAGGAAAATATTTTAAAGAAAAAACTTTTTCACACTATTTAGCACTTATTGATGCGCAAAATATTTTTCAAGAAAATAAATTAGCAGGAAATATAAGTATAGCATCAAGTAAAACTATATCAAACTACATAATGCCAAATATCTATTATGATTTTTTATCAAAATATAAAGATGTAAAACTTGATATATTAACTATAAATTCAAGTGAAATCATAGATAAAATTTTAAAAGGTGAACTTGATATTGGGCTTATTGAAGTGGATACTCAAAATAGTAATTTAATAAAAGAGAAATTAGCAGATGATGAGTTAATAGTAGTAACAAGCGATGATAAACATCCTAAAATTTCTTTTATAGATAGTATAAAAAAAAGATGGATTTTAAGAGAAATTGGAAGTGGAACAAGAGAAATATTTATGAATAAAATTGGTGATATTTCGAAAGAACTTAATATCTTTATGCAACTAAATGATTTTGAAGACATAAAATCTATTGTTTTAAGCAACAAAGAAACAGTTACAACTATATCAAAAGTTGTGGTAAAAAAAGAGTTAGGAGAAAAAAAGCTTTTTCAAATAAAACTAAAAAATTTAGAAATTAAAAGAGAATTTTATCTTATATATCATAAAGAAAAATCAAAAAATCTACTCTTTGAAACCTTTAAAGATTTTATAAAAAGTAGATTTTAGGAATTCTATCTTCCGTAATATGAAATTAAAGAAGCTTTAGAAATTGTATGAGAATTTAACATAAATCCTACAAGAGCAGGAGTTGCAGTTTTATCTAAACCTAAAGTTTCAACATTAAGTGCATGAACTGTAAAAATATATTTATGAGCTTTATCTCCAACAGGCGGACAAGCACCACCAAATCCACTTTTTCCATAATCAGTTACACTTTGAATAGCATCTTTTGAATCACTATTTCCAAATCCAGATGGAATTGAAGTTTTATCTTTTGGAATATTAAAAACAATCCAATGCCACCAACCTGAACCAGTTGGTGCATCTGGATCATAAACTGTAATTGCAAATGATTTTGTACCTTTTGGAGCATTTTCCCAAGATAATTGAGGAGATATATTTTCTCCTACACATCCAAAACCATTAAAAACTTCTTTAGATGTCAATTGTCCTTTTAAATCACTACTTTTTAAAGTAAAATTATCTGCAAATATAAAACTTGCACAACAAAATACTCCTAATAATATTTTTTTAATCATTTCTTATCCTTTTTATTTTTATAATTATATACAAATATACAATTCAATTCTATTAGAAAATAGTTAATTTTTATTGTTTTTTATCTGTTTTGGAGTAATATTGTATCTCTTTTTAAATGTTTGTATAAACCAAGATATATTTTCAAATCCACTTTTATAACAAACTTCAGTTACATTGTAATTGGTTGTTTCTAGTAAAAGTTTAGCTTTTTCAAACCTTTTCTCAATTTGCCATTTCTTTGGTGTTGTTCCAAAAATAGTTTTAAATTTTTTTCTAAATGCTAAATCTGTCATATTCAATTTTTTTGCAAATAGTAAAATATTTTCATTTATATTAAACTCTTTTTCTATTTTTATTTTAAAAGAATATTCATTATAAATTGAAGATAAAAATATTTTAAAGTACTCTTTAGAATCTGATTCTAGCATATTAAAAAAAACTTCCTCTAGTTTTAATTTAATTAAGTAATCTTTATTTGATGAATTTTCAACTAAATAAGATAAAACTGATGCTTGAAATATCTCAAAAATAGATGTTTTTTTAATCTTAAAATATTTATAATCGAATGAGAATATATTTTCAAAATTTAAATCATATTTTTGAATAAAATCCAAAAGAATAGTATCATCATACATAAAAAGTATTGACTCAAAATATTCATCTAATATTTCACTCATTACATAATATCCACTTCTTAGAAATATTACTTCATTAGGATTTACAACTATTTTTTCATCATTAAGATGTAAAACTTTTGTACCTTTTATAACAAAAATTAAAATATTTGTAGAAATAAAAACTTCTTTTTTTTGTTGTTCTTGATATTGTATATATTTACATATTGACAAATTTTTTAAATCATTATTCACTAATTTACAACCCTTTGCTTTTATTTTTATTTATCAATTATTCTAACAAAATGTTATTAAAAACCTTTTTTATTTTCATTTTGATACAATTCCAAGCAAATATATTTGTACAGGAGTAAAAGATATGAGAAGTTTAGAAAACTTTTTGGCTAGAGTTTTAGGTGATGATATAGGTAAATTAATATTACGATTAACTCTTGGGATTTTAATGATTTTCCATGGACTTAATAAATTAAATGGTATTGATGGTATTAAATCTTTAATTGCAAGTAATGGTTTACCACAATTTTTGGCTTATGGAGTTTATTTAGGAGAAATTATTGTTCCTATTTTAATCATCATTGGTTTTTATACAAGAATAAGTAGTTTTATATATGCATCAACTATGGTATTTGCTATTTATTTAGCTCATTCATCACAAATTTTCGCATTAAATGAAAAAACTGGTGGATTAATTATCGAGCTACAACTACTATTTATGTTTGGAGCTGTTGCTTTGATGTTCTTAGGTGCTGGAAAAATAAGTCTTGATAAAAGATAATTAAAAGTACCATTTTGGTACTTTTAATATTTATATCATTTTTTCTTGCCCTAATCTATAAATAGCAAAATCATATTTTATAGGATCATTTTTATCAAATTCTTTCAATTTTTCTGTTATCAAAAGTGCTGATTTTAAATCATAAGTTTTTCTTGATAATAAGCCAAGTTTTAGTGATACATTAAAAGTATGAGTATCTAATGGTAATATTAAATCTTTTTTATCTATTTTTTGCCAAAGCCCTAAATCAAGGCTATCTTTTCTTACCATCCATCTTAAAAACATATTCCATCTTTTATATGGAGCATTTCCCATCTCTTTTATAAATCCATTTTTATCTCTTTTTAGTGAATTTCCAACTAAAAAATCAAAACCTTGTGAAGAGTAATTTGCTTTTTCTTTTATCTTTTGTATAACAAAATCTATCCCTTCTAAAACGCTATTTTCTTTTTTATATCCTTGATAAAATAACTCTTCTAAACTACTTTCTTGTTTTAATCTTCTAAAGCTTTTAAAAGCCATTATTACATCTTGGCTATTTTGAAATCTATAGTAGTGATTTTTTAGCCATTTTTCTATTTTTTCTTCACTTTCATTTAAAAGTGAGAAATCCAAACTATCCAAAAATTTTACTATCAATTTAGCATTTCCATAAGCAAATAAAGCACATAATAGTATTGCTTCATCATCACTTTGTCTTTTTGCTATCAACAATGGGTCTGGCTTTTCATAACTTAACTCAAAATCTGTATTTCTGCTATTTGATTCTATATCTAAAAGTTCTTTTAGCTCTATATCTTTTTGTGTCATTTTTATCCTAAAATCTATTTTTTGATATAATAGCCAAAATTTTATTAGGAATATTATGCAAAATATATTAATTACTGGTTGTTCGAGCGGAATTGGTCTTCAAACTGCAATAACACTAAAAAATAATGGTATAAAAGTTTATGCAAGTGCAAGAGATGAAAAAGATGTGAAAATGCTTGAAGATTTAGGTTTTAAAACTTTTAAAATTGATGTTAGAAATAAAAATGAGATAAGTTATGCTTTAAAAACAATTTTAGAAACTGATAAAACAATAGATGCCGTATTTAACAATGCTGGTTATGGGCAACCAGGGGCAGTTGAAGATATAAGTGTTGAAGTTTTAAAAGAACAGTTTGATACAAATGTTTTTGGGCTTCATGAACTAACTATTCAAACAATGAAGATATTTAGAAAGCAAGGATATGGAAAACTCATACAACATAGTTCTGTTTTAGGAATAATAGCTTTAAAATTTAGAGGAGCATATAATGCTAGTAAATATGCCATTGAAGGGCTTTGTGATACGTTAAGGCTTGAAACTTCAAATAGTGATATTTTTATAAGTACTATAAACACTGGTCCTGTTACTTCAAAATTTAGACAAAATGCTTTAAATAGTTTTATAAAGAATATTAAAATAGAAGGAAGTTTTTGGGAAAATACTTACAAAAATGAAGTAAAGTCTAGACTTGAAAGTACAGAAGACAAATCAACTTTCAACCTTCCAGCAACAAGCGTTGCAAACATTGTTTTAAAAATACTAAATAGTAAAAAACCAAAACCAAGATACTATGTAACAAAAGCTACTCATATATTGGGCTTTGCAAAAAGAGTTTTGAGCCAAAATTGGCTTGATAAGCTACTTACTAAGATATAAAATATTACTTAAAGTAATATTTTCTCTTAAGCATAATATCTTTTGGTCGTACACCAAAAAACTTAATAAAAGCATTTGTAAAACTTGTTTGGTGTTTGTATCCTATAAAATGTGAAATTTCATAAATAGAATACTCGCTTTTTTCAAGTAATTTTTTAGCATAAATCATTTTTTGTTCTAATATCATTTGACCAGGACTTGTATTAAAAAGTTGTCTAAAACCATATTTGAGTTTAAACTCATTTATTGCAACTTTTCTAGCCAATGTTGTTAAATCATAAAACTCTTGATTTACCAAAATAATATCTCTTGCTTTATGTAAAGCATCTATATCTTCACTTGAAAGTTTTACTCTATCATCAAATAATAATTTATTTTTATCATCTAATAAAGAACTAAATTGATTATAAATCAATTCTAAAACCTTACTTTGTATATAAATATTATGTAAATCACTATAAAATGGAGAATGGAAAAGTTCATTTGCAAGTTTTATATTTATTTGATTATCTTGTTTATGAATAATTGTGGATTTTTGATGATTTTGTAACTCTTCTAATAAAGATTTATTTGAAGAAAGATTTTTTTCTAAAAAACTATTTTTTATAGATATTGCTAAACCTTTTGAGAAACTATTTTTATCAACAATAGTAGTTGATTTATAATCATCTATATATTTTATATATGTTTCATTTTTATTAAGAGTTTCAATTTTATCAAGATTATTATCTATATATGAAATTTTACCATCAAGTACAATATTTATAATTAAACTATCAATTTTAGAATGAGATGAAATTGATAATTCTTCATTAGCACTAACTTCAGTTTTATAAATAAGAATATCATCATTTAAAATATTTTTTTCACACATCATTATTCCACTATTTTTAGGAAAAGTTATAGAATAATTTTTTATAAAACTAGTATCATAAAAACTATTTATATCATTTAACATAAAATTACTTGACATTTTTATCCTTTTATACTCAAACAAAATTCTAAATTACTAAAATATTCCTTGAAACAAATAGTGTTTATCATTATAATTCAAACTTATTTAAAATCGGGTGAAAGGAATAAAAATGGAAAGAAAGTTAATACTTGCATCACTATTTGTAAGTTCACTGTTATATGCAAAT
>NZ_PDKB01000030.1 GCF_003316695.1 Aliarcobacter vitoriensis
TGCTTTATGTACACTTTGGATCAAGTGTATTAATAATGTTCTTCTTGATGGATTTTGTGTATTCAGTATTGGTTGCAGTAAAAGGAAATTTAAAAGGTTTGATAACAGGTAAATATCCTAGAGAATTCTTACAACAATTAGCCCCTGATGTTTTAACTGACATTGAAAATAAAAGTAAGAAATAAATTTTATTTATAAACTGAGGTAAAGAAGCCTCAGTTTTTATACTTTTAATTTAAAATAAAAATATTTACAAATAAAGTTACTATAAAGTAAAAAATATTTTACATTTTAAGTTTTTACTTATAAAAATTTTTATATCATCAAAATCTAATTAGTTCATAGACCATAGGTTATGGTTTGATATAAAGAGAGCTTTGCACTTTCATTTATCTCTTAAGAGAACGAAACACTACAAAGAATATATTATGAAAAGAAGAACATTTTTAAAATCAACAGCTGCTATATCTACACTTGCAGTTGTATCTCCAAATTTTGCTTTTGCAAATGAAGATAAAAATTCATTTGGTATTACAAAAACTCCTAGAAAATTTCAAGTAACAAACAGTTATGAGTTTGATATGAGTAATGAAGCTACTCAACTTTGGGTACCACTTCCAAAAGATGAAAGCTATCATAAAGTTGTATCATTTAAATATGATGGAAACTTTACAGAAGCTAAAATTGTAAAAAATCCTTATGATACAAGAGTTTTATATGTAAAATGGGATAACAAAGATGTAAAACCAAAATTAGATATTGATTTTGCAGTTATTATGCAAGAAAGAACTACTGATTTTTCAAAAGCAACTTCAAATACTGATTATCCAACAGATGTAAAAGAGTATTTAAAAGGAACAAAACATATTCCAGTAACTCCTAAACTTACAAATTATGCAAATGATATAGTTAAAAATGCAAAAACTCCACTTGAAAAAGCAAGAGCTATTTATGATTGGACAGTAAGTACAATGTATAGAGATGAAAGTGTTATTGGTTGTGGAATTGGTGATGCACAAAAAAGTATAGAAGATAAAATATATGGTGGAAAATGTACAGATATAAGTTCAGTATTTGTTTGTTTACTTAGAAATGCTGGAATTCCTGCAAAGGAAACTTTTGGAATAAGAGTAGGTCAATCAAAAATTTCAAATGCTTGTGGAAAAGCTGATGAAAAAGGGTTTGCAGATATTACTGGTGCTCAACATTGTAGAGCAGAGTTTTATATAGATGGACTTGGTTGGGTTCCTTGTGATCCAGCTGATGTTGCAAAGGTAAAACTAGCTGAAAAATTGGCAAATGATGATAAAAAATTAGCAAGTGTAAAAGATTATTTCTTTGGTTCTTGGGAGATGAATTGGTCTGCATTTAATAGTGCTAGAGATTTTATTTTAGAGCCAAAACCAACTCAATATCCATTAAATATGCTAGGTTATCCTTATGCTGAAGTTGGTGAAGATGCAAAAGATTACTACAATCCTAAAACTTTTATTTATAAATATACATCTCAAGAAGTTTTATGAATAAACCAAAAATTGCGATAATAGGTGCAGTAATAACTGCCCTTTTATCAACACTTTGTTGCTTACCTGCATTATTATTTTTATTTTTTGGAATAACAAGTGGAGTTCTTGTCTTTTTTACAACTTTAGAGTTTACAAGAGTTCCTCTTGCTATTTTGACAATTGTATTTTTTTGTTTTGCAATATATAATTTTAGGAAAAAAATATCTTGTAGTTGTAGCAAAAAAGATAAAATAGTTCAATATAGCCTTATTGTTATATTTTTTATATTGATTTTAATACTTCTATTTTATCCAGAAATTTTACCTCTTTTTATGGAGTAGTATATGAAGATTTTATCTATTTTGTTTATTTTAGTAAATTTTGTTTTTGCTTCAAATATTTCAATATTTAAAGTAGAAGGTATGCACTGCCCACTTTGTACAACTGCTGTTAAAAAAGCTATTTCTAGTATTGATGGAGTTCAAAAAGTTAGTGCAAGACTCAATACAAAAGAAGTAAGCGTGATATATGATGAAAAAGTAAAAATAGAAGAAATTTTATCTGCTATCAAAACCACTTCTTATGAAGGCATTGAAATAAGCACTTCTAAATATGGAGAATGAAATACTAATCTGAAAGCATACAAAGAAAAAAATTCTTTGTAATTTTAAATGTTTTTTAAAGCATTATCATCAAATTTATAAGTTTTGTGAGATACTTTTTTCAAAATATTTTTATCTGCTAAATCTTTAAATAGTTTAATCAAAGTAGGTTTAGATATAGCAAATTGTTCCATAACATCTGAATATGAAGCATAAAATTGATTATTTTCATCTAAGTTATTGAAAATATGTTTTACAATTTCAACTTGTTTACTATCTGTAATAGCTGAAATAGTTTTGATAATATTGCTATTTTTTTTCAATTCTCTTTCTTGAACTTTTGGTAAAAGTACATCATACAAGCTATCTAAAAGTTCTTGAATATTTATAGGTTTTACTATATAGTTTTCAACTTTTAGTTTGATAGCTTCGAGTAAATAGTTTGTATCTGTATGAGCAGTTGTCAAAATAGTTGGGATTTTTATATTTTTACTTTTTATATATTTTAAAAAATTTATACCATTTTCATTTTCGAGTAAAATATCACTTATGATTACATCAACCTTTTTTTCAAGCAATATTTTCATAGCTTCAACAGTTGTTTTTACAGAATAGATATTTTGAACAAAGTCTTCTAAAACATCGGTTGTATGTTTCAATAAACTATCATCATCTTCAAGATACAAAACATTAAAATTTTTTAGAATTTCTAAATTTTTAATCATTTAATTCCTTATTTATTGGTATTTTTATTATAAAAGATGTTCCATTGAAACTTTTATCTTCTATTTTATTTTTTATATTTTTGCAAGATATTTGACCATTTAAATGTCTTTCAATAATTTGTTTTGACATATAAAGCCCGATTCCTGTTCCTGCACTTTTATATTTTGTTGTATAGTATGGTTCAAATATTTTAGGAAGAATATTAGGATCAATTCCTCCACCATTGTCAGAAATATTGACAAAAATATGACCTTTTAAACTATTTACAACAATTTTTATAATTCTATCGTTTTTATCAACATTACTTACTAAAGCATCTTTTGAGTTTGATATAATATTTAAAAAAATATGTGATAATTCATTGTAATAACTTTTTATTTTCTCATCTTTTTTTACTTTTAGTTCTACTTTTATACTCTCTTTTGTTAAAAAATATTTTGATAATTCTATTGAGTGTTCTAAACAATCTTTTATATAAAACTCTTTCTCTTCTTTTGTTGGAGAGAAAAAGTTTTTAAAATCATCTAGAGTATTTGACATATTTTGTGCTAAAAGTAGGGCATCTTTTGTTTTTTCATCTATAAATTGGGCTGATAGTTTATTTAAACTCATTTTTGTTTGAAAACTTTGAATAATCATACTGATTGAACCCAATGGTTGTCGCCATTGATGGGCAATATTATTTAACATTTCACCTAAAGATGCAAATCTTGCTTGTTGAAACATAATAATATCTTTTTTCCTATTTTTAGCTACTTCAAGTTTTATTTTTTGTTCTAAATTGCTATTTAATTCTTTTAACTCTTTTGTTTTTTCTTCTACAATTTTTTCTTGAGAATTATATAGTCTTCTAAAATGTACAGTTATAAATACCGATAAAATTATCGTAAAAACAAGAACAAAAAATATAGATATGAAAGAGAATATTGTGAAAATACTAAATATATTATCTGTATCTCTTTTTTCATTTATTGTTAAAGTTAGATCATAGTTTACTAAACTTCCTATATATACAGAAATAGAATTTATTTCAAAATTTATATTTGTAAAAAAATCTTTGTTGTTTTTTTCATCTAAAGTTGATAGATATTCAAATATTTTTAACATTCTTTTATCAATATTTTCAATTATTGACTTTTTTAACACTTCATTTTTATAATATGAATTTGGTTTTGTAAAATGCTGTTTTATAAAAGACATAATAAAAGATTCTTTGTTTAAATTTATGCTATTTTTATAGCTTTGCCAATTTTTTATTATTATCTCATTTGCTATTTGTATAACTTCTAAAGATTGTTCATAGTTTAGACTATTTTTTTCAAACTCATTTAAAGTATCTTGAATATTTATCGTAAAATAATCTTTTATATTCTCAAGTTGTATTAAGCTTTTCGTTCTTTTGTCAAATAGTGTATCAAAATCATCTTTTAGTATAAAAATAGATATTTGTGATAAAACAATTATTGAAAACATTCCTCCAGAAACAATAAATATTAAAAAATTAGTTTTGTACTCAAATTTGAGGTTTTCAAAATATTTATAGAGTTTTAAAAAAAGTTTTTTCATCTTAAAATCTCTTGGAATTTGTCGTCTTTATACTCAAAAAGATAAGTAGTATTTAAAAGTTGATGATTTTCAAACTCCAGTTTTATCTCACTTAAAATATCTTTTGGTGGATTTTTTAAAGCATAAATGAGTTCTCTTGAAGAGTAATTTCCTTCAAGTCTAATTATTGCATCGATTAAAACTTTTGAAGCTAAAAATGCTTCAAAAGATATAAATCCTAACTCTTTATTGACTGCATATTTTTGCATAACTTCTTGATACTCTTGAACTATTTTTAAATTTTTATCATCATAATTTGGGACTACATTTGAGAATATGATGTTCGAACTATCTACATTTGAATTTTTTAATTCTTTTATAATAGAGTTTGCATCACTAAAAGATATATTGCAAAAAATAACATCTTTTAGGAATTCATCTTTTTTTGCTTTTTTTATAAATAAAGCATTTGCTTTGTATGCTCCAACTAGTAGAATAACTTCTGGTTTTGAATTTTTTATCTCATTGAAAGCATGGTTTATCGAAAGTGTATTCCTTTTATATGTTCCTGCTGAAATTAATTTTAAATTTTTACTTTCTAATGCTTGTAAAGTTGATATATAACCATCTTCTCCATACTCATCATTTTGATAAAATATTGATATTTTTGATAGTTTTTTTGTATTTGTAATATAATCAATAATATTTTCAATTTCCTGTTTATAAGAAGCTCTAAAGTTTATGATATTGTCAAAATCTTTATCTCTTAAAAAACTTGCTCCAGAAAATGGTGAGAAAAAAGGAGTTTGATTATCTTCAAAAATTGGCATTACTCTTCTTATTGTTGGAGTTCCAACTATTCCAAAAAAAGATAAAATATCATTATTTAAGATTGACTTGATATTGTCAAAAGTTAGATTTGGTTCATATTTATCATCAAGAGCTAAAAATTCTATATGTTTATTTTGAATTAAATTATTTTCATTTGTATATTTAAAGTAAGCATTTACTGTGTTATATACAGTTTCACCCCAAGATTTTAAACTACCATTATAAGCTAAAGATGAACCAATAATAATATTATTTTTAGTATTTTGTTTTTCAGAAATAATAAAATAAGATACAATAAGAATAAGTGAAATAAATATTAATTTTTTAAACATTTATAAGTCTACTTAAAAATGTTTAAAATTTTTATAAATTTTTTTAGTGTACTTAAATAAAGTGGTTTAAATTTTATAAATTAAGTTTCAATTAACAAATATTGCTATAAAATAAAGTAAAATATTTTTTACTAAAAATTAAGGGCATAGGTTATGCAAGAGTTTATATACTTTAATAATGGGGCTTTGGATTTCCCTTTAAATGAAAAAATCCAAGTAGTTACTAATTCAGAAGATTTAAAAGATAATACTTATCTTATATCAAACTCAATAAATGCAAAAAGTGAATTTCTAGCACCAGAAATAGATTTTTATATAAAAAATTCAAAAGATAGTTTAGCTTCAAAGATTACAAATGTTTCAGCACTTTATGAGATAAATGCTACAAAATTTGATTTTTCACAAGATTTACCACAAAATATTGAAATATCAAACTCTTTGATGATAATTTATGATGATATAGAAGATTACAAATCTTTTATAGAGAATTTAAATAAAAATGAGTTTGAACTATATAAAGTTGAATCAAAGCTTATAAAAGAGATAAAAAATAGTATAGGAAACTTTGAAGTTATTGTAAATAGCAATGATAAAGATATAAAACTTCCTACTTCTCAAATTGTTTGGTTCAATCAAAGTTTGAAAAAAACAAAAACTGGTATTTTTGATCCAAATATTTTGGGAGTAGAAAATACTTTAGAAAAAATTAGAGATAATATAGATAGTTTTTCATTTAAAAAAACTATCCTTTATGATAAAAGTATCTGTCAATATGATGATAGAAGAGTTAGTGAAACTTGTTCAAAATGTGAAGAAGTTTGTCCTACAAATGCTATAACAAAAGATGATAAAAATAAAAAGTTAGTATTCTCTTATGTTGATTGTATTGCTTGTGGAGAGTGTGTTAGTGCCTGTCCTAGCGGTTCTTTAAATAGTGCTGCTACTTCAAGAGAATCTTTATATGAAATAAGCCTTTTTTATAAAAATAGACATCCTTTGATAATTTCATCAAATGTTGATTTAAATAGTGTTGATACTGATTTAAAAGAGAATGTATTTCCACTTGTAACGACTGGAGATATTTTTGATGAGGTTATATTCCTTACATATTTACAAGTTTCAAGTTCACAATTAGTATATTTTAGTGAAAATATATCAAAAGGTTCAAAAGAATCAATAAGAATTTTAAATGATATATATCTTAAAAAATACAATAAAAAAGCTATTTATTTAGTTGAGAATAAAGAAGATTTAGAACATGCTTTAAGTGAAGTTAGTTTTATAGAGAATTCATATTTTAATTTCAATCAAAGCGAACTTAAGAAAAGAGAAATATTTGCTCAAAGACTTCAAAAAGTTGTGGGAAATGATGATTTAGGTGTTGTGAAAACTGGTGAAAATATCCATTATGGAAGAGTTTTAGTAAATGAACCAAACTGTACTTTATGTTTATCATGTGTTGGAGCATGTAATGTAGATGCACTATTTGCAAATGAAGCTGATTTTACTTTAAGAGTAAATCCATCTGTTTGTACTGGTTGTGGATATTGTGAAGTTGTATGTCCAGAAAAAGATTGTTTGACTATAAAACAAGATGAGATAGAGTTAAGTCCAGTTTGGTTTACAGAGTCTATTTTGGCTAAAGATAAACTTTTTGCCTGTGTTGAGTGTGGAAAAGAGTTTGCTACAACAAAAGCAATAGAAAAAATTGCTTCTATTATGGGACCAATTTTTGCAAAACAAAGTGAAACTAAAAAAAGAACTCTTTATTGTTGTGAAGATTGTAAAGCAAAAATTATGATAAAACAAGGATTATTAGATGCATAGTATTGAAATAGATAAAGCAAGGGCTTTTATATATAATCTTTTATCTTTACTTTTTGTAGAAGAGTATACTAAAACAAAACAAGATGAAATTTTAAAAAAGTTAGAGATTTTATCAGAAAACTCTTTTAGTCAAGAGGTCAGTGATGTTTCAAAAGAGTTAATTGATTATTTAAAAGTAAAATCAACAAATTCAATTTTCAATGAATATCAAGATCTGTTTTTAATCCCTTTCGATGAATATATTCCTCTTGGTGCTTCTTGGTATCATGAAAGAAGAGAAGGTGGTTTTATGCAATTAAAAGTAAAAGATGTATTAGCAAAAACAACTATAAGAAAAGATGAAAAATCTTTTACTGCACAAGAAGATCACTATGGATTTATATTTACTCTAAGTGCTTATTTGTTGGATAAACAAATATCAAAAGAGTTAAAAGATGATGTACAAAAGGAACTTTTTGTAGAAGTTTTAACTTTATATATTGATGAACTTTTTTATAAACTTATTGGAAGTTCTAGTTTTATTTATTCAAGAGTTGGAGTAATTTTAAAAGAGTTTATGGGATTTGAAAGAGCATATCTGGATATAAAATCATAAAAGTGGACTAAAATCCACGATAAGAACTTTTTTAAGTTTTTATCGGGGCTTTTAACCCTAAATCTAATTTAAAGGAGAGTTATCATGAGTGAAGAGTTAGCACAAAGACGGCAATTCCTAAAAAGAGCAGGAATAGCGGCTTCTGTTTTGGCTGGAAGTGTAGTTGCAACAGCAGCAACGACTGAAAGACAAGATAGAGGAGCTAATAGTAATGTTGGTAACGGAGTAGTTGTAGGAAGATCAACTAAAAAAGAGATTCTTTATAATAAATCAGCAGCGTGGAATCAATTTTACAAAGTTGCTAAATAGTTTAAAATTTTAAAAAGGAGAAAAAATGGGAGCGAATAGCTTTGGACGAAGAACATTTTTAAAAATGGCTTCTTTGGCAACAGCTTTTAGTGCAACATCTGCTTTTGCAAGTACGGAAAAAGTTTTAAGAGATGCTACGGATGAAGAGGTAAAAAATCCATATCCAGGCTCAAAACTAGTAAAAACTATATGTACTCACTGCTCAGTAGGATGTGGAGTAATAGCTGAAGTTCATAATGGAGTTTGGGTAAGACAAGAGGTAGCTCAAGATCACCCAATAAGTAATGGAGGACATTGCTGTAAAGGTGCTGATATGATTGATAAAATCAGATCAACAAATAGATTACAGTATCCAATAGAAAAAGTTGCTGGAAAATGGAATAGAGTATCTTGGGATAGTGCTATGAGTAAAATCAGTGATAAATTATTGGAATTAAGAGAGAAATTTGGACCAGATTCAGTTATGTTTTTAGGTTCAGCAAAAGTTAGTAATGAACAAGGATATTATATTAGAAAATTTGTTTCAATGTTTGGAACAAATAATATAGATCACCAAGCTAGAATTTGACATAGTCCAACAGTTGCCGGTGTGGCAAGTACATTTGGATATGGAGCTATGACAAATCACTTAGGAGATATGCATAATTCTAAAGCCATTATTATCATAGGTTCAAACCCTGCTGATAATCACCCTGTTGCAATGCAACATATATTAAAAGGTAAAGAGCAAAACGGTGCAAAAATCATCGTTGTAGATCCAAGATATACAAAAACAGCTGCTAAGTCTGATCTATATTGTAGAATTAGAACTGGTACTGATGTTGCTTTTCTTTACGGTATGATACGACTTATAAGAGAAAACAAATGGTACGATGAAAAGTTCTTAAACGATAGAGTATATGGAGTAGAAGAGATATTTAAAGAGTGTGAAGAGTATACACCTGAACATGTTGAATATATTACTGGACTTCCAAAAGAGACTTTAATTCAAGCAGCAACACTATATGCAAGTTCAAATCCAGGATGTTTGATTTGGAATCAAGGTTGGACACAACATACTATTGGATCATCAAATACAAGACTTGGTTCGATTATGCAGTTAATCTTAGGAAATGTAGGAAAAGCTGGTGGTGGATGTAATATTTTAAGAGGGCATGATAATGTTCAAGGTTCTACTGATATTGGATGTCTTGCTGATACATTACCAGGGTATTATGGTTTAGCTGAAGGTTCTTGGAAATATTTTGCAAAACAGTGGAATGTTGATTATGAGTGGTTAAAAGGAAGATTTAAATCAAAAGAGCTTATGGAAGCTAGAGGAAATACTCTTTCACTTTTTGCAGATAATATTATCAATGAAGCAAATGCAAGACATAATGGTGGAACACAGATTAAAGCTTTAGTATGTATTGGAAATGGTATCTCTACGGTTACTGATGTTAAAAGAATAAAAGAGGCCTTAGATAAATTAGATTTAGTAGTATTTATAGATCCATATGTAAATGATGCTACTGTTATTACAACAAGAAGTGATAATCTCTTCTTATTACCAGCTGCTTCACAAGTTGAAACATCTGGAACAGTTGTAAATACTGGTAGAAGTGCACAATGGAGAAGTAAAGTTGTAGAGCCTATGTATGAATCAAGAACGGATCATGATATCTTATTTGATTTTGCAAAAAGAATGGGATTCTATAATGAATTTGTTGCAGGTATGGGTAAAGGAGATAGTTTCCAATGGCCAGAAGATGCAACAAATGAGATTTCAAGAGCATTAAAAACTATTGGAATGAAAGGTGTTACTGCTGAAAGATTAAAAAAACAGCAGGAAAATTGGCATTTATTTAATAACTCTAGCCTAAAAGGAACTGGAGAATTTGCAAAAGAGTATTATGGATTACCATGGCCTTGTTGGAGCGAAACTCATCCAGGAAGTCCTGTTTTATATAATACAGATTTACCAGTTTCTCAAGGTGGTATGGGATTTAGAGCTAACTTTGGATTAGAAAGAAATGGTGTAAGCTTACTTGCAGTTGATGGAAGCTATCCAAAAGGTTCTAAAGTTCAAGGTGGATATGCTGAAATAACAGGAGCTAATATTGAAGAGTTAGCTGGAGTTACTTTGAGTGCGGAAGAGAAAAAATTGGTTGAAGGTAAAAACTGGAAAAATGATGATAGTGGGCTTTTAGTAAAATATGCACTTGAAGCTGGGCTTTGTCCTTACGGAAATGCAAAAGCTATGACTATAGCTCCATCATTTATAGACCCAATACCAAAACATAGAGAACCACTTCATTCTCCAAGACCAGATTTGATTGAAAAATATCCAGCTTCAGCTGATAAAACAAATCACTGGAGAGTTGATGTACCTTATAGAAGTAGACAAACTGAAAAAAATTGGGTAGAAGAATTCCCAATAAATATAGTTTCAGGAAGAGTAGTTGAACATATGGGAACAGGGACAGAGACAAGAGCATCACACTATTTAGCAGAGTTAAGTGGAGAGATGTATGGAGAGTTACATCCAAATCTAGCTGCAAAACTTGGAATTAAACATGGTGAAATGATGTGGGTTTATGGAACAAAAGGTGGAAAGATAAAAATAAAATGTAAAGTTAGTTTAAGAGTAGATGAAAAATCAGTATTTTTACCACAGAACTTCTCTGGATGGTGGAGTGGAGAGGATTTAACTCATAGATATCCAACTGCACCATATGCAATGGGTGAGAATTCAGGTCAAGTAACAAGTTATGGAT
>NZ_PDKB01000031.1 GCF_003316695.1 Aliarcobacter vitoriensis
CAATTTGTGTTCTTGCATGTTTTAATATGCAATTTGTATTTTTGCATGTTTTAATATGCAATTTGTGTTCTTGCATGTTTTAATATGCAATTTGTATTTTTGCATGTTTTAATATGCAATTTGTGTTTCTTAATTAATAAATCAATAGCACCACCAACATATTCAATTAACACATCTTTTTCCATATATGTTGCCATTATTAAATCCTTTATTTTAAAGTTTAGATTTATATATCAATTTTCACTGTCTTCAATTTTATCTACATCTTTCATATTTAACCCTATTTAGAAGTTTTTTATCTACACTAATACAGTATATATTGTGTCATTTTAGTATTATTTATTCAAAAAATAACTTTACTATTTTGTGGTATAATAGTTTTGTTAGTAACAGTTGAATGTTCTTTTGAACTAGATAGCAAATCATTTGCTGTTAGCCCCCGAGTCGGTTTATCCGATGGTGTAGAGGGTGTGGGGGGGTCTCTACCAACTGTTGCTTTTTCAATAAACTATTAAATTCTCTGGCTCTTTTTTTATTTGCATGAAAAATTACATTTGTTCCCTATTTGTGGTATAATTCTTTTAGCAATCGTTGAAATTACACTAGATGTAACATCGCTCTTGTAGGCTGGACTCTCTTGTCCTACATTGTAGGAATTGGGCGAACCTACCAACGATTCTTTTTTTGAAGATGAACTGTTCTTTTGAACCAGCCCGTCAAGACTTTGGGCTTGAGTGTAGGAATTGGGCGAACCTACCATCTTCATGTTTTAACAGTTGAATGTTCTTTTGAGCCAGATGATAAATCTTTTTTCATTAGCTCCCCTGTCGGCAGGTCTCGATGTGTAGAGGGTGTGGGGGTCTCTACCAACTGTTAATTTATCTCTCTAAATCATCTTTTTTCTTTAAATGGCTAAATTTATTACCTTTTACATTAGATGAAATATTTAACCCTTGTTTTGCTTCTCTTTCTTTTTTCATTTTTAAGAATTGAGCATTTTTCTTTTCAATATCACTTAATTGTTGTTCTTCATAGTTATAAGATACTTTTTTATCTTTAATATTTGGGTTTACTATTAAATCTTTTTCAGCTCTTCCTTTAATAGAACAATCCCAAACATCTTTAAAACTTGTTTTTGTAAAAACTTCTCTTTTTCCATTTACTGCTTTTTTTCTAATAATTCTTTCAACTGTAACTTTATCTACTTTTTGGAATTTAACAAACTCTCCAGAAACTATATTATTATCTTTGATTAATTTTTCTAGTTCTTTGCTCCAAATAGTTGTAATATCTCCATTTTTTGTTTTATAGCTTACAAAGTAGCTTTCACTATTTCTATCATCAAATTTGTATTTAGCTTTTCCAAACTCTGACACTTCATAATGATGATTTTTCATATTTTCTATTCTATCTTTGATGATAGATTTATCTTTTAGTCTTTCTTTTTTGCTTGTTGCATAAGCTTCTATTCCTAAATCATTAAGATTTTTAGCAAATTTTTTTCTTAATTGTAATAAATCAGCTTTTCTTACATCTATTCTTTTTCCATCAGCTCCAGCTATTTTTAAATCACAATGAATATGTGGATTATCTGTATCACTATGATATACAAAATAACTAGCATTATTTGGATATTTCTCTTTTACAGTTTTTATAACTGCTTCCATGAGTTTATCAGCTGGTGTTGTTTCATGATGTTTCATAGAAAAAGCAAATTGTAAAACTTCTCTTTTACCTTTTCCTTTTATCTCACTTTGATTTGGTATTTGTGGACCAAAATCATTAAAATATTGTTCAAACTGTTTGAGTTCATCTTCACCTTTATAAATGATATTTTCATCTTCAAATAAAGTATAATCGAATTTTTTTATGTTGTAATTAAAATGTTTTTTCCATTGTTGATAGTTATTACTTGCTCCAGTTAATTTTACAACTACTTCTTTTGAAAATGGAGTATCAAATTTTTTAGTATTTTTTACAGTTGATTTATGCTTATATGCAAATGCACTTTTAGAATTTCTCTCTATTTTTGTAAAAACTCGTTTTGCTTTTAGTTCATCTTCATCAAAATTTGGTTTTCTACTCATCTAAAATCCTTGCACTCAAGCATTTTAAGTAACCTGTTTTTGTAACATCAAACTTTGCAATAAGTTTATAATCAGGGGCTACTAATTGTTTATCTTCATCAAGTATTTTAAAAGAAAATTTATTATCAGCACTACAAAATTTATTTGTCCAAAATACATTAAATGTAAATAGTATATCTTGATAAATAGCTTCTACAACTAAGCTTTTTTTGGCATATCTTAAATCAACTATTTCAATAACAATATCTTCATTTATTGGTATGAATTCTATCTCTTCCTCTTCAACTATTTCACTCATTATTTATCCTTGTTTTTTAAATCTTTTGTTTGTATATTTCAAGAGATTATCTATCTCTTGTTTTGTATGATCTATTTTTATATTTAATTCTTGAATAGTGTTTATTAAATTATCACTTTTAAGTTCTTTGTGAATATTCAAATGTTTTAAAATTTGGTGTAAGTTTCTACCAATAGAATTTACTTCACTTTTGAATTTAATAAAAGCTTCTATTTCTGTTGGAGTTATATATCTCTTTTCATAAATTGAGTTTAAAATAAGATATTTTACAACTCCAGTTAAAGAGTTTATTCCAGTTAGTTTTGAAGCTTTTATAAGATATTCTCTTTCATTTTCATATAGTCTTATTTTTAGTTCTGTGTCATCACCTCCAAGAGATGAATCAAACTCTTTCAATAGTTTAATTTTATCTCCTAACTTTTCATATATGCAAGAGTTAGCAAGTGATGTAATAGGGATTTTATACTCTTGATTTAATCTCTCAAGTATTTCAAGATTTGCTGGAGCTAATTGAACTCTCATTTTTTATCTCCTTTTAACCTTTTAATCCTCTTTTAAAATTTCTAGATATTAGTTTTGATTGTTTTATTCCATTTTTTGCAATATCTTTAGCTTCATTAGTTGAAGCTTGAGATAAAGCATCAATTGAAACAGTTCCTAGCTTTTCAGCTATTGAATGGCTAATTTTTACAAGAACAAGCATTACAATTCCTATAATTAGAGATTGAAAAGCTAAGCCCATTGGTTCTAGTATTCCTATTTGACTATTTACTGTAACTTGAAAACTTATATATGTATCAATTACACTACTCATAAGCAATCCAACTATTAAAATTGTCAAAGCATTTGAAATAAACATATTTAACCATTGAGTAAATATTTGTTTTGAGAAACCAAAAGCTAGTGCAAAAATTGCTATTGGTAGTATTAGTAATAGTACCTTTAATGTTAATTCGCTAAAGGTAATTACTAGAAATGTAGGAACTACCCCTATAATAAATCCTAAATAAATCAAGAATGTGCAGAAAATCGATATTATTGTCCCTTCAACACTCCAGCCAGTCGCTTCACTAACTGCATTTGATAATTTTGTAGCTTCCATAAATAAAATATCAAGTTTTGTATATAGATTGATATCTCCACTCATCATATAGTGAAGCTCTTCAAAAGCTAATTTTAAAGAATCTAAAAAACCATTTGAATTTGTAGCTACTGAAATAACTAGCATAGCAGAAGCCATTTTCCAAACTAAATCTTGTGTAGGTCTATCAGACCTACCAGCAATTACCTTATAAGCTTCTAGTATTATCCAAAGAGTTACAGTTATACCAAATAAACCTGTTAAGGCTTGTATGATATCTTGAATACTTGAAGTATTTAAAAACATTAAAATATTTGATATAAAATCACCTAAAGATTGAAATAATTTCATACTATCCCCTTATTCAAATGGTTATACCAAATCATAAAAAGGCAAATCATTAAAATTACAATTACTACTTTTGCAGTTTTATCACTCATTTGTATATTTTTTAAATTCTTCTCTGTTTTATTTACTTCTTTTACGAGTATATTTGATGTTTTATCAAAGAAATCAGCAAAATATCCAAAGAAATAGCCTATATATAAGAAAAATAGACTTATTAATCTTAAAGGATTTAAAACTATTCTTAAAAATGAGATAAATTTATTTTGAAGCATTTTTATCTTCCTTTTTTCCTACTGAAAAATCAATAGTTGAATAGTCCAGGTGTTTATTTTTTACAGAGTCATAAGACTTTTTAACTAAAGCTTTAAATTCATTTGTTGTTTTTAATTCTTCTAGCCATACATTAGCATTCATACCATATTTTGCTTCATACTCTTTTGTGATATTTTCTGCTTGTTTTCTAAAATCGTTTTTAACAATTTCAATAGATAAAATTCTATTTTTCATTTCAATTTTTGCTTTATCTTCGGCACTTTCTCCACAACCAGTAAATAAAATAGCTAAAGTTATAGCTGTTCCAAATATAATTTTTTTCATATCATTTCTCCAATTATTTATTTTTTATTGTCCAGTCGAAGCTAGACCAATCATAGTGATTATTTAATGTTGATTTATACTGTTTTATTTGTTGTTCTTTTTCAGCTTTTTCAACAGCTTGATTTTGTTTCTCCATCATATCCATCTTCATAGAAACTACTTGAAGTTGTGCCAATTCCATATTAATAGCATTTGCTATATCTTGGCTCTCTTTTATATCTTGAGTGTTTGATATTTTTTTAGATAATTCTTCTAAATTTTTAGAAGTTTCATCTACCATTTTATTACTCTCTTGAACTGTTGCTATTTGTGTAACTTGTCTTGTTAGTTTATTTTGGCAAGATTCTTTTTGCCAATCTTTATAAATTGCATTATTGCATTCATCAAAAACATTATATTTTTCAAATAGATTTCTTGCTTGATTTCCTACTCTTGAGTTTGGGTTAGCCATTGCTTTGGCTAAATCCAAATAATCATCTCCATAAGATTCAGCATACTTTTTAAGCCTATCTAAATCTTTTACAAAACTAACTGCATCTCTAATACCAGTTTTACTTAAAAGTTCATTTTCATAAGCCGTTAATTGACTTTTATAATGTATTGCTGTATCTGCCCATCTTTTAGCTTCTTCTGCCCATTCTGCTATCTCTTTTATATTTTGAGTTAGTGCTTGAGCATTTCCAACTGCATCAATAACTGGAATACCAGCACCAAATATTAAATTTGTGCTTAATATTGCACTAATTAGATATTTTTTCATTTTATCTCTCCATATCTTTACTTTTTGATTGTTGTTTTTCTTTTGGTTTGAAAGCTTTTTTTATTGATTTTCTTTTTTCAACATCATCTTTAAATGCTTCTTTGTTGAATTTGTAAGCTTCTTTGACTTCTCCAAGAAAAGTTACTGGATTATTCCAATCTTCACCAAGTCTTTTAATTATATCTTTCGCTAAATCTTTTATTGAATCAAGTTTTATCTCTTTAAGTAACTCTTTAAATGATTTAGAATTTGCTTGTTCTTCTAATGTTTTTGAATAAGATTCTTTAAATTTATTTCTATCTTCTTCTTTTTCTCGTTCAGTATAATATTTTACATTCCTACTGAAATATTCTATATTGTCTTCTCTATGATGACTATAGACATTCCGTTTTTTTATCTCTTCTGGAGTTATATCTTTTCCATCTTTATCGAAATTTTTAATATAGCCTATACTATAATTTTCTCCAACTATATCAGCAAATCTATCTTCCGAATGAATAAGCAACAATTCACAACTGTTTTCTTTTGCTATATTTTTGATTTTATCTTGTATATATTCATTTTTTGAAGCGAATTTATTACCTAAAATATGAGTATCATCAAGATGTAGATTAAGTGTAAATTTTTCATCATCAATTTTTATATTTAACTCATATTTTTCGTTATATAACTTAAAATGGGGTTGTTCTAAAATAAAATCTTTTGGTCCATCATCTTTCCCTGGTGTCCATTCTCGATATTTATCTTCTTCTAGAAAAGGTAGCTTATGTCTATTTACTTCTTTGAATTCATCATCATTACGATAGTCTTGACTTTCAGCATAAGATTCAATGTTATACATAGTGATTTTTTCTAAATTTTCCGCACCAAAAGTTTTCTTTAATTGTAGAGATTCTTTTAAATTCTCAAAATCTAATTCATTTGTTGCAGTGAATAATACTTTTGTAAAAGCATTGTTGCTAATCGGTTCAAGTTCATCATCTAAAATAGTATTTATTTCTTGATTTTTCATTATAAATGCTCCAATTCAAATTCTTCCTTTTTTGAAAGATTTATTTCTATATCAAAATCATATTTTTCTAACTCTTCTCTTCTTAGTTCTCTGACTTTTGAAAGTAGTTTTATTTTTATATCTTCTAATTTTAAATTATGAGACAACATTGCATTTTCTATTTTTTCTCTTAAATCTCTCATTGCTATTACAAAACCATTAGAAAACTCTCTAAAATCTTCAGTGGTAAACTCATCTTCAAATATATTTATTGAGCTTGAAGTTGCTTGTGTTATATAAAATAAACTGCTATAAATTTTATGAGATTCATCTATCAAGTCATTTTTAGATAAAATCAATTCGTCTATAATATTTTTAAAACTCTCTTTATTTTCCATTTTAATTTTCTCCTTTTTTAGTTTTTATTTAAATTCATTTTAAAGCACATAGAACGATTTTATATTAAAATCAATACAAAGTATGCTTCAACTCTTTTTTGTTCGTTTTAGATAGGTTTATGATTGATTATGAGGTATCTATTCTTTGTTGTAAACTCTTTGCCAACAAAAAGGAAAGATAAGGGCTCGACTTTTTAGGTTTTGCAAAAACCGTTAAAAAAAGTGAGCAAACAACTGGTAGAGTTCTTTTTTTGAACTGATAGCTTAATCCAGTTGTTACAGAACACTTCATTCATAAATCCTATTTTCTTTACTGGCTTGTGCTAAATCTTCAAGTTTAGATTTTTGTTTATCTTGTTGAATTTGATGATTGAGCATTTTTTGATTTAATCCTTCAAATTTTTCAGCTTCATTTTCAGTAGAAGAAAAAAGAGAAGTTTTATTAATTCTTTTATTTATTAATTTATTTATTGTTGAACGGTCGTTTAACGGCTGTTGAGTTGAGTTTAATTGACTCAATTCTAAAAGTTGTTGTTCTTGTTTAATTCTTCTTTTTTCTGCACTAACTTTACCAGCTAATTTTTTTTGTTCAGTTTGTTTGTAATATGGCTCTAGCCATTTATTTAATTGTGAAGATATAAATATAATTCCATCATCATTTTCTATAAGCTCAAATAATCCATAAGAAGTGATTACAGTATTAATTACTGGAACACTTACTTTCATTTCATCAGCAAGTAAATCTATATCAGAAAGTGGATATTTATGTCCTTCAGCTTCTGCTAGTGTTTCAAGTAAATATACAGCAATTCCATAGCCTTGAACATTAAAATCTTTTATAAGTCTTTTTATATTTTTTCCATTCCTAAAGTTAGTAGGAAAAAGAAAATTTGGTACAGTTTTACTCATTTTAAAGCCTTTATTTATGCAGTTTGTACTTTTCTATTTGCCATAAAACGAGCTATTTGTAATTTTGGATATAAAATTCTTGAGCCAATTTCTATATAATCAATACCAATGCCCTGCTTTCTCCAAGTTTCAATACTTGAAGCTGAAACTCCTAAAATCCCAGCTGTTTGTTTACTGTTTAAATTTAGGATTTTTGAAAATCCTAAATCATTTATTTGTTTGAGATATATCTCTATTTCTTCATTAACATTCATTTTCCACCCCTACTTTTCTACAATAAAATACATATTCCAATTCTTCATCTTTTGCATCTACTTTAAATGCATACTCATTTTCATGTATTGAAACATAGTCTAACTCAAGATTTAATTCTTTTAAATCCAATTCTTTTAAAATTTTTTCATCAGAAAAAGATATATGTTCTATAAAATGACCTTGCTTAACTTCAATAACAAAATCACCTTCTGTATTGAACTCAAAGCTTATATCTTCATATTTTTTTTCTAATGCAGTAGAAACCAACTCTTTTAATTTCTTAACATTTATAATTAATTCTCTTTTCATTTTTATCCTTTATTTTATTTTTATTTACATATTTGTTCTAATAAGTTATTTAAAACTTATTACACCATTTAATAAACATTAAGTTTTAAAATAGCAATATATTTGTATAATTTATTTTAAGTGATAAAATAAAATTTTAAATATGAATAGTATTATAAACAAATTTAAAATATATGTCAAGATATTTTATGGTTTATTTTAATATTTAATATAAAATATTTTAATTATGTTTATAAAGGTTTAAAAATGAATATAACAGAAAATGCAATTAGTAAATTAATTGAATATTATTCTTTGGCAAATGCTTCACAGTTAGCAAACAAACTGGAGATAACTCAAGGAGTTATATCAAATTGGAAAAGTAGAAATGCTATAGGAGCATTGACTGATACTATTGCTAATAAAGACCCTGAAGCTTTAGAATTCATTTTTAGTTCTAATTCAAATATATATAATTTGCAAAATTCAACAAATCGTACAGTTTTAGATAAAAGTAGTAATAAAGAAGATAATACTAATACATATTATGGAAATGACTTAGATATTGATAAGAATATTTTGAAGTTAGTAGATACTGTATATAGCTTTGCAAAAGAAAATAGATTAGAAGAATTGAAAACAGATTTAATTTTATTATTACAAAAATATTCTTCAAAGGATTAATATTTTGAATAAAGATTTTAATATTTTTAATTTACAAAATTCTAAAAATGAAACTGTTGCAGATTTTAGAAATGCTCAAATAAATAATCCAATTTTTATTTTTTTTAGTTCAATTACAAATACAAAGGAAGATATAAATATTAGAAAAGTATTTTATAAAAATAGAGAAATTATAAAAATTTCAGCTATTTTATTTCCATTGATACTATATGTTTCTGTTACTACATCTTTTGGTTTTGAAGAAATATTTTTATACTTTAGTTTACCATATAATAAATTTATATTTTTTATATCTTATGTTTTATTTTTTATCGTTTACTTTTATTTTTTAATTAGACATCGTTGGCTTTTAGATAAAGGATTTTTAAAATATGAAAATGAAAAAATTCTTTTCACTTATAACAATGAATTTGAAGAAATTAATTATTTGGATATATCAAAAGTTGAAAAAGAAAAAAGTTTTGTTAGTGGAATTACATTCTTTATTTATACAAAAAATGATAAAAAACCTAAAATAAAATTTAATTTTTACAATTATAAAAATGTTCTAACGTTTGAAGATAAATTGAAAAATAAAAATATATCTATTGATAATTTATAAATTAAATTATTATTAACCGATAAAAATACAAGTGGGGCTAATATGGATAAATTCATTTACAGGGTTGCTGGAAAATTATTTGATATAATTATTGCAGGTACTATATTATGGATAGTTATTCAAATTCTATTATCAGGAGTTGGAGGTATATATAATACTTTATCAGGGCAAAAATTCCAAGAAACTGTGTTTAAAGATTATAGTAAATATTTAACAGATGAAATGAGCAAACAAGAGTTGGAAGATGATGAAATATTAAAAATTACTGATTATTATAATAGAAAAGCCAATAATAAATTTAAAGAAATTGGTTATTCTATAATACTTGAAGATTATTATGTTTTAAGTATGAATGAGATACAAACTAATGATATATTTATTAAAAATAAAATTAAAATTAATGAGTTAATTAAAATATTAAAAAAAGAAGAACCTTATTTGAATTTACCTGATAAAGAAAAAATAGTTCTTAAAAATTTAAATTCATCAATTAATAATAATGATTCTGTGGCAATAAAAGATAATTTACAAGACTTAGAGCTAGTTTTAGAACAGAGATATGCAGAGTACAAAAGAATTGATATAGAATCTGAAAAAAATTTATTAATTTCATATATAGGTATTGCTATAAGTATTTTATCTGTAATCATGTCATCTATGGGTAGTACAATCAAGAATATTATACCTTTTCTTAAAAAAATAACTGAAAACAAAGAAAACAAAGAAAACAAAGAAAACAAAGAAAACAAAGAAAACAAAGAAAACAAAGAAAACAAAGAAAACAAAGAAAACAAAGAAAACAAAGAAAACAAAGAAAACAAAGAAAACAAAG
>NZ_PDKB01000032.1 GCF_003316695.1 Aliarcobacter vitoriensis
AGATCTTTAAAGTTTGATAGGTTTAGAGAGGGTAATCTTTGTAAACCGAATATATATGTTAAAAGAAAAAATTTGTACAAGTAGTAATATTTAACCTAGAGATGGGGATAGATATTATTTAAAATACTTGTCTATAACTTGAGTGATAATTTTGTAACTAACTTAATAGAGAGTTGTATGTTTAGAGATAGATATATAGTTTAAAAGAGAGTAATTATGGAATATGTCAGTTTCAAACACTATAAAGAGTGATAAGATTTAGAATGTAAATTAGAATGTAATTTTTAATTTGTAGTTTTTTATTTTTCATTGTAAATTTATGGAGAGTTTGATCCTGGCTCAGAGTGAACGCTGGCGGCGTGCTTAACACATGCAAGTCGAACGAGAACGGGTTATAACTTGTTATAACTGTCAGCTAAGTGGCGCACGGGTGAGTAATGTATAGGTAATATGCCTCTTACTAAGGGATAACAAATGGAAACGTTTGCTAATACCTTATATTCCTTATAAACAGAAGTTTGTAAGGGAAAGATTTATTGGTAAGAGATTGGCCTGTATTGTATCAGTTAGTTGGTGGGGTAATGGCCTACCAAGACAATGACGCATAACTGGTTTGAGAGGATGATCAGTCACACTGGAACTGAGACACGGTCCAGACTCCTACGGGAGGCAGCAGTGGGGAATATTGCACAATGGACGAAAGTCTGATGCAGCAACGCCGCGTGGAGGATGACACATTTCGGTGCGTAAACTCCTTTTATATAAGAAGATGATGACGGTATTATATGAATAAGCACCGGCTAACTCCGTGCCAGCAGCCGCGGTAATACGGGGGGTGCAAGCGTTACTCGGAATCACTGGGCGTAAAGAGCATGTAGGCGGATTGATAAGTTTGAAGTGAAATCCTATAGCTTAACTATAGAACTGCTTTGAAAACTGTTAATCTAGAATGTGGGAGAGGTAGATGGAATTTCTGGTGTAGGGGTAAAATCCGTAGAGATCAGAAGGAATACCGATTGCGAAGGCGATCTACTGGAACATTATTGACGCTGAGATGCGAAAGCGTGGGGAGCAAACAGGATTAGATACCCTGGTAGTCCACGCCCTAAACGATGTACACTAGTTGTTGTGAGACTAGATCTTGCAGTAATGCAGTTAACACATTAAGTGTACCGCCTGGGGAGTACGGTCGCAAGATTAAAACTCAAAGGAATAGACGGGGACCCGCACAAGCGGTGGAGCATGTGGTTTAATTCGACGATACACGAAGAACCTTACCTGGACTTGACATAGTAAGAATGATTTAGAGATAGATTAGTGTCTGCTTGCAGAAACTTGCATACAGGTGCTGCACGGCTGTCGTCAGCTCGTGTCGTGAGATGTTGGGTTAAGTCCCGCAACGAGCGCAACCCTCGTCGTTAGTTGCTAACAGTTCGGCTGAGAACTCTAACGAGACTGCCTACGCAAGTAGGAGGAAGGTGAGGATGACGTCAAGTCATCATGGCCCTTACGTCCAGGGCTACACACGTGCTACAATGGAGTATACAAAGAGCAGCGATACAGTGATGTGGAGCAAATCTTATAAAATACTTCCCAGTTCGGATTGTAGTCTGCAACTCGACTACATGAAGTTGGAATCGCTAGTAATCGTAGATCAGCTATGCTACGGTGAATACGTTCCCGGGTCTTGTACTCACCGCCCGTCACACCATGGGAGTTGAACTCATTCGAAGCGGGGATGCTAAAGTAGCTACCTTCCACAGTGGATTCAGCGACTGGGGTGAAGTCGTAACAAGGTAACCGTAGGAGAACCTGCGGTTGGATCACCTCCTTTCAGAGAAGTGTATTAAGATTTGTTTCTTAATACATAGAATAAGAAAAAAACAATTAACAATATATGTTCGGTTTATAAAGATTATTTGAATAAATATATATAGGTGAATGGGCCTATAGCTCAGCTGGCTAGAGCGCTCGACTGATAATCGTGAGGTCTCAGGTTCAAGTCCTGATAGGCCCACCATTAAATAATCTTTACTTTTAATAGAGATATTAGAAATAAGAGTTTTGTTGGGGAATTAGCTCAGCTGGGAGAGCGCCTGCTTTGCACGCAGGAGGTCAGCGGTTCGATCCCGCTATTCTCCACCATATATATAAACTAATAGTTAAAAATTAGATATAAGCTTTTATAAATTAAAAGTTTATATCTGGTTTTTAAAACTAGAAAACATTACTAAGATAACTTTAGTTATTTTAAGTAGTATGATATTTAAAAATATAATGTTAAAGTCTTTAAAATTTTTTCGTAAGATTAAATAATAATATGAAGATAAGAGATGAGAGTTTTTTATTGTAGTAGAGTTAGATAATTTTAAATAAAAAAATTTCATATCAATAATTTGTGATAAATTTAATTTATTATAAAACTATAGATAGAACACAACTAAATTATTAAATGTAAATATATTTAATAAGATAGTAGCCAAAGAATATTATCAAACTAAAAGTATTAAATTAATTTTTAATACTTTAAAGGCAAATAACTTGAAAGAGTTATTTATTAATAAGCTATTAAGGGCTAATGGTGGATGCCTAGACTGTAAGAGGCGATGAAAGACGTATTAGGCTGCGATAAGCCACGGGGAGTTGCCAAAGAGCGTTGATCCGTGGATTTCTGAATGGGGCAACCCAGTATAATGAGAGTTATATTACCCTACGGGGAGCGAACCTAGTGAAGTGAAACATCTCAGTAGCTAGAGGAAGAGAAATCAAAAGAGATTCCGTAAGTAGCGGCGAGCGAACGCGGATAAGGACAAACCCAATACTTGTATTGGGGGTTGTAGGACTATAATATGAATTAAAGATGATAGATGAAATACTTGGAAAAGTGTAGCATAGAAGGTGAAACTCCTGTAATTTAAATCATCAATAATTTTAATAGTATCCTGAGTAGGTCGGAACACGTGATATTTTGACTGAAGCTGGGGGGACCACCCTCCAATCCTAAATACTACTTACAGATCGATAGTGAACAAGTACCGTGAGGGAAAGGTGAAAAGTACTGCAGCGAGCAGAGTGAAATAGAACCTGAAACCATTAGCTTACAATCATTCAGAGCCCTATGATTTATCAGGGTGATGGACTGCCTTTTGCATAATGAGCCTGCGAGTTGTGGTTAGTGGCAAGGTTAAGTCAAGTACGAAGCCGTAGCGAAAGCGAGTCTTAATAGGGCGCCATAGTCACTAGCTGCAGACCCGAAACGAAGTGATCTATCCATGAGCAGGTTGAAGCTGGTGTAAGAGCCAGTGGAGGACCGAACCCGCTGACGTTGAAAAGTCTTGGGATGACTTGTGGATAGGGGTGAAAGGCCAATCAAACTTCGTGATAGCTGGTTCTCTCCGAAATATATTTAGGTATAGCCTTGTGTTGTAGCATATAGGGGTAGAGCACTGAATGGGCTAGGGCTGCTTACCGCGGTACCAAACCCTATCAAACTATGAATACTATATGTGGAATCACAGGAGTCAGGCGGTGGGTGATAAAATCAATCGTCGAGAGGGGAACAACCCAGACTAACAGCTAAGGTCCCTAAGTTACATCTAAGTGGAAAACGATGTGGAGTTACTGTGACAACCAGGAGGTTGGCTTAGAAGCAGCCATCCTTTAAAGAAAGCGTAACAGCTCACTGGTCTAGTGATTCTGCGCGGAAAATATAACGGGGCTAAGATGTACACCGAAGCTTTAGATTCAATTTTTAATTGAGTGGTAGGAGAGCGTTCTATTCAGCGTAGAAGATGTACCGGTAAGGAGCGTTGGAGCGGATAGAAGTGAGCATGCAGGCATGAGTAGCGATAATTAAGGTGAGAATCCTTAACGCCGAAAACCCAAGGTTTCCTACGCGATGCTCGTCATCGTAGGGTTAGTCGGGACCTAAGTCGAGTCCGAAAGGGGTAGACGATGGCAAATTGATTAATATTTCAATACCAACATATAAGCGCGATGTGGGGACGCATAGAGTTAATCGAGGTCACTGATGGAATAGTGGCTCGAAGGACGTAGGTTGTTAAGTAGGCAAATCCGCTTAACATTAGACCGAGATCTTACAGGCTCTTGACACTCTTCGGAGGAGATGGAGAATCGATGATACTGTCGTGCCAAGAAAAGCCACTAAGTATATTATATGTTGCCCGTACCGTAAACCGACACAGGTGGGTGGGATGAGTATTCTAAGGCGCGTGGAAGAACCCTCTTTAAGGAACTCTGCAAAATAGCACCGTATCTTCGGTATAAGGTGTGCCTACTTTGGTATATGAACTTGCTTCAAAAAGCCAAAGAGGTTGCAACAAAGAGTCCCTCCCGACTGTTTACCAAAAACACAGCACTTTGCTAACACGTAAGTGGATGTATAAGGTGTGACGCCTGCCCGGTGCTCGAAGGTTAACTGATGATGTCAGCGCAAGCGAAGCATTTGATTGAAGCCCGAGTAAACGGCGGCCGTAACTATAACGGTCCTAAGGTAGCGAAATTCCTTGTCGGTTAAATACCGACCTGCATGAATGGCGTAACGAGATGGGAGCTGTCTCAAAGAGGGATCCAGTGAAATTGTAGTGGAGGTGAAAATTCCTCCTACCCGCGGAAAGACGGAAAGACCCCGTGCACCTTTACTACAGCTTGACACTGTAGCTTGGATATTCATGTGCAGGATAGGTGGGAGGCTATGATGACTAGACGCCAGTAGAGTCGGAGCCATCCTTGAGATACCACCCTTGAATATTTGAGTTACTAACTGCGTACAATTATCTTGTATCAGGACAATGTCTGGTGGGTAGTTTGACTGGGGCGGTCGCCTCCTAAATAGTAACGGAGGCTTACAAAGGTTAGTTCAAAGCGGATGGAAATCGCTTGTTGAGTATAATGGCATAAACTAGCTTGACTGTGAGACCTACAAGTCGAACAGAGACGAAAGTCGGTCATAGTGATCCGGTGGTTCTGCGTGGAAGGGCCATCGCTCAAAGGATAAAAGGTACGCCGGGGATAACAGGCTGATCTCCCCCAAGAGCTCACATCGACGGGGAGGTTTGGCACCTCGATGTCGGCTCATCGCATCCTGGGGCTGTAGTCGGTCCCAAGGGTATGGCTGTTCGCCATTTAAAGCGGTACGCGAGCTGGGTTCAGAACGTCGTGAGACAGTTCGGTCCCTATCTTCCGTGGGCGTAGGAAAGTTGAAGAGATTTGTCCCTAGTACGAGAGGACCGGGATGAACGTACCACTAGTGTACCAATTGTTCTGCCAAGAGCATCGTTGGGTAGCTACGTACGGATGTGATAAGAGCTGAAAGCATCTAAGCTCGAAGCCAACTCTAAGATGAACTTTCCCTGAAGTTCCCAGCAAGACTAGCTGGTTGATAGGCTGGATGTGTAAGCGTTGTAAGGCGTTTAGCTGACCAGTACTAATAGAACGTTTGGCTTATTTTTATTTCTTTGGTTTACTATCTTATTAAGTATACAATACTTAATAATTGTGTTTACATTAGTTTTTATATGAAATACAAAAAGACTTTAACATTATCTTTATCTAAACTCTATATTTGAGTTGAGTATTAAGAGCAAAGCTTTTAAATGAAAAGTTAAAAATGAAAAATGAATAATTCAATTTTAATCTTGCCCTTACTACTCAACTTTGTTAGTGGTTACAGAGAAGTGGAAATACCCAGCCCCATTCCGAACCTGGTAGTCAAGCACTTCATCGCCGATAATACTGCAGGGTCCCCTTGTGGAAACGTAGGTCACCGCTAACTCTTTGAGTTTTTTTTACAAATGCCTTTCCTAAGTTACTTCTTCTAGTATTTTAGGGAAGGCCTTTTTTTATTCTATTTCCTATATCTCAACACAATTAAACATATTTAAACACCTTCTTCAAGTTTTATTTATATCCTCTTTATTTTTT
>NZ_PDKB01000033.1 GCF_003316695.1 Aliarcobacter vitoriensis
TAAAACTAAATGGTAGTTTTGAACTATTTGGTCAAACTCATGATTTAGTAGCTGGATTTAATGGACAAAAAAGCAAAAGTCCTTATACATCTCTTAATAAATCAAATATATCTCTACAAGATATTAAAATGATTAATAACAAAGTTGTATTCCCTGAACCAATTTGGGGTGATGTATTATATGATGATCTTATTGAACAATCTCAATATGGTGCTTTTATATCAACTAAACTTAATTTTACAGATGATTTATCAGCAATTTTAGGTGGTCGTTATAGTGAGTGGAAAACTAAAACTATTTGGGATGGTGTTACTATTGCAGATGATAGAAAATTTGATAATTTTTTACCATACTTAGCTTTAACTTATGATATTACAGAAAATCTTACAACTTATGCAAGCTATACAGAGATTTTTAACCCACAAAATGCAAAAGATAGAAATGATAATTTCCTTGATCCAGAAACTGGATTTAACTATGAAGTAGGTTTAAAAGGTGAATGGTTTGATGGAAGATTAAACTCTAGTATTGCACTATTTCAATCAGGTAAAGATAATCTTGCCGTAACAGATGAAGATGAAAATGGAATTTGTTATAGACTCCCAAATGGTGGTTGTGCTTCTAAAGCAGAAGATGATACAAAAAACAGAGGTTGGGAGTTTGAAGTTGCAGGAGAAATAACTCCAAATTGGCAAGTTCAAGCTAGTTTCTCTTCATCAATTCTTAAAGATAAAAATGGAAAAAGATTAAATAGTACAACTATACCAGCAAGAACTGCAAATCTATTTACAACTTATAAAGCTACTTCACAATTAACTTTAGGTGGTGGAGTAAGATGGCAAAGTGAAACTTGGGATAATGGGGCAAAAAATAATTATATTAGGGCAGGTCATCCTGAAATGGTGGGAGAAGCTACACAAAATGATTATTATGTAGTAGATTTGATGGCAAACTATGAATTCAATAAAAACTTAAGTTTATTAGTAAATATTAAAAATGCTTTAGATAAAGAGTATAAAACTAATTTTACAACATATCATTATGGAGAAGAGAGAAATTGGATGGCTACTTTAAAATATAGGTTTTAAGATATTTAATATAAAAATATAAAGAGAGTTTTCTCTCTTTATATAGGTAAGTATTAGATTATAATTATTGCTTTTTCATCTCTAGGAATTACTTCTCCTATAATACTTGCATAACCAAAACTATACTCTTCTAGTTCTTTTACAAACTCTTTTGCATCATCTTTTTTCATTGCTATTAAAAGTCCACCAGAAGTTTGTGCATCACAAAGTATTGTTTTATAAATATCTGAAATATTTGATGAAAACTTAACTTTATCTTCCACATATTTCATATTTCTTCTTGTACCACCTGGAAATACATCATTTGACACAAAATCAAAAGCCTCTTTTACAAAAGGAACTTCTTTGTGAAAAATATTGAATGAAATTGAGTTGTTTGTACACTCTAAAGCATGTCCCATAAGTCCAAATCCAGTTATATCTGTACAAGAACTTATTTCATATTTCCTCATCATTTTTGATGGTAAGTAGTTTAAACTTGCCATTATTTTCGCACAATCTTTTATTAGATTTAACTCTAATAAATCTCTTTTTATTGCTGTTGTTAAAATCCCCATACCAAGAGGTTTAGTAAGAACTAAAACATGACCAATTTTTGGTGTGTTATTTCTTATAACTTCATTTGGATGTATCATTCCAGTAACTGATAATCCATAATACATTTCAGGTGATTCTATGGTATGTCCACCTAAAAGCACTCCACCACACTCTCTGATTTTACTATTTCCACCATCAAGTATCATTCCTAAAGCATCTATTGGAATATTTTTTCTGTCAAAACCAACTATGTTCATAGCAGTTTTTACTTCTGCTCCCATAGCGAAAACATCACTAAGTGCATTTGCAGCTGCTATTTGTCCATAAATATATGGATCATCAAGAACAGGAGTTATAAAATCGAGTGTTTGAACAATAGCTTGAGATTCATTTATTTGATAAACACAAGCATCTTCACTTGTATCAAATCCTACTAAAACTCTTTCATCATCTGGGCTTAAGTGGCAAACAGTTTGTTTTAGATCCCCCGGACCCATTTTTGCAGCACAACCAGCAGCTTGGACGAATTTAGTTAATTTATATTCGTTATTCATTTTTATATCTTTCTTTTAATTTTGTACATTATACTTAAGCATTTTTAAAAAATTAGTTAATTTAAAGTAAATAAAGTTTTACTATTTTATTTGACTTAAAAATAGTATAGTTAATCAATTTAGCTAATTTAAAGTAAAAAATATTTTACTATTTAAGTTTTTAATTATAAATAATTTATTATACTTACATCATAATTTAGTTCATAAACCATAGGTTATGGTTTTACATAAAGAGAGCTTGATACTTCCTTTATCTCTAAATATAAAATATATTAAGAATAAGAGATTCATTATGAAAAAACAAATATTTCTAAAAATAACCACTTCACTATCTACTGATTTAATAGTAGAAAAAATTCATTTAAAATTAAAAAAACTCAAATAGTATTAATTACAAACTTATTGTTAATAAATGGTTCTTCTAAAGCCTTAAAGAGATTTTAGAAGGGCTTTTTACCCTAAATTCAATGAAGGAGTTATCATGGCTGATGTATTAGCACAAAGACGACAATTTCTAAAAAGAGCAGGAATAGCGGCTTCTGTTTTGGCTGGAAGTGTAGTTGCAACAGCAGCAACGACTGAAAGACAAGATAGAGGAGCTAATAGTAATGTTGGTAATGGAGTAGTTGTAGGAAGATCAACTAAAAAAGAGATTCTTTATAATAAATCAGCAGCTTGGGAAGAGTTTTATAAAGCTGCAAATTAAGTCTAATAGGAGGATAAAATGGGAGCAAATAGCTTTGGACGAAGAACATTTTTAAAAATGGCTTCTTTAGCAACAGCTTTTAGTGCAACATCTGCTTTTGCAAGTACGGAAAAAGTTTTAAGAGATGCTACGGATGAAGAGGTAAAAAATCCATATCCTGGCTCAAAACTAGTAAAAACTATCTGTATGCACTGTTCAGTAGGATGTGGAGTAATAGCTGAAGTTCATAATGGAGTTTGGGTAAGACAAGAGGTAGCTCAAGATCACCCAGTTAGCAATGGAGGGCACTGTTGTAAAGGTGCTGATATGATTGATAAAGTTAGATCAACAAATAGATTACAGTATCCAATAGAAAAAGTTGCTGGAAAATGGAATAGAGTATCTTGGGATGATGCTATGACAAAAATTTCTAACAAACTTTTAGAGTTGAGAGAAAAATATGGTCCAGATTCTGTTATGTTCTTTGGTTCAGCAAAAGTTAGTAATGAACAAGCTTTTTATATTAGAAAATTTGTTTCAATGTTTGGAACAAATAATATAGATCACGTTGCTAGAATTTGCCATAGTCCAACAGTTGCAGGAGCTGCAAATACTTTTGGATATGGTGGTATGACAAATCACTTAGGAGATATGCATAATTCTAAAGCTATCTTAATAATGGGTGCAAATCCAGCAGAAGCACACCCTGTTGCAATGCAACATATATTAAAAGGTAAAGAGCAAAACGGTGCAAAAATCATCGTTATAGATCCAAGATATACAAAAACAGCTGCTAAGTCTGATCTATATTGTAGAATTAGAACTGGTACTGATATTGCATTTTTATATGGAATGATTAGATTAATTCGTGATAATAAATGGTATAACAAAGAGTATTTAGATAATAGAGTATATGGAATCGAAGAGATATTTAAAGAGTGTGAAGAGTACACACCTGAAAAAGTTGCAGATATTACAGGCTGTAAACCCGAGGAGTTGATACAAGTTGCTACATTATTTGCAAAATCAACTCCAGGAGCTTTGATTTGGAATCAAGGTTGGACACACCATACTATTGGTTCATCAAATACTAGATTGGGAGCTATTTTACAACTATTACTTGGAAATGTTGGAGTAATTGGTGGTGGATGTAATGTTCTAAGAGGACATGATAATGTTCAAGGTTCTACTGATATGGGCTGTCTTGCTGATACATTACCAGGGTATTATGGTTTAGGTGAAGAGTCTTGGAGATATTTTGCAAAACAGTGGAATGTTGATTATGAGTGGTTAAAAGGAAGATTTAAATCAAAAGAACTTATGGAATCAAAAGGTAATAGTTTATCTTTATGGAAACATAGTGTTCTTGATGAAGAGAATGCTAAATATAATGGTGGAACTCAAATCAAAGCACTTATTTGTATAGGAAATGGTGTTTCAACAGTAACAGAAACTCATAAATCAAAAGAAGCTTTGGATAAATTAGATTTAGTAGTATTTATAGATCCATATGTAAATGATGCTGCTGTTATTACAACAAGAAGTGATAATATGTTTTTATTACCAGCTGCTTCACAAGTTGAAAATTGTGGTTCAATTGTAAATACTGGTAGAAGCACACAATGGAGAAGCCAAATTGTTGAACCACTTTTTGAATCAAGAAAAGATCAAGAGATTTTATTTGATTTTGCAAAAAGAATGGGATTCTATAATGAATTTGTTGCAGGTATGGGTAAAGGAGATAGTTTCCAATGGCCAGAAGATGCAACAAATGAAATTGCAAGAACATTAAAAGCTCATGGTTTAACTGGAGTAACTGCTGAAAGATTAAAAAGACATCAAGAGAATTGGCATCTGTTTGATTCTTCAACTTTAAAAGGAAAAGGTATTACAGAAAAAGAGTATTATGGATTACCATGGCCTTGTTGGAGTGAAACGCATCCAGGAAGTCCTGTTTTATTTAATACTAGTTTACCAGTTTCTCAAGGTGGTATGGGATTTAGAACAAGATTTGGGACACAAAGAAATGGTGTGAGTTTACTTGCAAACGATGGAATATATCCAAAAGATTCAAGAATCAAAGGCGGATATGATGAAATAACAGGAGCTAATATTGAAGAGTTAGCTGGAGTTACTTTGAGTGCTGAAGAAAAAGAACTTGTAAAAGGTACAAATTGGAAAACAGATATTAGTGGTATATTAACTAAATATGCACTTGCTGCTGGACTTACTCCTAATGGAAATGCAAAAGCTAGAACTATTGTTTGGGAGTTTATTGATAATATTCCAAAACATAGAGAACCACTTCATTCTCCAAGAACAGATTTAGTTAAAGATTATCCAGCTGTTAAAGATATAGCGAACCATTTTAGAGTAGATGTTAGATATGAAAGTGAACAAAATAAAGAAGATTGGGCAAAAAGTTATCCTATAAATGTTGTTTCAGGAAGAGTAGTTGAACATATGGGAACAGGGACAGAGACAAGAGCATCACACTATTTAGCAGAGTTAAATGGAGAGATGTATGGAGAGTTACATCCAAATTTAGCTGGAAGATTGGGGCTAAATGATGGTGATATGATGTGGCTATATGGAACTGGTGGTGGAAAGATAAAAATAAAATGTAAAGTTAGTTTAAGAGTAGATGAGAAATCAGTATTTTTACCACAGAACTTCTCTGGATGGTGGAGTGGAGAGGATTTAACTCATAGATATCCAACTGGTACAGCTCCGTATGCGATGGGTGAGAATTCAAATCAAGTAACAAGTTATGGAT
>NZ_PDKB01000034.1 GCF_003316695.1 Aliarcobacter vitoriensis
GGTTATAGCTTTCATCTTCTTCATCAAATTCATATTTTGCATGGGCTTTTGGTGGAGGAGGGGATTTTTTACCAAACAATCCACCTACTATTCCTCCTATTACATTTCCTATGGCTGAACCACCAAATGCTACAAACACTGCAGCTATCCAACCTACTGGTCCTGTTGCAACAAGTGCTGCTATAACATTTGATAAAGCCAATGTTCCAACTGCTGAACCTATATTCGCACCTAATGCTTCATCTTTTGTATCCCAACCCATTATTTTATTTGCAAAAGTATTTCCTAAATAACCACCTAATGCTCCTGCAAATCCACCAGCAAGTCCATCCAATGAACCTATTTTTGTTCCATAAGTTCCAGTTTCCATAAATTTAATAGCATTTGATATCTCTATTGAAGCATAATATCCTGCAGTAAAAGTAACTGAATAATCTACCAATCCACCTACAAATGTTCCATCCATTCCTAGAATATCGCCTAGAGTATCATTTTTAGCAAAAAAAGATGAAATAGCAAAAGATACTACTGCTCCTTGAAGAGTATTTTTAAAATCTGTTCCTATATCATCAAATGCACTCGTACCATTTCCACCGTTTTTATCCCAAAATAAATATTCTCCTACATTTTGCCCTACAACTGTTGTTGAAGTTGAAATGGCTATTTTTTCTATATTTGAATAATCATTATTTGCTATGATTATACTTCCTATACTTCCACCTATACTACTTCCTAGCTTTGTTGAAAGAGCATTTCCTTCATTTTCTTCTAACCATTTTTTATGTTCTATTTCTACTTTTATTCTTATCTCTTCTTCATTTTTGTTATAAGTATCTGAAGAACCCTCTGGGACATTAGAAACTCCTAATTTTTTTGCTAAAGCATTATCCTCTTGAGCTTCCAAATAAGCTTTTTCTTTTATATGTTCAGGAGTATTTTCTTTAAATTTTCCATTATCATCTATCCATTGAGCTAATTCATTTTCTCCCTTAGCCAACAATACTTCTTTCATAGCTAACATACTTTTAGGTGCATTTTGTAATGAAATTATCATATCTTTTGCACTCACATTATCTCCCTCAGCAATCATTCCAAGAACATCTTTTATTTGAGCATCATAATCTGCTGGTGTCATAGGAACTTTAGGAGTAGTTGGCTCTCCATTAGCTGTTATTGTTACTTCAGGAAGAATATAAGTATTACCAGATATTTTTACTACTTTTGAACCATCAGAACCAAAAGAAGTTTCTATTCTTGGTAACATATTTATAAAATTATTTTTCTCTATATCACTGAAATCACTAGAATTTATTTGTTCTTTTATTTCATCTATCATACTTGAAAGACTATCTGTAAGAGAATTTATATCACCTTTTATTGTATCAAAGTCATAATCTCTTGAATCAACATACTCTATTGTAGCAAGAGTTAAACTTATTCCTATTGAAGTTATGAACCCTATAGGAGTTCCAGTCAATCCTAATTTAACTAAATCAGCAACACCAACAGCTGCTCCCCCCAAACTTGTAAGTGCATGTACATAATCATTTCTTGTAGCTGTACCATCTTTTATTTTATCAACTAATACACCAAAACTTGTAAGAGCTGCTGGATTTGAAGATAAAAATCCAATATAAGGAGCTAGTTTTTCAGGAGCTAATATTGATAAATCACTGATTATGCCCATTATTTGATCAGCTCTTTCTATATTTGTTTGATTATTACCATTTCCATTATTTTCAACTTTTTCATTTTCAGAATTAGCTATATTCTTAATGTTTTCTGTATCTGTTTGATTACTATTTGGCATATTTTTTCCTTTAGCCTATAATCTGATATTTTATTATATATATTATTATACCAATAGATATTAATGTAATACCTATTCTATTACAAATTTTTATTATATATCCATCTAATGCCCATAAATCTAGTTTATCATTTAAACTTATTCTTTCTTTTAATTCTTGTTTTTTTCTTAGTTCTTGAAAATACTCTATTATATATGCTCCTGCTATACTGCGGTTATAAACATACGACTTAGAAATATATCCAACTACTATAATGGCTATTCCAGATAATATTAAGAAAAAAATTAATGTTTTGTAATCTTCTTCTTTTATAAATATAAATATTAATCTAAACCAAAAATATAGCATCCATAACCAAAAAGCTATTAGTAAATAAACTAATATATCTCCTATATATTCTTTAAAAGGTTTCATTTATTTTTTCCTTACCATAATCTGAACTAAGAGCATTATTTATTTTAATTTTATCACTAGATGAAAGAAGAGATGCATCATTAGATTTTAAAGCTGTTTCAAGAGAAGGAGTCCAAAAACTAGTCCCATGTTGATGCATTATAATATCTTTTAATAATTTTACCCCTTCTGAATTCTTTGATAAATCCATTTGATGTCCGCCGAAAGACCAACCAGACTCACCCCTTTTAGCATGGGATAACATATAACCATTTGATATGTCACCTAATTCATTAGTAATAAGTCTTTTAGCAACGCTATATTGAAATTCATCAGTTATTAATTCTAATCCTTTAAAATTTTCCCAAGTAATTTTTATATCAGCCATTATTTATCCTTAAAATTTATAAAAATATCTTTTTTTAAATCGTAAACCAACTTTTCATTTGAAATCTTTTTATTTGAGCAATCTTGTTCAATAAAATCTATTTTTAAAAAATTTTTTGTTTCATCATATTCAAAATTCTTTATATCACCTGCTTTTGTTATTCCTAAAACTTCTGCTCTATTGCAAAATCCACTTTCCATATCATATTGAGTTTCAATAATAACTTTATTTTCAATATTTTCACCATCTTTTATGGTAATGCTTTCTATACTTTCATATCCTAATCCACGATGTCCATCTAATATTTTAACAACTATTTTTGTTGGTGTATAGTTTTCTATAATAAACCAATTATCTATTATTCCACCCACTACTCTCTTTATTCTTCCCGTTCTATTATTTACATAATATATTCCATTATTCAATCTAACATCATAAAATCTTATTAAAAAGCCATCTTCAACCAAAATATAATTATTCTTTTCAAAAATATCAATTATATTTAATAATTTACTTGTAAATAAATTGCTTTTTACTTCATATAAATATATGAAGTCTTTAATATCAATATATTTAATTTTTTCTGATTTATACTCGTCTAATTTTACATTAAGAAATTTATAAATACTATTTAGAATATATAATCTATTTTTATATATATTTTTAATACAATCTTCATTAGTACAAGTTTTTCTATCTTTTAAAAACTCTCTTTGTTCTTCTATAAGTGTTTTTTTTTCTGGTATTATTTGTATAAGTTTTTTATATATTTCATTTAATTCTATATCTAATTTTGATAAATCATTACTTTTACATATTAAAAATTCAATGCTATCTTTTTTTACATTTCCACAATCAAAACTTGGCTTATAAAACTCTATACTTTGTGCATATATTAAGTTAACAAAAAATATTAAAATTATAGATATTTGTTTCATAAATCTCACTCCTTATAAAATATACTTAACTATATATATTATTACACCAATAGATATTAATGTAATACCTATTCTATTCCCAATTTTTATACTATATTTATCTTCATATAAATATAATGCTAACTTTTCTATAATTCTTAATTTTTCATTTAAAGTTCTTCTTTTTACAAGTGACTCCACAGATTCTCCTACAGATTCTCCTACAGATTCACTACTTTTTCTAAAGGCATTTATTTTTGCATAAAACCAATATCCAAATATTATTATAATAATTCCTAATGATATTAGAACAATAATTAGTGTTTTATAATCTTTATCTAATATATTTCCTATTATTAAACTAATAAAAATAACATAAATTATAAATATCCATAAAACTATATTTGTAAATAATAATAAATTATTAAAATAATCTGAAAATTTCACTTTATAACTCACAAATGTCACAATTTATAAAATGTATTGTTTTTAAATTTTTTGATTTATTTAATTGTAAAGATAAAACTAAACTAGTTGTATATCTATATATATAACTGTAAAGTATAGTATCTAAAGATTTTAATTCCCTAAAAGCTTTCACTTGTTTCCTTGTATAATTTTAATATTCTAAACCCTATTAAAAAATGATATTAAAAACTTAATTATTTAATACCAATTGTCATTTTGTATATTATATTTTTATTCCTTAAAGTATCTTTATTTTATGATACGTTTTTAAATATTTTATTATTACTATAACTTATATTATTTACAGGGTTATTCTCTTTTATTAGTTTATCTACATAATCTTTTTGAGATACAAAGTTATACTCTTCTAGGAACTCTTTTAAAGCTTTTTCTTTTTGTGTTTCATCTTGGATATTTTGAATAGTTTGGAACAGAGTATTTATCTCTTGAAGTTTACTTGTATCACTTATAAGATTTCCATTCTTATCTACTAACACTACAGTTTCATTTTTATATTTACTATAATCACTTGCTAGTGAAATATTCTCATACAGTTCTTCTAAATCCCCTCTTCCTTTTCTAGCGTATATATCTTCTTCTTGGAACTTCTCATTTGTTCTAT
>NZ_PDKB01000035.1 GCF_003316695.1 Aliarcobacter vitoriensis
CTATTCCTGCTTTTGTTTTTATAATATTCTCATTTACTACTTTTGCCATCTGTCCAAATTCATCTTTTGAACTATCTTCTAAAAGTTCTGTTGTATTTGATTCTCTATTTAAGTATGCAAAAAATCCCAATAATCCTTCTTTAAAGTTATTTATTGATCTTATTATTGAGTTTGATATTAACATTGATATTATTACAAATACTACTATTCCTAAAATACTTAAAGTTCCAAATATTATGATATTGTTTTTAGCATTATTTAACTCTCTTTCAATTGTTATATGTAAGTTATCTGCTAAATAGTCTTCTACTTTTTTTAATAAATTTATTTTTTCAGTTACTGTTTCAAACCAATAATTTGCATCTATATTGAAATCTGCTTCTTTTCCACTATACAATGCAACTTCTCTCATTTTATTAACTTCTTCTATAGATTTATCTTTCATTGTAATATTATAAAAATCAATAGTTTTTTTAGGACTAACCTTTATAAATGTATCTATATAAGCACTTTGTTCTGCAACCAATGTATAAAACTTTGTTTTTAATTCTAAATCAAAATAATTTTTTGCAAAAGTATTTGTTCCAACTGCTCTTTCAAGACCAGTTCTTTCTTTTGACAATAAAAAATTCATATAAGCTACTAACTCTTGCGATATATCTGAATTTGTAGATAATTGTATAACTGTTCCTATAACATTCAACAATAATTTGTTTGTTTCTGTATAATAAGAAATTGCTACTTGAGGATTAATTGATAAGTTATCTACATTTTTTCTAATATTAGACAACTCATCTAATTTATTAATACCATAATTTAAATTTTCTATAAAATCTGAACTATAATAATCTTTATTAAACGTCGTTAAAAACATTTTAAACTCAGATATTTTTTTATCTGTCTCTATTTTTTCAGCAAGCAACTCATTTCTAAATGATTTGCCTTTACTTCCTAAGAATCCAGCTGTTAATCCTCTTTCTTTTTGTGTTTCATGTACTAAAGAACCTATCTTTGTACTAAGATTTATTACTTCATCTAAAGCTTTTAGATTGTTTGAAACTGTAGTAGAATCAACAATCAATTTAATCGTAAAAAAACTAATTACAAGAAGTGGAACCATCATACTTATAATTAATTTCTTTTTGATAGTTAATTTTGATAACATTTTGCGTCCTTTTTAATTTAAGTTTTAATAATACTTTATTTTATTTTGTTTATCTTTGATATGTATCAATATTCTTTCAAATTTATTATTTAATTATCTTCTAACTCTTTAAGCTTTCTCCTGATTTCATGTAAATCAGCTAATATATCTTTTAATACTTTTATTTCTAAAAAATATTTTTTATTATCTTTGTATTTAAAATATTCTGTTTCTAATTCTTTTATAGTTAAAACTATCGATTTATAAACATTTTCCATAAATAACCTCTTTCCCATTATGTTAATTCTTTAAGGTTGATTATCTTATCTTATCTTATCTTGCAATTAAAAACCCATTTGATTTTTATTAAATTTTATACTTCTTAGATATTATTATTAATTATTTTATATTTTAAAATTGTTATGAATAAAAATTGGCTTATAGTATATAAAGTATAAAAAACTTATCTTCTTTTTTTACTCTTTTTTCTTGTGTTATTTATTTTATATTTTGAGTTTTTTAAATCAGAAATTAATATTGTAGAGATTTTGTACATTCGCATAACCACATCTTTATTATCTGCTTCTAAACCAATTTTTGCTTTATCATAACAATTTAATAACTCTACATAATTAAATTCTTTTAAGTAAGGGTAAAAATATGTTGATTTTTCTTCTTCGATAATCCATTCGCTTAAAAGAGAAAGAACAATTAACTCTGGTATCCAAAAACTTCCATTATCAAGTTCTTTTTCTATGCTTTTCACTAAAGAATCATAATAAATCATCAAAGGTTCTTCTTTTTTTGCAATAAATTTTAAAGATGGTTTTTTTGAACAATTTTCAATCAAACTTCTTAAATAAGAAGAGTTAATAACTGTATCTTGTAAGTATTTTAACAAGCTTTTTAAATTTGAAGTTATAAATTCATTGTCTTCTGGAGTACCTAATTGGAAATGGTACCCAGAATTTTCAATTTGATAAAAATAATCTTCTAAAGTAGTTCTAATAAATACTAAAAGAGCTTCAGTTTTTACATCTCTAAGTAAGACTGGTTTAATTCTATTTTTACAATTCATACTACCTAAATCCTAGAATTCTTCCCAATCATCTGAAGTTTCTTTAGTTTTTTTAGATATATTTTTTAAAATAGTTTTCTCAACTTTTGTTCTACTTGTTGTACTTTCTACTTTATTAGAAGCTTTTTTCTCTATATCTTTTGCCTTAACTTTATCTTTATTTGCAAACTCTTTTGCATCTGCATCACTTACTATCAATTTTGCTATTTCATCTGTTACTATTGCAATATCATGTGTTTGACTTGCTACCATTGCATTTTGTTGTGTCTGTTGATCTAATTGATTTACTGCATCATTTATTTGTTCTATTCCTAAAAGTTGCTCTTTACTTGCATTTTGTATATCTGAAATTAGATTTATTGTTTGTGAGATATTCCCATTTAATTCCTTATATCCCTCTATCATATTATTTGCTATTTGTTTCCCTTCATTTGCTTTTAATGTTGCTAATTCAACTATATCTTTTATCTCTTTAGCTGCTTCTGCACTCCTAGATGCTAAATTTCTTACTTCTTGAGCAACTACAGCGAACCCTTTTCCAGCTTCTCCTGCCGTTGCTGCTTCAACTGCTGCATTTAAACTTAAAATATTTGTCTGGAATGCTATTTGATCTATTACACTAATTGCTTCATTTATTGCTGTAACTTGAGCATTTATTTCATCCATTGATACATTTGTTTGATTTGCTAGATTTTCACCTTGTGAAGCTGATTGTGTTACATTTTTTGAAAAACTTGCCATTTGAGCTATACTATTTGTATTATTTCTAATATTTGAAGTTATCTCTTCAAGTGCTGCTGCTGTTTCTTCCAAAGAAGCTGCTGCTTCATTTGAACTTAAATTCAATTTATCTACATTTCCTAATAGTACATTTGAACTTTTATCTAATGTTAATCCATTTGATTTATTTTCAACTAACATTTGAGTTATTGA
>NZ_PDKB01000036.1 GCF_003316695.1 Aliarcobacter vitoriensis
AAATGTTTATGCAGATAATATAAGCTATTCATTAGATAAATCATCTTTAAAAGATGCTATTGAAAAAATATCTAAAAAAGCGAATATTCCATATATTGCTAATAGTTCTATTTTTGAAGGAAAAACAACAAATGCTATCAAAGATATAGAAGGAACAAAAAATGCTTTAGATAAAGTATTAGAAAATAGTGGTTTAGAAGCTATTATAGAAGATGGAGCAATAATCATAAAACCAATATCTTCTGTAAAAGTGATTAATGGTACTTATATCTTAGATGATATTTCTGTTAAAAGTGGTAAAAATGGAAGTGCAGAAGCTGGATACTTAACTGAAAATATAACTGGTGTTGGACTATGGGGAAAAAGAAGCTTACAAGATACACCGTACTCAATGAATATAATTGCAGAAGATTTAATTGAAAATGTACAAGCTAACAGTATGGCACAAATTTTTAAAATGAACCCTTTAACTCAAGATGGTGGTGATAGACCAACAGGTAATTATGTTACTGTTATTAGAGGATTTAATTCAAATAATGCGGTTGTAAATGGTATGCCACTAGCTGATTTTTATAGTTTTACAACTATGGAAGATTTAGAAAGAGTTGAAACTATTAGTGGTGCAACTGGATTTTTATATGGTGGTGGAAGAGTTGGAGGAGCGGTAAACTATGTAACTAAAAAACCAACATTAGAAGATAAAAGAAGTATTACTTTAGGAAACTATGGTGGTGAGCAATACTACGGACATATAGACCTAAGTGGACAAATAGATGAAAAAAAAGTTTTTGGATATAGAATAAATGCTTTATATCAAGATGGAGATAGTGTAGCAGATATTGGCAAAGAACAAAAATTTGTAAGTTTATCTTTTGACTATAAACCGACTGATAATTTTACTATGGATTTAAATTATGCTCATAGAAAATTAGAAAGAACAAATCAAAAGCTTTCAATTAGTCTTAGTGATAAAGACTCTATTCGACCTATTATAGATACAAGTAAAAACTATTCACCAGATTGGAATAAGACAACAGAAACAAATGATAGATTTATGCCAAGTATAAAATGGGATATAAATGATATTTTTACTTTTAGAAGCTCTTTTATTTATGAAAAATCAGATAGTAAAACAAAGGGTGATACATTGGCTTATATAAGACCAGATGGTTTATATGATATTGAAAATACAAAATATTCAAATCAACCAGATGAATTTGAGAATTATGCAGGAAATATATATTTAGATAGTAAATTTGAAACTTTAGGAATAAATCATCTTTTAACAGTAGGTTATTCAGAAAATTATTATAAATATTCAATAGCCAGAAATTGGTTTGAATATGAAGATTTTTATGGAATACCATTAAATGAAATAAAAAAATTGCCTATACCAAATGCTATAATAGACAATAGTGAAATTATACCTAGTGCAAAAACACAATATAAAAATATTTTAATAGGTGATGATATAGTTTTTACTGATAAATGGAGTGCTTTAGTTGGATTTAATTATGCTACTGTAATTCAAACAAATTATAGTGATGGTGAAGAAAGTTCAAAATATGATAAATCAGAATTAACTCCTACACTCTCACTTATGTATAAACCATTTGATGATTTAACAACATATATGACTTATATAGAAAGTTTAGAACAAGGTATTATTGTAGGAACTCAATTTAGTAATGCCAATGAAGTCTTACCACCATTAGTTAGCAAACAATATGAAGTTGGAGTAAAATATAATTTATTAGATGATAAATTATTATTAACAAGTGCATTATTTAGAATCGAAAAAGCAAATCAATATTCTGATAATGCAATTCCAAAACCAAAATATGTTCAAGATGGAGAACAAATTCATCAAGGAATTGAACTAACATTGACTGGAAAAGTTAGTGATAATCTTACATTGTTTGGTGGAGGAACTTTTATGGATATAGAAGTAGAAAAATTAAATGATAAAACATTAGAAGGTAAAAAACCAACAAATGCAGCTTCAAAAATGGCAAAACTTTATGCAGAGTATAATTTACCATTTATAAGTGGTTTAACAGTAACTGGTGGAGCATACTATACTGGTAAAAAGTATGTAGATAGATTAAATACAGATATTATGCCATCATACACACTTTACGATGCTGGTTTAAGATATAAAACTAAATTAGACAAATATCCTACAACATTTTTAGTAAACGTATCTAACCTAACTGGAAAAGATTATTGGGCTAGTAATTTTTACTTAGGTGACCCTAGAAGTGTCGCAGTTTCTATGAAAATGGAGTTTTAGATTTTTTGGAAATTGGACTTCAGTCCAATCATAAAATAAGGCTGGGACTGAAGTCCCAGTTCCATAATATCTTCAAGCATGGGTTTCAAAGTATTTATTTAATTTTGAGATTAAAATTTCGATACAAAAATATACTTTCCTTTTTACTTTGGAACTCATACTTAAGGGTATAAATAAAATCTTACAAAATGTAATATTCTTTATAC
>NZ_PDKB01000037.1 GCF_003316695.1 Aliarcobacter vitoriensis
GTAATCTAAATAGCGTACTAGAAGAACATAATCTCAAAGCTATCGAAGAAGATAGCATAATTTACATAATAGAAAAACCAAAATATCAAAACTTTGGTAATACTACTGTTTTAGATGAAATATCTGTAAATAGTGGAAATTATCTAGGAAGTACAACAGAGAATTCAAACTCATACACAACAGGAAGTATGAATACTGCTACAAAACTCGATTTATCTATTCGTGAAACTCCACAATCTGTTGTTGTAATAACAAAACAACAAATGGAAGATTTTAATTATAACTCTTTTGAAGATATTGGAAATAATACAGCAGGTTTAAGAGCCTCAAAATTTGATACAGATAGAGTATATATAAATGCAAGAGGTTTTGAAATAAATTATTATCAACTTGATGGAATACCTACAAGCAGATTTCTCACTTTAGAAGATTTATCAATTTATGATAGAGTAGAAATTGTAAAAGGTGCAAATGGTCTTATGACAGGAGCTGGAAATCCTGCAGCTTCAATAAATTTAGTTAGAAAACATGCAAATAGTAAAGAATTTACTGGAAATATAACATTACAAGGTGGTTCTTGGGATACTTACAGAGGAGATATTGATGTTAACACTCCTTTAAATCAGGATGGAAGTGTAAGAGCTAGATTAGTAACAAGTTATGGAGAAAAGGATTCTTATAAAGATTTTTATAGCAAAGATAGTAAAACTTTATATGGAGTCGTAGATGCTGATATAAGTGATAATACAAGAGTTTCAATTGGTGCTAGCTATTTAAAACAAGAGTCAAAAGGTTCAACTTGGGGAGGAGTTCCTACCTATTTTAGTGATGGAACTTTAACAAATTTTAGTCCTGAAGACTCTTTTGTTCCCAAATGGGCTTATGCAGATAAAGAAGAAAAAAGTGCTTTTTTAAATTTGGAACACTATTTTGAAAATGAGATAAAAATTCAGGCAAATTATTCTTACTATAATACATCAGAAAAGAATAATCAAGCATATTATATAAATGCTACAAATCTTAGTAGAATTACAGGTTTAGGAGCAACAATGAGTTCATGGAAATCAAGAAGTGAAGATGTAGATAATACACTAGATTTATATGCTTCTATTCCATTTGAACTTGGAAATAGAAATCATGAAATTATAACTGGAATTATGTATCAAAAAAGAGAGATAAATAATTTTTCTTATGATAGATTAACAAATATAGATATCAGTAACAACAGTGTATATTCATGGAATGCAAATATTACTGAACCTATTTATGATTCTGAAACAAGAAGTGGTAAAACGACAAATGAACAAAAAGCGGCTTATGTTGTAGGAAGATTCTCATTATTAGATGATTTAACACTTATAACAGGTGGTAGATTGACTAATTATGAATCAGATGATAAATTCAATAAATACTCTTATAAAAATAAAGAAGTTTTTATTCCTTATGCAGGATTGGTTTACAATATAGATGAAAATCATAGTGTTTATACAAGTTATACAGATATTTTTCAACCACAAGATAATAAAGATAAAAGTGGTAAAAAGTTAGATCCAAGAGAGGGTAATAACTATGAAGTTGGAGTAAAAGGAGAGTATTTTAATAAAAAACTAAATACAGGATTAACTTTATTTAGAGTTCAACAAGATAATGTTCCTACTTTAGCTGGAGTAGATCCTATAACAGGAGATTCATACTATACAGCAGAAAAAGGAAGTAAAACTGAAGGTATAGAGTTTGACTTAAATGGAGAAATACTTGATAACTGGAATGTAGGATTTGGTATATCTTATTATGAGATGAAAA
>NZ_PDKB01000038.1 GCF_003316695.1 Aliarcobacter vitoriensis
AATTCTCTAGGATATTTACCTGTTATCAAACCTTTTAAATTTCCTTTTACTGCAACCAATACTGAATACACAAAATCCATCAAGAAGAACATTATTAATACACTTGATCCAAAGTGTACATAAAGCAATGCTCTTTTAAATTGTATATAATGTGCATTTGTATATGCATCTGGATGTATAAACCAGATTAAAAATCCACTTAAAAGCAACCCTGCTCCCATAGCTACAAATGCTATAAATATTATCCTTTTCATTGGTTTATATTTACCTGGAAGAACTATTTTTGCTATCAAGCTATTTTTAGACAATATTTTCAAATCTTTAAAAGCTATTATACTCATCATTAACCAAAACGGAAACCAAAGAAGTCCAGTTACTTCATGAGTTCCTCTTAGGATAAATGGAATATATCCACCTTCACTTCTAAGACTCCAAGTTATATTAAATCCTGTAATTATCAAAGCTATTATAATAAAAACATTCAACCAAATTATTGCTCTATGAACAAGAGAAAAAACTTCTACTTGATCATTTGGGTTTGTAATTACTGCTTCTTTTCTTCCACTTATTGCGTACATAACACAAAAGATTGCAATTTCACCTACAAAAACCCACCAAATAAAAAGTTGTCTTTCATTACTAGCTCTTATTATTTCAGGAGCAATAGCTTCATAATTTGGTCCAAATGCTCTATTTACCATCTCTTGGTAGTGAGTTTGTGCTGGATTTAAAATACCATCAATATTACCACCTGTCACAATATGGATTGTATATTTTATTAGATATTCCCAATCAATTACCATCATAAATCCAACAAACACTCCACCTACTATTGACAATCCCAAAAGGGTAAAGATATATGCTTTATTTCTTTGAAAAAACGAGCTATTTTCCATCAATTATTCCTTACCATCCGTATGAATCAGTGGCTATTCCTTTTCCTTTATGAGTTGCTCTATATGTTTTTATTAAAGCTACTTCATTGGCATCACCAACAAGCAAGGCTTTTGTTGAACACATCGAAGCACACATTGGAACTTTACCTTCACTAATTCTATTTTGTCCATACTTCTTATACTCTTCTACAGAGTTTGTCTCTTCTGGTCCTCCTGCACACATTGTACATTTATCCATTTTCCCTTTTGTTCCAAATGCACCATTCTTTGGAAATTGTGGTGCACCAAAAGGACAAGCAAAAAGACAATATCCGCATCCTATACATTTATCTTTATCATGTAAAACTATCCCATCTGTTCTTATATAAAAACAATCTGTTGGGCATACTTGTTGGCATGGTGCATCTGCACAATGCATACAAGCCATTGACAAAGAAAACTCTTGTCCTACTACACCTTCATTTATTGTTACTACTTTTCTTCTATTTACTCCTACTGGTACTTCATGTGCCTCTTTACAAGCTACTACACAACCATTACAATGAATACATAAAAGTTCATCACAATAAAATTTCATTCTTGAAAAATCTACATTACTACTCATTTTTTCCTCCCTATGCTCTTTCTATTCTTACAAGTGAACAGTTTACTTCTGGACAAGCTGTCTGTTGATCAAATCCATAACTTGTTACTTGACCTGAATTCTCACCCATTGCATACGGAGCTGTACCAGTTGGATATCTATGAGTTAAATCCTCTCCACTCCACCATCCAGAGAAGTTCTGTGGTAAAAATACTGATTT
>NZ_PDKB01000039.1 GCF_003316695.1 Aliarcobacter vitoriensis
ACTATTAAATTAACTTATTATGATATATAAACTTAGGTATGAGTTCCAAGGTAAAAGAAAGGACAATTTTTTAACTTTAGCTCCTAATCTAAATTGATGTTAAAAAATCTGAAAATACAAAAAAACCTTGAAACCCACACCTAAGTCTATTTTTAAAAGAGAATTTTAACTCTCTTTTAATTGTTGTAATATTCTATTTGTATTTTTATTACTAAAATAAATTGTCATTAAAAATAATATTATACATATACTAAAAAAAACTATAGTTACACTACTCCATTCATGCGATACATTCTGTGGTACTGTTACTTGTTTACTTTGGGCTTTTAACTCTTCACTATATCCTTCTATTGGTGCAATACCTTCTTTTACCAAAGTATGTCCACTTCCTCCATCAAGAACTACTTGATATGGCTCTTTTGGAATATCAACTATTATCTCACTCTCTTTTGGAAGTCTTTGTTGAAACAAAACATTCCCTGTAACTAAAGATTCTATTCTAACCAATGCTCCTGCTGCATCATCTCCTGTATCAAACTCTCCTGCAACTGTTATAGTATTATCTTTATTATCTTCTACAAACAGCATTAATTCATGAGAATACAAACCAAAGCTCAAACTTAACATTAATATTAATTTTTTTATCATTTTATTTATCCTTAAATATTATAAAGTATTATTAAAGCTATTCCAAATATTAAAGTTGGAACAACACATCTTAAAAGTGCAATATATTTTGATTTAGATAAGCTTATCCAAAGAGCTACACTAGCCCAAGCAAAAGTATTAAACAACAATGGCACTATAATAGATTCTCCAGCAGTTCCTGGAATAATAAATATTAGCAAAGTCATTCCTAAATATGCAACTATTAATCCACCAACAATAGAACAAATTGTTCTAAACAATCCTATTTTTTTACCACTACTTTCTACTACTTTTAAACTATTTAAATAATTTATCATTTAACACCTCTTCTTGTCCAAAACTCTTGTATCTTAGTTCTATCTACTGGAAGTTTATAAGCAACATAAAGCAAAATCAATCCAAAAACAAACAAACCAATATCAACAGCTAAAACTGTATAAACTTCTTCATTCCAAAGTCTAATAGGACTAAATCCACTAAATATAAAATGAATGATTGGACTTAAAGCAAACAATACTCCACCAATATATAAAAACTCTTTAGCTGTTTGATAAGAGTTTAATTTATAAAATGAATAAGTCAAAGTTCCTATCCAAGCAACAGCAAACAAACATTTTTGAATTAAAACTCTATTTTCCATATCAAAAGGAAGTAACCATTGTAAAACAAACAACAATCCAGTTGCTGGGATAACTCCTATCATAACTGCCAAAGATAACTTACCAAATCCTTGATATACTGGAATATTATCTCCAAACTTTCTGGCTTTCTTCTCTAAATAAAGTAGATTCCCAAAGCCTATGGCTA
>NZ_PDKB01000003.1 GCF_003316695.1 Aliarcobacter vitoriensis
GTTGCTGGGATAACTCCTATCATAACTGCCAAAGATAACTTACCAAATCCTTGATATACTGGAATATTATCTCCAAACTTTCTGGCTTTCTTCTCTAAATAAAGTAGATTCCCAAAGCCTATGGCTAGAGTAGATAAAAGCATAAGTGAAAGTATAAAAAACCTAGTAAAAGTATCTACACCAAATAAAAAGTGTAAAAAGAAAATACTATCGTAAAATAATCCACTCCAGTGTTTATCCATAACTTTTTGTTGATGAATTAATTTTCCATCCACTCCACTTAGTGTTACAAAAGGTTTATTTGAAATACCATTTAAAAATGGCATATATGGATTGTATCCTTCAAATTTTGCTATTGCACTACTATCATTCCAGTTTATGATACTTACTCTTTGAAAATCTATTTGAGGTGCTATATCTTTTGCAATTTTAAGTAACTCATTTATTGGAAGCATTTGCACATTATCATTTTTTAAATCAAGCCTAGGTTCTTGTGGATACAAAATAGGTCCAGTAATATTCCAAATTTTATGTGTATCTCCTTTTGTAGCAATATATGTCATAGGGGCTGAACCACTATAACCAATATTCATCAAAGCACCTGTTAAAGTTATGATAATAAAAGGAGCAAAAGTCCAAATAAAAATCTTTCTATGCCATTTTGAGAATTTACTTGTAGGGGATTTATCACTATTTTTATATTTTATTTTTAATATTAAATAAACTCCTCCCATAACTAAAAACATAACTCCAACAGCCATCAAACCGAAAATAATATATCCTAAATCTTTAAAAGGTCTTCCATAGTGCATAGAGTTCAAAAACCATGCAAGTTCAGATAAATCATCTTCATCCTTAACTTCCAAATATGTATTTGGATTGAAAACTTTTGTATCTACAAAATCTGTGCTTATTCTTAATGCTGAATCTGACATATATCCTGGAAAAGATATTTTGATAGGATTTACTTTTGGATAATCAGGGTCTGCTAAAACTGGGTCTATCATTGTTCCATAATTAATATTTGTAATATCTGCCATTTTAAAATGTCGTGAAGGTTTCTCCCAATTTTCTATATATGGAAGTAGTATTGCAAAAATTCCAAAGAAAACTGCTATATACATAAGTAAAGAGAAGCTTACTCCTACTGTAACATGTACTCTTTGGAGTCTTTGTTTGAAGACTTTTTCATCTTCATGTTTACATGATTGTTCTTTATTCATTTTTATTTTATTCCTTTTTTATGCCCTTTAGATATTTAACTAAAGAGCATAAATAGATATTTTTTAGAATGAGTATTTCATTCCAACAGTGAAGTTTAATGGATCTCCATAAACCATAGAGTTTGCTCCAATACCATCATAATATTTTTTATCAAATAAATTATTCACATTTACTTGAAGATCTAAATTTTTAGTTGCTTTATATCCAGCCATTAAATCAGCAGTTACAAAAGCATCTTGAGTAATTTTAGTTGTACCACTTCCTGTATAAGCTTTACTTTTATAGTTTAAACCAGCACCAAATCTAAAATCATTTAGAGCATATTTTGCCCATAAATTTGCAGTTGTTCTTGAAGAATCTGTATTAAATTTAGCACCTTTTGCATTTTTAGCTTCAAAGTTTGCTAAACCAAAATCTAAATTTAGATTATCTGTAATTTTCCCTGTTGCATTAAACTCAAATCCTTTACTTACAACACCTTTAGCAGATCTATAAGCAGATTCAGTTGTTCCAGGAATTTTAATTTCTGGTTCAATTTTCTCTCCAACACCATCTTGTTCTATTCTAAAAATTGATACTGATGTGTTTAAATTCCCATCAAAATATTCACCTTTGATACCAGCTTCATAACTTTTACCTTCTATAGGATCTAAATATTGGTTATTTACATCTTTATTGCTTTGAGGTTTAAAAATACTCGTATAACTTGCATAAATTGAGTGATTATCATTTATATCATAAATCAACCCTGCATAAGGTGTTATTTCATTATCAAACTCTCTATTTCCTACCCCATTTGCAGCTTTATATTCCCAAGATGAAACTCTAACTCCAGTAACAAGCTTTAAATCTTCCATTAAAGAGAATTTACCTGCTAAATATACAGCTTTTTGAGTAGTCGAATTAAGTGTATTTTTACCTGAAGCAGTCCAATTATTATGAGGATTTGGCACATTAATAACATCTATTGTAACATTTGTAAGATTTGCATTTGCCCAATTAGATTTTGTTACTTTATTTTTATTGTACATTGTTCCTAAAACTATTTCTTGGTCTAGATTAGCTATTTCAAAAGGTATAGAAGCATATAAATCTATATTATTCTCTTTTTCTGTTTTTGTATCTGTATATCTTGAGGGATCTCCCGTTCCAAGTCCTGTATTCTTATTAACTGTTCCGCCAAAATATGCAATTTTTGTATCTGCATCAAAAGTTCTGTTTAATACAGATAAATTAATTGAAATATCATCATAAACATATTGTTTAAAATCTGCAAAATAACTGGTTATTTCATTATCCCAGTATGTCCAATCTCCTGAAACTGTTTTATTTCTTGTATAATCTGTTTTTGTTCCATCACTATAAAATGCTGGTAATCCACCCCATCTTACTCCATCTCTTTGATTTTTTTCATAACTAGCACCTAAAGATAGATATGTAGTATCTGTTAAATCCATATCAACTACACCATAAATAACATCTGTTTGTTTTTTATAATTATCCATATATGATTTTTTATCTTGATGTTTTGCTACTATTCTTGCTCTTACACTTCCATCACTATTTAAAGGAGTTGAAACATCTGCTGAAGCACCATAATTATCCCAAGAACCAGCATTTAAATTTACATTTCCTGTAAATTCTTTACTATTTGCATGTTTTCTTATAAAGTTCATTCCCATTGATGGATTTCCAGCACCTGTCATCAAACCATTTGCACCTTTAATAACTTCAACTCTATCATAAATTATTAAGTCTGGATCTGCTGCATTTCCATTCATTGAGTAAGTTGGTATACCATCAAATAAATAGTAATCAACACTAAATCCTCTTGCTGTTGGATATACCCTTTCATCCCATTTATTTAAAGTAACTCCAGGAGTTTTTGCTAATAAATCTTGAAAAGAAACAATATTTTGATCATCTAATTTTTGTCTTGTAAAAACTAATGAAGTTTGTGGAGTTTCTCTTGGCGATAAATCTAATTTTGTAGCTGTTTTCATACTTTTTGTTGTATATGAATTTGTATTTTCTGTAACACCATAGTAATTACCCCCCCTTTTTTCAGTTACTGAGATTTCATCAAGAACTGTTGTTTGTTGAGCTAAAACTGTTGTACCTAAAGCCATTATCACGCAAAGTGATAGTGGTATCATTCTCTTTCTCATATACTTTCCTTTTATATAATTATAATAACTACTACTGATATGTAATAGTGAAATAGAAGTGTATTAAAAAAAAGTGGCTAAAAAATGTCTTAAATAGTAAAGAGTCTTAAAGAAGACATAATTTAGCCACTTTTTTTTACTAGAATTCCGTTTTTAATTAGAAGTATCAAAATTTATATAATCAAGGTTTTTAATGTATAAGATAATAGATTATTTTTATAATAATTCTCAACTAAATCACACAATATTAGTTTTTTTCCTTGTATTGGGAATATTTGCATATATAAATATTCCTAAAGAGGTTTTTCCAACAACTCAATTAGAAGTGTTAGATATTGAAGGAAGCTATACAGGGGCTAGTGCTGAAAGCCTAAATAACTTTGCTGTAAGTGAGATAGAAAATCAACTAAACTCTATTGCAGGACTTGAAAAAATAACTTCATATATATATTCAGGATTTTTCTCTATCAATATAAAACTTCAAGATGGTGTTGATAAAAATATAAAGTTAAATGAAGTAAAAGATGCTGTAAGTTTAGCAAAGAGATATTTACCTACTGATATGGAAGAACCAAATGTAAGAATAATGGATGAAGAGTGGTCTTTATTATCTATAGCTTTATCATCTTCAAAATATAATCAAACAGAGTTATTAAAAATTGCAGATAATTTAAAAAACTCCTTGATGCAAATAAAACACATAAATAAAGTACGAAATTTTGGAGATGCTGATTTACAAATAGAATTAGTTTTAGATAATAAAAAAATAAATATGTATGGTTTGAATAGTTCTAGTGTTGTTGACGCAATTTCACAACTATCTTATATTTATCCTGTTGGAAATATTGAGCAAGTAGGAAATCATGTTTATTTGAGTGCAAATAATAATAAATTTGATACAAAATTTTGGGAAAATAGTATTTTAAAAATAGATGGTAAAAAAATATACCTTAATGATATTGCAAATATAACTATTGGATATCCAAAAAGAGATACTATTTCAAGGCTTAATGGAGAAAATACTTTAACTTTAAGAGTTTATAAAAATAAAAGTGGTGATAGTATAAAACTTACAAAAGAGATAAAAGAGTTGATAGAAAAGACTCAAAATTCATATGATGATATATCATTAGTTATATCAAGAGATAACTCAAAACAGATAAAAGATAGGCTAAATACGATTTTGGCAAATATAACATTGGGTTTGATTTTAGTTGCTTTTGCTATGTATATTTTGATAAGTCCTAGATTGTCTTTTGTGATTATTTTGGGAATACCTTTTTCTTTTATCATTGGATTATTATTTTTAGAATTTATGGGTTATAGCTTAAATATGATATCTATGATGGCAATGTTGATTGCGTTGGGAATAGTAGTTGATGATGCAATTATTGTAAGTGAAAATATACAAAGGCATATAGATGATGGATATGAACTCAATGAAGCTATTTTAAAAGGTACAAAACAAGTAATAGGTCCAGTTATAATAGCTGGAGTTACAACTGTTTTTGCTTTTTTATCTATGCTATTTATCAGTGGAGAAATGGGACTTTTTATAAAGCTTATACCTATTGTGATTACTTGTTTGATACTTTCATCTATTATAGAATCTTTTTTATTTTTACCACTTCATGCAAAACATTTTTTAAAAGTAAATGAGAAACAATTGGATTGGACAAAAATGTACAATTTTTATGAGAATATTTTGCATAAAGTAATAGAGCATAAAAAAAGTTTTTTAATCATATTTTTTATCACTATTCCTATTATTTCGATTATTCTTATAAAAACAAGTAGATTTCAGCTATTTCCAAATATTGACTCAAATAGTATTGAAATTGCCATTAAACTTGAAAATTCCATTCCTATTTCAATAACCGATAATATTGCTAAAAGATATGAAAAAGTTTTATTAGATAATTCAAAAGAACTTTATATCAAAAATATATCAACTTATGTTGGAGTATATAATGACCTAGCAGGAAATGAAGAAGATATAGAAAATGGATTTATGATTTTGGTAGAACTTGAAGAGTTTAGAGAGGAAAATTTTGTTGAAAACTATATAAATCCTATTTTAAATTTTAGTTTTGATTTTGAAAGGTTGGATAAAGTAAGACTTATTAGCTCAAATGATTCTATGAATATGATTCGAGAATTGATAGAACCTTTAACAAAGCAGGATAATGCTATTGATCACAATATAACATCAGAAAGAATTGGTATTGCCTCAACTGATATAGAGATATTATTAAATACTGCAAATACTTCTTTACTTGTTGAAAGTATTGATAAATTAAAAAAACAATTACAAAATATAAATGGAGTTGAAGATATAGCTGATAATACTATTTTAGGAGAGAGCGAATATAAATATATAGTAAATCCTTATGGAAGATATTTAGGGCTTTCTGATACTCATATAGCAAAAGCTGTTGGAAGTTTCTTTTTGGAGCGAGAACAGGCAAATACTTTTAATGAAGATGGAATTATAAAAATCATAACAAAATCAATAAATAAAGATAGTATTGAAGAGTTAAAAAACTTTTATATTCCTTTGGATAATGATAAATTTGTACAATTAAAAGAAGTTGTTGATTTTAAAATTGAGAGAAATTTTAATGAGATACAAAAAGTAAATGGTCAAATCTATAAAAAAGTTGTTGCAAATGTTCAAAGTGATATTGTAAATGCAACTGAAGTTTTAGACAAACTTCAAGATACTATAAAAGAGATTGAAAATTTAGGAATTAGAGTAAATTTTGGTGGGGAAAAAGAAAAAAGTGACCAAATGGCATTAGATTTAGTAAAAGCTTTTTTAGTATCAATGTTTTTAATATTTATTACTTTACTTATAATTTTTCCTTCTTTTAAAAGTACTTTTGTGATTTTATCTGTTATTCCATTTACTATTTTAGGACCAATTATTGGGCATTTTATAATGGGAATAAATCTAAATTCTCAATCAATGATAGGTATGTTAGGACTTGCTGGAGTTGTTATAAATGATGGAATTATTATGTTGAATTTTTTGCATAAAACTAGAACAAAAAAAGAGTTTTTTGCAAATGCTAAACTTAGAGTTCGTCCTATTTTAATAACTTCAATTACAACAATGCTTGGGCTATTTACTTTAATATTTTTCCCAACAGGAGAATCTATAATGCTTCAACCAATAGCTGTTTCTTTAGGGTTTGGTATTTTGTGGGGAACAGTTTTAAATTTAGTTTATGTTCCTGCCCTTTTTGCAACTTTATATAAAATCAAGGATTAAACAATGACAAAATATATTTTATTAATATTTCCAATATTTTTATTTGCTAACTCATATATGGCAAAAATTGAACCAAAAGATGAATTTAGTATCTATGCAAATGCAAGTGGAGAAATAATTTATCTTGACAAAACAAAAGAGATGAGTGTTGTAAATGAAGTTATAGTGAAAATAGATAGTGTTTTAGATAAAGAGAACTTAAGCCTTTATCAAACTCAACATAAACTTTTGAATGAAAAACTTACAATTTTACAAGATTATTACAACAAATTTAAAACCATAAAAGGTAAAAGTGATTTTGAAAAAGATGAAAAATATATGGAAATAATTGAATTAAAAAATAGTATCAAGAATTTAGAAATTTCAATAGCAAATACAAAAAATAGTATAAATAAAAAAGAGATAAGTTTAAACAATTTATATTTAAAAGAGTTTGTTGTAAACAAGTATGATTATGTAAATATAGGAACTAAAATAGCTACTGTTTATGATATAAGCAAAGCAAAACTTGTAGTTTATTTAAATAGTGAAGACTATAAAGATGTAAAATCAAAAGAGATTTATTTAGATGGCAAAAAATCAAATGCACAGATCAAAAAGCTTGATATTATTCCTGATAAAGTTTTTATTTCAGCATATAAAGCTGAGATAGAAATAGATTCAAAAGATTTTGGTAAAAGTATAACTGTGGAGTTTAAATAATGAAAAGATTTATATTTCCAATATTTTTAACTTCACTACTTTTTGCAAATGAAAAATCAAATGAAGTTTTATTGCCTTTAAAGAATGAGATAAGAGATTTAGAAAAAAAGAGTATAGAAGAGAAAAAAGAGTTAAATAAATATGAATGGTTAAATGATTTGAATATAAATTTGAGTCAAAGTAAAGATAATGAAGATATAACAACAAAAGATTATTCTTTAAATTTAAATCAAAAAATACTAGATTTTGGAGGTATATCTTCTCAAATTGATTATGCAAATAATCTATTTAAAAAAGAGTCTTTAAAAATAAAAATGGATGATTTTGAAGATTTAAATAGTTTGTATAAAAATATTATTGAATTAAAAATAAATAGTATAAATCTTCAACAAAATAGCCTGAATATCAATAATAGTGAAATAGAAGTTGATATAAAAAAATCTCAATATAGAAATGGGCAAAGTGATATTAGTGAATTGAATGATGCTATTATGAAAAGAAACTCTTTAGAAGATTTTAAAATGGAACTAAAACTTAATAATGTAATTTATGAAAACGAGATACAAAAACTAACTTCTTATGAATTTGGAAATATAAATATCCCATCAATATCTTTAATTTCTAAAGATATATTTTTAGAAAATGCTATAAAACAAATTAATGCAAATTTAGATTCTCAATTAAGTAAAAATGAATATAAGAAAACAAAAAGTAAATATCTTCCTTCTTTAAATATAACTGGAAAAGTTGGTTATGAAGATTCATCTTTAAATAAATCCCAAGATTATTACAATTATGGTGCTAGTATAACAATGCCATTAAATTATACTTTTTTAAATGATGTAGAGTATTCAAAATTAATTTATCTACAAAATAAGAAAAAAGAAGAATTATCTTTGATTGAACTTGAGAAAATTTATGATAGTTCATTTGAAACTATAAAACAGTTTGAAAATAGGATAAATTTAGCTACAAAAGATATAGAACTTTATCAAGAACTTTTAGAGTTAAATCAAGAAGAGTTTAATGCTGGATTTAAAGCAAGTGAAGATGTAGATACTTTGAAAAATTCTAAAGAGATAAGAAAGTTAGATATTGAAAAATATAGATTAAATATTCAAAAGGAGATTTTATATTTATATTTTCAAACTATCTAAATAGTGGTTATTCTATACCCAGTTTTTGAAAAATTTTCTAAACAATTTTCTGGAAGATTCTTTCTTAGTTTTCTTACTACTGTTCTTAACGCATCATCACTCATAAAAGAGTCTTGCCAAACAACTGCTTGTATAGTTTCATAAGATACAAAACTACCACTACTTTCACAAAGAAGAGTTAAAAAATCTAACTCTTTATTTGATAATTTTATAATCTCATTGTCTTTGTATAAATCTCTTTTTAAAATATCAAAATAGCAATCTTTAGATAAATATTTTATGTTTCTATCAATATTTTTTAATTTATTTACACAATTACTTAGAACAGGAAATAAAATATCATGAGATATAGGTTTTACTAGATATTTTTCAAGATTTAAATCAATAGCATCTAAAAGATATTCTGTATTTGTGTAAGCACTTAGGACTATTATTTTTGTGTTGATATCTTTTTGTCTTATTTGTCTTATCATCTCTAAACCATTTATTTTAGGCATATTTATATCTGTTATTATAATATCTGGTTTTTTGTATTCAATTATCTTAAAAGCCTCATTTGCCTCTTTTGCTTCATAAACTTCATCAAATAATCTTGATAGATAAGAAATGGCATTTGTTCTGATATTATCTTCATCATCAACAAATAATACTTTAATATTTTTAAAATCATTTTTACTCATGGTGGAATTATACAAGCAAAAAGATAAATTTTAAGAATTGGTATTGTTTGGTTATAATATCAATATGAAAAAAATAATACTTACACTTTTCCTACTATTTATAAATTTATATGGTCATCATCATGGCTCTTTTATAAGAGATTATGTTTCAGAGAATCATGTAGATTTTAAAGATTTACAATATTCAGAATATAGAAATGTTGTTTTGGATGAATTTACAATTAAATTTAAGTTAGATTTGGAACAACTTGGAGATGAAACTTACTATTTAACAGTTATTTCAGATAAAAATAGTTTAGTATATACAAATGTAAAATATGAGATTATCAATAGTATAATTGTTGTTAAATTAGATAAATATCAAAAAGAAGAGATTTTTTTTAAATATAGATATGCTGAACCTAAAATTGCAGATTTTCGTTCTGATTGTATAAGTATTTTTGAATATAAATACCTTTTGCAATATGAGGGGGTTTTATATGGGACTGCTTATGGGATAATATTTTGTGCATTTTTGTATTATTTAATAATATATTTTTCAACAAAAATGAGATGTTTTTTATATTACTCTTTAATGCAATTTTTCCTTTTACTATCTTTGGTTGGTTTTATGTATTTTAGTTATAAGTCATCTGCTCCTATATTTATGTATACATTGGTTGATTTTGCAGAAACTTTGGCATTTTTATTTACTTTTTTATTTGCTCAAGCTATTTTAGAAACAAAAAATAAATTACCATTCTTTCATAAAATATTAAATATCTTTATAGTTTTAAATTTTTTAGATTTAATAGCAATTTTGATATCTAAATATTCAATATTGTATGAATATATGCCTTTTTATATAGGAGTTTTAATCCCTTGTTTAATAGGCTTGATTGCTATTTTTAAAGGAGATAAGAATGCTATTGTTTATACTATTGGTTGGTTTGTTATGTGTGTTATTATATATATCTCACAAAAAGGTTTATTTACAATTAGTGGAATCTATATAATACATATTGGAACACCTTTAGAGTCTTTAATTTTTAGTTTTGCTTTAGGAATTATGTTAAGAAATCTTGCAAAAGAAAAAAATGAAAAAGAGAAACTTTTGATTCATCAAAGTAAACTAGCTTCAATGGGTGAAATGATAAATAATATTGCTCATCAATGGAGACAACCTTTGACTCATCTAGGCTTCATAAATATGAATTTACAATTAGTTTTAGAAGATGAAATAATAGATAGAAAATATATAAAAGATAAACTAAAAGAATCTAGTTATCAGTTAGATTTTATGTCGCAAACTATTGATAATTTCAGAGATTTTTATAAACTAAATAAACAAAAAGAGTTTTTTTATGTAAGCGTTGCTGTACAAAAAGCTATTGATATTATGAAAGTTATTTTAGAAAATAAAAAAATAGTTCTTGATTTTGAGATAAGAAATGATAAAGAGTTAAATGCTTATGAAAATGAGTATTCTCAAGTTGTTTTAAATCTTTTGACAAATGCAAAAGATGTGTTAATAGAAAGAAATATAGAAAATCCAAATATAAAATTAATTGTTGATGTAAAAGATAATATTTCTATTGTATCTGTAATTGATAATGGTGGAGGAATAGAAAAAGATAAAAAAGATTTGATATTTGATCCATATTTTACAACAAAACAAAAAGGTAGTGGAATAGGGCTTTATATGTCAAAAATGATAATTGAACAACATTTTAAAGGGAAATTAATAGTTTACAATATTGAAGATGGAGCAAAATTTGAAATTTTGGTATAAAACTTGATGTTAATCAATGATAATTAATATATATATTATACAATACAAAATATTTTGAAATGGATTTAAAATGAAACTTTTTATAAAAATTATAAAAGATTTTCCAGCTTATCTTTGGAGTGGTTGGGGTTCTATTGCTTCTGTATTTTTATTTTTGGCTCTATGGGATTTTGGACATCAAATTTATGGTAGTTTAGTTTTACCATCACCAAAAGATACTTTTATAGCTTTAAATGAAATCTTACACAATCCTGAAATTGTAGAAAATATTTTTATAACTATAAAAAGAGCTATGATTGGTTTTGGTTTAGCCGTTTTAGTTGGTTCTATTCTTGGGCTATTATCAGGGCTTTTTATAACAGCTTCTATTATGAGCCGTCCAATAGTAACAATACTTTTTGGAATGCCACCAATTGCATGGATTGTTTTAGCTATGATTTGGTTTGGTATGAGTGATATGACTGTCATTTTTACAGTATTTATAGCTTCATTTCCTATTGTTTTTGTTGGAGCATTACAAGGAACAAGAACTATTGAGGGAGATTTGAAACAGATGGTTGATAGTTTTCATTTACCGTTTTCTATGAAACTTTTTGATTTATATTTACCACATGTTTTTTCATATATTTTTCCTGCTTATATATCTGCACTTGGAATGTCGTGGAAAATAGTTGTTATGGCTGAACTTTTGGCTTCTAGTGATGGTTTAGGTTCAAGTTTGGCAATAGCTAGAAGTCAGCTTGATACTCCAACTGCTTTAGCACTTGTGACTATTATGATAGCAAGTTTACTTTTAATAGAGTATATTATTTTAGAACCGATAAAAAGGGAGCTTGAATCATGGAGAGATTAGAAGTAAAAAATGTAAATTTCTCTTTTGGATTTAAAGAGATTTTAGAAGATATAAATTTTGTTCTTGAAAAAGGAAAAGTTATATCTATTGTTGGACCTAGTGGTGGTGGAAAAACTACACTTTTGCATTTATGCTCAAAAATTTTGAGAGTTGAAGATGGAGAGATAAGAAATAGTTTTCATAGTTCATCTTTTGCTTTTCAAGAACCTAGATTATTACCTTGGAAAAATGTAATAGATAATATTGCTTTGGGATTGTTGGCAAAAAAAGAGAGAAAAGATATTGCTATAAAAAAAGCTCAAGAGATAGCTTTAAAATTTGGCTTAGAAATAGATGATTTTACAAAATTCCCAAAAGATTTAAGCGGAGGTATGAAACAAAGAGTCTCTTTTGCTAGAGCTTTGGTTGTAAATCCTAGTTTATTGTTTTTAGATGAACCATTTTCTGCACTTGATATTGGGCTTAAAAAAGAACTTCAAAATATTTTAATTGAAACTATAAATAAAGAAAATTTGAGTGTATTGTTTATAACTCACGATTTGATGGAGGCTATAAAATTAAGTGATGAGATAATAGTTTTAAAAGCAGAACCTGTTGGACATATAGCTAAAAAGTTTAGTATTGATATATCAAGAGATAAAAGAGATGATGAGTTTGTTTACAATGAAACAGCAAAATTTTTAAAAGATAAGATAATAATTGATAGTTTTGAATTGGAGTTAAGATGAATCACTATGAAATATATCCTAAAGGAGATTTTCCTATATATTTAGCCTATGGTTTTAGACCTATATTTTTACTTCTTGCTCCATATATTGTATTTTCTATTATTTTATGGTCTTTTGTTTTTGCTGGATATATAAGTTTGCCTATTAATAATCTTTTAGAGTGGCATATTTATGAGATGATTTTTGGTGTTGGAAGTGCTATGATAGTAGCATTTTTTTTAACTGGATTACCAGAATTATTTCATGGAGTTATACCAATCGTTGGAAGAAAATTGGCATATATTGTTATTTTATGGGTTTTGGGTCGAGTTGGATTTTGGTTTATAGATTTTGTAACAGTTTATATTGTAGGATTTTTAAATATTTCATTATTAGTTTATATCTCATATCTTGCTACGATTCCAGCATTTAAAGACCCAAATAAAAAACATATATCTTTAGTTTTTTCTATGGCTTCAATTGTTATCGTTCAAATAGTTTATTTTTTAAGTGTTGCTGGAATTGTAAATATTAGTTCTTATAAAATATTACTTTTATCTTTGGGTCTTTTTTTAGTTTTAATATTGTTGGCTTTACGGCGAATAAGTATGGAGTCTATAAATGAACTTTTGGAAAAACAGCAAATAGATGAAATATTTTTAGCAAAATCATATAGATACAATTTAGCAATATTTTGCATAATTTTATATAGTTTTATAGAGTTCTTTTATCCAAATAACTCTACTTTAGCTTATATTTGTTTTGCTTGTACAGCTTCTATATTGGCTTTATTAAATGATTTTGTATTGAAGGATAATAATATATTATTAAAACCATTTGTTTTATATATAGTTTCCACTATTGTAATGACGGCAGTTGGATTTTTGTTTTTAGGATTTAATTATCTATTTGAATTAAATGTTTTAAATCATTTCAGGCACTTTTTAACTACTGGAACTTTTGGAATGGTATTTTATGTTGTGATGATAATAGTTTCTACGATTCATACAGGTAGAACAATATTTACAAATTGGGCTTTGACTTTGGGGCTTATCTTGATAATTTTGGCTACATTTATAAGAGCATTTATCCCTTATTATTATGAATATATGATATTAGCATATATTGTATCTTCTATACTTTGGGCTATACCGTTTATCATATATATGAAAATATTTTTCCCATTTTTACTAAGTGCTAGAGCAGATGGAATAAAAGGTTGAATTAAATTTAAAGGAGTTTTTATGAAAAATATAGTTGTTTTACTTTTTCTTTTGTTTAATATTTCATTGGCAAAAGATGAAACAAAGATTGTTGTAGCTGGACCAATAGCGAGTGTTTCTCATCCATTTTTTTATATGATAGAAAATGATGTATTAAAGGACTTAAATAAAAAAGTAGAGTTTAGACTTTGGAATAATCCAGATGAATTAAGAGCATTGATTTTAAAAGGTGATGTTGATTTTATAGCTCTTCCTACAAATGTTGCAGCAAACTTACACAATAAAGGAGTTGATTTAAAACTTTTAAATGTATCTGTTTGGGGAATTTTGCAAATGGTAAGTAGAGATAGTAGTTTAAAAACTATTGAAGATTTTAAAGGTAAAAAAATAGTTGTTCCATTTCGTGCTGATATGCCAGATATTGTTTTTCAAGCAGTTATCAAAAAAGCTGGACTTGATATAAAAAAAGATTTTGATATACAATATGTAGCAACTCCAATAGATGCTATGCAAATGTTAATTTTAAGAAGAGTTGATCATGCACTTTTGGCTGAACCTGCCGTTTCTATTGCTTTGAGAAAATCTGGTTCTTTCCCTATGAAAGTTATTGCTCCTGATTTATATAGAAGTATTAGTTTACAAGATGAATGGGGAAGATTGTTTCAAACTGAAGCAAAAATCCCACAAGCTGGGATTGCAGTTATTGGAAAAAGTGATGATAAAAAAGAGTTAATAGATAGATTCTTACTTGAATATGATAAAGCTTTGAATTGGTATAAATCAAATAAAGAAGAAGCTAGTAAATTGGTAGTTAAATCATTGCCAATGTTGGAAGAACAAGGATTGGCTGATTCTATATCACATATTGTTTTTGATAATAAAATGGCAATTGACTCACAAAAAGAGTTAGAATTTTTCTTTGAAGTTTTAAAAGATAATGATGCCAAATTAATTGGTGGAAAAATTCCAGATAAAAGTTTATATTATAAATAAATCATAAGTTTTATTGATTTTAGTCAATACTTTTTATATAAAATTATATTATAATATTCATTCTTAATATATAAAAAGGACAAAAGAATGAATAGAGTAGTTTTATCAAGTGTTACAGCTTTATTTTTGACAACAAATATTTTAGCTGACACAACAAAGTTAGATGAGGTTTTAGTTACAACTGCAACGAAGACTCAAAAGAGTATAGATGGTGTTAGTGCTTCTATTGTTGTTATCACAAAAGAGGATATTGAAAAAATTTCTGCAACAACACTAAAAGATATTTTAGATAAAGTTCCATCGATAAATTCACAATTTGGAAGATTCCCACATGCAAGTGCTTTATCAAAAGGGGCAATTTCTATAAGAGGTGTTGGGGCAAATGGTACTTTAATACTTCTTGATGGAAAAAGATTGAGTGGAGAAACAGAATCTCCGTATGAGATGAGTAGAATTCCAGCTTCTATGATTGATAGAATAGAAATAGTAAAAGGATCTATGAGTACACTTTATGGTTCAGATGCTATTGGAGGTGTAATCAATATTATTACAAAAAAAGATGTTAAAGATATAAATCAGACAACTCTTGATTTAAAATATGGTTCAAATGCTTATTCTCAAGCAAGAGAAAAAAATGCAAATTTTTCAACTCTAGGTAATGTAAATGGTTTAAAATATAAGGTTTATGCTTCAACTATTGACACCTCTTCATATAAAATAGATAAAAACTATATTCAAAAAGCTATAAATCCAAATACGGGAGCTGAAATTCCAGCTATGATGAATCCTCAAAGTGGGGAAAGTGGGGTTTTAGGAGTAACTTATGGTGATGATTCAACTGTAAATACTGTTGGCGTTGGAATTGAAAAAAATATTACAGATACCTTTACTTTAGGTTTTGATGTAAACTATTTTGAAGAAGATAGAGAAGGGCAATATTTAGGTTCATCTCAAGGAACAGGATTAAATGGTATGGTTTTAAATACTCCTGTTAAATCAAAAGATGATAATAAAAGAGTAGATTATTCAGTTTTTGGAAAGTATAGCTTCAATGATGATTTAAGAACATCTTTAAGATTTTATGAGTCTTACTATAAAAAAAGAAATGAAACAAGCCCTATAAATTTTGCAGGACCAGTAAATAAAAAATTTAGTGCAAATGTAAAGATAGATGATATTGAAAGTATCACGACTTATGCTTTAAATAGTTCAAATTTAATCACTTTTGGACTTGATTATAGAAAAGAGACAAGAGATAGTGCGGCAATAAACCCAAATCCACAATCGAGTGATTTTATTCAAAAAGTTATAGAGTATAAGTCAGTATATCTACAAGATGAAATAGAGTTTACAGACTCTTTAAATGCAACAATTGGTGCAAGATATGATGATATTTCAAATGCAGATGGTAAAACAACTTTCCAAGCTGGACTTGTACAAAAATTAGGTGAAAATACAAGAGTAAGAGTAAATTATGCTAGTGGATATAGAGCTCCTGATATTGCAGAACTTTATGTTGTTGCACCACTTTTTAAAGATGGGAAAAGATATGGTTCAGAAGTTATAAATAATTTTAAAACAACAGCTTATGATTTAAAAGCTGAAAAATCTGATACTTTTGAACTAGCACTTGCTAATAGCTTTAATAATTTTAACTCTGAAATTGTTTTATTTAAAACTATTGTAAAAGACAAAATCGAGTCTGTTCCTTATGGAACTGGTGGAGCAAAATATTATACTTCTGAAAATTTAGAAAAGGTAGATATAAATGGAGTTGAGGTAAATTTGGATTATAGATTTAATGATAGTTTTGATACTACATTTAATCTAACTTATCTTGATACAGAAGATAAAACTACAAGTAAAGAGCTTACATATACTCCAAATTTATCAGCTTCTTTAAATCTAAACTATCAAATATTAGATAATTTATCTTCAAATTTAAATCTTAGATATATTGGAAAGCAGTATGAAGATACTCAAAACAATAATAAAGTAGATGATTATACCTTAGTTGATTTAGGGATAAACTATGATATTAGTAAAATTTTTACTATCTATGGTGGAGTTGATAATATCTTCAATAAAGAAGTAAATGAAAATGTCGATATAAATGTAGGAACATATTATTTTGCAGGACTTAAAGCGAAATTTTAAATAAAAAAGAGGTTTAAAACTCCTCTTTTTTGTACTTCTTATAAAAAGCAAAAGTCAAAATAACACCTATAAATGCCATACAAGCTCCAACTAATGCTGGATAATTATAGCTAAGACCAAATAATAGTGGAAAACCACCAAATAAAGCTCCTAAAGAATTTGCTACATTAAAAGCAGCTTGAATAAAAGCAGCTCCTAACATTTCAGAATTTTTTGCACTTTTAACCATAACCATATTTATTGGAGTTCCAATACTCATAGCAAGAACTCCACAAATAAATGTTAAGGCTATTGATAAAATTTGATTTTCAGATAAAAAGAATACTAAAATTAGAAAAATAACCATAAGAGAAAGAAGATAAATAGCTACTTTTATAGGATTTCTTTTATCTGCTAAATATCCACCTAAGATATTTCCAACAACCATTCCAGCACCTGCAACTACCATTAAATAGGATATTTTATCAGGATCAAAATTTGATATATTTATTAAAAGTGGTGCAATGTAGCTAAACCAGGCAAAAAGCCCACCAAAACCAATAGCAACTATTGTTAATATATGCCAAGCTTTTATTGTCAAGAAAAATTCTATTTCTTCTTTAAATGTAACAGTTTTTAAAGATTTTAGTTTTGGCATATATAAATATAAAAAGAAAATTGTAAAAGCACCTAAGATAGAAACTATACCAAAAGCATATTTCCAATGAAGATGATGCCCTATATAGGTTACAATTGGTACGGCAACTAAAATGGCGACAGTCAATCCTGTAAACATTGATGCAACAGCTTGGGCTTCTTTTCCTTTTTTTGCTAGTTTTATTGCAACTATTGTTCCAACTCCAAAAAATGCTCCATGAGGAAGACCAGCAAAAAATCTTGACATAAGTAAAGTATTATAATCTGGTGTTAGTATTGCTAATGCATTAAATAGGGTAAATAAAATCATATAAACTATTAAAATATTTTTTGGCGGAAATTTGGAGCTAAGGGCTACAAGAATTGGAGCACCTACAACAACTCCAAAAGCATAGGCAGATATTAAATGCCCTGCAACTGGAATAGTTACTCCTAAATCTTTAGCAACATCCGGTAAAAGTCCCATAATGATAAATTCTGTTGTTCCAATAGCAAGTCCACCTAATGCTAAAGGAAATAGTTGTTTGGTCATAAATTGTTTACCTTTTAAATTTTTTTTGAATTCTATACAAAAAAGATTTAAAAATCATACCAAGACTCTATTTTTGAAGCAAAAAAAACAGGACACTCTATCATTGGATAATGTCCTGATTCTTCAACTTCTATTATCTCAACATTATTAAATTTTTGAAAATATTTAGCTACTTCATTTTTTGAGAAAACTGGAAAATCATATTTTCCAGTTAATATTTTTATAGGAATATTAATATCTATTTTATTATCTTCTTCAAAATTTATATTCAAATACATATTCATATAACCCAATCTTGCTTCTAAGATTGAGCAATTTAAAGCTAAATTTATACGATAATTTTTCCAAGTTTGGTTATATCTTATGCTTGATTGTTCTACAATTTCTTCTATTTTTTTGCTATCTTTTCTCATTTGAGATAGTAAATTTTCTTTTGCTTTTTGTGTACTTTTTACACCTTTGTAACTAATGGGAGTTATTAAAATAAGTTGTTTTGCTCTGTTGTCTTTTGAAGAAATATGTTGAGCTATCATAGTAGACATTGAGTGTGCAACTAAATTATAAGATTCTATTTTCAAATGTGAAATGAGATTTATTACATCTTTTACAGCTTCATCTAAATTATAAATTCCTAAAATATTTTTAGATAAACCATAACCTCTTAAATCTACAAAATAACAGCTAAAATTTTCTTTATCTAAAAAAGGAATTATGCTATCATAATTTGTACAATCACCAAATAGTTCATGAAGAAAAATAATACTTTTTTTACCAGTTCCCACTCTTTTGTAAGCTAAAATTTCCATATTAAACCTTTTTTTGTAATTTTAGTTAAAAATATATTAATAAGTTGTATTTAAAGAACTTTAGATATAATCCGAAACTTTTTTAGAAAACTTTAAATCGTTTCCTAGAATGGTAGTATCGCTTCAAAATATTTTGAAGATTACGAGAAGCATGAGTGGGGCTATAACTACTCAAACCAAATTTTATAAAGGAAAGAAATGCCTACAATTAATCAGCTTGTAAGAAATGAGCGAAAAAAAGTGATTAAAAAATCAAAATCACCAGCTTTAAAAAATTGTCCTCAAAGAAGAGGTGTGTGTACAAGAGTATATACAACAACTCCTAAAAAACCTAACTCGGCTTTAAGAAAAGTTGCAAAAGTTAGATTAACAACTGGATTTGAAGTTATTTCATATATCGGTGGAGAAGGTCACAATCTTCAAGAACACTCAATTGTTCTAGTAAGAGGGGGAAGAGTAAAAGATTTACCTGGGGTTAAATACCACATTGTAAGAGGTGCGTTAGATTCGGCTGGAGTAAATAACAGAACTGTATCTAGATCTAAATATGGTACAAAAAAAGCAAAAGCTAAAAAATAAGTAGAAGGATAGAAAATGAGAAGAAGAAAAGCTCCAGTTAGAGAAATTATGGCTGATCCTATCTACAATAGTAAAGTGATCACAAAATTTGTTAATGCAATTATGTTAGATGGTAAAAAATCTGTTGCAGAAAAAATCCTTTATGGTGCGATTGCAAACTTAGATGCAAGAGGTGAAGATAAAGGTATTGATTTGTTTGAAAAAGCAATAGAAAATGTTAAACCACTTTTAGAAGTAAGAAGTAGAAGAGTTGGTGGTGCAACTTACCAAGTTCCAGTTGAAGTAAGAGCTGTTAGAAGACAAACTTTAGCTTTAAGATGGTTAATTGATGCTTCAAGAAAAAGAAATGAAAGAACAATGGTAGAAAGATTAGCAAATGAGCTATTTGAAGCTGCAAACGAAAGAGGAGCATCTTTTAAGAAAAAAGAAGATGTACATAGAATGGCAGAAGCTAACAAAGCATTTGCACACTACAGATGGTAGGATAAAATTATGGCAAGAAAAATACCGTTAAATAGAGTTAGAAATATAGGTATTGCTGCACATATTGATGCAGGAAAAACAACAACAACTGAAAGAATTTTATTCTATACGGGAGTTTCTCATAAAATTGGAGAAGTTCACGAAGGTGCTGCTACAATGGACTGGATGGAACAAGAACAAGAAAGAGGTATTACAATTACTTCTGCTGCTACAACTTGTCATTGGACTCATCCAAAAACAAAAGAACAACTTCAAGTAAATATTATTGACACTCCAGGTCACGTTGATTTTACTATTGAAGTTGAAAGATCTATGAGAGTTCTTGATGGTGCTGTTGCTGTATTTTGTTCAGTTGGTGGAGTTCAACCACAATCTGAAACTGTTTGGAGACAAGCAAATAAGTATGGAGTTCCAAGAATTATTTATGTAAATAAAATGGATAGAACAGGTGCTAATTTCTTTAATGTTATGAATCAAGTAAAAGATAGATTAAAAGCAAATCCAGTTCCAATTCAAGTTCCAATTGGTGCAGAAGACCAATTTAGAGGAATGATTGATTTAGTAAAAATGCAAGCTTATACATATAATCTTGATGCTCAAGCTGGTGAAATGTATCAAATTGAAGAGATTCCTGCTGATTTAGTAGATACTGCTAACGAGTACAGAGAAAAATTAATTGAAGCTGCTGCTGAATCAAGTGATGAATTAATGGATAAATATCTTGGTGGTGAAGAATTAACTGAGGAAGAGGTTGTTGAAGGTCTTAAAAAAAGATGTTTAGCAATGGAAATTACGCCAATGGTATGTGGAACTTCATTTAAAAATAAAGGTGTTCAACCTTTACTTGATGCAGTTGCTATGTATTTACCATCTCCAACTGAAGTTGCTGATATCAAAGGTGAAACACAAGATGGTGAAGCTGTAATAGTTCCTTCAACTGATAAAGGTGAAGTAGCTGCTCTTGCATTTAAAATTATGACTGACCCATTTGTTGGACAATTAACATTTACAAGAATTTATAGAGGGGTTTTAGAATCTGGAACTTATGTATTAAATTCAACAAAAATGAAAAAAGAGAGAATCGGAAGATTACTTAAAATGCACGCAAACTCAAGAGAAGAGATTAAAGAACTTTATGCTGGAGAAATTGGTGCAGTTGTTGGTCTTAAAGATACAATTACTGGGGATACACTTGCAAGTGAAAAAGATCCAGTTATCTTAGAAAGAATGGATTTCCCAGAACCAGTTATTTCTGTTGCAGTTGAGCCTAAAACAAAAGCTGACCAAGAAAAAATGGGTATTGCTTTAGGAAAACTTGCAGAAGAAGATCCATCATTTAGAGTAAATACTGATGAAGAATCAGGTCAAACTATTATTTCAGGAATGGGTGAATTACACCTTGAAATTCTTGTAGATAGAATGAAAAGAGAGTTCAAAGTAGAAGCTGAAGTTGGAGCACCTCAAGTTGCATATAGAGAAACTATCAGAAATGCTGTTAAACAAGAGTATAAATATGCAAAACAATCTGGTGGTAAAGGTCAATATGGACATGTTTATTTAGAAATTAAACCAATGGCGTCAGGAAGTGAACCAACATTTAAGTTCAATAACGAAATCAAAGGTGGAGTTGTACCAAAAGAGTATATTCCAGCTGTTGAAAAAGGTTGTAATGAAGCGATGCAAGGTGGAATTTTAGCTGGATATCCAATGGTTGATATTGAAGTTACACTTTATGATGGAAGTTACCACGAAGTGGATTCTTCTGAAATGGCATTTAAACTTGCTGCTTCAATGGGATTCAAACAAGGTTGTAGAAGTGCAGCAGCAGGTGCTGTATTACTTGAACCAATGATGAAAGTAGAAATAGAAACTCCTGAAGAATATATGGGAGATGTTATTGGAGATTGTAACAAAAGAAGAGGACAAGTTAATTCTATGGATGACAGAGCGGGTATCAAACTTGTTACTGCTATGATTCCATTATCTGAATTATTTGGATATTCAACAGATTTAAGATCTATGTCACAAGGTAGAGCAACATATTCTATGTTATTTGATTCTTACCAAGAAGTTCCAAGAAATGTTTCTGAAGAAATTATGAAAAAAAGAAATGGATAATTTTTAAATTTCTTTTTACAAAAAAGGGGTGTGCTTTTGCATATCCCTTTTTTTATTGGTTTTATATGAGTAATTTACTACAATTGCAAATTGTTTATATAAAATTAATTTAGGTTATAAAATTGAGATTAGAAAAAAATTACAAAAAATTAGAAAAAATAGAGAAAATTGGAATTGTTTTAAGACCTGAAAGTCCTGAGTTAAAAGATGTATATGAAAAAATAGAAGCACTATTTTTACAAAAAAACATAGCTGTAATTTTAGAAGATAGTTCAGCTTTAATGATAGGAAAACAGGGGATAAGTTTTGATAGTTTATGTAATAGTGTCGATTTTTTAGTAAGTGTTGGTGGAGATGGAACACTTTTAGGAGTTGTACGAAGAGCTTTTAAGTATGATTTACCTGTTTTAGGAATCAATTTAGGAACTTTAGGATTTTTAACAGATTTAAGTATGGAAGAACTTCCAAAATTTATTGATGATTTATTAGTAAATGATTATAAAATTAATTCTAGAATGATAATTGAGGGTTCTATAAAAGGAAAAAAATTTATTTCTTTTAATGATGTTGTTTTATCAAGAAAAGATTTATCTACTATGCTTAAAGTTAGAGCAAAAATTGATAATAATGAATTTAATACGTATTTTGGAGATGGTTTAATAGTATCAACACCAAGTGGTTCAACAGCTTATAATCTATCTGCTGGTGGACCAATTGTTTATCCTTTAACAGAAGCTTTTATAATTACACCAATAGCTCCTCACTCATTAACTCAAAGACCAATAGTAGTACCTGCTGATTTTGAAATAGAATTTAATGTTCCAAATAATAGTGAAGCGGTGATAATAGTAGATGGGCAAGAATTTTATGATTTAAAAGAAAATGGAAGCTTAAAGATAAAAATTTCTACAAAAAAAGCAAAAATGTTGCATAAAAGTAGTAGAGACTTCTTTAAAGTTTTAAGTGAAAAATTAAGATGGGGGGAATTAAGTTGATAACGAGAGTGTATGTTAAAAATTGTTTATCTTTTCAAGAGATTGATTTAGAGTTTAATGGTGGATTAAATATTTTTACAGGACCTTCTGGAGCTGGAAAATCTATTTTGATGCAAGAGTTACTATCTTTATTTGCTTTAAATGAAGTAAAGAGTGATATTGGAGAAGTAAATTTAAATAATTCACGAATAAAAAATGAAGAATATGATATAAATTTTGAAGAAGATATTGTAATAAAAAGTATAAAAAAAGATAAAACTAGATATTTTTTGAATAATCAATCAATATCGAAAAAATCTCTTCAAAATGTATCAAACTCTTTGATTAAATATTTAAGTTTACGAGACACAAGTGATTTTAAAAGTGAAACCTTACTTGATTTCTTAGATAGATTTTCTTCTAAAAATATCAATGGATTTAAAAAAATAAAAGATAGTTTTGATACTAGCTACAAAGAATTAATTGATATTAAAAAAAGAGTGAATAAAATAAGAGAAGATGAGAAAAATCTTGAAGATTTAAAAGAATTTGCCAAATTTGAAATTCAAAAAATTGAAGAGATAAATCCAAAAAACAATGAATATGAAGAGTTGAATGGATTGAAGAAATCTTTAGCAAAAAAAGAAAAAATAGAACAAGTAGTAAAAAAAGCTAGTAATATTTTTGAATACACAAACAGTGTAAATGAGTTGCTTGAACTTATGGAAGTTGATTCATCTTTTTTTGATGAAACTATAAATGAACTAAATAATATTATAGAAAAATCAACAGATACTTTAAGTGAATTAGAGGATATTGATATTGAAGATACCTTAACAAGAATTGAAAAAATATCAGCGTTAATAAAAAGATTTGGTTCAATAGAAGAGTGCTTGGAGTATAAAAATCAAAAAATTAAAGAACTTGAAGGATACAATAATATAAGTTTTGAAAAAGAAGATTTAGAGAAAAGATATATAAAATTGGAAGAGAGTGTAATAAACTTAGCAAAAGATATATCTAAAATTAGAAAAGATAGTTTAAAAATTCTTGAAGAAAAAGTAAATGAATATTTAAAATTTTTGTATTTGAGTAGTGCAAAAATAGTTTTAAATAATAAAGAATTAGATCAATATGGAATTGATGAAGTTATTTTTCAGTTAAATGGAGTATCTTTACAAACTATTAGTTCAGGAGAATATAATAGATTGAGATTAGCACTTTTAAGTGCAATTGTAGAGTTTGATATAGGAGAAAATGGAATTTTATTTTTAGATGAAATTGATGCAAATTTAAGTGGAAAAGAAAGTGATGCTATATCAAAAGTTTTAATAAAATTAAGTTCAAACTATCAAATATTTGCAATTTCTCATCAAATTCAATTAACTGCAAGTGCAAATCAACATTTTTTAGTGGATAAAAAAGATGGTATTTCAAAAGTAAAACTTTTAAATGATAATGAAAAAATAGAAGAGATAGCAAGAATGATAAGTGGCGAAAATGTAACTGTTGAAGCTATAGAGTTTGCAAAAAATTTGATAAAATAATAAATAGATATAATATTTATATTTTAAATGGTACAATTGAAACATTCTATTTTGGAGAGAGAAGAATGCTAAGAAATTTGTCTATAAAATTAAAAATATTGATTTTATCTGTAGTAACAATTATGTTTATATCGATTGCCGTTGCTATAGATTCAATTTATTCTATTAAAAGTTTTTCAGATGAAGGTATCACTAAATATAAAGAAGAAGCTTACCTAAAAAAAGAACAAGAACTGAAGAACTATGTGTCTTTGGCTATGAAAACAGTTGAAGCATATTATGAAAGAACTTCTATAGAAAAAGTTAAACTTGAATTAGAAAGTGAACTACAAAAACAAACAGAATTTTTATTTTCTATTTTAGAAGCAGAGTATGAAAAATATAAAAATACTTTATCAAATGAAGCATTACAAGATAGGTTAAAAAGTATTGTAAATGCTACAAGATATTCATCTACAGGATATTTTTGGATAAATGACTTTGATGCAGTCGTTGTAGTACATCCTATAAATCCATCACTTAATAATAAAAATATGTATGACTACAAAGATCCAAAAGGGAAGCAAATTTTTAAAGAGTTTGCACAAATTGCAAAAAGTGATAAAGAGGGATTTATTGATTATGTTTGGCCAAAACCAGGATTTGATACTCCTCAATTAAAGGTATCTTTTGTAAAATTATTTAAACCATATAATTGGGTTATTGGAACGGGTGAATATGTTGAAAATGCAACAGCAAGAATTCAAATGGAAGCTTTAAAAACTATTTCAGAAATGAGATATGCAAATAATGAATATTTTTGGATAAATGATTCATTTCCCAAAATGATTATGCATCCTATTAACTCAAAATTAAATGGAACAGATTTAAGCACTTATTCAGACCCTTATGGCGCAAAATTGTTTATTGAAATGTCAAAAGTTACAAATTCTAAAAAAGAAGGTGGATTGGTAAAATATTATTGGGATAAACCAAATTTACCAAATGATCCAAAAGCGAAATTTTCTTATGTTCAAAAGTTCGAACCTTGGGATTGGATTATTGGAACAGGGGCTTATGTTGATGATATTGAAGCAGAAGTTGCTTTGATGGAAGAGAATACTAATGATAAGATAAATAGTATAATTTTTAGCATTTTAGGTTTTGCAATTATTATAATATTAGTTGCAGTTCTAATTTATAACTATTTTGTAAATCAAGCCATTATTAGACCTTTAGATGAACTGGATATGGCTATTAATGATATTAATAGTGGAAAAGGTGAAACTGATAGAATTAACAAAAAATCTAATGATGAAATAGGAAAAGTGGTAGATAGTTTTAATGCTTACATCTCTAAGCTAAAAGAAGCTTATATAGAAGATGGGAAAGTTATTGAAAATGTTGATGAAGTGATAGACAAAATTTCGCAAGGTTTTTATGTATACAAAATTGAAAAAACATCTTCAAATCCACAAATTCAAAGGTTAAGAGATTCTATTAATCAAATGATTGAAAGAACAAATGATAATCTAGTAAGTTTAAACAATGTTCTAATAGAGTATGGAAACTCAAATTTTGCTGCAATTGATTCAAAAATGGACATATCAAAAGTAAATGGGGTAATGTCATCATTAGTTGCAAGTACACAACTAATTGGTTCAACTGTTTCTGAATTTTTGTCAATGATTGTAGCAACTGGTAAAAAATTAAATAGTGATACAGGTGTTTTATCTGATAGTGCTAAAAAATTATCAACTTCTGCAAATGAACAAGCTTCTTCTTTAGAGCAAACTGCAGCTGCGGTTGAAGAGATAACAGCTATTATTAAGCAAAGTGTTCAAAAAACTTCTCAAATGTCTATTTTAGCTCTTGAACTTCAAAAATCTTCAAAAGATGGAGAAACACTTGCTTCAAAAACAAATCAAGCGATGGATCAGATAAATAATGAAGTAAGTTCTATTAATGAAGCTATTGAAGTTATTGATCAAATTGCATTTCAAACAAACATTCTTTCACTAAATGCCGCAGTAGAAGCTGCAACTGCTGGAGAAGCTGGTAAAGGATTTGCAGTTGTTGCACAAGAAGTAAGAAATCTTGCAAATAGAAGTGCTGAGGCAGCAAGAGAGATTAAAAATATTGTAGAAAAAGCAACAGCAAAGGCTAATGAAGGTAAAGATATTGCAAATCGAATGAAAGAAGGTTATACAATATTAAATAAAAATATTAATGACACTATTGTATTAATTGAAGATGTTTCAAAAGGTAGTAAAGAAGAAGAGATTGGAATTTTACAAATCAATGATACGATAAATGTTTTAGATAGTGTAACTCAAGTAAATGCTAACTCGTCAAATATTATTAGTTCATTAGCTTTAGAAGCTGCAAATTTATCTAATAATCTTCTAACAATAGCTGATAGGGCTAAATTTAAACAAATAGATGCAAAAGAGATAGAAGACATCGATTTGGTATTTAAAGTTTCAAAATTAAAAAATGATCATATAAGATTTAAACTTGTAAATTTTAATAAAATTGGACAAACAAAAACTGCTTGGAATATAACAAAACCAACAGATTGTGATCTAGGAAGATGGATAATAGAACAAGAAAAACAAGGTATTAGTTTTACAAAAGCACAAAATTGGAAGAAACTAAAAGAGTACCATGAAAGTGTTCATAATAGTGTTCAAGAGTATATAAATGAAGATTGTAAAGATATTTCTGATAGAGATATCTTACAAAACTTATCACAACAAGTAGATATTTCAATGTTTGAGGTGTTTAAATGTTTAGATCAACTAAAAAAAGACAATATTGTTAAAGCTTCAAATGAAATAAAAAAAGATGTTAAATTTGAAAATACTTCTCTAATAGAACAAAAAGTTAGTAATAAAGAATCTCAAAAGAAGTTTATCTCTAGCAATACTGATGATGAGTGGGAGAGCTTCTAAAGGCTCTTTATCTCATTTTTAATAAAACTTCAATACAAATATTTATCAAAAAATAGATATAATCTCGGCTTAATTAAATAATATAATGTATGTAATCAAAGGAAATTTATGAGTAATAAAAAAGTAGAGTTACTATCACCTGCTGGAAATTTAGAAAAATTAAAAATAGCTATTAAATATGGTGCAGATGCAGTTTACGCAGGAGTTAGTCACTTTAGTTTAAGAATAAGAGCAGGAAAAGAGTTTACGTTTGAAACTTTTAAAGAAGGAATAGATTATGCTCATGAAAGAGGAAAAAAAGTATATGCTACAATTAATGGTTTTCCTTTTAATTCACAAATAGAATTATTAAAAAAACATATTGCTACAATGGCTGCACTTAAGCCAGATGCTTTTATTGTTGCAGCTCCTGGAGTTGTTCGATTGTGTAGAGAAATTGCTCCTCAAATTGATATTCATTTATCAACTCAAGCAAATGTTTTAAATTATCTTGATGCACAAGTTTTTTGGGATATGGGTGTAAAAAGAATAGTTGTTGCAAGAGAGATATCATTAAAAGATGTAATGGAAATAAAAAAACACTTACCTGATATGGAAATAGAGATTTTTGTACATGGTTCTATGTGTTTTGCTTATAGTGGAAGATGTTTAGTTAGTGCTGTTCAAATGGGAAGAGTACCAAATAGAGGAAGCTGTGCAAATGACTGTAGATTTCAATATACTTTATATGCTGCAAATGAAGATCATAATACTTTGTTTAGGTTAGAAGAAGAACCAGGTGTTGGAACATACATTTTTAATTCAAAAGATATGAATTTAGCTTCACATATAAAAGAAATATTAGATAGTGGTGCAGTTGATAGTTTAAAGATTGAAGGAAGAACAAAATCTCCATATTATGCAGCCGTTACAGCAAAAGCATATAGAGAAGCTATTGATGATTATGATGCTGGAAAATTTGAACCAGAGAAATATCAAAAAGAGCTTCATACAACAAAAAATAGAGGATTTACTGATGCATATTTGATTCATCGTCCTTTTGAGAAAACAGATTCACAAAATCATCTATATGCTTTAAGTAAAGGTTCGTTTGAAGTTACTGGACTTGTAACTGAAGATGAAGAACATTTTTTGTGTAAGTATAAAGTTTATCCAAATGAAGATATAGAAATTTTTACTCCAAAAGGTGAAGAACTTTTGGAATGTGATAATGAAATAGGGAAAATTTTTAAAAAATATGATGGTTTGTATTATATAAATTTTAAAAAGATTTTAACAGAAACGAATAAAGAATTAGAATCTGTTCATAGTGGAAATGTAAATAAAATAAAACTTCCTTCAAAATTACCATATTTAACTATGTTTAGAGTTGAAAATATTGATGAAATAGTGGAATAAATATTTTACAATATGATTTTTTTTAGAGTTACAAATAATATAAATATAAAAATAACAGATGGAACAGTTATAAAGTATAATAGATTTAAAGCTCCCGTTGGAGTTGAGAATGAAACAGTTTATATTACAACATATGATGATTTTTTAGATTTTAAAGATATTTTGGCAAAAGTTGATAAAAATAAATATATTGCAAAAACTATAAATGAAAATTCAGTTAAAGAAAACCCAAGATTTCCAGTTGAATTGGGAATTTTAAATATTCAAGAATTTGAAAATAGAACAAAGTTTGATAATATAGATTTTTTTGACATAAAAGAGCAAAATTTATTTCATCAACTAAAGAGCTTTCATAAAAATAGTATTCGTATCGCAGTGATTGGAAGTTTAGGAAATAGTATAAGTGATATGATATCTTCTATGGCAGCTTTGAGAATATTTTATAATAAATTAAGTGAAATCTATTCAAATGTAAAATTAGACATATATATAAAAGCTTCGAATAATAGTTATTATAAAAGAGATAAAGATATTTATTCTACGCAAGAATATATAAATGAAATTTTGCCATTGAGTATTGATAGTAAAAAGATTTGCGAATATGACTATTATGTTGATAATAGTGTTGATATTAGTAAAATATTAAATTTAAATATTGTTGATAGCTGGTTATTGAAATTTGGAATTGATTATAGAAAAGTTTCAGATTTAGAGAAATTTTCAACATTAAAAATAGATAATTTTGAATTAACAAAAGGATTAAGTAATAAGTTACTTGAAGCGAAAAAGAGAGGAAAACTTCTTTTATATCATCCATATAGTGCTACTATAAATAAATCAATTCCACAAACTTTCGCTATAGATATTTTAAAATCTTTAATTGAAAAATTAGACGATTATACTATTGTTACAACTTTAAATGTTGATCCAAAAATAAAAAACGATAATCTTCTTGATTTATCTAATTTTTCTAAAACAATAGAAGATTTTATTTTTATAGTATCTTCAATGGATAAAATAATTACTGCAAATACATCAGCATTGCACATAAGTGATACATTTATGATACCTACAGTTTGTATAATTACTAGTGAAGAGTATGAAACTATTTTAAAATATTATAAATATGTTAAACCTCTTTTTGTAAAAAATAGTTCAAAAAATTTATCAAAATTTATATATGAAAATGATTTATTAACAATAAATAAATTTGATGAATGGAAAAAGCTTAAAGTAGATAAGATTATAAATTTATTAGAAACTTTTTGATATAATCTTGGAATTTTTAAAAAATAAAAAGGTGAAAAATGAAATTTGTATCAATTATAATGGGTAGTAAATCTGATTATGAAATTATGAAAAACTGTGCTGATACTTTTGAACAGTTTAATGTAAAATATGAGTTAATTATATCTTCAGCTCATAGAAGTCCTGAAAGAACAAAAGAATATGTAAAAGATGCTGAAGAAAAAGGTGCAGTAGCCTTTATCGCAGCTGCTGGAATGGCTGCACACCTTGCTGGAGCATTAGCTGCAACAACAACAAAACCAATTATTGGTGTGCCTATGAAAGGTGGAGCAATGGATGGTATGGATGCTATGCTTTCAACTGTTCAAATGCCAGCAGGAATGCCTGTTGCTACTGTTGCATTGGGAAAAGCAGGAGCTATTAATGCTGCTTATTTGGCTATGCAAATTTTAGCAATTAGTGATAAAGATTTAGCTGTTAAATTAAAAGAAGATAGAATGGTTAAAGCTAAAGCTGTTGAAAGTGATTCAAAAGATATAGAAGTATTATTGTAATGAAACCTATTGCACTATTTACTTTACCAAATTGTAAATGGTGCAAAGATACGATTATCTACTTAAAAAGTAAAAAACTAAAATTTAATCAAATAGATTTAACAAAAAATAAAGATGCTTTAAAAGATTGTCAAAAAAGATGTTCTGGTGCCCCTATTATTTTAATAGGAAATACTTGGATTTGTGGATTTGACAAAGAAAAAATAAATAAAGAGTTAGGAATTAAATAGATGGTTACATTTTCACAGATGCTATTAAAACTACAAGAATTTTGGGCAAAGGAAGGGTGTAATATTGTACAACCTTATGATATTCCTGCTGGAGCTGGAACATTTCATCCAGCAACACTTTTAAGAAGTTTGGATAGTACTCCTTGGAGTACAGCCTATGTAGCCCCTTCAAGAAGACCAACAGATGGGAGATATGGAGAAAATCCAAATAGATTGGGAGCATATTATCAATTTCAAGTTTTGATAAAACCAAGTCCAGATAATATTCAAGATTTATACTTAAAATCTTTAGAATTTTTAGGATTAGATTTGAGTAGACATGATATCAGATTTGTTGAAGACAATTGGGAATCTCCAACTTTAGGTGCATGGGGACTTGGTTGGGAAGTTTGGCTTGATGGTATGGAAGTTACTCAGTTTACATATTTTCAGCAAGTAGGTGGTTTAGCTTGTGACCCAGTTGCTGTTGAAATAACTTATGGAACAGAAAGATTAGCTATGTATTTACAAGGAGTAGACAGTGTTTTTGATATAGTTTGGAATGAAAATAAACATGGAAAAACTACTTATGCAGATGTTCATAAAGAAGCAGAATATCAGTTTTCTAAGTATAATTTTGAAGTAGCAAATACTTCTATGTTATTTAAACATTTTGAAGATGCTTTTAATGAGTGTAAAGCTTGTTTAGAAGCTAATTTACCACTACCAGCTTATGACCAATGTATGTTAGCAAGTCATACGTTTAATACTTTAGATGCAAGAAAAGCTATAAGTGTAACTGAAAGACAAAACTATATTTTAAAAGTGAGAGAACTTGCACAAGCTTGTGCAGTTATGTACAAAGAGCAAGAACAAGATAGATTAAAAAGAGTTGGAAGATAGTGAAAATAAAAGATATATATGAATTTTTAAACTCAATTTCTCCTTTTGAATTACAGGAAAAATGGGATAATTCTGGACTTCTTGTAGGAAGTTTTGAAGATGAATTCGAAAATTTATATATTAGTATGGATTTAGATTTAACTTTAGTTCAAACTTTAAAGCCAAACTCTTTAGTAATTACTCATCATCCACTAATTTTTAGTGGATTAAAAAGAATAAATTATGACACATATAGTACAAAGATTTTAAAAGAGCTTATAAAAAAAAATATATCTTTAATATCAATGCATACAAATATAGATAAAACACACTTAAATAGATTTGTAGTTGAAGATATTTTGGAATTTAAAATAGTAAATCAAAATGAATTTATTGCAAATTGTGAAGTAAATATGAGTTTTGAAAATCTTTTAAAACACCTAAATAAAAAGTTAAATTTGAAAAATATAAAGTTTGTAAAAACAAAAGATTATATAAAAAATATAGCTATTTGTACAGGTTCAGCTATGAGTTTAATAGATGAAGTGAAAGCAGATTGTTTTATAACAGGTGATATAAAATATCACGATGCAATGGAAGCAAAAGCAAGAGATTTGTCATTAATTGATATTCGACACTATGAGAGTGAAAATAGTTTTAATCTACTATTGGAATATCTTTTAGATGAATATTTGAAAAAAAATAAATTAAAAGCTATAATAACAGCTTCAAAAAATCCATTTGAGTTTTTTATAGAAGGAGAAAACATTGAATAAGTATTTACAGGATTTAATAACTTTATCAAAATATGATACAAGTATTAGTCAATTTGATCCAAAGATTGAAAATCAAAAGTCAAAATTAGCAGTTTTTGTAGAAACAGCAGAAGCATTAAAAAGTTCTATAAACTCTATTTATTTAGAAATAGATGAGTTAAAATCAAAAAGAACTAAAAACAATATTCATCTTGCAGAATTAAAAACAAAGTTAGATAGTATTGCAAAAAAGAATAAAGATGTAACAAATGAAAAAGAGTTAAAAGCTCTACAACTTGAAGAAGATATAGCAAAAGAGCAGGTTTCTTTTGCAAATGAAGAGATAGAAAGACTTGATAAATTAACTGTGGCAAAAGAAGATACTTTAAAAGAACTTCAAGAGAAATTAAAAGTTGAAGAAGAAGATATTAAGGAGATTAAAGTTGCAGTTGATCAAGAAATTGAATCTATAAATGAAGAAAGAAATGTTGTTTATGCACAAAGAAATGAACTTTTAGGACAATTTGATAAAAAAATTCTAACTTTCTATGAAAAAATTAAAAGATGGGCTAAAGATACAGCAGTTGTTCCTGTAAAAAAACAGGCTTGTTATGGGTGCTTTATGAAAATAAATGACAAAACTTATGCAGAGGTTATAAAAGGTGAAGAGATTGTAAACTGTCTTCATTGTGGAAGAATCCTTTATAAAGGTGAAGAAGAAACTATTTCACAAGAGGCTTAATTTGAGCCTCTTTAGTATATTTTACAATTTTATTTTAATAGTTGTTTATATACTGTTTATTCCATTTTTACTTTATAAAACAAAAACAAATAAGTACAAACAAGCAATCCCCGCAAAATTTTTTTTAAGAAATAATCCAAAATTTGATAAATCTGGTGTTTGGTTTCACTGTTGTTCTATGGGGGAAGTAAGAGCGATTAAGCCACTTATTCAAAGATATAAAAATGAGTCAAATGTAACTGTTATTACAAATACAGGATTTTCAGAAGCTAAGAATCTCTTAGATAGTGTAAGGTATCTTCCTTTTGAGATTTTTTTACCATTTTGGATTACAAAACAAAAAGTTTTAGTTGTTATGGAAGCTGAACTTTGGTATATGCTTTTTTTAGTTGCAAAAAGAAAAAGTGCTAAAACGATTTTAATAAATGCTAGAATTTCTGATAAATCATATAAATCATATAAAAGATTTAGTTTTTTTTATAAGAAAATATTTAATAATATTGATAAAGTTTTTGCACAAAGTGATATTGATAAAAAAAGACTTGAAGAGTTAGGTGCAAAAAATATTGAAATTATTGGAAATATAAAATTAGCTCAACTTCCACAAAAAAATATTGATTTATCAAAGCCAAAAGAAGTTCTAATAACTGCTGGAAGTACACATGAAAATGAAGAAGAATTAATATTAAATTCATATAAAAAAGATTTTGGTAGATTAGTCATTGTTCCAAGACATCCAGAAAGATTTGAAAAAGTTGATTTTTTGATTAAAAATTTTATAAAAGATAAAGATTTAACATATCATAGATTTAGTAGTAAAGAAGATTTTACAAGTGATATTGTTTTAGTTGATAAAATGGGTATTTTAAATGACATTTATGCGATAAGTGATGTCACTATTTTAGGTGGGGCATTTGAAAGAATTGGTGGACACAATCCCATAGAACCAGCATATTTTGGAAATATAATAATAAGTGGAAAAAATATTTTTAATCAAAAATCACTTTTTGATTGTATAAAAAATTACTATTTAGTTGAAAATAGTGAAATAGGAAATTATTTAGAGAATTTAAAAACTTTAAAAAAACCAGAGCTTACTAAAGCTGGATCTTTTGATCCAATAATTAAGGAGATAGATAAATGGCTGTAATGTATGATAAAGCTTATAAGCTTTTAGCACAACAAGAAAAAATTTCAAATTCAAAAGCGAAAGAGTTAATTGATAGAGGTTTAGTTAAAGTTGGTGATAAAAAAGTTTTAATAGCACGTGGTGAAATAAAAACTGATACAAAATTTAGTGTAAAAGAAGTGGCAAAAACTAAAGTTATTTTTGAAGATGAAAATATTTTGGTTGTTGATAAACCAGCTTTTATAACAGCAGATGAAATAGCAAAAACATTTGACAAGGCTATACTTTTAAATAGGCTTGATAAAGAAACAAGTGGTGTTATGATGTTTGCAAAAAATGAAGAATTCCAAAAAAAAGCTATTAAAGAGTTTGCACAAAATAGAGTTTATAAAGAGTATGTTGCTATTGTTGAAGGAAAAGTTGTAGAAGAAATAGAAATTGATAAACCAATTTTGACAACAAAAGATAGAGGAATGGCAAAATCTAAAATTGATAAACATGGAAAAAGTGCAAAAACAACTGTTTATCCAATGCTTGTTGAAGGAAATAAATCAAAAATAAAATTAGTAATAGAAAGTGGAAGAACTCATCAAATTAGAGTACATTTAAGTTCTGTTGGATTACCGATTATTGGTGATGCAATATACGGAAGAACGGCATCAAATGTAAATAGAGTTTTACTTCACTCAAAAATTACAAAGATTTTTGACTATACTTTTGAAGCACGAGAACCAAAAGAGTTCAAAGTGTATGATTTTAATTAATTCTTAAGATTATAAAATACATAAATCCCATAATGAAGGGATTTTGTAAAAACTACAAACTAAAAAAATACTTAAAAATCTTAAATCAATTAATCTATATTAAAGTAAAATTTTAATAGAATCCCAAAATAAAAATTTATGGAGATATATTTGTTTGATTCAATAACAGGTTCAATACGTGGCATAGTAAATAAAATAAGACATCAAGATGATGTTACATCATTAAGTCGTGCGATATCTGAATTAAAAAAAGCATTTTTAAAAGCTGATGTTCATCATAAAACTACAAAAGAACTATTGAATGCAATTGAAATTGGTACAAAAAATATAGGAATTGGACAAGATAATTTTATAAAAGTTCTAAAAGAAGAACTTACAAAAACTTTAACTGCAAATGGAAATCAAGGTTTTGTATTTTCTTCAACTCCTCCAACTGTTGTTTTGATGACAGGACTTCAAGGAAGTGGAAAAACAACAACGACTGGTAAATTAGCAAATTATTTAAAAACAAGAAAGAAAAAAGTTTTAGTTGCCGCTTGTGATTTACAAAGACTTGCAGCAGTTGAGCAGCTAAAACAAATAGCAGCTTCTATTGAAGTTGATATATATTTTGATGAGGGCGAAAAAAATCCTATAAAAATTGCTTTTGCAGCAAAAGAAAAAGCTATAAAAGAGCATTATGATGTACTTTTGATAGATACAGCTGGACGATTGGCAATAGATGAAGAGCTAATGGAACAGTTAAAAGATATTAAAAATGCCATAAATCCAAATGAGATTTTTTATGTAGCAGACTCTTTAACAGGACATGATGCAACTAAAACTGCAACAACATTTAAAGAAAAAATAGGAATAGATGGAGTTATTTTATCAAAATACGATGGAGATACAAAGGGTGGAGTAGCACTTAGTATTGCTTCTCAAGTTGAAGTTCCTTTAAGGTTCATTGGTATTGGTGAAAAAATGCCAGATTTGGAAGTATTTATTCCAGATAGAATTGTATCAAGACTTTTAGGGCTTGGTGATATTGATGGACTTGCTGAAAAAACATCAGCAATTATTGATGAAAAAAAAGCAAAAGAAGTTACTAAAAAAATAAAAAAAGGTGAGTTTAACTTTAATGACTTTTTAGAGCAACTTCAAATGATGAGTAAACTTGGAAGTTTAAAATCAATTATAGGAATGATACCTGGGCTTTCTTCTATGGCTCCAGCACTAAAAGATATGGATTTTGAAAATTCAAAAGAGATTATAAGAATAAAAGCACTTATTTCTTCAATGACTTCAAAAGAGAGGGAAAATCCTGATCTTTTAAATCCAAGCAGAAAAAAAAGAATTTCTTTAGGTTCAGGACTTAGTGAAGTTCAAGTAAATAAAATATTGAAACAATTTAAAAATGCTTCAAAAATGGCAAAACAGTTATCAAGTAAAGGTGGAATGAAAGGTTTACAAAATATGCTCTCTCAAGTTGGAGCAAATGGAATGCCTAAAATTCCAAGATAAAAATATTAAATAGTATTGAGTTGTGAACTTGTTTTGAGTTCAGAATTCAATACTATAAATTTAAAAAAGGAAATAAAATGACAGTAATTAGATTAACAAGAATGGGAAGAAACAAAAAACCATTTTATAGAATAGTTGTAACTGATTCAAGAAAAAGAAGAGATTCAGGATGGATTGAATCAATTGGTTACTTTAATCCAGTTGTTGAACCAAAAGTTCTTAAAATTGATGAAGAAAGATATAACTATTGGTTAAGTGTTGGTGCAAAACCATCTGAAAAAGTTAAAAAATTAGCTTCTAAATAATTATATTGAAATAACATGATTACAAATTTCATAGAAAATTATGCAAAATTAGTTGTAGCTGTTCCAGAAGATGTCGTTGTTTCTAAAGAACAAATAGATGAACATTTTGCCGAGATTACAATAAATGTTAATAGTGTTGATATTGGAAAACTTATTGGTAAAAATGGTAATATGATAAATGCTTTAAAAACTATTGCAAATGGTTGTAAAGCAAAAGATGGAATATCTTATAAAATACAAGTAGTTACAAAGTAATATATGAATAATAGTATTTATGTTGCAAAATTAGGGAAAGCAGTTGGCTTACAAGGTCATTTAAGACTTTTTATTGACTCTGATTTTCCTGAACAGTTTAAAAAAGGTGCAGTTTTTACTACAAATAAAAAAGTTTTATTAAAAGTTTTAGAGTATAACCCAAGTAGAGAACTTATTAGGTTTGAAGATTATTTGGATATGGATACTGCAAAGAAACTTACGAATAGTGAACTTTTTACATCTATTGAAAATACAAAAGAATCTTGTAAATTAAAAGAAAATGAACATTTCTGGTTTGATTTAATCTCTTGTGAAATTTTTGAAAATGATTTGAAATTGGGAATAGTAAAAGATATGCACAGATTTCCTTTAAATGATTATTTAGAAGTTTCTACTGATATTGAACTTATAAATAAAAATTTACCAAAAACATTTTTAATACCTCATATTTTTGATAGTTTCATTGAAAAAATAGATATTGAACAAAAAAAGATTTTTGTTAAGAATTCATTTGAAATATTAGAAAATTCTTAATTTCTAGTATTTACATCTCTTATTAAATTCTTCTTCTAACATTTCTAAAGAATAAGCTTCTTTAAACCCCTCACTTAAGAGTTTTGTAAGTAGTTCATCTCTTATATTATCATCTAAAAAAGGTCCATAGTATAGTTCTATGTGATTTTCATTGTCTCTGCATAATAAAATATTAGTATTAACATTTACAGCTTTGTCTAAGTATTTTTTATTTAAATTGCCTTTAAGCTTTGCTACATTTATTAGTTTTATAAAATCCGACTTTTCGATAACTGATACTTCTTTTTGACTATTATCTATAATAACAGATTTATTTTCTTCTTTTTCTTCTTTTTTTACAATAAGTTCATTTTGTTGTTTATGTTTTTCTTGTATATCTTGAGTAAGTTCATTTGTTTGTTCTTTGTTATTTACAATAGCTTCATATTTTTTTTCTTCTTCATCATCTTTATTGATTATAGAATTTTCATTTTTTACAGGTTCTTCAATTTTGTTTAATTCTTCAATTTTTTGAATCTCCATATTTTTATTTGTCAAAAGTGCTAATTGTTCATTTAACTTTTCAGGTTCTAAATTGTTAAAATCAAATTTAAAGTCTTTTTGCTCAGGAGTTGCAATTGTTTCTATAGGAATATTTTCATTTGTATTTGGAATATTTTCAACAGTTTTTTTATCAGCAGAATCTTTAAATAAAAGAATAACAACTAAAATAATTAAGAATAGAGATAAAACAGCTATAGATATAATTAAAACTTTTTTTATAAGAGCTGATTTACTTTTTTTTATTTGCTCATTGTTTTCAGTATCTACATTCTCGGTACTATTTTCAGAAGTTGTATTAGTTGTTTCCATCTTGTTGTTCTTTTAATCTCTTCTCTTTAATTTTTTCATAATATTTTTGCCTATATTCTCTTAATTCTTCTTTTTTCTTTTCTCTGTATTCTCTATCATATTCTAGTCTTTTTTCTCTATTTTGCTCATAATACTCTTTTTTGAGTTCTTTATAAGCATTTATCTTTGATTTAATAGATTCTTGACGACTATCCATATATATTTTTTGGTTTTTTGCAATTTCCTTAATTTTTGCAAAAAAATTCTCTTCTTTTAGCTCATCTTCATAGTCTATCTCTTTTTTGAGTTTACTTTTTAGATAATAAGCTTTCTTCTTTTGTTTATGTTTTGCAAAATTGCTTTCGCGTTTTTTTCTTAGTTCATCAAAATTCATAATAAATTAGAATTAATTTTTCAACCTATTTACTACATCAAGCATATTATCAGCAGTCGTAATTGCTTTTGAATTTGCTTCGTATGCTCTTTGTGCTGTAATTAAATCAACCATTTCATTTACAAGTTTTACGTTTGAACTTTCGATCATTCTTTGTCTTAATCCACCAAATTGTGCTGTTGAAGGGTTTCCTTCAACAACAGCACCACTTGCTTCACTTTGCATAAATAAAGAGTCACCTAAAGGAGTTAACCCAGCAGGATTAATGAAATCTGCTAGAACAATTTGTCCTAATTCTATTGTATCACCAGTTTGAGGATTTTTTGCTGATAAGAAACCATCATTTCCAACACTGAAATCTTTATATTCTTGTGGGATTACAATTTCAGGTTCAAGTGGATATCCATTCCCATTTACTATAGTCCCTTCATCATTTAATTTAAAGTTACCATTTCTTGAGTAAGCTATTTCACCACTTGGTAGTGTAATTTGGAAAAAACCTTTCCCTGATATAGCTATGTCAAAATCATTACCTGTTGTCTTATAATCACCTTGGGTAAAATTTTTCTGAATGTTTGCTAGTCTTACTCCAAGTCCAGCATCAATTCCTGTAGGGTTCATTGTATCTTGAGTTGTCTGTCCTGCTGTATAATTTAAAGATTCATAAATTAAATCTTGGAATTCAGCTCTATCTTGTTTAAATCCAGTTGTATTAACATTGGCAATATTGTTTGAAGTAACATCAATTTGATGTTGCATTGCATTCATACCAGTTGCTGCTGTATAAAGTCCTCTAATCATAGAATTCTCCTTGATTATCAATTGTATTTAATTATATTTTAATAAGAATTAAACTTTGATAAAAGTCTCGAAATTTTACAAAAATAATTTTAAGTAAATATTTAAAACAAATTTAATATAATGCATATTTTATTGAAATAATTTAAACATAAAGAGGGAAATATGAGAATTCTAATAGTTGATGATAGCTCAACAATGAGAAGAATTATCGGGAATGTAGTTATGCAATTAGGATTTAATAAAGAGAGTTTTGATGAAGCTGAAGATGGATTAAAAGCTTGGAAGTTGTTGACTGAAGGGCATTATGATGTGATTTTGACAGACTGGAATATGCCAAATATGAATGGTTTAGAACTTGTTAAAAAAGTAAGAAGTGAAGGAACACATCAAAAAACTCCAATCATTATGATTACAACTGAGGGTGGAAAAAGTGAAGTAATTACTGCTTTAAAAGCAGGAGTTAATAACTATATAGTTAAGCCTTTTAATGCAGAAGTTTTAAAAGAAAAATTAGATGGTGTTCTGAAAAAATAAATTAAGGGGTTATTATGAGTATGAGTCAAGAAGATATCGAAGCCTTAATGAATGGTTTAGATATTCCAGCTGATGATAGTACAGATGTTTCTAAAGAAGAACCAAAAGACGATGAGAAAATAAATACAAAAGAGATAGAAGAACTATTATCTCAAGTTGAGAATCAAGATAATGAAAGTATTCCTGTATCAAGTGAAAAAAAGATAAATGAGATAGAAACCCTTTTAAATGATATTGATGAAAAATCTATTGATGAGCAAGTACAAGAAGTTACTAAAATTAAAAGTAATGAAGTAGAAGATGATAAAGTAAAAGATGAAATTGTTAAAGAGTGGTCATCTTCAAAAATAAATGAAGGTGTTTTCCCTTTTCCTGCAGAAAATGATACAAAAGTTGTTAGCCAGTTAAGCCAAGTTGCAAATGACTCTGAAGAGAAAGTATCTCAAATATTTGATGTATTAAGTTTGACTTTAGACAATAATGGTGACTTAAGAAAAAAGATAAAAGAGTATGAAGAATTTAGTCTTTCTCAAGAAAAACTTCTCAATTCATTAGCTAGTAAATTCCCAAATATAAATGTATTTCAACAACAATTAGGAAAAGTAAAAGAGTTTGAAAACTCTTTAAAAGGGTTACGTTCTATGTTAGACGATGAAGATATGCATATTTTTCAAGGTATGGAATTGATGCAATTCAATGATATAAATAGACAAAAAATTGAAAGAGTTATGTCTGTGATTAGAAAATTATCTATTTACTTAAATAATCTTTTCGAAGAGGACAATCCAAAAGAAATACCTATGGCTAGACATATTCATGGTGATAGAGATACAGAGGATTTGGTTGGAGATGATTTAGATAAATTAATAGCAGAATTTAGTAATTAAAGGAGATTAGTATGAATCAAGGAGTTTATCCATTAGCTGCATCTATGATTAATCAAATCAATAGATTAGATCAAATAAGTAATAATCTTGCAAATGTTGATACTCTAGGATTTAAACAAGAAGGAACAGCTGAAACATCATTTAATTGGTACTTACAAAGAATGCAAAATGAATACAAAACTCCTTTGGTTGAATCTGTTGTTACAAATACTATTCCTAAAATTGATACAAGATATATAAATCCACAAATGGGACCTGTGTTGATGACAGGTAATGAATTAGATTTTGCATTAAATGACAATGAAACTTTTTTTAAAATACAAAATCAAAATGGGGATATTGTATACACTAGAGATGGTGCTTTCAAAAATCTTGATGGATTTTTGGTTGATGGAAATGGAAATAATGTTTTAAATGCTGATAATGGAGCTATAGAAGTTGAAGAAGGTTTTGAGTTACAAATTGGAGTTGTTCAAACACCTTTTACAAATCTTGAAAAAGTTGGAGATAATACATATAAAGCAATTAATGAAGAAGAAATTGTAAACTTTGAAATTAATGATAATAGAATTTTAAGAGGATCTGTTGAGCAATCTAATGTTAATAGAGTTAGTACAATGGTTGAGTTAATAGATGCTCATAGAAGATTTGAACAATCTCAAAAAGCTATTAAAACTATAGATGAGTTAAATGCAGGATTGATAGAAAAAATCGGAGGTAATACTAGATAATGCAAGCAAGCGAAGTATCGAATAAACTTTTTGAACAGTTAAATTTTAGAGGCGAGAGACAAAAAGTAATATCTAGTAATATTGCAAATGTAAATACACCAAAATATAAAACAAAAGATTTAATATTTGATGAAGAGTTAAAAGAACAAAATATTTTAAGTTTAAAAAGAACAACATCAAATCATATGTATAATATTGACTATAAAGGATTGAGTAATCCAAGATTGGTTCAAGTTCCAAATTTAGTTGAGCAAAATGATGGAAATAATGTAAATTTAGATAGTCAAATGAGTGAGCAATCAAAAAATAAAATTATTTTTGATGCTATACAATCTTCAATAAAAAGAGATTCAAGATTATTCAGATCTGTTATTGATGCTTCTGGTAAAAGTTAATTAAGGGTTTAGATGGAACAACTTTTAAAGTTTATAAATAATCTAAATAAAGCACAAAGAATTGCAATTGTAGGTGGGTTTGCAGTATTAGTACTTTTAATAGCAGGCTTCTTGATATATAGTAGTGTTAAAGCTGAAGATAAAAAATTGAGTTATACGATTGCTTCAAATCTTACACAAGCTGATGTTATGAGAGCAACAGAAGAACTTGAAAATGCTGGAATACAATTTGTAGTAACAGGAAGTGGAAATAATCTTACTTTAAAAACTTCAAAAGAGTTTATAAATATTGCTAAAATAAAACTTGTGACTAGTGAAGCTTCTACAAATAAACATGTTGGTTGGGAGATATTTGAAAAATCATCTTTAGGTACAACGAATTTTGAAAATAAAGTTAAGTATTTAAGAGCATTAGAAGGAGAGCTTAGCAAAACATTAGAATCATTATCTGGAGTTTTGAAAGCTAGTGTGAAAATTGCTATTCCAAAAGAAACAATTTTTACTGAAAAGAGAAGTGATACAACAGCATCGGCTGTTATTACTTTAAAACAAGGTATTTTCCTAACTCAAAAGCAAGTTGATGGTATAAAAAACTTTATTTCATCAGCTGTCCCTGATTTGAAAATTGAAAATATACAATTAATAGATCAAGATGGAAATCTTTTAGAAGTATCAGCTGATGAGATGAATACTCAAAAATCAACTATCCAAACAAAATTTAAGGATAAAGTTGAAGAAGATTATGAACAAAAAATTATAAGTTTATTGGAACCTGTTGTTGGTGTTGGAAGGGTTGTTGCTAAAGTAAATGTAACTTTAGATTTTGTTAGAAAAGATATAGAAGAGGAGATTTATAGCCCAGAAGGAAGTATAAGATCTCAACAAGTTATAGAAAATACTAACAATGCACAAGGATTACCTGTAGATGTTGGTGGAGTAGCAGGAGTGGATAATAATATACAACCGCCACAATTGGCAGTTGATAATAATAAATTATTACAAAATAGTGAAAGTTCAAATACGGTTACTAACTATGAAATATCAAGAAAGTTGATATCTCAAAGAGATGGAAATTTTACAAATATTAGAAGAATTACAGCTTCTGTTACATTTGATTCAAGTGTTTTACAAGATCATCCTGATAGAGCAGGTTTTTTAGCTTCTTTAGAATCTCTAGCTTCTGATGCAATAGGTTATGATAAAGCAAGAGGAGATACAATCACTGTTAGAGATTTTAAATTTGTTGGCATTAAAAATTATAATGAGAATGGTGAATTACTTGATGAAAATGGTAATGTAATAAGCTCAAATAGTAGTTATTTAGGAGCTATGAGTGTTAAATCTATCCTTGAAGAGTATAAAGATTATATTCAATACTTAATCGTTGGATTACTTCTTTTTATTTTTTATAAAAAATTTATTGCAAGTAGTGATATGGTTATACTAGGGGAAGGTAAAAAACAAGAAATATTTGTTGATGATGAGGATTTAGTAAAAGATATGTTAGCTGGTCTTGATGATGAATTAGACCAAAATACTGCTCAGGGAAGATTAAAGTCAAAAGTTAAAAGTCAAATTTTAAATAATATTGATGGATTAGATGAAGAATCAGCTGCTAAATATGAAGTCTTTATAGAAGAATTAGATAGAGAGATAAATAGTAATCCAGCTGATATTGCTAGAATGATAGAGTTGCTTTTAAGTGAAGGCAATGTTAATTTTAAATAAGGTTGATTTATGGCAACAGATGCTTATAGTGATATTGATATATTAAAAGGTATGTCTATGATAGAAAAAGTCGCAAGATTTTTTGTATTAATAGGTGAAGATTCTACTGTTAAAATATTTCAATATCTTGATAAACAGTATGTTGAACAAATTTCAACGGCTATTACTCAAATTCAATCGATAAATAAAGATGTATCTTTAGCAATATTAGAAGAATTTCACTTGTACACAAGAACTAAAGGATTTATTAGTTCAGGTGGATATGATTTTGCTAAAGAAATTTTATATAAATCTATAGGGCAAGAAGCTGCTGATGAAGTTTTAGAAAAACTTTCAAGAATGAAATTGGCAAATCAAGCTTTCTCATACTTGGATGGAGTTAATCCAAAACAATTAAGTGATTTTATAAAAGATGAATCTCCTCATACTATAGCTGTTATTTTAGCACATATGGATCCATCAAAATCGGCTGATGTTTTAATGGAATTAGATGAAGAAATAAGAGTAAAAGTTAGTATTCAAATAGCTACTATAAAAGATGTTTCTCCTGATGTTGTAAGAACAATTTCAGCTGTTTTAGAGAGAAAATTAGAGTCTTTATTATCTTCTATTGTTGATGTTGGTGGAGTTAAAGTTGTTGCTGATATGCTCAACAAAATGGGACCAAAAGCTATTGATATCCTAAAAAATATAAATGGTATAGATACGGCATTAGCTGCAAGAATTAAAGATAATATGTTTGTATTTGAAGATTTATTAAATTTAGATACAGAGTATATTATGAAAATCATTCAAGGTGTTGAATCAGCAGATGTAGCTGTTGCTATGAAAAATGCAACAGATGAGCAAATTGAAAAGGTTACAAGTGCAATGTCTCAAAGGGTTAAAGAGAGATTTTTTGAAGAGAGTGAAATGCTTACAAAAGTTAAGATTAAGGATATTGAAGCTGCTCAAAGAAGAATGCTTGCTATTGCACAAAAGTTAATGGATGATGGAGTTATAGAAAGAGAGAATAATTAATGGCTGAAAATGTATATTCAAGTGCAAAAGTTGTAAAAGGCGATGGTGATATACAAAAATTTGAATTATCTAGTTTTAATAAACGCAACTCAAAATTACATAAAGATGAAGCACAACATTTTGTAGAGCTAAAAATCGATGAAACTGAAGATAATCATATACAAAATTTTTCAGAGGAAAAAGATGTTAAAAATGAGCCTGTTAATATTGTAGATAATACTCAAGTTTTAGAAAAAATAGAGCCGATATTTTTAGAGTTTGAAAAGCTTACACAAAAAATAGAACAAATATCACAAAAAGTTACAATGATAGAGCAAGATGCTATAACAAAAGGTAAAGATTTGGATGAACAAGTTGTTAAGGCTATAAAAGATTTAAAGCAATATGCAACTTTTTTTGAACAGGCAACTTTTCAACTGGAGAGTAAACTTTTAAAAACATCAATTTCTATTGCACAAAAAATTATAAACATTGAAGTTGGTGAGAATTCTACAAAAATAGCTAAACAAACCATACAGCAACTATTATTAAAGCTTAAAAATGCTTCAAAAGTTAAAATTCATCTTAATCCAAAAGATTATCATATTTTAAAAAAAGATTTAGAGCTAGAACCATTTATTGAACTTTTTGAAGATGCAAATGTTGTGGCTGGTGGAGTTGTAATTGCTAGTGATTTAGGAAATTATGATGGAAGTATTGAAACAAAAGTAGCTTCAATGCTTGAATCTTTAGATTTAGTAATATAATATAGATTTTATGTTACAATATACTAAATAATATTAAAAAGTATTAAATATGGAAATTAGTGAAAGAGTTTATGATTTATTAGTTGATACAGAAATTGTAGTTGATGTTATGCTTGGTAGTACAAGTATATCTGTTGGTGAATTTTTGAAATTAACAGAAGGGGATATAATCTCTTTGCATAAACCAGCAGGTTCTGGTGGTGAAATTTATGTAAATTCAAGGATTATAGGAACTGGAGATATAATCGTAATTGATGAAAAACTAGCAGTTAGAGTACAAGATGCTATGGACTCAGATAATGTTGTTAGGTATTTCTTTGATGAAAATATGATATAAGGAGTTTAAAATGGCAGATAGTTTAACAGTAAGTAGTAGTACAGATACTTATGGTAATCAGTACACTCAAAGTGTAAGTAATGATCAGTTAACAACAAATGATTTCTTAAAGCTTATGATTGAAGAACTTAAGTTGCAAGATCCAACAAAGCCTATGGATTCAGCAAAAATGCTTTCTACTCAAATGCAAATGAGTACATTGAATGCAAATCAAGAAATGATAAAAGCTTTACAATCTATACAAACGGCTTTTAACCAATCTTCTTTATCAACAGCAACAGGAGTTATTGGACATAAGGTTGAAAATGGCTCAACTTATGATGATGGAACATCTAAGCAATTTGCAGTAACTTCTATTGAGATGCAAGATGGAGAAGTTATAGTTGTTGGAAGAGAATACAAATATTCTATTTATGAAATAGCTATAAAAGAAGGTGAAGGTGATGATGCAAAATATAAAGCTGTTGCTTATGATTCAAATGGAAATATTCTTGATGATAAAGGTGAGAAAACTGGTAAAACAGTAGTTTTAGAAAGTATTGGAAAACCAAAAGTTCAAGATGGAAAAATGATAATAAAAGATGAAGATGGAAAAGAGATAAAAGATCATAGTTACTTATTTACAGGAACTACATATCCACAATATGCTGATGAAGATATCAAATTTCCATTTTCTTCGATTACAAAAATTGCATAATAAGGACTTATTATGATAGGTGCAATGTGGAAAGGAATGTCTGGTATCTACCAACAAGATAGAGGAATAGCTGTTGAGTCAAATAATCTGGCAAATTCTAGTACAGTTGGACATAAGAAAGACCAAATAACTTTTGCTGATTTATTATATACAAATGGTGGAATGGGACATGGTGTAGGAAGCCAAAGTGTTTCAAAACAGTTTCAACAAGGACAAATTGTTGGAACTGGTGTAGGAATAGATGTTGCACTCGAAGGTAAAGGATTTATGGTAGTAAGAAGTAGAGAAAATCCAGATGAGATTTTTTATACTAGAGCTGGAAATTTGGTACAAGCAAAGGATGGATTTTTAGTAAATCAAGATGATTATAAAATGCAAGGATTAGTTCCACAAAGTAGACTAACAAGTTCTACGAATCCTGCTGATACTATGTTTACTGATGAATTTGCAAGAAATATAGTTTCTACAAATATAAGTAACAGTTTGGGTAGAATATTTAATATCAATGCAAAAACAACTGATTATGCATCTTCTGCAAAAAATGATGATATTGCACAAAAAGGTGATAACTATAAATCATCACAATCTAAAATAAATGATGTTGATGCTTTAAGAGAAGATTATATCAATAAGTTAAAAGAGTATCAACTTACTCCAAATGTTCCTGAAATATCTTCTCAAGCTCAAAAATCTCAGGTTGATTTTTCTTCAAAAATATCATCACTTACATCTGAAGATAATAAATTATCTATTACCGTAGGAAACAAAACTTTTAGTGTAGAGTTTGACCATGATGGAAATATCAATCAAGATGAGATGGAAAAACTATATAACTTTTTAGATGATAGTGGAAGAGAAAAATATGGTTTGATAGATCCATCATCAATTCCGACACAAGATGATATAGATAATATGCCTATAACAACTCCAGAAGAAATACAAGCAAAAGCTGATAGACAATCTTTAAGAGATAATTCTATAAATGCATATTCAAGTGCAAAAAGCTTAGTAAAAGCTATGCAAGATTTATCAGATAAAATTTCAGCATATGCTGGATATTCTTCGAGTGCAAAAAGTGGAACACTTGAAATAGAAGGTTTAATTCAAGGAAAAGAGTTTAAAATAAGTGAAGTAGAGTTAAATAATGAAAAAATAAATTCTACAAATATACAAGAAGCTATTAAAGGCTCTGGAATGGCTATGATTGATAGTGCTAAAGAAGCTTTAAAACAAGCTGTTGAAAAAGCAGATGCAAAATATTTAGAAATAACTAATGTTTTAGATTATGCTGATTTGAATACTATTGGTATGACAGATTTAAATGTAAGATTAGATGTTTTAGGACTTGCTGATAAAGATGTAGCTGATGTTGAAATATCAGATGATGGATTTATTTTTGTAAAAAGTGGAGATAATAAATTTTTAGTTGGAAGATTAAGTACAGCTTCTTTTAGAAATGAACAAGGTTTAAATCCTGCTGGTGGAAATTTGTATTCTCAAACTGATTTATCTGGAAATCCTTTTAATGCTGATACTATGAATACAATAAAAGGAAAATCACTCGAAAGAGCAAATGTTGATTATGGTACAACACTTACACAAATTATGGTTTATCAAAAAGCATTTGAAGCAAATTCAAAATCTATTACAACTTCAGATGAATTTTTACAAACAGCAATAGGATTGATAAAATAGTATGATCTTTTGCTCATACTTTTGTACAAAATTTTGTATAAAAGTATGAACATTTATGTTCATTTACCTTAATAAAAAGGATACGATATGATAGGTGCATTATGGACTGGAATATCAGGATTAGCTTCACATCAAACAGCTTTAGACAATGAGTCAAATAACATAGCGAATGTTAATACTGTTGGATATAAGTCAGGAAGAGTTTCTTTTGCAGATCAAGTTTACCAAAATAGCATTGGTAAAGGATCATTTGTACAAGATGCAGAAAAGATCTTTGAAACAGGAGCTTTTAAAGTTACAGGAGTTCCTTATGATGTAGCACTTCAAGGTGATGGATTTTTTACTGTTGTAAATAAAAATACTTTAGGAACAGCAGAAACTTTTTATACAAGAGCTGGAAATTTTAGAATGGGAGAAAGTGGTACACTTCAAACAGCAGATGGTTTCGAAGTACAAGGTTGGGCTATGAGTTCAATTGACACTAAAAATGATGTAAAAAGCACAAATCACAATGTAAATAGATTTACAGATGATTTTACGCAAGCTATGGGAAGTCGTATAATTAGACATGCTGATTATATAGAAACAATAGCGGCAAAAGCTACAAACTACAACGAAACAGCACAATCAGATTCTCAATCAATTTTTACTGGGGCTGGATATAAAACAAAAGCTTCTAAACTAAAAGATATAGAATTAGCACAAAAACATTATGAAGAGATGTTGCAAAAATATAAGGATGATCCAAATCAACCTTCTGCGGGTTCTACTACTCAAGTATCTCAAATAAACTTTAAAACAGGAGTTCCTCCAGATTCAGTTTTAGGTAAAGAAGGAGATAAACTTTTAGTAGTTATAAATGGAACTAATTATAACATAAACTATCAGGTAACAAAAACAACTCCTGATTGGAGAGCTGAACTTTGGGATTCTCTTCCAACAACTCCTGTTGATGAAAGAGATTTATATGATTTGGAAAATCCTGCTTTAATAGAAGCTATGCCAACAGCAACAGAAGCAGAAAGAGCTGCAAAAGATGCTGAGATTGCAAAATACGATAGACTAGCAGGTAGAATAAATACATACAAAGCTATGGCTGATGAGATATCTAATTCTTCAAGAGGTGGAATGGTAGCTTATATGGCTAAAGATAGATTAAATCCAACAAGTGATGTTCTTGATCCAAATGGTTTATATGATGAAAGTACAAGTCTTGCTGATATGTTAAGGGGAGTTATCCAAATAAAAAGTTTAGTTCCAGGACAGGAGTTTAAAATAACAGAAATTTCTGAAACATCAACTGGAAATACTGGATCAACTATAAAAGGTAGCTTCCAAACAACAGCAGAAGCTGTTCAAGGTTCTGGAAAAGCAGCTATTGACTCAGCTCAAGATGCTTTGGCAAGATTAGTATCAGGTAAACAACAAAGTGTTTATACAACACAAGATTTATATGGAGCATTAGGAAGTGCTACTAGAGAGTATGAATTTAGTATGACTATATATGATAAAGATTTAGATATGATTATCCCTGTGCCAAATGATGGAGGAACACCACCACAAGCTATTACAATACCAAGTAATGCTGTTCCACCATCTACATTAACAGGAAATGATTTAAACGATATTGTAGATGCGATAAATAATTCTAGAACAGCTTCTGGAGCACAAATAGGAGATTATTTAGTTGCAAAAATTGTTAATGGAAATTTAGTTTTAGAAACAAATGATAACAATTTCGATGTAGAGTTTGATGCGAAACTTACATATACTGATACTGGATCTGTTCCACCTGTAACAACTCCAACTTTAATTGAGGTAAATCAAGATTATTCTGGTAGAAAAGGTGCAGGGGCTGAATTTATGGAAATAGTTACAAGAGTTGATCAATCAGCAAATCAAAGTAGTCTTCAATTAAGATTAGATGCTCTAAATATCTCTGATAATAAATTTGGTGAATTTAGTGTAGATAGTACAGGACTTATCACGATAAAAGAGGGTGGAGTTGAGTATGCTGTAGGTCAATTATCAATTGCAAGATTTACAAATAATAGAGGACTTGAAGCAGTTGGAGGAAATAACTTCCAAAAAACTCAAGAATCTGGAAGTGCAATATATAGTATAAATAACAATAATACTGATGGAGTAAAAGGGCAAGCTTTAGAGTTGAGTAAAGCAGATTTAAGTGAAAGCTTAGTAAACTTAATGGTATTTCAAAGAGCTTTTGAAGCAAATGCAAAGTCTATTACAACTTCAGATGAGTTATTAAGTACTCTTATCAACTTAAAAAGATAATATTCTAAATAGAGTAAGATTCTTTCTTACTCTATTTCAACATAGGAAAAATTTTGGATTTTATAATATCAACAGTATTGGCTATTTTATTACTATACTTTATATCAAGTACAAATGCTTATAAAGTTATGTATAAGAAGATAAAAGAAGAAAAAGAGATTATAGATGAAGAGGTTTTAAAACTTGAAGCACTCATTCAAAGATATGAAAAACAAGTAAAAATAGGGACTAACAGTCTAAAAAATAATCAAGAAAATCTTCAAGTTGCACGAGATGACTTACAAGCCTTAAGATTGGAAAATATCACTTTAAAAAATAAAATAAATGACTTACAAAAACGAAATGAAGAGTTGTTTGCTCAAGTTAATGCAATTATTTAGGAATATTTTGAAAAAGTTTGTATATAAAATAGCGATAATTTTTTTTCTTACAAATGTTATTTTATATGCAAACAATATAATAGAGTCTCAACCACAAGTGATTTTTGAATTACAAAAACTTGAAAATTCAAATGAAAATTTGGAAATTCAAGTTGATTTTAACAAAGCTGTTTTACTTTTTAAGAAAAATGAATATGAAGATGCTCTAAAACTATTTCAAAAAACTTCACAATTTTTTGAAGTACCATCTTTACTTAATATAGGAATAATTTATTATAAACAAAATAAAATAGATGAAGCTATTTCTACTTTTAATAAAATTTATTCAAAAAAAACAAATCTTATAAATCAACCATACTCTTTTATATCATCTTGTTATTATTTGTTTGATATAACAAAAGATGATAAATATATGTTAGATTTAGTAACAATTTTCCAAAATAGTAATAAATTAAGTGAATATAGTGAATTAATCACTGGGATAAAAGATGCAATATTAAAAGAGTTAGCAAATAGGTATTTATATATAAAAGATTATGAAAATGCACTTGCAGCTTTAAATGCTATGAGTTATTCTCTTGATTTGAAAAAAGCTATGATATATATAAAACTAAATAACTTTGCACGAGCTTCTGTAATTTTAAAAAAATTAAGAGAAGAAGAAAAAGATAGAGATTTACTAGATAAAATCTTGTGGATATCTACTTATGCTAGTTTAAAACAAAATAGGTTTGAAGATACACAAGAGATCTTGGATTTGATTAATGAAAGAAAAGGTTTTAAAGTAAATACTCAAATGCCATTTGAGATATTTTTTAATAAAGATTTATATTCTACTAAAGATTATTTAAAATCTGTTTTGAAGTTTGATGAAGATAGAAAATTAGATTTTATTTACTATTTTGCACCATTTGTCTTTTCTGATTCAAAGGAGATAATATATGATTCTGTAAAAGGTTTTATATATGGACAAGATAGTAGTGTAGAAAATCTTGAGAGTATGGTTGATTATAATACAAAATTTGTTAATTTAGTAAAACAAGACCCTATCTTAAGAGTAAATGAATTAAAAAAACTTACAAATAGTGATTCAAAAGCATATATATATTATAACTTGGCTTTAGCTTATGCTCAAATAAATGATTATTCAAATGCCCATATAAACTTTGAAAAAGCATATAAGCTAAGTCCTGGAAATAGACTTTATGCTATTATGCTTTTTATAACGGCGAATTCTTTAAATATAAATATAGATGAAAAACAAAAAGCTTCTATTGATAAATCAATAAGAGATGGAGGCGGTTTATATAGCTATTTTGCAAAAGAGATATATAAATTATTTATAAATAGTAGTTACAATGTTATAGAATCTTCAACTTTATATCAAGGAACAGTTTTTTATAAAGCTATAGATTTTTTAAAAAGTATGTATGATAATAAACCTTTAGCAAATCATCCACTACTTGAAGAGTATGAAAAGGATAGTTTTATATATCTTTTAAGACTTGTTCAACAACAAAAAGATGAAGATGATTATACTTATTTTGCTAGATTACAAGATAATATACCTTTAAAATATAATAATAATTTTATAGATAGTTCATTGATTACTTCAAAATATTATATAGATGTTTTAAAAGCTTTAGGGATTTTTACGAGAGCAGATTTTAAAATAGATGGAAATAATAATCCTTTATATCTTTTAACAACAGCCTATAGTGATTTATATTTAGGAAAATCTCAAATATCAATAGAAACATTAAAAAGATTAAAAGAAGAATTTTCATATGAAAATAGATTTACTATGTATCTTACTGTTGCTTCATTTTTAGAAAGTAAGCGTCCAGAAGATGCATCGATTCAAATATCACTTATTAAAGCTTTTTATAAAGATACAGATACTGATTTTTTGACTGCAATACAGTTGATTCAAAATATGAATATAAGTAGTGCTAAACAGTTTTTAGAAAATAGGTACAATAATCCATATATTGATTTTAGAATTATTAGGTTTGATGAACTAATGCTTTTTTTATAGTAGTATTTAAATTTTTTTGTTATAATAGTTTAAATTCTTACAAAGGAGTCTATTATGGAAATAGGTAGAGTTGCTCAAATAGATAATTCGAAAGAAAACTATGATATAAAAGCAAAGCAAGTAAGTACAGTTGAAGAGAAAATGAAAACTATTCAAGAAGAAGAGTATAAAAAGAATGCTTCAAAAGATCCTATGACTGAACTAAATGAGGTTATTTTAGATAATGTTCAGTTTGGATATAACAAAAAATCAAGAGATTTTTTCGTAAAAGTGACTAGAGGAGAAGCTGAATATAAGTATCCAACAGAAGATATGATGAAGGTAAAAGCATATTTACTAGAAGAGTTTGAAAGAAACAATAAAATTTAATTAAAAGGTACGTAATTGGCATCTGATTTATCAAATATATTTAAGAATGAATTGGCAAATACTTTAGAACAATTATTAGGTAAAAAAGCTAAAATAGCTGAAACAAAAAAATATGAAGATGATATAGATTCATCTTTTATTGAGTGTGACGCAAAGTTTGAATTAAAAGGTATTTCGACTGGAATTACGTTTTATATACCAAATAAAAGTTCTATAAAATTTGAGTATTTGATACTTGGCGGAATGGGTGATTTAGTAAAAGAGAATATTGATGATGAAACAATAGATGCTGTAAATGAGATTGTTTCAAATATATGTGGTAGTTTTTGTACTGCAGCAAATGCTCAAGGTTTCCCTGATGTAGTTGGTATGAAATCAGAAATTAAAAGTTCAAAAAAAGTTGATAAGAATGTGCTTGATAGCAAAAAAGAGAGTTTTGTTTTTAAATCACTTTTAGATGAAGATGAAGCACCCTTAGTAATATATTTTGATAAGTTGTTTTTACCATTTTTTTCTAGTATAACTGGAGTTGAAGAAGATATAAAACCTCAAGTTGTTACAGCACCACCACCTTCTCCTCAAATACCTGTAATATCTAATAATAGTGTTAGTGTTTCAAATCCATCTAAAAATTTAGAGCTTTTGTATAATGTTAGATTAAAGTTAAGTGTAAGACTAGGAACAAAAATTGTTTTATTAAAAGATATTTTAAGATGGGATGTTGGAGAAATTATTGAACTCGAACAAATGGTTAATGAACCTTTAGAATTACTTATCAATGGTGTAAAAATAGGTGAAGGTGAAGCTGTTATAGTTGAAGGTAAATTTGGTTTAAAAATCAAAAGAATAGTAAATGAAGATTTGAAAATTGATAAAATAGGATTGTAAAAATGGAAATTAACAGTAGTAATTTATACAATAAAGATATTTTACAAACAAATAAGTTTGATAATGTAACTAATGATAGTGTATCTAAAATGGAAGATGAAAAGTTAAGGGAAGTTAGTAATAATTTTGAAGCATTTTTTTTGCAACAAATTTTGGAAACATCTTTAAAAACTACTAGTATCGCTGGAGAAGGAACAGGAAGTGATGTCATCAAAGGTATGTATCTACAATCTATTGCAGATAGTTCTAGTGGAACTTTTGGAATTAGTGATATGTTATACAAATTTTTATCTGAAAACAATAACAAATAGTAGGAAAAATTATGGTTGATAAAATTGTAGATGATATGCAAACTTTTATAGATGAGCTAAAAAATGCAATAAATTTGGATATAGAAGATATAAAATCTTCAAGACATGAAGAACTTTTACAGAGAAATGAAAGAAAACACTCTATAATAAACAATATAATGCAGAAAAAAATTGATTTAAATAGTGAATTATCAAAATTGATTCAACAAAATGTTGATGTGAATATATATCGAGAAAAAGTTAATGCCCTTGAAGAGAATTTAAAAGATTTATATGAATTAAATAAAAAGTTAGCAAACATAGTTCTTCCAATAAAAGAAATGTATAAAGAGTTACTTGAAGATATAAGTTCTTATGGTGGAGGGCAGTTTTTTGACATTAAGGCTTAGTTCTCTATTTTTGTTATTAAATACTTACCTTTTTGCAATACCTGTTTTGGTAACTACAGTACCTTTGAAATTTGAAGAAAAAGTTGATAAAACTAAATTAATACTTAAACAAGTTGAAAGTGTTAGTAGACTTTGTCAGCCTATATCTTTAGAAGAGATAGAAAGTAATGAATTTATAACAACTCATCACATAAACAAAAATGTGATAGTTTGTCAAAAAGATGTAAAACTTGTAGAGAATAATGAAGTTATTTTTAATTTTGGTGGTCTTAAGATAGTAAAAAAAGGGAAAATAATCTATGAAAATAGTGAGTTTATTAGATTTAGAAATCTTGATGGAACAATTGAGCAAATATATAAAGATGGAAGATCAAAATGAATAGACTCTCTTTTATTGGAGAAACTCCAACAGAAGCTTTAAGAAAAGCTCAAATAGAGTGTGGAGAAGATGCTATTGTAATATCTACAAGAAAAGTTGTAAATGTAAATGGTTACAATAAAGATATGTATGAAATAGTAGTTGCTGTTGAAGATGAAGAATTACAAAAAAATATGGAATTTACAAAAACAGCAATAGCAAAAGCATCTATTGAGGCTGAACCTATAAAAGCTCAAGTGTATGATTTTAAAGAAGAGATTTTAAGAATGCAGACTCTTTTAGAGCAAGTTCAAAAATCTATTTGGAATCCAAAAAGTCAACTTTTTGATTTAACTATACCTATTGAATTTGTGACTATTTATAATATATTTGAGAAAAATGAGTTTGATGCTGAGATGACTTATACTATCATGAAAAAAACAATTAAAGAGTTACCAGTTTCTCTCAAAACAAATCAAAATAAAGTTAATGATTTTTTTAAACTTGTTTTAAGAAGAGTAATACCAATAAAACATGAAGTTCCTTTGCGAAATCAACAAAGAAAAATTATTATGATGGTAGGACCAACGGGAGTTGGAAAAACTACAACTATTTCAAAATTAGCAGCACGATTTGCTTATAAAATGGAACAAAACTATAAAGTTGGAGTTATAACTCTTGATTCTTTTAGAGTTGGTGCGATAGAGCAACTTCAAGCATATACTAATATTATGAGATTGCCTTTAGAAATTGTAAAAAAACCTGAAGATTTAACAGAAGCACTTTTAAGACTCAAAGATTGTAACTATATTTTTATTGATACAGCTGGTTCTAGCCAATATGATATTGATAAAATTGAACTTATAAATGAATATAGAAAACATGTTGATGAATTACCTATTGAAAAAACTTTAGTTCTTCCTTCAAATGTTAAACATAGTGATTTAATGGAAGTTTATAAAAATTACTCTATTTTGGATATTGATAATTTAATTTTTACAAAATTAGATGAGACACGAAGTTTTGGGAATATAATATCTTTTTCACATAAAACTAAAAAATCAATTACATATTTTTCTATTGGACAAAATGTTCCTGATGATTTAATACCTGCTGATGCAACTTTTTTAATTGATTGTTTTATGAATAATGAGTGTAGTAGGATTTTATAATGCTTGATGCAAAATTATCTCAAGCTAAAAAGCTATTTAATATTACATCTCAAAATGAACAATTACCAAATTCAAAAACAAAACTTCTTACAATAACATCTGGAAAAGGTGGTGTTGGAAAATCTACTTTTACAGCAAATATTGCACACATTCTATCTAAAAAGAACCTAAAAGTTTTAGTTCTTGATGCAGATATTGGTTTAGCAAATATGCAAGTTTTATTTGATATTAGACCACAATATACATTATTTGATTATATTAATGGTCAAAAAAATCTTAAAGAAATTATTGTGGATACAAGATATAAAAATATTTCATTGATTGCTGGAAAAAGTGGATATCAATATAGTTCAAATAGTAATAGTTTTATATTTTCAAGACTAGTTTTAGATATTTTGGCTTTAAATATTTATGATATTTTGATTGTTGATACAGGAGCTGGTTTAAATGATTATGTTAAAGAATTTTTGAGAGTTTCAACAAATATTCTAGCAATAACTTCAACAGATCCAAGTGCTTTAACTGATGTTTACTCTTTAATAAAGATGTTATCAATAGAAAAAAATGGTTTAATGCTATGTTTTAATCATACAAAAAGTGATAATATTGGAATAGCAATTTCAAACTCTTTAATAAATTTAGGTAAAAAAAATAGACTTAAAGATGATTTTATGATAAAATATATAGGAAGTGTTCCTAGTAGTGAAAAAATATCTTCTATTGCTAGGACAAGGAAAATATTTGTAAATGAGTTTCCTTTTGATGAGGTTGCTGTTAAATTGAATAACGTTGTTGATAATTTGTTGAAAAGTATCTAAAATTTGGAGTTTTTATAAGTGGTAGTAGAAAGATTTTCTCAAAATCTAATCAATACAGGAATTTTTAAAGTTTATATAGCAATAGGTTTTTTTGCAACTTTAATATTCTTTATTTTTAATACTGAGTTATTTACTCCTCTTCAAATGTTATTTGGTGCAGTTTTGGTTACTGTTGCACTAAAAGGTTTGAGTAATTTAATGTTATCTTTTATAGTAAATAACTTTAGTTTAGAACAGAAAAAACAAGATTTTGATTTTAGATATAATGAAGATAAAATAGATCTTCTACTTAATCAATTAGTTACAAAAGATATTAATGATATAAATGAAAATAAAGATGATAAAGTAGCTCAAATGCAAGAGCCAGAAAAAAAAGAAGCTACTGAATAAGGAGTAAAATATTATGAATGTTATAGGTTCTATTAATTATTTAAATTCTTTACAATCAATTGATAGCAGTGAAGTAGTAAATCAAACTGAAGATTTAAGTGACAGTAAATATGCTAATAAATCTTTTAAAGAATTACTTGACAATGCTGTGAATGAAGTAAATGAGACTCAAATACAAGGTTATAATGCAATGACAGATATTGCAACAGGTAAAGTTACAAATCTACAAGAAGCGGTTCAAAGAATAGAAGAAGCTGAACTTAGTTTAAAACTTGGACTAGAAGTTAAAAATAAAGCTATAAATGCGTATAGAGAAATTATGAGAATGCAAATTTAGTTGTAAGGAGCTGTTATGGGATTTTTTGATGGATATAATGTAGCAACTTCAGGTATGAGTGCTCAAAGAACAAGAATAAATGTCGTAAGTGCAAATATTGCAAATGCAAAAACTACTCACACAGCAGAGGGTGGACCATATAAAAAACAACAAGTTGTTTTTGAAGATGTTTTAGTGGCAAATTCAAAAAAGAGAACAAATTCAAATGATATTGAAGTAACAAATTCTCCTTTGTCAGAATTATCTTTAAGAGGAGTTGGTGTAAAAAAAATAATACAAACTGATGCAAAACCTGTATTAAGATATGACCCAACACATCCTGATGCAAATGAGAAAGGTTATGTAGCTTACCCAGATATTAATCCTGTTGTTGAAATGGTTGACTTAATTGAGGCTATGAGATCTTATGAAGCTAATGTTACAGCATTTAATACCCATAGAGGAATAGATACTAAAACATTAGATATTATAGCAGGAAACTAGGTTAACAATGGCAAATTTAGTAGATATTTTTACTCAAACAAATAGTACAAATTCTGATACTATACTTTTAAATACTACTACAGAAGATTTGCCAAAGGATAAACCATCTTTATTTGATTCTTTATTGAAATCTAGCATTGAAAGTATGGAAGTAAATAAAGATATTTCTCAAACAAAAAATATTGCAACTTCAACCCTTATAACACAGAATTCTCAAGCCTTACAAAATAATGGTCAAAATGTTGAAAATACATCAACTATTCAAATAGAACAAACTATGGTTATGGATACAAATAAAATAGAGAATATAGATTTAGATACAAAAAATTTAGAACAAAAATCTTATTTATTTGATGGTAATATAGATGGTGAAAATAAATCTTTAGAACCAAAAAAAGAACAAAAAATAGTTGAGCAGGAAATAAAAAAAGAGACGAATACTGCTAATACAAGTAATAAAAATTCATTATTAGATAGGTTAATTTTGGAAGTAAAAAGCAATAATGCAGAAAAAATAGATATAACAGAACATATTTTGGAAGATACAAAAGATTTAAAAAATATGTCAGATTTAGAAGGAAATAATACAAATTTTTTAAACTCTTTAGATGAAAAAATTGATGAACTAAATAATTCAAAAAATATCTTAAAAGAAGAAATAGTTATAGATAAAAAATCAGTTAAAAATCAAGATAATAAAATTATTGAGTTAGTTCAAAAAGAGAGTTTAATAACAAATTTAACTACAAATAGTGTTAAAATAGAATCTTTGGAAGTTGAAACAAAAGAGATTAATGTTCCATTAGATATTTTAGATTCTGAAAATTTTTTAAAAGATAGTAACAATACTCAAAAAATAGCTGAACCAAAATTGAGTTTAATGGATCAGCTAATACAAGCCAATAGTAATAAAGAAGTTATCAATACAGAATTAAAAGATGAATCTATTGTAAATGAACAAAATATAGAAAAAATTTTAAAAGAACCTCAAAATATACAAATTAATGAAAAAAATGTTGAACCAAAGTTGAGTTTGATGGATCAATTGATAAAAGAGAGTAATTTAAAAGATATAAATATAAATGTTGATAACTCAAGTGATGTAAAAGTTTCAAAAGATGTAGCATCTAATATATTTTTAGCAGACCAGAAAAATATACTAAATAACCAGATTTTATTTAATAAAAATGAGGCAGTAAAGATTTTAGAGAATGCTTCTTCATTAGACGATATTCAAAAAAGTGCAAATATTTTGGATTTGGAAGCTAGTGGACTTGAAGTTGAGCAAGATATTGTAAAAGAAGATTTAGAAAAATTAAAAATAAATGATAAAGAACTACAAGATAGAAAAAATATTTTAAATACTATATTAAATGAAAAAGATGTTAGAAGTGTAGATATAAGAAATCTTATAACAAATTCTATCGAAGCATCAAAAGCACTACTTGAAAATACTTTGACTATACAAGATGATAAAGTTGTTGAAATTCAGCCAACTTTAGTAAACTCAATAGAATCAAGAATTATTGGTGCAAAACAGCAACTATCTTCTATGATGTCAGATATTGCAAGACAGATGTATGAAAACTATAAACCACCAGTTACTGTATTTAGAATGACTTTGAATCCAGTTGATTTGGGTTCAATTTCAGTTTTAATGAAACAAGATAAAACTACAGGTTTAAATATTACTATGAGTATTTCTAGTTTAGCAACATTAGAATTATTGATGGATAATCAAAATATGTTAAGAAATTCTTTGGTTAAAACTTTTAATGATAGTTCTAATTTTAACTTAGATTTTAGTTCATCTCAAAATAATCATCAAAATTCATCATCAAATTCAAATGGTAAAAATCAACAATCAAGAGAAGATTTAGATACACAAGCCATACTAAAATTAAAAGAGGAAAATAGAGATTTAGAAGAGAAAACTACAGACTATATGTAATGGAAGCTTTTTTTTCACTTTTAAATCAAGATGTACTTTTCCAATTTTTACTTTTGCTTGCTAGAGTTCTTTCTTTTATAGCATTTATGCCTATTTTTGGTCATACTGCAATAAGCGTTAGTATTAGAGTTGCTTTTGCATTTTATCTTACTATATTTCTATTTCCCTTTGTTGGTAGTGTAACTTATATAAATGAGAGTAATTTTATACTAGCTTTAATATCAGAGATAACTCTAGGTTTAGTTGCATCAATGTTAGTAAATATTGTATTTTCTAGTGTTAAAATAATAGGTGAATTTATAGGGTATTCGACAGCTTTATCTATGGCTATGATGTTTGACCCAGCAACTGGTTCTCAAGAAGGTTTAATATCAAAGCTTCTTTTTTGGATAGCAATAATTTTATTTTTCCAAACAGGCATGTATGAGATGACTTTGGTTATTTTAGCAAAAAGTTTTTCTATGATACATCTTGGAACTTTTGATATTTTTACTGTTGATGGAATAAGATTAGCAATAGATGAGATAAATAGAATGTTTGCTTTTGCTTTTACTTTTGCTTTACCACTATTTTTTATAGGGTTTATTTTAGATGTTTATTATGGATATGGTACAAAATCTATGCCTGCTTTTTCTCCATTTATTATTACTTTTCAGTTAAAGTTTGCTTTAATATTTATATTTTTAATACTAGGCTTAGAGATTTTTAATGAGGCATTTACAGAATATTTTATAAGTAAGTTTGAATAAGGACTCTATATGGCTGATGATGAAGAAAAAACAGAAGAACCCACGTCCAAAAAAATTGAAGATGCTAGACAAGAAGGAAATGTTGCTAAATCAATGGAGGTTGCAGGAGCTGTAATTTTAACATTGGGTTCAGTTTATTTGATATTTCTTTCTGGATTTACATTTTTAGAGATAAAAAAGGTTATTTTATATATTTATAGTTTTATTGGGCAAGAAGTAGATGATGCCTTATATTATTCTCTTACCTTTACTATTGTAAATACTCTATTAATAGCATTAGCTCCATTGTTTATACTAGTTTTTGTTTTATCATTAGCTGGTAACTGGATGCAGTTTGGATTTATAGCAACACCATTAAAATTTGATTTACAAAAATTAGACCCAATAAAGGGTTTGAAAAATCTTTTTAGCTTAAAGAAATTACTTGAAGCTTTAAAATTAACTTTAAAATTGTCAATTATTGTAGGAGTTATGTTTTTACTTTTTTCAATAACATATAAAGAATTTTTATATATGATGAATAAAGAGCTAAACTCAACAATACAAGCTATGCTCGATTTAACAATAGTATTTGTTTTTACGATTCTTTTTATTATCATTATTTTTGCTATAATAGATTTTTATTTTACAAGATACTATTATATGAAATCTTTAAAGATGAGTAAACAAGAGATCAAAGATGAATATAAAAATATGGAGGGAGATCCTCAAGTAAAAGGTAGAATTAGAAGAATTCAGATGCAAATGGCACAAAAACGTATGATGAGTAGTGTTCCTGAAGCTGATGTTGTTATTACAAACCCTACTCATTATGCTGTTGCTTTAAAATATGATAATAGTGTAAATCAAGCTCCTGTTTTAGTAGCAAAAGGGATAGATTTCCTTGCATTGAAAATAAAAGATATTGCAAAGGAAAATAATATTACAATCATAGAAAATCCAGCACTTGCACGTGCTTTGTATGATCAAATAGAATTAGAAAGAGAAGTTCCGAGTCAATTTTATAAAGCTATTGCAGAAATTTTCTCTTATATTTATGAATTGAAGAAAAAAAGGTAATAAGTGAAGTTTTTAGCGATTTTTTTTATATTATTTACACTACTAAATGCTAAAGATAAAGAGTTTTACTATAGTTTTATTGATTCAAATGGAAAACAAATATCTTCAAAAACTAAAGAGAGTATTATAAATACTTTAAATGAGTTAGAAAATATTAAAGAGATTGCACTTGATGGAAAGATAAATGAAGCTTTTAAAAGATTGGTTGATTTAAAAGACAATAATAAAATATCTTTGTTAAACTCTGATATTTTAATACTATATTCAGAATTAGTTCTCAAAAATCAGTCAAAAAAACTTTTGTTAGATACATCAAATGAACTTGAAAATGCTATAAACTCTTCGGTTATAAACCAAGAAGATTTATTAAAGGCATATCTACTTTTAATAGACTTAAAACTTAGTGTAAATAGGGTAGAAGATGCAAGATATTATGCTCAAACTGTGATAGATGTTTTTGATGATGAAGAGGCAAAAGCAAAAGGTAAAATTGCACTTGGAAAGATTTTTAAGTATCAAAAGGATTATCCAAAAGCATCTAAAACTTTATTTGATATTTTACGAAATACAAAAGATAAAAATATAGCCTCAATAATTGGAAATGAGTTATTTGATGTATATTTGCTTGAAGGTAAAAAAGATGAAGCAAAAGAGTTAATGAAACAACTTTTAGTAACAAATCCATCTTTCTTTTCAAATGATTTTATATTAGCAAATCAAAGAGTAGATTTACTTTTGAAACTTGATATGACATTATTGGCTGTTGATATATTAAAAGATTTAATCAAAACTTCAAAAAAACAAGATATTTTAGAAAAAGCAGAGTTTAAATTGGCAAATATTTATATGAAGCTTTATGATAAAACAGATTTATATTTGAATTTAGCAAAAAAACTTTATAAAAATATTGTAGATAACTACCCAAAAAGTGAATATTTTGAAGCTTCACAAATATATTTTGATGAAATAAAAATGAGACAAAGATTAATTTCTCCTAACACTATAGCAGACAAATATAATCAAAATGAAGCTATGCAGAATAAAGCTTTGTTACAAGAATTAATAAATAATAACATAGATAAGAAATTTGAACAAACAGTTAAAATTTATAAAGTTTATAGAGATATTCCAAAAGATATTTTACAAAGATTTGGTTTTAATAATATTGATGAACTTTTAGATATTTCATATATTGGTTTGATAAAAGAGTATTTGGAAAATGATGATTGTTCAAAACTAAGTACTATTTTAAAAGATGTTAAATATGAAATATTTAAAGACTTATTAAATGATAATACTATAAAAAATGGATTGATAAAATGTATTAGTGAAGCACCATCTCTTGAAAATTATACACAACTAAAAAATATTTTTAAAGATGTTCAGAATTTGGATATATATTTTATGTTAGAAACTATGGCTTTAAGTGTTGATGAAATAGAAGATGCTCTATACTTTTCATCAAAAATAGAAAAAGCAAATGACAAAGATATATTAGAAAAAGAGTTTTTGTATAAATATCAAGTTTTAAAGATAAAAAATGATTCTATAAAATTTGATAAATTTTTTGCAAATACTTTACAAAATAGAAATTTAATAGATTCAAATACTCAAGAACCTGTAATTGTAGATTTTTATTACGATTTTTACTTATATTTGTTAAAAGAGAATAATCAACTAGAAGCTACAAAAATTTTAAAAAATTTATATGATAAACAAAAAGATTTCAAGATAAATGTTTATTCTCCATTTGTTGAGAGTGAATTATCTAAAATAGCAAAAAATGAACAAAAATTTGAAGAAGCGGTAAATTATTTAGTTGAAGCAAGTCAAAATGTAAGAAATTTAAAAGCAGAGGATGAGGTTAAAATATATTATGATATTGTGATGTTATATGATACCTTGGATAATAAAGAAAAAAAAGATGAATATTTACAAAAGTGCAAAGATGTAAAAATTGAAGATAATCTTTACAAAAAAATGTGTTTGAGTTTGGGTCAATGAATATAGATGATATTTTAAACCAAATAGATTCATCAAATCTTAATGTTGCCTTTGGAAGATTGACGAATATTTCAGCAATTACTTTGAGTGCTACTGGACTTGACGTCGCAGTTGGAGATATTGTAAGAATAGAATCAGAACAAAGACTTTATTCTGTTTTAGGAATGGTTACAGTTTTAAATGACAATTCATTTATTATTGTTCCTTTTTCATTTATTGAAGGTTTTAGAATAAATGATAAAGTTTTTTTACAAAGAGATGGACTCACAATAAAGTGTGGAAATGGCCTTTTAGGAAGGGTTGTAAATGCTTTGGGAGAACCAATAGATAACAAAGGTAAAATAAGAGATATAGATGCAAATTGTGCTATCAATAAAGAGAGTATGTCACCACTTGATAGAGGAATAATTGATCAAAAATTTTCAACAGGTGTAAAAGCGATAGATTCTATGCTAACTTGTGGAAAAGGTCAAAAAGTTGGTATTTTTGCTGGAAGTGGAGTTGGAAAATCTACTTTAATGGGAATGATTGTAAAAGGTTGTGAAGCAACTATTAAAGTTATTGCATTGGTAGGAGAAAGGGGAAGAGAAATCCCAGAATTTATACATTATAACTTAAATGATGATTTAGAAAATACTGTTATTGTAACTGCAACTTCAGATGAATCTGCTTTGATGAGAAAATATGGAGCATTTACTGCTATGGCAATAGCTGAATATTTTAGGGACAAAGGACATGATGTTTTATTGATGATGGATAGTGTCACAAGATTTGCTATGGCTCAAAGAGAAATAGGCTTAAGTACAGGTGAGCCACCTGTTAGTCGTGGTTATCCACCATCTGTTTTTGCACTTTTACCACAACTTATGGAGAGAGCTGGAAATAGTAAATTAGGGTCTATTACAGCATTTTTTACTGTTTTAGTTGATGGAGATGATATGAATGATCCAATAGCAGATCAAAGTCGTTCTATTTTAGATGGACATATAGTATTAACAAGAGATTTAACAGAACAAGGGTTTTATCCACCAATAAATTTACTAAAATCAGCTTCAAGAGTTATAGACAAGGTAGTCTCACAAGAACATTATAATGATTTTTTAAAGTTAAAAAGAGTATTATCACTAATAAAAGAGAATGAAGTTTTAATTAGAGTTGGTGCATACAAAAAAGGTATGGATCCAGAACTTGACAATGCTATATCAAGAAAAGATAAAATAAGAGAGTTCCTTACTCAAGGAACTTTACAAAATTACTCTTTTGATGAGATTGTTACAAACTTAAAAAAGGTGTTATTATGATATCAAGTATAAATTCTACAATTTATAGAATAGGTCTTTTGGACCAGACTCAAACTAAATTAAATAACCAATTAGCTAGTGGAGATAAACTTCAATATGGAAGTGATGATTCTGTTTTATATAGCAGACTTGTTCATGTTGATAACTCGATACAAACAAATAATGGACTTCGAGATCAAATAAATAGAGTAGATGTTTTAAATAAAACGTCAGATACATCTTTAAATGATGCTAAGAAAAATGTTGAATATATCAAATCAGAGTTAATTAAAGCGAATACATCAACAACTGGAATTGAAGGATTAGAAGCTATTGCACAAAATCTTGCAGGTATGAAAGAGAGTATTTTTAATCTAGCAAATACAAGTACTGAAGGTCAATATGTTTTTTCAGGAAGTGATGCTTCTGTTAAGCCATTTGTTATGGATGCAAATGGAAAAGTTACATACCAAGGAAATGATAGCTTGAGAAAAGTTGCTATTGATGATGGTTCATATAGAGATGCTGGAGTAAATGGTCTTGATGCTTTTTATTATACTACAGATTCTGGTTTAAAAGGTGAAACTTTAACTTTTAAAGAAGGTGATAGGATTGTTGACCAAGATGGAAATGAGTGGAAATTAAACTCTCCTACAAATGATACTTTAACAAAAACAAATTGGGATGGTTCAACTGAAACTTTAGCAGTAATCCATGATCCAGTAACTGGGGAATATCAAGCTAGTTTACCAACAGCTGATGGAACTAAATTTGAAGCAAGAAGAAGTGTTTTTGATATGCTAGATGAAGCTGTTAGAAGTTTAAGAGGACTCGATGAATTAGGAAATCCTGTATCTCCAACAGATGACACAGCAAACTATGAATTTAGAAGAGCTGGAATTTCAAAAGCTGTTGATGAAATAAGTAAAGTTCATGACTCTTTAACTATTTCTCATTCAGATTTAGGAGCGAAGAATAAGACTTTTCAAGTCTCTTTAGAAAGACTTAACTCAAAAAATACTCAATTAGGTATTTTAAAAACTGAGTTAGGTAAGGCAAATGAAGCTGATATAGCTATAAAATTAAAAGCATTGGAGTTATCTTATGCTTCAGTTTATTCTACTGTAAATAGAACATTTGAATTATCTTTAGTTAATTTTATGAGATAAAATTGACTATTTTTTGTATATATGAAGTTTAGTTTTAAAAATCTTTTTTCTAGGGATTTAATAGCAGTAGCATTGTTTCTTTCAATGCTTGCTATTATTATAGTTCCTTTAAATCAAGTTGCTATAGATTTTTTTATATCGCTATCTTTGGCTATTTCATTTTTAATTCTTTTAATATCGTTATATATTCAAAAACCAGCAGATTTAACGACTTTCCCAACCCTTCTTTTAATCTTAGTTATTTTTAGATTAGCTCTTAGTATTGCTACAACTAGATCCATATTGGCTGAAGGACATAATGGACCAGAAGCTGTAAGTAGTATTATTACAGCATTTGGAGAATTTGTTGTTGGTGGAAATATGGTTATTGGTGTAATCATATTTATTATTCTTGTACTTATAAACTTTATGGTTGTTACAAAAGGTGCTACAAGGGTTGCAGAAGTTACTGCTAGATTTACACTAGATTCTATGCCTGGTAAACAAATGGCTATTGATGCAGATTTAAATGCTGGATTTATAGATGACAAAGAAGCACAAGAAAGAAGAAAAGCTTTAATAACAGAAGCAAACTTTTATGGTGCTATGGATGGGTCTTCAAAGTTTGTTAAAGGTGATGCAATTGCTGGTATTATCATTACTATTGTAAATATTATTGGTGGATTGTTAGTTGGTATTTTTCAGCATGGTTTAGATGCAAGTGAAGCAGCAAATATATATACAATTTTAACTATTGGTGATGGTCTTGTTACACAAATTCCAGCACTTCTTTTATCTACTGCGACTGCAATTATTATTACAAGATCAAATACAGATGAAGAGAGATTTGCTTCAAGGGCTGTAAATCAACTTATTAAAGATACTAAATCTCTAATTTTAGTTGGTATTGGATTGATGCTTTTTGCCTTAGTTCCAGGTTTCCCAACTGGTATTTTGATGATGATGGGGCTTTTATTAATAGCAATGGGATATATCATCATAATGATAGAAAAAGGTGATGATAATATTGTAACCAGATTTTTTAAACCACAAGTTGCCAAAAAGATTGAAAAGCCAAGTGATTTAAAAGAGAAAAAAAGGGCAGCAGCTATTCCAGATGAAAGCCAAAGTATAGAAACTGTCATGAAGCTTGAAGTTTTAGAGTTAAAACTTGGAGTTAGACTTTTACAACTTGTTCAAGGGAATTCTGAACTTCTTGATAAAATTAAAGCTATTAGAAAAAACATAGCTGCAGAATTAGGATTTGTAATACCACAAATAAGAATTTCTGATGATACAAATTTAGCTCAAAATGAGTACCAATTTTATCTTAAAAGAATTCCGATTGTAAAAGGGCGAATAGAAGTTGATAAATTTCTTGCAATGGGTGGCTTAGGAAATGAAACTTTAGAAGGAATAAAGGTAAAAGAACCAGTTTTTAATCTTGATGCAATTTGGATATCAAAAGATTTAAAAGAAGATGCTTTGATGAAAGGTTTTACAGTTGTTGATGCGCCAACAATTATATCAACGCATATATCAGAAATTATTAGAAGACATGCAGAAGATATCATCACTAGACAAGATATAGTTGATATTATTGATAGAATAAAAAAAGATTTTCCTATTGTTGTTGAAGAAGCTATGAAAGTTGCATCTTATGGAAGTTTATTGAAAGTTTGTAAAGATTTACTTCATGAAAAAATACCAATAGTTGATATGCTAACAATTATTGAAGCAATTGCAGATATTGCAGAGTTTACAAAAGCTCCAGAGATATTATTAGAGCATGTACGAGCAAAACTTTATAGGCTTATTACTCAAAAATACAAAGATACAGATGGTATTTTACATATAGTTACAATAAAACCTGAACTAGAACAGCAGTTTATAAGTAAGCTTCAAGATCATCATGGTGCTTCACAGTTAATGCTTTCAATTGCTGAAATAAATAACCTTGTAACAAAAACAAAACAACTCTTAGATGATGTTGAGAAAAAAGGTTTCTCTAAAGTTGCTATGGTTGTAGATCCAGTTTTAAGAAAAAGAATTTCAGAAATCTATGAAAAATTTGGACTATCTTTACCTGTTTTATCTCACGCAGAACTTGATTCAAAAGCAAACTTTGCCATTGAAGGAACTTTAGAGTTCTAAAATTAAAACACTTTTTTAATCTCTTTAAGGAAAAAAATTGAAATATTATATAAGCTTTTTAAAAGAGCATAAAATTATTAGGGATTTGTCTTTAGTTAATTTTATCTCATCTTTTGGAGCTTGGTTCTCAACTGTTGCTATATATACAATGATTGTAGAATTAGGTTCATCTGAATTAGCAATAGCAATAGTAACTGCTATGCACTTTATACCAGCTATAATAATTGCACCAATAAGTGGAGCAATAATTGATAGAGTGAAAATAAAACCTCTTATGTTGTCACTACTTTTTGTTGAATTACTTATGACAATAATGTTTTTAACGATAAATGATTTAAGTCATCTGTGGATTTTATTGATATTTATATTTATTAGAATGAGTGCAGCTTCTATGTATTTCTCTACTGAAATGTCACTTTTAGCCAAGCTTTTAGAAGGTAAGAAACTTCAAACAGCAAATGAAATAAATTCAATTATTTGGTCTTTTACTTATGCTGTTGGTATGGCGACAAGTGGATTTATAGTAAATTTATATGGTGTAAAAACTGCGATTATAATTGATGTTTGTATTTTTGTTTTAGCTTTAATAGTATTTATTCAAATAAAATTAAATATTGAACATAAACAAGTTACGCAAAAGATATTTGAGTTGATGAAAGATGGATTTTTATATATTAAAAATAATAAAATTATTTTGCATTTGATATTTTTACATGCAAGTGTAGGATTAACTTCTTATGACGCACTTATTACAATTTTGGCAAAAAATCAGTATAAAGAACTCATTGCTGTTCCACTTGCTATTGGTTTATCAAATGCCATTAGAGCAGTTGCTCTTATGATAGGTCCATTAATTCTAAATAAAATTATAAAAAAAGAAAATTTACACTATTTACTAACTTTTCAAGGGATAACTATTATTTTATGGGCATTAACTCAAGATAATTTTTATATATCTTTGATATCATTGTTTTTCGTAGGATTTAGTACAGCATTTTTATGGTCTTATACATATTCAATGCTACAAAATCATTGTGATAATAGATACATTGGAAGAGTAATATCGTATAATGATATGGTCTTTATGTTAGCAAATGTATCTACAACTTTGTTTATAGGAACTATGGCACATATTACTACAACTACTGTTATAACTATTTGTTTAGGAGTTGCTTTTTTATTTTTTGCATATTACTATACAAAAATTTTGAAGTTAATTTAAAAGGATAAAAAAATGATATTAGATTATGAAAATGTAAATGAGTTAAATAGATACAAGATAATGTCTGGAAGTATAGTTCCAAGACCAATAGCTTGGATAGTTACTGAAGATAATGGAGTTTTAAATGCTGCTCCTTTTTCTTACTTTATTCCAATTTCTACAAGTCCTGCTTTAGTGATTGTAGCTATTGGAAAAAAAGATGATGGAAGTCCAAAAGATAGTTTGGCAAATATCTTAAAAACAAAAAAAGCAACAATTTGTTTTCCAAATAAAGACAATATTGATCAAGTTCAAAAATGTGCTATGCAACTATCAAAAGATGAAAGTGAAATAGAAAAATTTGAAATAGATGTAAGAAAAGAGTTAGAAGATTATCCACCTATGATTACTTCAACTCAAACAGCACTTTTTTGTGAATATTATGATACATATAAAGTAGAGGGTGATACAACACCAGTTATCTTAAAAATAAATTATCAATATATTGAAGATGGAAGAATCAATGAAAGAAATCATACAAATATAGAGAGTATTGGAAGAGTTGGAGTTACTTTTAAAGCTATGGTTGATTTATAAACTAGAGAAAACTCTAGTTTATATTTGGAAGATCTTTTGCTTTTAAATTTGGTCTTCTTGATGTTTCAGTTGGTGGATAGTTTTTTTCAAGATAAGTTAATATCTCATCTTCGACAGCTGGTTCAAATTCCCATAAACCTTGAGTTCTTTGCATCCAAACTATCATAGCTTTCCACATATCTCTATCACCTTTTTGTAAAGTGATAAATTTTGCACTATGGCAAACGGTACAATTTGCTTTTACTGTTTCAAACCCTTTGTCTATAATCAATCCTGTTTCACTATCAAACTCTTTTGCTTGAAGATAAAAAGGTGAAATCAACAAAGCCAAAATTGTAAGTTTTATAAAAGTTTTCATAAAATCTCCTTTTATACAACTTGAACAGCTATTCTATGACAAGCATTATTTAAATACCCATTAGGATTCCATCCTGGTAAAATCATAGGTTGCATATTACCTTTGCTATCTGTTGCTCTTGCCCAAACTTCGTAATATCCTTTTTTAGGGAATGTTACATTTGTTTCCCAAGTTTGCCAAGCAGTTTTGTTTAGGGGTTTATTTACTTTTGCTTTTTGCCAAGTTATTCCAAAGTCTATTGAAACATACATTTCATCAACTTTTAAATCTCCAGCCCAAGCTTTACCATTTAGTTTTAATTTATCATTTATATTGTGATTAATTCCCGATTTAGGAAAAGTAATCAATGATTTTACAGGCATAGATTCTATAATACACATATTATCATTTTCTACTTTTGAACCTGGAACAACTGGTTCACAAGGCATTCTATATGATTGCCCCATCATCTTTTCACCATCATGTATTTTGTTTCTTATTACAATTTTGCTTAGCCATTTTCCAGAAACAGAAGCTGGCCAACCACCAATAGCCAATCTTAATGGATAACCATTGTGATAAGGTATATCTTCTCCTTCATAAGCCCAAGCAATTAATATTTCATCTTCTAAAGCTTTACTCATAGGTACACCACGACTTATTACCACTTTTGTAGGATCACCACTTAAATGTGTATCTTTTCCATAATATCCTATATAAACAGCATCTTCTTTAATACCACAATCTTTTAAAACATCTTTAAGTCTAACACCAGTCCATCTTCCACAACCAACAGCTCCAACTTCCCATTGGTTTCCTTTTGTAGGAGGATTGAACTCATGTCTTCCATTTCCACCACACTCTAAAGTCATAGCATAAGTGTAATGTTTAAATTTTTTCTTTAGTTCATCAATAGTAAATGTTTTTGGATTTTGACAACTCTCTCCAGTTATCTCTAAAGTCCAAGTTTTCAAATCTATGCTATTAAGTTCAGGTGGAACACCATTATTTCTTATAAAAAAGTGTTTATCTGGTGTAAATTCATCATTCAACAAATGTGCAGGTGTTTCAGCATTGATTGGTCTATCATTTAAGTAAATAAGACCATCCTTACCTTCAACAGAAAATGGTTTATCTGAATTTGCTAATAGTGCAGGGATTAATCCAGAAGGCATATTGTTAGCAAATGGAATATTTGAACCAACAACAGCAGCCATTGCTAAAAGTGAACTTTTTTTTAAAAATCCTCTTCTTGTAGTAGGTTCAACTTCTCTTCCAAAAATCTCCAAATCAGCTTTTACAGGGTCGTTTGCATAAGCTTCATGTATTCCAACAGTTTTTTTTGTTTTTTCACTCATAACTCTCTCCTTTTATGATTGTTAAGTGTAAGAACTCTTACAAGTAAATCTTATATTAAAAACAATTTAAAACTATTAAATATTAATATTTTAAGTTTTAATTAATAGAAATGTATAAAAAATGTAACATAAACTTTATATAAAATTTTACATAACGATATAAATTTGCAAATTTATTTAATAATTGTTATTACTTTTATATTCTTTTAAGCTTAAATGATTAATATTTCATTTACTTTTTTATAATTATTATACTGATTATCTAAAATGTAGAAAATAAAGATAAATTTTCCTAAAAGATTTATCGAAATTTTAATCCAAAATTCAACAAAAAGGACAAGTATGAATATACGAATTGCTAAGACAGTAGCAACTGCTTTACTCGTTTGCGGGGGGGGGTAACCTATTAAGTGCTAATGAGACTACAACTTTAGATGAAATTAAAGTTACAACAGCTGGAGGACATGAACAACTCGTAAAAGATGCTTCGGCTTCAATCACAGTTTTAACTGCTGAAAAACTCAATGAAAAATCATACACAAGCGTAGTAGATGCTATCAAAAATGTACCAGGTGTATATGTTAATAATGAATATGGTTCTGGTGGTGAATCAGAAGGAATTTCTATTCGTGGTATGGCAGTAACAGAAACACTATACTTAGTAGATGGAAAACCACTAACAAATGGAAGAAATTTCGGAAGAGCTGCAGGAACTGCGGGACAAGCTAATGGTTTAAATAATATGTTACCACCAATTTCTATGATTGAAAGAATAGAGATAGTTAGAGGTCCAGCTTCTTCACTTTATGGTGGAAATGCCCTAGGTGGAGTTATAAACATCATCACAAAAAAAGCTACAAAAGAGTGGACTGGAAGTTTTAATGTTGAATATCTAACTCCAGATTCAAGTAATAAAATAGGTGATAATAAATTAGCTACAAATGTATTTGCTCAAGGACCTTTAATAGACAATCTTTTAGCTTTACAACTAAATGCTTCACATACTAAAAAAGATGGTGGTGGAGTTAGACCAAATCCAACTGCTACAAATCCTAATGCAACATCAGTTGTAAATGGTACTGAGGCTAAGGGAGTTGGTGGAAAACTTATACTTACACCAAATGATGAAAATGATATAAGTGCAGAATATAAATATTCAGAGAAAAAAACAATATTAGCAGAAGGTGTTGCTGAAACAATTTCAAATACAACTCCTTATACAAAAGATATATACACTCTTACTCATGATGGAAGATATGGAAATCTTACAATGAGTACATACTATCAAGCTGAAGAGACAAAAAAAGAAGGAACAACATCTAATCTTGATGTGATTGAAACAAATAATGTTTTAAATCATCAATCAACTTATGCTTTAGGTGAGCATATTTTAACTTTTGGTGGACAATATAAAACTGAAGAGTTTAAAGATCCATCTCAACCTTTAACAAAAAAAGTAGATAGATGGCTAGGAGCTATTTTTGCTGAAGGAGAGTGGAGTGTACTTGATGATTTATTAGTTACAACGGGACTTAGATACAATGATGATGAATTATTTGGTGGACATTTATCACCAAGACTTTATGGGGTTTATCACTTAACTGATAATTGGACATTAAAAGGTGGAGTTACAACTGGATACTCTCAACCTACGGTTTCAGCTGCTACTGATGGTTGGTTCAACAATTATGGACAGGGAGCATGGCTTGGAAATTCTAATTTAAATCCTGAAGAAAGTGTAAACTACGAGGTTGGACTTCACTATGAAGATAAAAATTTAGGATTAACTAGTAGTGCTGTTTTATTCCAAACAGATTATAAAAATAAAATTGTACCAAATAGAATTTGCACAGGAGCTGCAAATTGTACATATAACGGTGCAAATAGAAACTTTATAAATAAATACGAGAATGTCGCAGATGCACAAATGAAAGGTATAGAGTTAGCAACAAGCTATGATATATTAGAAAACTTACAATCAGGAATTAGTTATACTTATACAACATCTGAAGTTAAAGATGGAGTATTTAATAAAGGTACTCCTCAAGAAATAGATCTTTCAGGAAAAACTTTAAATAAAACTCCAAAACATATGTTTAATCTTACTTTAGATTATCAACCAACTTCAAAATGGAACCTATGGGGACAATTTAATTACAGAGGAAAATCTACAGATTATTTAAGTTTTGATCATAGTACGGATGTACAATCTGAAACTCCAGCATATCATACATCAGATTTAGGGGTTGTTTATAAAGCTACAAAAGATTTAAGTTTTAAAGCTGGTGTTTATAATGTTGCAAATAAACAAATTACAAATGCAGATTATGGAATCACGCTTGATGGGAGAAGATATAATATTGCTATGAATCTAAAATTCTAAAAAATATTCATTCCCAAGTATTGGCGACATTTGGGAAGTAGATTAAACGCCATTTTATTTTCATTTCCGACAATCTGTCGGAAACTTTCCTTTTTTATGGTAGGTTTTTTTCAAGGAACCTACCATACCTTTATTTTAAGTATTAAAAAAGATTTAAAATTCCAAAACCTCTTCATTTGAATTTGATTGTTCTATTATGATTTGTGAATCAATATCTGGTAATGGAGATAAATCTGTATAATACTCATCTTTCCCATTAAAATTTCCTAAATATACATTTTCAGGCTTTGTAAATGTTCTTGGTATTTCTGGATAAAGCTCAAGATATTTTTTGAAGAAATATGAAAATGCTGGAGCTGCTAGTGTACTTCCAGTTTCACTTCTTCTCATAGGTTTATTATTGTCATTTCCATACCAAACTATTGTTTGAATAGATGGTGAGTAGCCACAAAACCAAGCATCAATATTGTCATTTGTTGTTCCAGTTTTTCCTGCAAGTTCTATTCCATCAACTGCTGCTCTTCTTCCTGTACCTTTTGTAACTACATCTTTTAAAATAGAAGTTATTAAGTATGATTGTTCATGAGAGTTTAGTTCAGTTTTTATAGGTTCAAAAGTTACACTTTTTCCATCTTTATTTGAAATTTGTTCTACAATATATGGTTTTACTTTAACTCCATTATTTGAAAAAATAGTATAAGCTTGGCTAAACTCAACCAAAGATACACTCATAGAACCAAGAGTAATAGAAAGATTGTTTACAATATCTTTAAATCCATATCTTTGTAAATCATTTGTTGTAATATCAATTCCAACATCAGTAACTAAGTTTAAAGTTGATAAATTTCTTGATTGAACTAAAGAGTCTCTAAAACTTACAATTCCTTGAAAATTTCCACCATAGTTTTTTGGTTGCCATTTTTTCTGAACACCACCAACTGTAAAAGTATAAGTTCTTGAGATATCAAATAGTTGCGAAGCTGGATTGTATCCTTCATTTAATGCCGTTTGATATAAAAATGGTTTGATAGCACTTCCAGCTTGTCTTTTTGACTGAAATGCTCTATTAAATACCGATTGAGAGTAATCAATCCCACCAACCATAGCCAATATTTTACCAGTACCACTTTCCAAAGTTATCATAGCTCCATTCAACTCTTTTGTAAAAGCATCATTGTCAGGATTTTTTGAATTTGCTCTTATATTTTCATCTCTTTTCATAGCTTCATCATAAGACTTTTTCAAAGCTTCTTGTGCTATTTCTTGAGTTTGTAAGTCTATTGTTAAATAAACTTTGTATCCACCATACAAAATATCTGGAATATCATTTATCAACTCGCTTACTGCATAATCAACAGCCCATGGAGCTATGTTTTGAGTTAAAGTTTGATTATAAATTGTTGGAATTTCATTGATTGATTCTTCAAATTGTTCATTGCTTATCCAACCTAAACTATTCATTCTTGTCACTACTTGGTTTGCTCTTGTTAATGAAACTTGAAGATTTTTTGTTGGGTCATAAAAACTAGGAGCTCTTGGAAGCCCAACTAAAATAGCAATCTCTTTTAAAGTAAGTTCATATAAATCTTTTTTGAAATACCCTTTTGCAGCAGTTTTTATACCATAATATCCATGACCAAAATATACATGATTTAAGTATCTTTCTAAAATTTCTTCTTTTGTTAAAAGAGTTTCAAGTCTTATAGCAAGTAAAGCTTCTTTTACTTTTCTCATAAGCTTTTTTTCTCTAGTCAAAACTAAAACTTTGATTAATTGTTGAGTTAGAGTACTTGCTCCTTCGCTATATCCACCAGATTGAATATTTTTAATAACTGCTCTACTTATTGCATCTGGATTTATACCAAAGTGTTCAAAAAATTGTGTATCTTCTATGGCAACAAGACCTTCTATAACACGAGCAGGAATGTCATCATAGTTTACATACTCTCTATTTTCATCTTTGAAAGTATTTGCTAATAGTCTTCCATTTTTATCAAAAAATTGTGTACTTTGTTTTGGTTCGTAGTTTACTACACTATCAATATCATCTTTTATCTCTTCATATAAATCATATAGTAAGACTACAATAACAGCCCCTACAATAATTGAAATGAAAAAAATTGCTTTTGTTAAAAATTTTAACATCTTTATTTCCTAAATTCTTTGTTTTTAAAAGTTGAGTTTATAAGCTCTTTTGTATAGTCATTTGTTGGGTTTTCTAAAACTTCAATAGTTTTTCCAAACTCTATAATTTTACCTTTTTTTAAAATCACAATATCATTACAAATATCTTTTATCGAGTCAATATCGTGAGTTACAAATAGTATTTTTAAATCAAGTTGTTTTTGTAAATCTTGAATAATATTTATAATATTTGTTTTATTTTCTAAATCCAATGCAGTTGTTGGTTCATCAAGTAAAAGAAGTTTTATATCACGACTAAGTGCAATTGCAATAACAACTCTTTGTATTTGACCACCACTAATTTGAGATGGATATTTATTTAATATATCCAAAGATAGATTTAACAGTTTAAAAACTTCCTCTTTTTTTTCGTCACTACAAAAAATCTGATTTTTGATTTTTGTCATTTGTGAAAGAGAAGTAAAAGGATTTTGTGGGATAAATCCTATTGTATTGTAGTTAAGTTCAAAACTACAATCTATCTCATTTTGATACTTTAAAGAGTTTGGAAGTAGATTTAGTAGAGCTTTTAAAGTCAAAGATTTTCCACTTCCACTCTCTCCAATAAGTGCAGTAGAAGTAGATATTTTAAAACTTATATCTACTAACTCTTTATCATTTGCACTTATTTTTAGTTTTTTTATGTTTATCATTAGATTAGTGGTTCATCCATCTCTTTTGGTATTTCTAAATTCATAAGTTTTAAAACTGTTGGAGCTATATTATTTAAGCTACCTTCTTTTACTTTTGTTACATCTTTTGCCATAACAAAACAGTAAACATCTCCAACTGTATGATTTGTTAAAATATTCCCATCATCATCTCTCATCATTTCACAATTTCCATGGTCAGATGTTAGGATGATGTTATAATCTTCTTTTTTTGCGATATCTACTATAAGACCTAGTTCTTTATCTACTGCTTCAACAGCTTTAACTGCTGCTTCAAAAACACCTGTATGTCCTACCATATCTCCATTTGCAAAATTTACAACTATAAAATCAGTATGATTTTTCATAGCAGTTCTTACAGCTTCTCCAACTTGTGGTGCTGACATTTCAGGTTTTAAATCATAAGTTGCAACATCTGGAGATGGTATTAAAACTCTTGTTTCATTTAAAACAGGTTCTTCTACTCCGCCATTAAAGAAAAATGTAACATGGGCATATTTTTCAGTTTCAGCAGTATGAAGTTGAGAAAGTCCAGCATTTGATATAACTTCAGCTAAAGTATTCTTTGGATTGTCTTTAGTAAATAAAACTGGAATAAACACATTTTTATCATATTGTGTCATTGAAGCTAAATTTAAAGAACCTTTAAAAGTTTCAAACTCATTGAAGTCACTTTTTGCAAAAGCACTAGAAATTTCTCTCATTCTATCACTTCTAAAGTTGCAAAATATTATCCCATCATTTTCTTTTATTCCATCATAACATTCAAAAGCAACTGGATCAAGAAACTCATCAAATATTTTATTTTCATAAGAGTTTTTCACGTATGTCAAACAATCATTTTGAGTTTTTGGTATAGCATAAGTCATCGCAACATAAGCTTTTTGAACTCTATCCCATCGATTGTCTCTATCCATAGTATAGTATCTTCCAGATATTGTTGCAATTTTTATATCTTCATCACAAATTTCTAAAATTTTATTTAAATATTTTTTTGCTGAGTCTGGAGCAACATCTCTACCGTCTGTTATGATATGAATAAATACTTTTTTATCCTGATTTTTAGATAGTTTTGCCAAAGCAATAATGTGGTCAATATGCGAATGAACTCCACCATCACTTAAAAGTCCAATTAAATGGATGTTATTTGATTTTGAAATAGTGTTTTTTAAAACTTCATTATCTTTTAGAGTATTATTTTTTATAGCAAGATGAATTTTTACTAAATCTTGATATAAAACTCTTCCACTTCCAATAGTCATATGTCCAACTTCGCTATTTCCCATTTGCATATCTGGAAGTCCTACATATTCTCCATAAGTATGGATTAATGAGTAAGGTACATTTTCAAATAAATAATCATAAGTTGGTTTTTTTGCACTACAAAAAGCATTGTAGTTTTTTGAACTATTATGTCCAATTCCATCTGTTATAATTAATAGTGTTTTGCTCATTTGTTTAAACCTTTTAAAAAGTATAATATAATATAATTATGACCTATTATATCAAAATCAAGGTTTAATTTTGTTTTACTGGCTCTATCGACATTTAGAAATCAATATCTTACAGTATATATCTGTTCGTGCAGGAATTAGCTTTTTTATAGCTTTTGTTTTAACTATGTATTTAATGCCAAAGTTTATAAGATGGGCAAGAGCAAGAAAAGCTTCTCAACCAATTTATGAATTAGCACCTGAAGCCCATCAAATAAAAGCTGGAACACCAACAATGGGTGGAATTGTATTTATATTCTCAACTTTAATAGCTACTGTTTTAACTGCAAAATTAAATAACTTTTATGTTGTTGGTGGATTATTGACTTTAGGGCTTTTTTCTCTTATTGGGATACAAGATGATTTATCAAAAATTTTAAAAGCAAAAAATAGTGCAGGGTTAAGTGCTAGAATGAAACTTTTATTACAATTTATAAGTGCTTTAGTAGTTGTAGGAATTTTATACTATTTTGGTCATACAACAGATTTATATACTCCATTTTACAAATTCCCACTTTTTGAAATGGGAGTTTTTGCAATAATTTTTTGGATGTTTGTAATTGTTGGTTCTTCAAATGCAGTAAATCTCACAGATGGACTTGATGGACTAGCAACAGTTCCTTCAATACTTGCTTTCACAACTTTATCTATTTTAGTTTATGTTGTAGGACATGCAGTTTTTGCTAATTACTTGTTATTACCAAATATTGCTATTGTTGGAGAATTGGCAGTTATGGGAGCTGCAATTTGTGGTGCTTTGATAGGATTTTTATGGTTTAATGCCTACCCAGCAGAAGTTTTTATGGGAGATAGTGGTTCTTTACCATTGGGAGCATTTATGGGATATTTAGGGATTGTTTCAAAATCAGAAATATTGTTAATTGCTATTGGATTTATATTTGTTTTAGAAACAGTTTCAGTTATGCTTCAAGTTGGTTCGTATAAACTAAGACAAAAAAGAGTATTTTTAATGGCTCCAATTCATCATCATTTTGAGCAAAAAGGTTGGAAAGAAAATAAAATAATAGTACGTTTTTGGATAATATCATTTATGGCAAATTTAGTAGCACTGTTGAGTTTAAAATTAAGATAGAAAAGGGATACTTTGGATAATATAAGAATTTTAGGAAAAGGCAAAACTGCAAGTGCATTAAAAAAAAGATTTCCAAATGCAAAGCTTTTTGATGATGTTGATTTAGAAATATTTGATAAAAATTCTAATGAAGTTACAGTTGTAAGTCCTGGAATACCTCCATATAATGAACTTGTTCTTGCTTCAAAAAACTTATTGAGTGATTATGACTTATTTTATAATGATATGCCTTTTTCTATTTGGATTAGTGGTACAAATGGAAAAACAACTACAACACAAATGACTCAACATCTTTTAGAAAAATATGATTCTGTTTATGGTGGGAATATTGGAGTTCCTTTGAGTGGGCTTGATAATAGTAAAAAAATATGGATTTTAGAAACTTCATCATTCACTCTACATTATACAAACAAAGCTAAGCCTAATATTTATATTTTACTTCCAATAACAGAAGATCACATAACTTGGCATGGTAGTTTTGATGAATATAAAAAAGCAAAATTAAAACCTCTTAAGTTTATGAATGAAAATGATATTGCGATTATTCCAGATGAATTTAAAAATATAAAAACAAATGCTTGTGTAATTACATATAGTAATAGTGATAATATCTGTAAACATTTTGGATTTAAAAAAGATGAGTTAAATTTTAAAGAACCATTTCTACTTGATGCTCTATTATCTATGAGTGTTAGAAAGATTTTATTTGATGATATAAATTATGAATTAATAAATCAATTTAAAATTGATAAACATAAAGTAGAAGAGTTTAAAGATAGTAAAAATAGATTGTGGATTGATGATAGCAAAGCTACAAATGTTGATGCAACTATAAATGCATTAGTGCCATATAAAAATAGTAACATACATATAATATTAGGTGGAGATGATAAGGGTGCAAATCTTGAACCACTTTTTGAAAATATAAAAAATTTAGATATAGAAGTTTATTCTATTGGTTCAAATTCACAAAAGATAGTTGATTTTTGTAATGTATTTAATATAAAAGTTAATAAATGTGATTTTTTAGAACAAGCAGTAAAATTAATAGATTTAAATATGAAAGAAAGTAGTATTGGATTCTTATCTCCAGCAGCAGCTTCTTTAGATCAATTTAAATCTTATGCACATAGAGGAGAAGAATTCAAAAAATATGTTACAAATTTAAGTTAATATTAATATTGTAAGATGTATAATCTCACTCCAATTTACAGTGGTTCGATAGCTCAGTCGGTAGAGCAAAGGATTGAAAATCCTTGTGTCGACAGTTCGATTCTGTCTCGAACCACCATTTTATGGATGCTGGTGTAGCTCAGTTGGCTAGAGCAGCTGATTTGTAATCAGCAGGTCGGGGGTTCGACTCCCTTCACCAGCTCCATTTTGTCTCGCGTAAGTTTAAGAAACAGCGCTTGACCAGAACAATAATTTTTCAACGGTGAGGTTGGAGAGTGGTCAAATCCTGCGGACTGTAAATCCGCCGCCTACGGCTTCGAAGGTTCAAATCCTTCTCTCACCACCACGCAATGTTGCGGGAGTAGCTCAGTTGGCTAGAGCTTCTGCCTTCCAAGCAGACTGTCGCGAGTTCGAGTCTCGTCTCCCGCTCCATTATTTATTGATTACTGGGAGCTGAGTTATAAACGCAAATTTTTTTATAACTCTAATTTTTTATATCCCATTAATTTAGTTTTTAGTATTTAGTCAATATAATACACATTCAATTTGTGTAAAACAAATCCCCCTCTGAATAGAGAAGCCTGCTGGCTTATCTACTCAGAGGGCAAATTAAGTAAAATAAATTTAGAAGGGGAAATTCCTATGGCAAAAGAAAAGTTTTCAAGAAATAAGCCACACGTAAATATCGGTACAATTGGTCACGTTGACCACGGTAAAACTACTACAACTGCTGCTATTTCTGCAGTATTGGCAGTTAAATATGGTGGAGAGATGAAAGATTATGATCAAATCGATAACGCTCCAGAAGAAAGAGAAAGAGGAATTACTATTGCTACTTCTCATATTGAGTATGAAACAGAAAAAAGACACTATGCACACGTAGATTGTCCAGGTCACGCCGATTATGTTAAAAACATGATTACTGGTGCTGCTCAAATGGATGGAGCTATCTTGGTTATTGCTTCAACTGATGGTCCAATGGCTCAAACAAGAGAGCATATCCTATTATCTAAACAAGTAGGTGTTCCATATATCGTTGTATTCTTAAATAAAGAAGATCAATTAGATCCTTCTGACAAAGATGAGATGTTAGAATTAGTTGAAATGGAAATTAGAGAGTTATTATCTACTTATGATTTCCCAGGTGATGACACACCAATTATTGCTGGTTCTGCATTCCAAGCTTTAGAAGAAGCTAAAAAAGGTTCTGTTGGTCCATGGGGAGAAAAAATCGTTGCATTAATGAATGCAGTTGATGAATACATCCCAACTCCAGAAAGAGATACTGAAAAATCATTCTTAATGCCAGTTGAAGATGTTTTCTCTATTTCAGGAAGAGGAACAGTTGTTACTGGAAGAATAGAGCAAGGTACAATTAAAGTTGGTGAAGAAATTGAAATCGTTGGTTTCTCTGATACAAGAAAAACAACAGTTACTGGTGTTGAAATGTTCAGAAAAGAAATGGATCAAGGTCAAGCTGGAGATAACTGCGGAATTCTTTTAAGAGGTATCAAAAAAGAAGAGGTTGAAAGAGGACAAGTTCTTATTAAGCCAGGAACAATTACTCCACATACAACTTTCAAATGTGAAGTGTATATTTTATCAAAAGAAGAAGGTGGAAGACATACTCCATTCTTTAGTGGATATAGACCACAATTCTATGTTAGAACAACAGACGTAACAGGTTCTTGTACTTTAGCTGAAGGTACTGAAATGGTTATGCCAGGTGATAACGTAGAGATGACAGTAGAATTAGTTGCTCCAATCGCTTTAGATAAAGGAACAAAATTCGCTATTAGAGAAGGTGGAAGAACTGTAGGTGCTGGAGTTGTTTCAGAAATAATTAAATAAGGATTATTGATGGCAAATGCAGTAAGAATTAAAATTGGATTAAAATGTCAAGAAAGTGGAGATATTAACTACACTACTTGGAAAAATCCAAAAACTCATACTGAAAAGTTTGAGGTTAGAAAATATTGTCCAAGATTGAAAAAACATACTACTCATAAAGAAGTAAAGTTAAAATCTTGATAGACTCTAAGTCTGCTTATGCAGACTTAAAGTTTTTTAGGTCAGTAGCTCCAATGGTAGAGCATCGGATTCCAAATCCGAGTGATGGGGGTTCGAGTCCCTCCTGGCCTGCCACTTAAATTCTTTAAAGAGTTCTTTGTAAGTTCTTTTTATAGAATTTAAAGATTAAATTGCAAAATCGGAGAAGATAGTGAGTAAAGTTAGTAGTTATTTTAACAATGTAAAATCAGAGTTGTCTAAAGTTATCTTTCCTATTAAAGAACAAATAAGAACTGCATACTTGTCTGTATTTATTGTTGTGACTGTTATAACAATATTTTTAGCTATAATTGATGGAATTATGTCAATTAGTCTATCTTCAATAATCAATTAAGGAAATATTTATGGCTCATAAATGGTATGCAATACAAACTTATTCGGGAAGTGAATTGTCTGTTAAAAAGGCATTAGTTAAATTAGCTGATGAGATGGCAGATGATAAAATTGCTGAAGTTTTGGTTCCTACTGAAGATTTAATTGAAGTAAAAAAAGGTAAAAAGACTATAGTTGAAAGACCTCTATACCCAGCTTATGCCTTTGCTAAAATTGATTTAGATACTGCTTTATGGCATAGAATTCAATCAATGCCAAAAGTTGGAAGATTTATTGGTGAATCGAAAAAGCCAACAGCTTTGAGTGAAAAAGATATTAATCTTATCTTAGAAAAAGCTAAGAATAAAGCAGCAGCAAAACCAAAAATATCTTTTGATGAAGGTGAAATGGTAAGAATAAATGAAGGACCATTTTCTAATTTTAATGGAATTGTAGAAGATTTTGATATGGTTTCTGGTGTATTGAAATTAAATGTTTCTATTTTTGGAAGAAATACACCAGTTGAAATATCATATACTCAAGTAGAAAGAATAGTTTAAATATATAGTTTAATTTAGGCATTAGGCAAAGAAACTAGCTTCTTCATAGTTTTTTTGCCTAATGTCTAATCATTAAAATTTTTTAAAGGAATAGCATGGCTAAGAAAATTCAAGGTTATTTAAAATTACAAATACCTGCAGGTGCAGCAAATCCATCTCCTCCAGTTGGACCAGCTCTTGGACAAAGAGGTGTTAATATCATGGAATTCTGTAAAGCATTCAATGAAAAAACAAAAGATAAAGCTGGATATAGATTACCAGTAGTTATTACAATTTATGCAGATAAAAGTTTTACATTTGAAGTAAAACAACCACCTATGACTGAACTTATTAAAAAAGTTTCTGGAATTAAAAAAGGTAGTGATAATCCGCTTAAAAATAAAGTTGGAAAACTATCTAAAGAACAAATCATGGAAATCGTTGATATGAAAATCAAAGATTTAAATACAGATGATAGAGAAGTGGCGGCTAAAATTGTTGCTGGTTCAGCTAGATCTATAGGAATTGATACAGAATTATAATATTCTGTTTTGAATAAAGTCTAACCACTAGTCTTTTAAATAGTGGAAGCAAAAAAATAAATATTGCGGAGAACAAAATGGCAAAAGTTTCAAAAAGATATAAAGCGTTACAATCAAAAGTTGAAGATAGAAAGTATTCTTTAGCTGAAGCTTGTACAACTATAAAAGAGCTAAAATCAGCTAAATTTGATGAAAGTGTTGAAATTGCTCTTAATTTAAATGTGGATCCAAGACATGCAGATCAAATGATTAGAGGGGCAGTTGTCCTTCCAAATGGTACAGGAAAAACTGTTAGAGTTGCAGTGTTTGCAAAAGGTGTAAAACTTGATGAAGCAAAAGCAGCTGGTGCTGATGTTGTTGGAAATGATGATTTAGCTGAAGCAATCCAAGCTGGAAATATTAATTTTGATGTTTTAATTGCAACTCCTGATTGTATGGGAATTGTTGGTAAAGTTGGAAGAATTTTAGGACCAAAAGGTTTAATGCCGAACCCTAAAACAGGAACAGTTACTATGGACGTTACAAAAGCAGTTAATGATGCTAAAGGTGGACAAGTAACATATAGAGTTGATAAAAAAGGTAATATGCAAGCTGCTATTGGAAAAATTTCATTTACTTCTGAAGCTATTAAAGAAAATGCAGAAGCATTTATCTCAGCTATTAATAAAGCTAAACCTTCAACTGCAAAAGGAAGATATATTACTAATGCGGCGATTAGTTTAACTATGAGTCCATCAATTGTTTTAGATAATATGGAATTATTAGAAATAAGATAAGGGGTTCCCTTGTCTTTTTTAATATTCAAAAATATTGAACTAATTCAATATTTTTGAGTGTTATTCAAAGCACTGATATAAAACTGAAGACAGCTGGTAAAAAAACAACCTCGTTTTTTTATAATTCCCGCCTAAGATGATGTTTTGAAAGGAGGAAAATAATAATGACAAGACAAGAAAAACTAGAAATTATAAATTATTTATCAGCTGAGTTTAAGAACTCTTTAGCTGTTGTAGTTTGTGATTATAAAGGACTTACTCATAAAGAGTTAGAATCTTTAAGAAAAGAAGCAAAAGCTAATAATACAAAAGTTCAAGTTATTAAAAATACTTTAGTTGTAAAAGCTGTTGAAGCTGCTGAACTAGGTGAAATTGATTTATGTGGAACAAATATTTATTTATGGTCAGAAGATCAAATTTCAGCTTGTAAAGTTGCTGATAAATTTGCAACGGCTTCTAAAGACAAATTTGTTATTAAATCAGGGATTATTGAAGGTCAGATTGCAGATGTTGCTAGAGTTAATGCATTTGCTAAATTACCATCAAGAGAAGAACTTCTTGGAATGCTTGCATCTGTATGGATGGGACCAGTTAGAAACTTTACTATTGGTCTTGATGCTCTTAGAAGAAAAAAAGAAGAAGAGGCTGCTTAAGTATTTAAGCTAATATATAATAAAAAATTAAAAAGGATAGAAAATGGCAATTTCTAAAGAAGACGTTTTAGAATTTATTTCTGGTTTATCTGTATTAGAATTATCAGAGTTAGTAAAAGAATTTGAAGAAAAATTTGGTGTATCTGCACAACCTGTTGCAGTTGCTGGTGGAGCGGTTGCTGCTGTTGAAGCTGCAGAAGAAAAAACTGAATTTGATGTTATCATCATTGATTCAGGAGATAAAAAAATTAATGTAATTAAAGAAATCAGAGCAATTACTGGTTTAGGATTAAAAGAAGCTAAAGATGCAGCTGAGCAAACTCCTTCTACAATTAAAGAAGGAATCTCTAAAGCTGATGCTGATGCAATTAAAGCACAGTTAGAAGCAGCTGGAGCTAAAGTAGAAGTTAAATAATTTAGCTTTACTTAACGGTATATAGGGCTTTCCCTATATATAGTTTAGCATCTTTGAAGGCTAAGGTTAAAGTTTTTTGAAATTTTAACCTTATCCTTTATGGATGCTTTTGTGCTTTATACTAATAAAAGCAATTCAACCAAATTTTATAACAAGGTGTCAAATGTTAAACTCTTTAAAATCTGGTAATAGACTCAGAATAGATTTCGCAAAAAACCCACAAAAAATTGAAATTCCAAACTTATTACAGTTACAACAAACTTCGTATGATACTTTTTTGATGATAGGTCAAAAAGATAGATCAACAGCTGGTATAGAAAAAGTATTTAAAACAATATTCCCTATACATGATGCACAAAATAGGCTAACTTTAGATTATTTAGGTAGTGAAGTAGGAAAACCTAAATATGATGTTAGAGAGTCAATGGTTAGAGGACTGACTTATTCAATACCTTTAAAAATAAATATTAGATTAACTTTATGGGATCTAGATGAAAAGACTGGTGAAAAAATTGGTGTTAAAGATATAAAAGAACAATCTTTATATATTAGAGAAATACCTTTAATGACAGACAGAACATCATTTATTGTAAATGGTGTAGAAAGGGTTGTTGTTAATCAGTTACATAGATCTCCAGGCGTTATTTTCAAAGAAGATGAGTCAAATACAACAGATAACAAACTTCTTTATACAGGACAAATAATCCCTGATCGTGGTTCTTGGTTATATTTTGAATATGATGCAAAAGACATATTATACGTAAGAATTAATAAAAGAAGAAAAGTTCCAATTACAATTCTTTTTAGAGCATTGGGTTACTCAAAAGAAGATATTGTAAAAATGTTCTATCCTATTGTAAATATTAAGATTAAAAATAATAAATTTTTAACAGAGTTCAATCCTGATGATTTTATGGGAAGAATTGAGCATGATATTAAAGATGATAAAGGGAATCTAGTAATTGGTGCTGGAAAGAGATTGACTGTAAGAAAAGCTAAAGCTCTAATAGAAGGTGGTCTAAAACTTATTGAATATCCACTAGAATTATTAATGGATAGATATACTGCAAATACAATTTATGATCCAGAATCAGGAGAAGTATTATTTGATACATTAACAAATCTTGATGAGCTGAAACTTAAAAAACTTTTGGATTTAGGATTTGAATCTTTTGATATTGCAAATGATTTATCTTCAAGTGCAGATGCTTCTATTATTAATGCATTTAAAGCTGATGGTGAATCGTTAAAACTTTTAAAACAAACTGAGCAAATCGATGATGAAAATGATTTAGCTGCTATTAGAATATATAAAGTTATGAGACCAGGTGAACCTGTAACAAAAGAAGCTGCAAAAGATTTCATAAAAAAATTATTCTTTGATCCAGAAAGATATGATTTAACAAAAGTTGGAAGAATGAAAATGAATCATAAGTTAGGAGTAAATGTTCCAGAATATGTAACAACTCTAACTTACGAAGATGTTATTAAAACTGTTCAATATCTAGTAAAAGTTAAAGCTGGACACGGACATATTGATGATAGAGATCACTTAGGAAATAGAAGAATCAGAGCTATTGGTGAATTATTAGCAAATGAATTGCATGCTGGATTAATTAAAATGCAAAAAACTATTAGAGATAAGATGACAACTCTATCTGGAACTTTAGAAGATATTATGCCACATGATTTAATCAATTCAAAAATGATTACATCTACGATTACAGAGTTCTTTACTTCTGGGCAATTATCTCAATTTATGGACCAAACAAATCCATTATCAGAAGTTACGCATAAAAGAAGACTTTCTGCCCTTGGTGAAGGTGGATTAGTAAAAGAAAGAGCTGGATTTGAAGTAAGAGATGTTCACCCAACTCACTACGGAAGAATATGTCCTGTTGAAACTCCAGAAGGGCAAAATATTGGACTTATTAATACTTTATCAACTTATTCAAAAGTAAATGATTTAGGATTTATAGAGTCTCCTTATAAAAAAGTTGTAGATGGTATTGTAACAAATGAAATTACTTATTATACAGCAACACAAGAAGAGGGGCTTGTAATAGCACCAGGATCAACTAAAGTTGATGAAAATGGAAAAATAGTTGAACCTCTAATTGAAGTTAGATTAAATGGTGAAATTATTTTAATGGAGAGAAATAAAGTTGATTTAATAGATATCTCTTCACAAATGGTTATGGGAGTTGCTGCTTCACTTATTCCATTCTTAGAACACAACGATGCTAATAGAGCATTAATGGGTTCAAATATGATGAGACAAGCTGTTCCATTGATAAAACCAACTGCTCCAATAGTTGGAACAGGACTTGAAAAAACTGTTGCTAGAGATGCTTGGGAAGCAATAAAAGCCCAAAGAGGTGGAGTTGTAGAAAAAGCTGATTCTAAAAATATTTATATCAGTGGGGAAGATGAAAATGGTGCATTTATTGACCATTATGAAGTAAATAAAAATGTTAAAACAAATAATAATACATCTTTTGGGCAAAGAGTTGCTATAAAAGATGGTGATGTTATTGAAAAGGGTCAAGTAATTGCTGATGGACCTTCTATGGATAAAGGTGAATTAGCTGTTGGTATTAATGCTATGGTTGCATTTATGCCATGGAATGGATATAACTATGAAGATGCTATTATTTTAAGTGAGAGATTGATTAAAAAAGATGCTTTCACTTCTGTGCATATTTACGAAAAAGAGATTGATTGTAGAGAGTTAAAGCATGGTAATGAAGAAATTACTAGAGATTTACCAGGAGTTAAAGAAGAATCAATAGTTCACTTAGATAGTTCTGGAATTATTAAAGTTGGAACTTATGTAACTCCAGGAATGATCTTAGTTGGAAAAGTAACTCCAAAAGGGGAGATAAAACCAACTCCTGAAGAGAGGCTTTTAAGAGCAATATTTGGTGATAAAGCTGGACATGTTATAAATAAATCATTATATTGTCCAACATCAATGGAGGGAACAGTTGTTGATGTAAAAGTTTTTACTAAAAAAGGTTATGAAAAGTGTGAAAGAGCAAAAGCTGAAATTGAAGCTGAAAAAAATGAATTAAATCAAAAACATCTTGACAAACTTTTAATGCTTGATAGAGAAGAGGCTTTAAAAATAAACAATCTTTTATCAAAAGCAAAATTGTCAAAAGAGTTAGAACATGAAAATATTGTTTATAAAGAAGGTAAAACTATTCCTCTTGAAGTATTAGTAAACGTAAATAGATTTGCTATGAAAAAAATTGTATCATCTTTTTCAAAAGATATTGAAAAAACATACAATGATATAAAAGAACACTTTATAAAACAAAAAGCTGAATTAAGAAAAGAACACGAAGAGAAAATAGATATTTTAGAGCATGATGATATTTTACCTTCAGGTGTTATAAAACAAGTAAAAGTATATATTGCAACTAAGAGAAAAATCAAAGTTGGGGATAAAATGGCAGGACGACATGGAAATAAAGGTATTGTTTCAAATATCGTTCCAAGAGTTGATATGCCATATTTAGAAGATGGAACTACTGTTGATGTTATTTTAAATCCACTTGGGGTTCCTTCAAGGATGAATATTGGTCAAATTATGGAAGTTCACTTAGGATTAGTTGGTAGAAGATTAGGTAAGCAAATTCAAAAAATATATGAATCTAAAAAAGCTGATTTCGTATCTGAATTAAGAACAAAAATGATCGAAGTTGCAGGTGTTGCAAAACTTATGAATGCAAAAGCTTTTGTAGAAAAATTAACTGATGATGAACTTCTTGATTATGCTAGAGATTGGTCAAAAGGTGTTAAGTTCGCTACACAAATCTTTGATGGTGTTGAAGCCTATGACTTTGAAAAACTATTTGAAATGGCAAAAATTGATAATGATGGAAAATCAGTTTTATATGATGGAAAAACTGGTGAAAGAATGAAAGAAAGAGTAAATGTTGGTTATATGTATATGCTAAAACTTCACCACTTAGTTGATGAAAAAGTTCATGCAAGAAGTACAGGACCATATTCACTTGTAACTCAACAGCCAGTTGGTGGTAAAGCACTATTTGGAGGACAAAGATTCGGAGAGATGGAGGTTTGGGCATTGGAAGCTTATGGTGCAACAAATGTACTAAAAGAGATGCTTACAACAAAATCTGATGATGTTGAAGGTAGAACAAAAGCATATAGAGCTATTGCAAATGGTGAAAATGTTCCACAATCTGGTGTTCCTGAAACATTCTTTGTTTTAACAAAAGAGTTAAAAGCTTTAGCTTTAGATGTAGAGATTTATGAAGAGGTAGAAAACGATGAGCAATAATGAAAAACTGTTATCACCAATTGATATTAAAGAGTTAGAAAGACCACAAGATTTTTCTGCTTTTCAACTAAAATTAGCAAGTCCTGAAAAAATACTTTCTTGGTCTTGTGGGGAAGTAAAAAAACCTGAAACTATTAACTATAGAACACTAAAACCTGAAAGAGACGGTTTATTTTGTGCAAAAATATTTGGACCAGTAAAAGATTATGAATGTCTTTGTGGTAAATATAAAAAAATGAGATACAAAGGTGTTGTATGTGAGAAATGTGGAGTTGAAGTAACTTCTTCAAAAGTAAGACGACATAGAATGGGACATATTGAACTTGTTTCTCCTGTTGCTCATATTTGGATGGTTTCATCACTTCCTTCAAGAATAGGTACTCTTTTAGGTGTTAAATTAAAAGATTTAGAAAGAGTATTATATTATGAAGCATATATCGTAAGTGAGGCTGGAGATTCTTACTATGACAATGAAAAAACGAAAAAAATCGAAAAATATGATATTTTAAATGAAGAACAGTATAGAACTATTGCTGATTTATTTGAACATACTGGTTTTGAAGCAAAGATGGGTGGAGAGATTTTAAAAGAGTTATTAGAAAAACTTGATTTATTTGAGTTATTAACTTTATTAAAAGATGATATGCAATCGACAAAATCTGAAGCAAAAAGAAAAACTATTATTAAAAGATTAAAAGTTGTTGAGAATTTTATCAATAGTGGTAATAGACCAGAGTGGATGATGCTTACAATGTTACCCGTTCTTCCACCAGATTTAAGGCCTCTTGTTTCACTTGACGGTGGAAAATTTGCTGTTTCAGATGTAAATGACTTATATAGAAGGGTTATTAACAGAAATAACAGATTAAAAAGATTGACTGAACTTGATGCTCCTGAAATTATTATTAGAAATGAAAAAAGAATGCTTCAAGAATCTGTTGATGCCTTATTTGATAATGGAAAAACAGCGAATGCAGTAAAAGGCGCAAATAAAAGACCTTTAAAATCTTTAAGCGAAATAATCAAGGGTAAGCAAGGACGATTTAGACAAAACTTACTTGGTAAAAGGGTTGATTTCTCTGGAAGATCTGTAATTGTTGTTGGACCAAATTTAAATATGGATCAATGTGGTATTCCTAAAAAAATGGCTTTAGAATTATTTAAACCACATTTGATGGCAAAGCTTGAAGAAAAAGGTTATGCAACAACTTTAAAAGCTGCTAAAAGATTGATTGAAAGTGAAACAAATGAAGTTTGGGAATGTTTAAATGAAATTGTTGATGAATATCCAATTTTATTAAATAGAGCTCCAACTCTACACAAATTGTCTATTCAAGCTTTTCACCCAGTTTTAATTGATGGAAAAGCTATTAGACTTCACCCTCTTGTTTGTGCTGCTTTTAATGCGGACTTCGATGGGGATCAAATGGCTGTTCACGTTCCTTTATCACAAGAAGCGGTTGCTGAAGCAAAAATTTTAATGATGAGTTCTATGAATATCCTTTTACCAGCATCTGGAAGAGCAATTGCTGTTCCTTCTCAAGATATGATTTTAGGTATTTATTATCTATCTTTACAAAAGGATGGTGTAAAAGGTGAGCATAAACTTTTCACTGATGTAAATGAAGTAAAAATTGCTTTGGATACGAATCAAATTGATTTGCATGCAAAAATTAGAACAAAACTTGATGGAAGAATTGTTTTAACAACAGTTGGAAGATTGATAATTCACGAAATTTTACCAAGCTTCGTTCCTATTAGTTTATGGAATAAAATTTTAAAGAAAAAAGATATTGGTGCTTTAGTTGATTATATTTATAAAGAGGCTGGATATGAAGTAACTCCAAGATTTTTAGATAATTTAAAAAATCTAGGATTTAAGTATGCAACGTCAGCAGGTATATCTATCTCTATTGATGATATTATTGTTCCTGAAACTAAAGTAGATCATATTGCTAAATCTAAAAAAGATGTTATTGAAGTTCAAAAACAGTTTGCACAAGGTCTTTTAACTGAACAAGAAAGATACAATAAGACTATTGATATTTGGACAGAAACTAATAACAAATTAGGTTCTGAGATGATGGAGCTTGTAAAAACAGATAAAAATGGGTTTAACTCTATTTATATGATGGCGGATTCAGGAGCAAGAGGAAGTGCAACTCAAATTAGACAGCTTTCAGGTATGAGAGGTCTTATGGCAAAACCTGATGGAACTATTATTGAAACACCAATTATCTCTAACTTTAAAGAAGGTCTTAATGTTCTTGAATACTTTATTTCTACTCACGGAGCTAGAAAAGGTCTTGCAGATACAGCTTTAAAAACTGCAAATGCTGGATATTTAACAAGAAAATTAATTGACGTTTCTCAAAATGTTAGAATTACAATGGAAGATTGTGGAACACACGAAGGTATTGAAATTACAGATATTACATCTGGAAATGAGTTAATAGAGTCTTTAGAAGAAAGAATTACTGGAAGAGTAATTGCTGAAGATATAATTGATCCAATTTCAAATGAGATTTTATTTACAGAAGGTACTTTAATAACTGAAGAATTTGCAAAAATTGTAAAAGAATCTGAAGTAAAATCTGTTGTTATTAGAACTCCTTTAACTTGTAAAACTGAAAATGGACTTTGTTCAAAATGTTATGGATTAAATTTAGGTGAGCAAAGAAAAGCAAAACCAGGAGAAGCTGTTGGAGTTGTTGCTGCACAATCTATTGGAGAACCTGGAACACAGTTAACACTACGAACTTTCCACGTTGGAGGGACTGCAAGTGCTACTCAAACTGAAAGAGAGTTAAAAGCAGATAAAGAAGGATTTATTAGATATTACAATATTAAAAAGTATGAAACAGCAGAAGGTAAAATAATTGTTGCAAATAGAAGAAATGCTGGAATATTATTGGTTGAACCAAAAATAAATGCTCCATTCAAAGGTAAAGTTACAGTTGAAACGTTACATGAAGAAGTTATTTTAACAATTAAAAATTCAAAAGAAGAAAAATCATATTATTTAAGAAAAAATGATGTTGCTAAAGTTAATGAACTTGCGGGAATTTCAGGAAAAATTGAAGGAAAATTATATTTACCATTTAAAGATGGTGAAGAGGTTGAAAATAATGACTCTATCGTTGAAATAATCAAAGATGGATGGAATGTTCCAAATAGAATTCCTTATGCTTCTGAATTAAAAGTTGCAGATGGTGCTCCTGTTACTTCTAAGGTTATTTCTGGTGCAAAAGGTATGTTAAAGTATTATAAACTAACTGGAGATTATTTAGAAAGAAGACATGATATAAAAGCTGGTGATAAAGTTGTAGAAAAAGGTCTTTTTGCAGTTGTTGCTGATGCTGATGATAGAGAAGCTATTAGACACTATATTTCAAGAGGTTCTTCAATTGTATTAGATGATAATAGCGAAGTTACAAAAGATACAATTATCTCTTCTCCTACTGTTAGTGAGCAAGTTGTTATTGCTGAATGGGATCCTTATGCAAACCCAACAATAGCAGAAAAAGCTGGTATTGTATCGTTTGAAGATATTATTCCTGGAGTTACGGTTTCGGAACAGTTTGATGAGCTAACAGGAACTTCAAAATTAGTTGTTAATGAATATATACCAAGTGGTTATAAACCAACAGTTATTTTGGCAACAGATGATAAAGATCTTATTAGATATGCATTAGATCCAAAGGCATCTTTAAATATTCAAGAAGGTAAAAGAGTAGAATTGGCTGATATTATTGCAAAAACTCCAAAAGCTACTCAAAAATCTAAAGATATTACGGGAGGTCTTCCTAGAGTATCTGAATTATTTGAAGCAAGACGTCCAAAAAATATTGCTATATTAGCATCATTTGATGGAGTAGTTTCTTTTGGTAAACCTCTAAGAAATAAACAAAAACTTGTAATTACTGATATTACTGGAAATACGGCTGAGTATTTAGTTGAAAAAGGTAAACAAGTTTTAGTTCATGAAGGAGAATTTGTACATGCTGGTGAATCTTTAACTGATGGTCAAGTTTCTCCTCATGACGTATTAAAAATATTGGGAGAAAAAGCGCTTCATTATTTTATAGTTTCTGAAGTTCAACAAGTTTATAGATCTCAAGGGGTTAATATTGCAGATAAACATATTGAGGTAATTACATCTCAAATGTTAAGACAAGTATCAATTCTTGATGGTGGAGATACTAAGTTTATTATTGGTGATATGGTTTCTAAAAAGAAATTTAAACTTGAAAATGAAAAGATCATTAGAATGGGTGGACAACCAGCTATTGCTGAACCAGTTTTACTTGGAATTACGAGAGCAGCTGTTACATCAGATTCTATTATTTCTGCTGCTTCTTTCCAAGAAACTACAAAAGTTTTAACAGAAGCTGCAATCAGTGCTAAAATGGATATGCTTGAAGATCTTAAAGAAAATGTTGTAATAGGAAGAACAATTCCTGTTGGAACAGGATTATATAAAGATCAAAAAGTTAAATTCTCAGAAAACTAAAAAATAGGGCTTTGCCCTATTACTAAGAAAACTTATGGAAACAATATATTTTTTTATAATTTTTATTGCAATTGAGCTTTTTGAAGTAAATTGGCAGAAAGCAGATACAATGTTTGGTTTAGTAGAAAATAACTATGCCATGTATGAAAAAAGTGTTTTTTTGTATTTAGGATTACATTTATCATTTTTTTATTCAATTTATGTAGCATTTAGTTTAAGTAATTTCGGATTTTTTATGAGTTCAATAATAGTATTGAAATTTTTAGAGATTTGTTTTAAACTTTTATTTATGCAAAGATTATATCAAGGAAGAAAACTTGAAGATATAGCTCCGTATGATGTTGCTATTACGCCAGGATTTAGATATTTTAATTTATTAATATATCCTAGTTGTTTTATTCTTGCTACATTTATATAATTAAAATTGTGCTAGAATCTAAAAAAATTTAAAAAGGAACGATTATGCAGTATTTAGTAATTGCTTATGATAATGAAGGTGCTTTAGAAAGAAGACAAGAGGCAAGAGAAGCTCATTTAGAAGGTGCTAGAAAATTAATTGCTGAAGGTAAAATTATAAATGCTGGAGCATTAATAGAAGATGATGTTATGGTTGGTTCAACTTTATTTGTTGATTTTGAAACAGATGAAGAAATTGATGAATGGCTTTTAAATGAACCTTATGTTAAAAATAATGTTTGGAATATGGATGAATTCCAGATGGTTCCTGTAAAACTACTTCCAAAAAACTAAAAACTAACTCATATAGGCCCAATTTATCGGGCTTATTGCTATACTATCTACTTAAATGAAAACAAACTAAAACATATAATTTTAAATAAAATCAAATAATTTTCAGGTATTATTCTAGGTACTAAAATTAAAATAAATAGTGAGTACCTTAAAATGCCAAAAATATCAAAACCACTTTATGAATCAGAGATTAAAAATGCAAGATATACAACTGATGAGGAGTTTGAAATATTAAAAAATGAATTAATAAAATCTAATTCAAAAGAAAAAGCTATTAAAAAGAATAAATTAGCAGATGGGAAAGGATTATATTTAATTATTAAACCTAATGGATCTAAATTATGGAGATTTGATTTTAGGTATGGAAATAAGAATCTTAGCATGTCTTTTGGAGTTTATCCTGAAGTGTCTTTAAAAGAAGCTAGAGAAAAAAGAGAAGAGGCTAGATGGTTATTATCAAAAAATATTAATCCTATATCAGCAAAGAGGATAAAAAGAGCTTCAGAATTTCTTACTTTAAGTATGGTTATTGATGAATGGTTGGAATTAAGATCTAAAAGTTCAAGTGAAGCAACAATAATCCAAAATAGAAGAATGTTAAATAATATTACAAATTGGTTAGGCAATATTGCTATAAAAGATATTAAAAGAGTTGATATTATAAATATTTTGGAAAAAATACAAAATAAAGGAGTAATTGAAACTGCTCATAGAGTTTTATCTTTAATGAATAAAATATATATGTTTGCTGTTACTAAAGAGTATATAGAGCATAATATAATTGCTGATATAGATAAAAAATCTGTATTGGTTCCTAGTAATAAAAATATTCATCATCCAGCAATAACTTTACCTGATGAAATAAAAGTGCTATTAAGAGATATTAATTCTATTGGTGAAAGATTTAGATCTAATATTAGTATTATATTTATTTTTAAAATAATACCTTATGTTTTTGTAAGAAGTGAGAATATAAGACTTATGAGATGGAATGAAATAGATTTAGAAAAAGGAATCTGGGAAATACCTAAAGAAAAAATGAAAACTCATATTGATTTTGTTTGTCCTTTATCAAGACAAGCAGTAGATATTATAAAACAAATAGAACCATATTCAAGACATAGAAGTGAATTTGTATTTCCATCACCTTTTAAAGCTGATAGAGGAATTGCTGGAGCAACATTATCAGATACATTAAATAAATTGGGTTATCAAAATAAACATACTTTCCATGGATTTAGAAGTATGTTCTCAACAATAGCTTATGAATATTACAAAGAACATGGATTTCATAGTGATATTATTGAATCTTGTTTAGCTCATAAAGAAAAGAATAGGGTAAAAGCAGCTTATAATAGAGAATCAAAATATAAATATTATGATGAAAAAAAAGAGTTAATGCAATGGTGGGCTAATTGGTTGGATAATTTAGTAAAATAAAATTAATTTAAGTTCCTTATAAAGGAACAAAAGGTAATATTTAAAATGAATATAATAAGTAAAAGAACATTAGTGCAATTTTATGAAAAACATCCACAAGCTAAAACACCTTTAGAGGTATGGCATCAAGATGCAAAAAAAGCTGAGTGGAAAACTCCTGATGATATTAAAAAAATTTATTCTAGTGCATCTTTTTTAGAAGATAATAGAGTTGTTTTTAATATCAAAGGCAATGATTATAGGTTAGTTGTACATATTGATTATTTAAGAAAATTAGTAAGAGTGAAATTTATTGGTACTCATAGTGAGTATGATAAAATAAATGCAAAGGAAATCTAAAATGCAATTAAAAATTTTAAAAACTGAAAAAGATTATGATAAAGCTTTAAATAGAATTGATGAATTAATGGAACTAAATCCAAAGATAGGAACTCCAGAGAGTGATGAACTTGAGATATTAGTTTTATTAGTTGAAAAATATGAAGATATAAACTGGAATATTGAAACTCCAGACCCTATTGAAGCTATAAAATATAGAATGGAAGAGATGAACTTAAAACAAAAAGATTTAATACCTTATATTGGAAATAAAAGTAAAGTATCAGAGCTTTTAAATAGAAAAATATCTCTATCTTTAACTATGGTTAGAAATTTATCTCAAGCTTTACATATTCCTGTAGAGACTTTGATTAAGAGTATTTAAAATATTTATTTCTGCACTTATTATTTTTGAAATACTTTTATTACTAAATATAAGGTTGTAATTAAGATCAGAACAAGCAGGGTTTTAGTACTTCTGCGAAATTAATCTCAGATTTATTTTCAATCAAGATCTTTCTTTATCTTGTCCTCTATCTTTTGGCTTAAAAGGTTTTTCTTGCGTTTTATTTTGCAGTGTATGGATTGTTTTATCAATATTTTTTATAAGGTTTTCTATATTATCAGTTGGTAGCATAGAAAGTCTTCCATTTTCGTCTTTATGAATAATAATTCCGCCTGTTGAACTTTTTATTCCTGAATTATATATCTTTTGTAAAAACTTTATATATTCTAAGAATTTCTGAGAGTTATTAATACCAACTTTATTATATCCATAAAGTATTTCTTTGCAGCTAAGCTTTTCATTATGATTTAAAAAATTATCTATAAAATTATCTATTTCAAATAGTTCATTATCTTTAAAATATTTTAAATATTTATAAAAATTTATTGTTGCTTCATTTGTTATTGTTCCAATTCCTATATAATGACAAGATTCTGATATTTCAATTAAATGTATATTTTCAGGTTTATTCAGCTCTTCTTCTAACTTTTTTGCTTTTTTATTTTCTTTTTTATCTGCACTATCTCTTTTAAATTCAATAATTAAATATGTACCATTTACAGATTGTATTAAATCAGATAATTTAGAATCAGCTGGTGTTTGTTGAAATAAATTAACTGAAGATTTATTTTCAAGTCCATTTTTACCTACTTTTATTCCTAATTGGTAAATAAAACTACCTATATAAATATTTTCATATATATTCATGTTGTGTACCTTTTGATATTCTAATTGAGCTCTTCATAATTCTTAAATAAATTTTTATATCTTCTATATTTGGGATTAACTTGAATGGCATAATTAAGCATTCCTAATAAACTTCTTTTAGATTTTATATCGATTTTATTTTTTAATTCTTTGATTTTATCTTTATGTTTTGTTAAAAGTCTAAAACCATATTTTGTAATTTGCACACCTGTAATTTTAGATTTATTATTAATCTTACCTCTATATACCTTTCCATTATGAACTGTATAACCATATTTCTTTATAATATTATATACTTGCTGATGAAATTTATATGTTAAAACTTTTTTTGAGGAGAAAGAAATATCATCAACATAAACAGTAAAAATTACATCATTATGTTTTGATAATTTATATAATTCATCAAACATTTTTTTATTTATTACGTACGCAAAATATTGACTTAATACACTTCCTGTCACTAAAGCTCTTTTATTATTAGCTTTTTCTTGAGGAACAGTGACAGCATTGGATATAAATTCAGCAACATTACTAGATTGTTGATAAGTCATAATTAATTGTTTTTTTATTTTTGCTTTTGTTGTCGAAGGATAAAAACCTTTTATATCAACTAAAAGAAAAAAATTACTATCTTTATGTGCTAAAGCATTTGTTATATGAGATTCTTTTTTTATTCCAGATTTTAAATATTCACTTTCTTCTATCTTAAAGAGTTTTATAAATCTCTGATGTATTTGGGTTATTCTCTTATTACATCTAAATAACTCTCTTTCATTTTTCTCAAATTTTCTGAAAAATTTAAAAGGATTTGCTGATAAATTAGCATTTAAAGATTTAAAATATTTATCATCTTCAATATTTAAATAAGATTTTAGTTTGTTTAGTGATTTGCAATTATATAAGGTACAACTATAAGGATTCAAATTTTAATTTCTTTTTATAAAATAAACCGTTAATAACTGTTACTACTGCTGTAGCACCTGAGGATATATAAATATAATCTATAATCCCTAATTTTAATTTAAATTTAGTCTTTTTTGACTTATATTTAAATTTCATATCGAATACCTCCTATCAAAAAAATCACTTGTAAAACAAGTCGTGCCACACATTTTTTTGTAAGTTTTTGGTACTATTAACGGTTTTTAAGTGCCACTTTAATTAGAGTAAGTTTTATAACTTTAATTTAATGATTAGGCACATTATACAGTTTAGATTTATAAGCATTTATTGTATTAGATATACTTATCGTCTGCCCTGAATTTAATTTGAATGTATTTATACATTCCGATTTTACTTTAAAGTAAAATACTGGAGATTATCTCCTCTTATTTGTGATAGCCGTTGCAATTATAGCATAAAATAAATAATAAATGTTTAATCTAGTGAATTTATTTTTATATATAATCATTAATTTTTCTAAATTTATTATGGATAAAAAACATACCTTCTTCTCTGGGATAATCTTCTGTTACTGGTTCTCTTGCGAAAATCATTTTTGTGTCACCATTATTTATATTTTGTTTTATTTCTTCTAATAATTTAAAAGGATCATTTTTAAATTTTTCAAAATCATATTTTGTAAATAGCATTTTTAACTCTTAAATTTTTTTGTATTAACATATAAATAATTATAAGAGTATAAATCTCTGAAGAGGGTATTATTTGCCCTCTGATATAAAAAGTATTTATTTTATTTAATGAATTTATTTTTATTCTTCTTTTTTTTGGTTATTCGATATTACGATTAAAACTTTTTTAACTACTTCACTAATTCTTTATACTGAATGATATAAGTTCCTATATTTTCAATACTATCAATTTTTATATTTAATACTTTTTCTAGACTAGTTTTTAAATTATTAAAGAAATATAATATATCAGCTTTTAGATTAGAAATATTAGCATCATTAGATTTATAGAAATTTAACAATGTTATAAAATTATCTTGAATACATAAATTTAAAAAATATAAATCTTCTTGTTTAAAATTATTAATAAAATTAGATAATTCTCTTAGAGTATTTATTGTATTAAATTCTAAATCTATATATTGTGGCTTAATAGCTTCTTGATTATATATAAAATCTATAGCTTTAAATGGGTTTAGGCTATTAGCATTAGGTTGATTATTAATACAAAAATCTAAAAAATAATTCTTAAAAAAAAGCAACTCATTTGTTCCTTCCCATTGTTTCTCTTTATTCTGATATCCATTTTTTATATAGTCTAAAATAAAGTTTGTAAAATAATAAAAATAATCATAATGATAGGTTGAATTTAAACTATCTGAGTTTTGCAATAATTTTAATTTTTTTAAAAAGTTCATACAAGATAAAAGTGAATATTGATTTAAATTATCAAATTTACTGATATTTCCAGTTTTTAAAAATTCTTCTATTTCATAATTAGTGAAATACTTGTCAATAAGTTCAATAATTGGTCTTTTTTCTCTTTTCCATACGTAATATGTATTTCTTGAATAGCACATAAGTTGAAGAATATTTTTTTCATTTACCATAATAGTATAACCTTTATTTTGTATTTTAAAGATACATATTACAATAAATGTAATTAAAAAGTACTAAATAAATACTATTTAATTATATATTAAGATTTGTAATGTAATAATACAATTTATATCAATATAAGTTTATTTGTATTGATATAATACTATTAAAAGGAAAGAAATGGAAGATAAATTGATACAAAAAAAAGAAATTCTTCATTATATAGGTATAGGAGAATCAAAATTAGACGAAATAATTAAAAAAGGAAATTTTATTAAACCTATATTAATTAATGGATTTGCATACCCATTATATAGTACATCAGAAATAAAAGATTGGATTGAGAGGCAGAAACAAAAAAGAAAATAAATAAACTCACTCTTTTAATGAACTTTGGCGAGTAATAAAAGAGAGAGAATAATTAAATCCCAATCAAAGGTTTTAATCGACTGCATTATATCTAACATAAATATATTAATTGCTTATCGATTATTAAATGACATATATAAATATAAAGGATAAATATGTCCCAAAATAAAAAATACTATTGGTTAAAACTTAAAGAAGATTTTTTTGAGCGAGATGAGATAAAAATTATCGAATCACAAAAAAATGGTAAAGATTATATAAATTTCTATTTTAAGCTTTTACTTAAAAGCTTAAAGACAGAGGGAACTTTAAGGTTTCGGGATGCTATCCCATACAATCTTGAGATGTTAAGCACAATAACTAATTGCAATGTAGATACTGTTAATACAGCAATTAACACATTTATAGAATTAGGTTTAATGGAAAAATGGGAAGACGGTACTTTTTTTATGATTGAAGTCCAAAATATGGTGGGTTCTGAAACTTCATGGGCAGAAAAAAAGAGAGAATATAGAAATAAAAAGACAATGTCCTCTAATTGTCCTGACAATTTAAATAAAAAACAAGGACATGTCCGACAAGAGATAGAGATAGATAATAGAGATAGAGAAGAAAAAAATGAGTTCTGGGAAAATTGGAATAAATCTCAAGTAAAAAAATCAATGAAAATATCAAAACTTGAAGATTTAAATATTGCTAATCGCAATAGTAAGGTATTAGAGTAACAAATACCCAAAAACTACGGGGATAGTATAGATTGGGTAAGAGATATTTCTTACCCGTAGTTGGTTCGATTTTTTAACGGGGCTAAAGCCCCTAAAAATCAAACTTTTGAAAATAAATAAAATATAAAAAGGAAAAATTAAAATGAAAGAAATTAAAACACATCATAAGTCTATCTTTTGCATTTTAAATTCAAAAGGTGGGGTTGGGAAAACAACTGTTGCTATGCAGGTTATCGCCCCAGCATTGTATCTTAATCATCCAGATAAAAAAATAACTGTGTGGGAAATAGATAATAACAATAAAAGTAATAAACATATTTCATCTAAATATCTTAAATATGAGAGTATAAAACTTGATAAAAGTGAAATGGCTATTAATGATATAGAGTTTTCAAATCTTACAGATCCGAATACTATACATGTTATTGATGGAGGTGGATCAGATGATTCTAAATTCATATTAAAGCATCTTAAACAAGTTAATTTAACAGGGCTTCAATATATAATACCTACAAATGATGATATTGAAACAATAGAAAATATTTTAGCAATAATCGAAATCATAAGACAACAAGATAAATTTGGAAAGATTTATCTTGTTTTAAATAGGTGTGTTTCACTAACGGAAGAAAAAATAAAACAGCAATTCATAAACATATTTGGTTCAAGCGAACTAGGAATTAATAGCAACATTGAGGCTTTAGCCATTGATGAAATATTGTTTGTAGAAAATTCGATTGTATATACACTTTTAAAGAGTCATTATAAGATTGCGATGCTGGATTTTTACTTTGAATCGCTTGATCTACGAGAAAATATTCAAGAATATAAAGTTCAATGGAGTCAACAAGGACATGAAGTTTTTACTGCCAATAGTAATAAATTTAAATTTTCAAATCTTGTTCTTGATTTAATTGAAAAACTTGAACCGATTAGAAAAGCACTTTCATAGGTTTTGCTATGAGTAAAATAGTTATGAATCAAAAAGAGCTTGAAGAGATACTTGATAATTATGATTTTAAAAAGTCACTATTTATTTCGGAATTAAGAAAATTAAATGAAGGCAATATCAAACACGTTGAAGATTTAAAATTTTTAACTTATAAATTTAATGAGTTTAATTTGAATTTTAAATCTCTTCAACAAATAGAAACTGAGATAAAACAAATATCTCAGTTTAGTAAAAATATTGATGTGTCAGATTTTAAAAAGAATCTAAAAAACATAATAGATAATGCTTCATATAAACTTGAGCTAGAAAATAGTGAACTTAAAATTCAAACCCAAAACCTAAATAATAATGTCCAAAATTTGAAAGAAGCTATCCCACAAGCAGAGGAACATATCAGAAATCTTCTTATAAAAGCGAAAGAAAAATTAGAAAAAGAGATAAGCCTTACATCAAGGTTTTTAAGGATGAATACTTTGTTTGTAACTTTTATAAGTGGATTATTAATTGGAGGATTAGGAATCTATGTTTATCATTTATCCTATATCAAAAAATATGATGAAAATATAGTGTTTTTATTGATGAATAGTGATAAAGATTTCATTAAAGCACAAATTGATAAAGCATCTACATTTTTTGCTGGTTATAACGATAGAGATGAGTTAATCATCAAAATTTTTAACAAGGAAAACAAATGAAAATATTAATAAATATTGGCTTGATATGGTTGCACATCTTCGATAAGCAGAGATTGTTATTCAAGACTATAAAAGCATTACATAAGTACTTTAGATGGTTTTTATATGTATCTACAAATATTGCCTTTTATTTTTTTATTAGTTTTTTAACAAAAATTTCAACAAATTACATTATTAATTACAATTTTTCACCATTTGTGGAAGAAACAATGATTTCTCTTTTAATGTTTTTTAAAATATTAGGAATTGTTTTAATGTTTGGATTATTCTTTATTGAATCTTTAATTAACTTCGATATTGAAACTTATCAAAAACAAAAAGAAGATAAAGAAAATTATATAAGAGCTAATAAACTTCAATGGTGGAGATTAAGGAATTGCAACTGGTTTATGAGAATATTAATTTACACAGTTATATTTATATTTTGTTTCTTAATGTTATTAAATTCATTTTTACTTTCTGCACAAGATCAACCTTTAGATTTTGTAGAATTTGGAACATTTTTAAAACAGTTCTTATTGGTTTATGTGATTGTATTTATGCTATTTGATTACAAGCTTGTTCAAAAAGCAAGAAAAAAAGTATTAGAAATACCAAAGTTTGAAGTAGGGGAGCAAGTATGAAAAAGCTTACTCTACTTCTATTATTTTTAACTTCTAATTTATTTGCTTTTACTCAAACAAATTTTGATATAGCTTTAAGAGATTATGAAAATAATAATATGGCTAAATATAGAGATGATGAACTTATTTTAATGAGTAGTGAATCTTTATTAAAAAATGGAATTATCTTAAATGGAAATGATTTAATTAGAGATGTAGCAACTAATCCTAATAGTGGAATTAGTTTAGAATCTATTAGACAAAGTTTAAAATGCTCATTTGTTACAGATAAATATACTGCTACAGTTTATAATATTAAACCAAAAGAGGGTATTGTAACTTGTATGGTAGCTGTTAAAGGAGATATATATAATCCAATAGGGCTATTTAATGTATTTTATCCAACTATGAAAAAAGCTTATGCTTTAGATTTAGAAAAAGCAGAAAAAGAAAATATTGCTGTTTTAAATAGTTTAGATGCTCAATTCAAACCTTTATCAGATAGAGTTAAAGCTATATCTAACTCTATTAATGTAAATAATAATAAAGACTTTTTAACTGTTCCTGAACTTTTAACTGCTGCTGTTTTAACTGATACTGATGTAGTTGATTTTGAGAAAACAGAAGCAACTGGAACATTTCAACTAAAAGATAATTTCAGTTCAATTTATCAAGATGTAAATAGTGGTGAATATATTGATAATCAAAAATATATTTTAGCTGATGCTGAAACTTTCTCAAAAGTTTATACAGGTCTTGGTGATATTAGTATGAGTTATTATGTGTTAATAATTTTACTCTTTGGAGTTTCAGGAGTTTCAAGGAAAGCTTTAGGAAATGTATTTGCAAAAATGGAAAAACGACAAAAGCCTGATGGATTAATTCCATATACATTAATGGCTATTATTGGAGTTTTACTATTCATTCCAACAACATACACTCAAACTCAAGGAAATACTCAATATGAAGTTTATAAAACAAAATACCAGGAGTTTGAAAAAGATGGTTATTCTTTATTTAACAATTGGGCAGATGATGCAGCAAAAGTAATTATTGATTCAGAAGTATCTTCTTTACTTAAAAAAAGTGGAGTAGGTACAAGAGATCAAGGAATATCTACTATTGCTGGATATGAACAATATAAAAAACTAAAAACATTTAATCAAGACCTTTGGAGTATTTGTATTAATGATATTTACAACTATTCAGGATTACTTGATTCAAACAATAAACATCACTATTCACAAGATCCAAATCAACCATTTCCATTAAATGAGAAATGGGCTTACATCATGAGTAAGATTAAAAATAATGCTTCAGTTATATATTACTCTCCAGCTCCAAAAGGTGAAGTAAAAAGTACATCTTCTTATTCAACTTCTACAAATAATGAATACAAAGATATTTATCCTGATTTCTCTTTAAGTTCTTGTGGTAAAAACTATTATGACTATGTTAGTAATAAAAGATTATATGAAGATTACAGTAAGCAAAAAGATATTTTAATTAATCAAGATAATAGTCGTAAATTAGTTGCAATAGAGAGCTTACTAACAAATCAATATGAACTATATAGAGATTTTGGGTTTTTATCAGTTTTAGGATTACCTGTTTTAAAACTTCAAACTGAATATATAGGTGGATTGTATAAAACACAAAGAAGTGAAGTACTAGATAAATTAAATAAACAAATTGCACAAACTGGAGATATAGATGCTGGTGAAGATGATGAGTTTTTACATAGTTTTTTTAGTTCAATTCCATATCTATTTGTTCCAGGTGCTGGAACAGTTTTTCAAGTAATAAGTGAAAACTCTGGAAAAATTGGAGCTGTATTTGGTAGTAAAGGTGGACCATTAGGAACTATTATAGGAGCAACAATTGGAACTATTAGTGGTGGTGCTTTAGGTATGAAATTAGCTTATGAAGTTGCTTCTAATCTTTTACAACTTACTCCAATTTTAGGGCTTATTGTTATTGGATTATTAAGATATGTAATTATCTTAATTAAAATATTTGTATTTCATTTTATAAGTCTGTTTTTAATGCCTTTGATGTTTGTTCAACAAAACTTAGAAGCATTCTTTAAATTTACAATGAAGATATTTATAACAATGGTAGAAATACCAATATTTGTACTGTCTGTTTGGTTAGCCTTATCTGCTAACTCACTACTACATACAATAGGTGATATATTTGGTAAGAAGATGATTATTTTTATGTTAGAGAATAATAACAATCTCATCACCATAAAAGATGATTTATATGATTTTGGAGCTCTTAAAATCTATTTATTTGATGGTTTCTTAGAGATTATAATAGCTGTTTTTTCAACTGTTATTATTTATAAAATAATTATAACACTACATGAAACAGTATCTGATATTTTAGAAGTTCAAGGAACTAATAGATTTGATAGTGCAATAGAGAGTATGAAAAGTGATGCCACTGGTTGGGGTCAAAAGATATAAGAGTAATAATTTACTCTTGTATTTTATATAAATAAAAATTTAAAAAAAGGATTAAATTATGACAACAGATTTTAAAACAGATGAAATAATTGTATTAAAAAACAATGAGCAAAGAGAAGAGATAATTGCTAAAAATGGAGAATTTATTATAGATACTTATCCAGGTATGAAATTAAAAGATATTCCAAATAGATTTGATTTTATAACAAATAAACATGATTTTCCAGATGAAGTAGTTCGTGATATAGATTTTATGTTTCCAAAGATGAACTCAGCAACTTATAAATTCTCAGAGCCATTTGTATATCTACCAGATAGAAGATTAATAAATGCTATTAATCCTAGTACTTGTGGTCTAATGGATGGTTTATTATTCATTTGCAATACAATGAAAGATAAAGAGTATACAACTGGATATTTGTTTATAAGATATTATAAAAATAAACTATATCTAATTGAACATTTTAAAGATTTATCAAGAAGTACTGAGCTTTATATTGAATTTAATATATTTAAAACCCGTAATTATAAAAGAGATTTAGCAATCTTAGTTAATGAACTTTACTGTTTACAAAAAGGAGAATAAAATGAGCAATACTATTTATGTAAATAAACTTATAAAAAATGAAATTTCAAATATGAAAAATATTAGAAAAGATATTATTTCAAATCTTGCCAAAAATTTATATGATTCTAAAGATAAAATCCTAATGCGTGAAGCTGTAGATATACTATCAAAGAATATAGTAATTTTTAAAAACAACTTTGAACATGAAAAAATTATCAAAATTCTTTCAGGACTTCCATTACTTTATCTTGTTATAAAAACTATCTCTTTTTCAAAAATATAGTTAAAAAGGAAGCTACTTTTAAAGTTGCTTTCTCTAATATTAACTATATAAAAACTAAAAAAACTATCTTAAATAAAAGGAAACAAAAATGTCAGAAAAAAATGAAAAAAGATTAAAAGCTATAAAAACTATCTATGGTGAGGAAGCTTATCATAAAGGTGAAAAAGTAACTTATGGCACAACTGTATATGTTGCTTGGTGGATACTAGGCTATAACACTATAGAAGAACTGGAAGCAAAATATACAGATGAACAAATACTTGAAATGCATGATGAAAGATTAAAAAGTCAAGGTATTAAAATTTCATAAATCAAGCTAGATTATTAGCTTAGATTAACTCATAATCAGTTATTAAATAACTGGTTATGAGTGCCTATTCTTGTTAGTTTTAAATAACCATCTTCTATGATATAAATTAAAAGCATATCTCCACTAATATGGCACTCTCTAAAAGCAATATAATTCCCAACAAGCTCATGATCTAAAGCTTCACTTGGAAGTTTTAGATCTTCAAGTAATAAGCTAACAAATTTTATAAATTTTTCATAATGCTTATCTGATAATTTTGTTTTACTATAATCTTTTACAAATTGTTTAGTTCTAAATAATTTATACATATTTTATAAATCTTTTAGAGATATCTCTTCACCTTTAAACTCTTTAGCTTCTTGCATAGCTTTTAAAGTATCTTTATTTGGAATTTTTATCTCAAAAGGAATACCATTATTTAGTTTAACCATATTTAGAAACATTACTATTGCTTGAGAAGTATTAAGTCCTAATTTTTTAAAAATAGCTTCAGCTTCTTGTTTTAAATCACTATCAACTCTAGCTCTTACAGTTGCATCCATCATTTTAAATCCTTTTTTATTTATTGTAGCCTATTTGTGCTACAAAGTCAATATTATATAAATTAAATAAATATTATGTATTCTCATTACTTTAAGTCAAATAACTGATATAACTTCTACAATTTTAATTTTTATTACCCTTTAAATTTGCAAAAAAGTCAATAGGTTTTTTTTCACCATCTTTTTTTATTAAATCTTGAGATTTATCTATATTAATATTTTTATCTTTTTTAGTAATTTTATTTTTTGATTTTTTTAAATATGAAGATAAATTTTGCTCACTTAATCCAGCTTTACTTTTACATTTACTTTTTAAATATTCTATTACTTGTTTTTGAGAATAATCTAAATCTAATAGCTTATTTATATCTTCTAAATGCTCATCAAATATAGATTTTTTACTTCTTGGTTTGTTGTTTGAGATAAAATCATTAATATTCATTTTTTGCCTTAAATAAAAGATTATCTTATATAATCTATTCTATATAAAATATACTAAGGTATTATATAGTAATATCAATTCTAAATCAATACTTATCTATTAATATAAGATATAAATAATAAATTATAAAATATTAGTTAAATATAAATAAATTAATATAAATGAGCCATTGCCCTACTTGACAGCAGGGCTTGTTTTATGTAAAATACTTCTTATTTTAGTGTGCTTCGCACACTTTCAAACAACTAAGGATTAATAAAATGAGTTGGAATTTAGAGGATCATATTTTAGATCATGCTGCACTTGTTAGTAACAATTTACCTTCTTATTTTAATCTAGCAGATGATAAAAATATTCACTTTACTTTTTCAGTAGATAAGAGCCAACTTATAATTAATCATAATTGTAAAAGCCAAAAAGATATAGATTTAGTTATGAGTAAATTCTTTGAAGATTTAAAAGAGTATGAGTATATATTTTATGAATCACAAGGATCTAAAAAACCAAAAAGAAAAATGTCTTTAGATTTCTCTCATATGTTATTTGCTTATCATAATACTGATAGTGATTCAATCAATTCAAAAAACTATGAAGTAGAACCACACTTTCATTTATTAATTCCTCAAAAACTAAAAAATAAATATGGAAAAAGTTCAAAAGTAGGGCTAGGATATTTAAATTTAAGAAGAATGATAAATGAAGTAGCTTTAAAACATAACATTACATTTAATTTTAATGAGAATGTATCAAATGATACAGATTTAATTACTAAAAAACAAGCTACAAAGTTTACTTGGTTTAATAAAAGAGTAGATGATCAACACTTCTTAAATGCAGTTCAAAGTGGACAAGTAAATAAATATATACAAGAGTTTATAAAACATTATAAAAGAACTGAAAATATCCAATATTATATAAAAGGAATGACAGATTTTAAACAAAGACTTTTAAGACAGAATATTGATTTTATATATGATGGTAAAAATCTTAAAAGTGAAGATTTCCCTCTATTTTTTAATGAAGATCAAATTAAAAGCCTTGATACTATAAATAGTGGAAATATTAAAGATATTAAAGAGCTAATTAAAATTAGAGAGAATAAAATAGCTAGAGCTTTTATTGAATATAACTTTGGTTTTAATAATGTAGTTACTAAAGAGCTAGAGCAAAGAGGAAATGTATTTAAAAAAATAGATCTTGATTTTACTGATGTAAATATAGATATAAATAAAAAAATGACTTCAAAAGATTCTAGTAATGAGAAATATAAAAAATCTCTTGCTTTTAATGTAAAAGAAGATGTAACAAAAATTTTAAAAGTTGTTAAAAATGATAAACACTTCTTAGAGTTAATGCAAACTTTAGGATATGAAAATATCAAATTTAAAGCTAAAAATGTAGAGGGTAAAAGAGAGCGAGTAGGGTTCACATTTATAAACAATAATGAAAACTATACAGTATATTTAAACTCACTAGATTTAAACTATAAAAATCTTACAACATCATATAAAAACAATATTGATATAAAAACACAAGATATTCAAACAGAACTATTAAATTATAAAGCTAAAATCAATGATTACATACCTTTAAAACAAAAAACTTACAACAATAAGATATTTTATACAATCTATAAAATAGAGCCAAATATTAGCTTAGAAAACTACTATATTAAAAAATTAGATAATGAAGTAGAGTTTAAACATAAATATAAAGATTTAACAATTAAAGATAAAGAAAAATCAATAATAGCAACTAAATCAAAAGATACTACACTTTTAAAAGATGATATGACAGAACAAGTAAAACTAATGTTAGAACTATATACAGCAAAAGGTTCAAAACTAGAAAATCTATCTATTACAGGATCAAAAGAGTTTGAAGATGAAACTATAAAACAGATATTAGAAAAAATAGAAAATATGTCATTACAAGATAGATATGAATTCTTAACTAAATTAAACTATTCAGAACGAGAAATACAGGCAATAAATTTATATTATGAAAAATTAAATAAATCAAAATTAATAGATGATATAATACCTAAAGAACCAAAAGATGAAGATATAATTGATACTAGTGATGAAAATATTGAAGAAGCAAGGAAAAGTCTTTTAGAGCTTATAGAAGAGGATGATAGAAAAAAAAGTTTGAAATTGGGTTGAAGTTATAAATATAGGTGGATACTATATAATTAAAATAAAAAATAACCAATTTTATGTAAAAATTAATTATTTTCATTCTATAATCAAAGTAATAATTTCTTAATAAATTTAAATAAATAGGAAAATGTATGATTTATTCCCAACAAAGCTTAGATTTAATTTCAAAAGAAACATTAGAATTAAAAAAACCATTATTTTATAGAAATGAAAGAGTAAGCTGTGGAAATATATCTCAGCTAGCTTTAGAATCAGGAAATTGGTCTTTTACAGCAACTCCTTATAAAGATAACATTTATAAACTTGTTCATAATTTAAGTATTTCCTTTCTTGCAGAATTAAAAAAAATCAATGGCAAAATTACATATGAAATTAAGAGTTGTGTAGAAAATATTAAAGTTACTAATCCACCGTATAAAGGTTTAAATATTAATGGTGTGGGAGAAATAGGAGATGGTTTAAGAAATGCCCAATTAGGTGCAATCCATTCTTTAATGGCTCATTGGTCATTATCTAATGAAGTGGCTACAATAGTTTTACCAACTGGTACAGGTAAAACTGAAACTATGTTAGTAGCTACTCTTGCAGATAAAGCATCAAGAACTCTAGTTATTGTTCCTTCTATAGAATTAAAAAATCAAATAGCTGATAAATATGCTACTTGGGGAATACTTAGAAAACTAGGTGTTATTACTAAAGAAACTTTAAATCCCTCTGTATTAATTTTAAATAAAACATTAGAAAATGATGAAAATATTGAAGATATAAAATCTGCTGATATAATTATTTCAACCCCTGCTTTTTTCGCAAGAGCAACATCTGAAATTCAATTAAAAATAAAAGATATATTTTCACATATTTTCTTTGATGAAGCCCATCATATTAAAGCCAATGAATGGAACTATATTAAACAATTATTTAAAAATTCAAAAATTGTTCAATTTACAGCTACTCCATATAGAAATGATAAAAAACCTATTGAAGGAAAGATAGTTTATAACTATCCTCTAACAAAAGCACTAGAAGATGAATGTTTTTCTAAAATATCTTTAGTTACAGTAAATGAACGTAATCCTAGAAAAAAAGATAAAGCAATAGCTGATGCCGCCATGGAAAGATTATTAGATGATAGAAAAAAAGGTTTTACTAGACATCGTATGATGGTTCGTACAGATGAACGTTCTCATGCAGAAAAATTGCTTCAAGATTATCAAGAATGGTTTCCAAATGAAAGAATAATACTTATTCATTCTGGAACAAAAAATAAAAAAAATGTTATTAAAAATATAAAAAAAGGTCAATATGATATTATAATTGCTGTTGATATGTTAAAAGAAGGATTTGATTATCCAGATTTTAAAATTGCTGCAGTACATGGTATTCATAAATCATTAGCAGTATTGCTACAATTTATAGGTAGATTCACACGTACTCAAAAAGATTTAGGAGATGCTTCTTTTGTAGTTAATTACGCAGATGAAAATATATCTTTAGAACTTGAAAATTTATTTCAAGATGGTTCGGGATGGGAAAAGATAATAAGTGAAATTGCAGATGCAAAAAAACAACAGGCTGAATCCTTACTTACATTTTTACAAGGATGTGAACCTTATTCAGGTTTTGACTCTCCTGATATAGAATTAAATCCTAAGTTAGTTTATCCTGCTTTAAGTTGTGTTTGTTTTAAATCAGAAAAAGTTAATTGGAATAATTTTAAAGAGGCATTTAACTTAAATATTCATTCACTATCTCAACCTTATTTTAATATTAATGAAAATATTTTTTATTTTACTATTCAAAAAAGAGAAAAAGTTAAATGGGTTAGAACAACAAGAATAAAAGATCAAACGTGGGCTTTGATAACTATGCATTATGATGAATCATCAAAACTTTTATTTATAGGGTGTAGCGATAAAAGATTTGATATAGATTTACTTGCAGAAAAAATTTCAGAAAATACAAGTGAACGTGTTACAGGAGATGTTGTTTTTCGTTCATTCGACTCAATAAAACGTCTTAGCTTAGTTCATGCAGGAATATTTAAACCAGCAAATCATTTACATCGTTATTCACGTTTAAGTGGAGCAGATGTTACAATAGAATTGAATAAATGGAGAGAAGGAAGTAAAGTTAAAAAGTCAGATTTTGTAGGAATTGGTTTTCGTGATGGATTTCCAGTTAGTATTGGAGCTTCTGTTAAAGGGAAAATGTGGAGTCCTGCACGTGTGGGAGATTTAAAAGAATGGAAAGAGTGGTGTTTAAAAATAGGGAAACTAATAACTAATAATAATATAGATACTGAACAATTGTTAAAAGATTCTGCTAAAAAGATACAATTAGAAGAATATCCAAAAGGTATTCATATTTTAGCTACTGATTGGTCAGAAGAGCTCTATGATAGAATACATAAACTAACATTTGAAATGCCTAGTAAAAATTCTTTTATGCTTTCAGAAGGAATATTAAAATGTAATAATACTGATAGCTCTAGAGCTGATTTTATATTAAATATTTTTGATGAATCTATACTTTTTTCAATTGTATTAGGTGGAGAAAATGGACATAGTATTATAGGTTTAGATAATAGTAAAATTACAGTAGAAGGTTTAAAATCTAATCCTATTCCTTTAAAACAATTTTTTCAAGAAAATCCACCAACAATGTTTTTATTAAATGGCTGTACAATAGCAGGTTCAATTCATACAGATTATAGTGAATCAAGTATTTTAACAATTCCTGATGAACAAATAAAAACTCTTGATTGGGAAAATGTTGATTACAAAGTAGAATCTTTTTACAAAGGCAAAGATACAAGAGAAAATTCTATTCAAGAATATATGATGAAAAAATTAATTGATAGAGGAGCAAATATAGTATTTAATGATGATAATTCAGGCGAATCTGCTGATATTGTAGGAATCTTTAAAGAAGATGAATTAATACGTTTTGAAATGATACATTGTAAATACTCAAAAGAAAAGTCAGGTGCAAGATTATCAGATTTATATGAAGTTTGTGGTCAAGCAGTAGTTTCTTTACGTTATAAATGGAAACCTGAGGAATTATTAAAACATTTAGAAAGAAGAAATGCTACAGGTGTATTAGCAGGAAAAAGATTTTATCATGGAGATATAGTTGATGTTGCTGAAATAAAAAAAGCACTTAAATATTGTAATGTAGAATTTGAATTTGCTATAGCTCAGCCTGGGGTTGAAAAATCAAGTCTAAATCAAGAAATGAAAGACTTTCTAGGTTCAATATATTCAACTGTTATTGAAATGACAGAAACTAAACTATGTTGTTATTTCAACGATTAATTTATTTAAAAATAATAGTTAAAAAGTACAAAGGGAAAGTAAATGTTTGAAGCTATACCTGAATTAAATTATCTTTTAGAAGATTTACAAGAAGTTATAGAAAATGATGCTAAATGTTTAGATATAGAAAATGTTTATGAAAATAATATAAAAAGATATCCACAATTAGAACGATATAGTTTAGTTATAGGAACAAATGATAATAGTAAACAATATTTTAATTTGAATATAGATAATTTACTTCATAAAAAAGAATTTATAGATGGGAAACTAACAATTACAACTAATCATCAATGGTTAGATTTTTCGAATATCATATATTTATCAAAAAATAAAAAATTTAATCCACCAGTTATTGATTTTACGGTATCAATTGATAGTAATGCAATGAACTTTATTGATAGGTTTTATAGTATGGGACAAATTAATGAATTTATCAATTTAAAAATCAAACATAATATAGATATGAACTTTTTTCCTTATATCCTTGAAGATCATATTAACCCTTATAAAAAACAATATCTAAAAAAATATAAAGAGAATAAGGTTGATTATGAAAAAGAACAACAAACAAGAGAAAAAAAACTAAGAAATTTTGAAATCATAAATCATATAGATATTGAACATTTTAAAGAAACAGAAGAAGTCAGATTTGATATAAAATATCTATATGCTAATGGTTATAAATCATTTGAAGAATATTTTGAAAATAAACTTTTCTATTTTAACAACTTTTTTGAAAAGCGTGATGTTGAAATAATAAAATTACCTCATAATACTATTTTCTTCGATTCAAAGAAAAAAATAGAAATTAACTATATCTTGAATACATTTGATTTAATATATGGTTACGTATTACAAATTGTAATTGAAAAATTTAAAGGTAAAAAAAATTCACTTGAAGATAAAATACATAATATTCTAAAAAATATGTTTTTGAATGGTCAACAATTAATACAAGTATTACATTTTGCATATATTTATTTTACAAAAGAATCTGAGCTAGAAATAAATAAATTTTTCAATTTTGATAAAAGTTGGGACTATGATAAAATTATTGAAAAAGCATACAATATTACATGGGACATATACTTATATTCAATGAATCAAGATTTTTTAGTTCGCCCATTGAGAACTATTAATGGAAAACCTTTTATAGCAGATATTGGTATGCCAATTTTTTTGACAGAAGATAATAAATTTTTTAGTTCTTATATTAAACTCCATTCTGTACAGATAGTTATTATAGATGAGAAAGAAAATAGAGCTTATCAATCTGCTAGTAATACAGTAAATCAGAACAAAGAATTTACTGATTATATAATTTCTTTTAGAAATAAATATCCAAATATTGATTCATTAAAAGTAAAAAGATTTAAATTACATAAAAGCCACAATCATCGTTGTTCAATTTTTAGACTTTTTAAGGAGAGAATGGAAAATGAATTAAAAAACTATTTAAATGATTTTCAAAAAAAACAAGATAGGAGAAAAATTTAATGGCAGCTATTTGGAATGACCCCAAGATAGTAGACAGAAATTTATTCAGTTAATTAAAATAACAATTTAGAGAAAAGAGAACTAATAAAAATGATAAACAAGTCATGGAAAAAGAGACTAAAAATATAAAACAGTTTGATAAAATAAGTAAATTGGAAAATTCAAAAAATTATATGACTTCTACTGAAGAAGATTTATTGAATCTGGTTAGTAAGTTTAGAAAAGATTAAAACTATATAGAAGTGAAGCATGAAAATATTTATTACTGAGAATGATATAGAAAAAATATCTAAAATTTGCAGAATATCTAAAAGAAATCTTATTATGGCTATCAAAGAATATAACAAAATTAATGATAATAGGATAATATTATCGTATAACTTTAATAAAGGAGATGAAATATTGGAAAACTTTGTTAATCAAAGAGGAATAGAGTACATTATACATTTTACAAGAATTGAAAATTTAGATTCAATTTTATCTAGTGGATTAATTCCTCGAGATGAATTAGAAAGAACAGGAACTAATTCGATTTTTAATGATGAACATAGATATGATAATTGTAAAAATGCTTTATGTTGTTCTATTGGTCATCCTAATTATAAAATGTTTTATTCTCTTAGAATGAATAATCCTGGAACAGAATGGTGTGTTATTGGAATAAAAAAAGATGTTCTTTGGAATAAAGATTGTGCATTTTGTGTTGAAAATGCTGCAAGTAATTCCGTAACATCAATTCCTATTAATCAAAGAAGAGGTTTACAAGCTTTTATAAAACTATTTGATGAAATAGAAAATAAACCTCCAAGAAATGTTTTAGCTATTCCAGATAATTGTCCTACTAATCCTCAAGCAGAAATATTAGTTTTTGATACAATTGAAGTTGATAATATTATGGGTGTTGTATTTCAATCTCAAGAAAGAGCAAATGAATACACAAAAAGATATAATAAGACTAATTTCTTTCACTATTATAAAGCATTTTTTTATGGAAGAAAAGATCATGAACATTGGAGTTAAATTATAATGGCGAGGAGACCTATTTTTATTCCTAATATAAATGGGAATCAGTTATTTATTGAAGAAAATATAGATTTTAATTGGTTTTCAGGTTTCGCAATTTCTCAAAAACAAAAGAGTATAGAATCTTTACATAAAAAGGCTTATGAAAAAGGTTATGAAAAACTTTTAGAAGTTTCTTCAAAGTCTTCAGAACTTTTAGGACAAAGACTTAGTGCATTTAGTCTTGAAATTGAAACTATGAATTATGGAAAAATAAGTGTAGAATGTGCATTTCAGGGAAGTAAAGTTTTTAAAGGGAATAAACAATATCCTGAAATTTATACAAAAACAAGTATTGAAGCAAAAAGATTTCATAAATTAAATTCTTCTGGAGAGTTAATTGGATTTAGATTTGAAGATGAAGAATGGGAATTAGAACCTAAAAGTGCTTTTTATGATTGGTTATATATTAAAGCTTTATATCCACATAAAGATTTTTTAAAAAAATTATATAAATATCAAGCTTTTACAGATATTGAATTCAATCCTGCAAAATCTATAAATTGTCAAGCTAGAACATGTGCAATAATTGTTTCTTTATTAAAGAGAGATTTATATGATGAAGCTATGAGTTCAAAAAAAAGATTTATTGAAATAATATATAAAAGACAACTAAAGCAGGGTGAATTATTCAGTTTGTGATGTAAGTATTTCAAGGTATTTTTTCAGGTATAGATATAAACTATCTGTATAAAATGGCTATTCTATAGTTTAAATATAGATAACTTTAATTCCAGATGGTTCCTGTAAAACTACTTCCAAAAAACTAAAAACTAACTCAAATAAGCTCTTTTTATAGGGCTTATTATTTATGACTAATAATTTAAAGATATCGATTTAACTTCATCTTTTATTTACTCATTATTATTGTAAATTTGGCACCTTTAACACTATTTGCTACTTCTATTTGAGCATTTAATCTTGTTTCTACCAAAGTTTTTGCTAAAGATAGACCAATACCACTTCCTGATTTATTTTTTGTACTAAAGTTTAAACTAAATATAGAATCTAAATATTCTATTGGAATTCCTCCACCATTATCTTCAACTAATACTCTTATTTTGCCATCAGTCAAATTTTCTGCAACTATTATGATTTTTCTATCTTTTTCTTTAAAGTTTTTTAGTTGAAATATAGCATTTTCAAGTAAAATCATAATAATATTTAAAAAACTAGTTTTATAATTATATATTTCTATATCTTCAATATCTAAATTTACTTTTATATTATTTAACTCCAGTTCACTTTTTAGAATTCTAAGTAGTATATCTACTTGTTCTTTTATAAAAAAACTCTCTTTTTCAAGTGGATTTCTATAAAAATTGTATATATCATTCATAGTATCTTTTAAAAATAAAATACTAGTTTTTATATGAGGAATAACTTCTTTTGAAGTTTGTAAATAGTTTTTATTGTCAAAGTTATATGTAGTTTCAAGAAGTGTAACTTGTGAACCTATTTGTGCTATTGGGGTTTTCCATTGATGTATCATATTTGCAACATTATTACCAAGACTTGTAAATCTAGCTTGAGATACTATAAACTGTTCTTGTTCTATTTTCTTGCTATAAATATATCTTAATTTTGAGTATAAAATCACTGCAAATAAAGATACATCTATAAGAGTAAATATTGGTACAAATAACCAAAAATTACTGAAATATTCAAAACTCCCAATCAAAACAGATACTATATAAAATGCTATAAGAACATATATATTTAATATTACAAAATATATTTTTGCATCTTTTTGATTATCTTTATATGCCAAAAAACTAGTAAATAAAAGTATAAACATAGCAAAAAATGACACCACATTTGTATAATTTACACTATATCTAATATCTGGATATTTAAAGCAAAACATATAGTAAATCAAAACAAGAAGTGTACTAAAAATTGCAAGGATGATTAATTTAAAACTTAATGACCCTTTTTTAGGTTTTAATATAGAAAAATGAAAAAGTAAAGTTGCAAGAAGTGTTGAGAATGCAAAAATCCAATTAAGTCCATTTAAAATATTTAAGTCAATATTTCTAATATATTCATAAAAAATACCATTTACAAGTAAATGATATATTGAAGAAGATATTATGAAAATTACATAAAATAAAAATGCTTTCTCTTTTGTTGAAAAATATATAAACAGATTGTGAAAAGCAAGAATAAAAATAGTTCCTATAAAAATACCCCAAACAAGAGAACGAAAACTTAAAAGTTGATTATATGTTGATTTATTGTAAATTTCCCAAAGAATTGATATACCACTATATGAATTATGTTTTATAAAAAAGTCATAAGTTGAATTTTCTTCTAAATTCAAAAAGAAAGCACTATTTCTTGTTTGAATTTCCCTATTTTTGATATCTCTATAATCACCCAATTCTACTTTTTTTAATAAGTTACCATCTTTTACAATGTAAACATCAATTAAATCAACGCCAGCTTTTATATTTTCAAAATAAACTTCTATATTTTGTATAGATTTGATACTAAATGAACTCCAGAAAGCTGATTTCGTAGCAGTATAATTAAATCTTGAAGTAAATTTAAACTCTTTGTTTTTGATATCTTCAAAACTTAAATTAGAACTTTCATCTATAAATACTTTAGTATATTGTTCTAAAGATAGCTTATTAAAGGATGAATTTTCCAAAATAATTTCTGCAAATAAAAAATTTGAGAATAGTATAAATATAAGTAATTTTTTTATCATTGTATTTTTAACATATATCCAAAATTTTTTTGATTTAGAATCAAAGAGTTGTTTTTAAATTTCTTTTTTAATCTATAAATAATATTTTTTAAGGATATATCATCATAGTAATTATCTTTGTTCAAAATATGTAGCAATTCTTCTTTTGATACGATTTGATTTTTTTTATCTAACAAATATTCAAAAACTATTATTTCTAGAGAAGTTAGCTTAGTAGAAGTTTTATTTTGTATTAATTCTTTAGTTCTAAAATTATAAATAGTTTGATTATCTAATTGATATACAAAGATAGAAGATTCATTAATTTGTTTTTCACATATCATTAAAACTTTAATAAGATTTTCGTAAATTATTGGTTTTTCTAAGTATGAAGTGAGGTTTAGGGGGATGCACTTTAAAAGTTTATCTTTATCTGTATAGTTACTTAAAATTACTATTGGAATACTTTTATTAAATTCTCTAATATTTTTTGAAAATTCATATCCATCCATATTGGGCATCTCATAATCTGTGATTATTAAATGTACAATATTCTCTCCAAAAACCTCCAAAGCTTCTATACCATTATTTGCTATAAAAACTTTGTTAAATATAATATTTAATATCCTATTCATATTTGTTTGTATCTCTAAATCATCTTCCACAAATAAAATATTAAAATTTTTTAATTCTATCAAAAATGCCCCTTGTGTTAAATTTTTATAGCTTGGAAAAATTATAACCAAAAATTCTCAAATATATATTTTGATTGACTTTAATACGACTTGTAAAGTATAAAATATAATAAGTTTCGATTAGTCTAAAAAAATATATCTTGTATCTTAAAATGTGGATTGATATTTCGTGTGTTAGCTTCAAACTTTTATTATATCCTTGGTTGAATAGTTATAAGTATAATATTAAATATAAACCAATTAATTTACAAGGCTTATATAAATTAGAAAGATATTTATATCAAATTATTAGAAAAAGTAATTTTGGATAAAGTTGTAGGTAATAAAAAGTCTATTACTAACTGTAAATAAATGTTTCATGATGAATTATTAGTAAGTAAAGTTTTTGCAAAAGTAAATTAAAATTTGAAATTAAACCCTGTATAAATAGAGCTAGAGTTTTTTACTTTTATTCTATTTGAATAGCTATATCCGAACTTTTCTCCTTCTATTTTTACATCTTTTCTGTATTTTGAATATACTCCACCAATTTCAAATTCAATATTTTTTGTAATATCATAAATACTTCCAATTTGGAGCCCATAGACCATATTATCTTTAAAAGTTCCTAAATGAAATCCTGTAAAGAATCTAAAGTTATCATTAATTGGAATAAGATATTCATAATTTCCAGTAACAAGCTTTAGTTTAAAAAGTTCTGTTTTATATTCAATAGCAGATAAATAAACCCTAAATTGATTATTAAGAATTACTCCAATTTTTAGTTCAGGAGAGGTGTCTTGTATGGATTGATCTTTTTGTTCATTTTGTACTATTGTTCCAAATTGTGTTGGGATATATATATCTAAATTATGTGAGATTTTTGCTTGAGTTTTTTTTAAATTTATACCTGTGAAATAATCAATATCTAAAGCTTCTAGTAAACTTGATAGAATAATAACTGAAAATATAATCTTTTTTATATCAAAGCCTTTTTCATAAATTAGGGAGTAAATTCTATAAAAATTATTATAAAAAGTAGTTAAAATTTTATGTTGATTTAAAAAAATAATTTATTTGTGGATGGGGTAGAAGGATTCGAACCTTCGAGTGACGGTACCAAAAACCGTTGCCTTACCGCTTGGCGATACCCCAGAAGGATTAAGTAAATAAAGTGGAGCTGGTGAAGGGAGTCGAACCCCCGACCTGCTGATTACAAATCAGCTGCTCTAGCCAACTGAGCTACACCAGCACTTTATATTATTTTTATGGTGTCAAAAGAGAGACTTGAACTCTCGACCTCCGGCTTATGAGACCAGCGCTCTAGCCAGCTGAGCTACTTTGACATAAAAATTGAAATTGGTTGCGGAAATAGGATTTGAACCTATGACCTTCGGGTTATGAGCCCGACGAGCTACCTAGCTGCTCTATTCCGCGATAAATAAAAGAACACCACTTCAAGATAAGTGGAGCGGGAGACGAGACTCGAACTCGCGACAGTCTGCTTGGAAGGCAGAAGCTCTAGCCAACTGAGCTACTCCCGCATAAAATCCTTGTTTAAAAGGATTGGAATGTTATCTAAAAAAATATTAAATAAAACTTAATATTTTAGCTGGTGGGTCGTGAAGGACTCGAACCTTCGACCACTCGGTTATGAGCCGAGTGCTCTAACCAGCTGAGCTAACGACCCAGTGGCGGACAGTGAGGGATTTGAACCCTCGGTACCGTTACCAGTACGTCTCCTTAGCAGGGAGGTGGTTTCAGCCAACTCACCCAACTGTCCGTTCTAATTTTATATTAATAAAATCAGGACGGGAATTATAATAGTCTATGACTTAAAACACCCTTAAAAATTAAGGATATTAAATATTTTCTATAATTTTTTTAACAATTTCTTGTGGATTTTCACTTTTATATATAGGTCTTCCAACTACAATAAAATCTACAGCATTATCTTTTGAGAATTTTATATCAGCAACTCTTTTTTGATCACCACTATCTTCTCCAAAAGGACGAATTCCAGGGCAAAGAGTGATAAATTCACTTGAAGTATTATTTTTTATATCAAGACTTTCAAAAGCAGAGCAAACAACTCCATCTAGTCCAGCTTCAAATGTTGATTTTGCAAATTCTCTTGCTTTTTTATCTATATCTTCATTATAAATTTTTTTAAAACTTTCATTATCAAAAGAAGTAAGAGCTGTAACGGCTAAAACTAAAGGACGATTAGGAATATCTCTAATTCTATCCATAACTGTTTTCATAGCATGGCTTCCTGCACTTGCATGAACATTAAACATATCAACAATTCCAAATTTAGATATATCTTCTGCTGCATCAGCCATAGTATTTGGAATATCGTATAGCTTTAAATCTAAAAATATTTTAAAATTTGGATTTATAGCTTTTAAATCTTCTAAAAACTTTTTTCCATCTCTTAAATATGTTCTAAAACCCACTTTCAACCATACATCAAAATCTTTTATTTTTTCTACTAAAGCTAGATTTTCTTTTGAACTTTCCAAATCTAAAGATACACAAAGTTTCATGTCTTGTGTCATTTTAAGCCTTTTTTACTTGGTCTAAAATAGCATTTACAAATTTTGGTGCTCCATCACTTGCTAATCTTTTTGATAATTCAATAGCTTCATTTATAATAACCGCTTTTGGTAAATCTTCAAATAATATTTCATAAATTGCAAGTCTTAATATAGATTTTTCAACTGAACCTATGTCTTCTAAACTTCCTTGAGTTATAAATGCTTTTATTTGCTCATCAATTGTACTTAAATTTTTAATTGTCCCATTGAATAGATTTAAAGCAAACTCTTTTTGATTATTTCTTATTTTTTTTTCTTCTAAAAGTTCATCAACAAATTTTGAAATCTCAGTATTTCCTAAATCGTATGCATACAATAGTCCAATTATAGACTCTCTTGCTTGTGTTCGTGTTGCCAAATTATTTTCCCATTTCGTTATATAAATCTAACATTTCAATGATTGTAATCATAGCTTCTGCACCTTTGTTTCCAACTTTTGAACCAGCTCTTTCAATTGCTTGTTCTATTGAATCAGTTGTCAAAACACCATTTGATACAGGTTTTCCATATTTTAAAGCAACTGTCGCTATACCTTTTGTTGCTTCTGCACTTATATAGTCAAAGTGAGGAGTTGCTCCTCTTATTACCGCTCCAACACAACAAACAGCATCATATTTTCCACTTGATAGTGCTTTTTCTAATGCAAATGGTATTTCAAAAGCACCAGGAACTAAAATCAAATCTAAATTGTCTTCATTTCCACCGTGTCTTTTGAAAGCATCTCTTGCTCCTTCAACTAATCTATCAGTTATTATGTGATTAAATCTACCATTTATGATAGCAACTTTTTCATCACCTTTAAGTCTTAAAACACCTTCTATTATTTTCATTTATTTCTCCAAGATTGTTTTCAATAAGCAGTGATTATACATAAAATGGGCTTAAGGTTTAAAGTATAAATATTTGATGTCTTTGATTATGATATACAAAAAAGTACTATTAAAAACTATTTTTTTATTTGAATAATATAAAAATAAATACTGTTAAATTGTTACAAAAAGTAACTTCAACTAACAAATTTAAAAATTCTTTCTGTAAATTTGTCCATTTTTTTCATTTAAATCGTCTTACTATATAGAGAAACAAATTCTCAAAATTAATACAAAGGATTTAGGATGAAAAGAAAGATTTTCATTTCAGTTTTAGCATCAATGATGTTAAGTGGAACAATGTTAAATGCAAAAGAGATAAGTTTGCAAGAAGCAGTAGAGAATATAGTAAAGAAATATAATGTAACATATATTTCAAAATCAAAAGATTTGAAGAATAAAATAGTAGATTCAGAAAAGTTAAGTTTCGGGGGGGGGTACAGTATTAAGTAATCTAAATAGCGTACTAGAAGAACATAATCTCAAAGCTATCGAAGAAGATAGTATAATTTACATAATAGAAAATCCCAAATCATCATATCAAAAAGTAGGTAAAACTTATATACTAGATGAAATATCTGTAAAAGATAATAAAGAAAATAGCTATACAAGAACTCAAGACAACTCAGCAACTGGTATGAACTTATCACTTAAAGAAACCCCTCAATCAGTTTCAGTAATTACTTCAAAAAGAATGGAAGATCAACAACTAAATAATTTAATAGATGTTATGAAAAATACTACAGGAGTATGGGCAACTTCACAAGCTGGGAATACTGGTTTAACAGAATTTTACTCTCGTGGTTATAAAATTGAGAATTTTCAAGTAGATGGTGCAAAAAGCAGTTTTTTTGATACAGATAAAATGGGACTTGAAAATATTGATACAGCTATTTACGACTCTGTTTCAGTAGTTCGTGGTGCAACTGGATTTTTAACGGGTGCTGGAGATCCTAGTGGAAGTATCAATTTGGTACGAAAAAAACCAACTAAAGATTTTCAAGCCTCTTTAGAAGCACAAACTGGGCGTTGGGATAAATACCGTGGAGTTGTAGATATTGGTGGTGGATTTAATGAAGATGGTTCAATCCGTGGAAGATTTATCGCTGTTCATAATCAAGGTGGATATTTCAATCCATTAGCAGAAAAAGAAAGATCTACTTTATATGGTGTAGTAGAAGCTGATTTAGGTGATTCAACTACAATATCAGGTTCTTGGGAAAGAACAGAAACAAAGCACAATGGTTCACAACATAGTACTACTCCTCCAAGATTTGTTTATGATGAAAATTGGGAAACTCATTTAGCAAAATTTGATAAATATACATGGGTTAGACCAGAATGGTCAAGATATAAACAAGTTAGAGATAATTATACTTTGAATTTAAATCATCATATTAATGATTCTTGGAAGATAGATGCTACATATAACTATACTGAAGATGATACAAAAAGAAAAGATGCACTTTGTCGTTCTTATTTTCGTGCTGATGGTACTTGCAGTAGTCTATATGGAGGTAATCCAAATGAATATCTTACAAAATCTCATTCATTGGATGTGAAACTAAATGGTAATTTTGAATTATGGGAACAAACTCATGATTTAGTATTAGGATTTAATGGAGAAAAAAGTAAACTAAATAGTAAATATTATCCCAAAATAGGTGCATTCCAAGATATGGGGATTATAAATAATAAATGGGTAGTAATTGAACCAATTAAGTTTGGTAATGTAGTACCATATTATGATACACGTAATGAACAATATGGTGGATTTATATCAACTAAATTAAACTTTACAGATGATTTATCTGCAATTTTAGGTGGTAGATATAGTAAATGGGAAACAAAAAGCCCTGGTGATGATAGAAAATTTGATAATTTTTTACCATATGTAGCTTTAAGTTATGATCTTACAGAAAATCTTACAACTTATGTAAGCTATACAGAGATTTTTAACCCACAAAATGCAAAAGATAGAAGTGGTAAATATCTTGATCCAGAAACAGGATTTAACTATGAAGTTGGTCTAAAAGGTGAATGGTTTGATGGAAGATTAAACTCTAGCATAGCACTTTTTCAATCAGGTAAAGATGGTTTAGCTATTCAAGATAAAGATGAAACAACAGGAAAATGTCATTTACTTCCAGATGCTACATCTGAATGGGATTGTGCTTATAAAGCTTTAGATGATACAAAAAACAAAGGTTGGGAGTTTGAAATTGCAGGAGAGATTACTCCAAATTGGAATGCTCAATTTGGTTTTTCTTCATCAATTCTTAAAGATAAAGATGGAAAAAGGTTAAATAGTACAACTATGCCTATTAGAACAGCAAATCTATTTACAACTTATCAAGCTACACCATCTTTAACTCTAGGAGGTGGTCTAAGATGGCAAGATAAAACTTGGGATGATAGTACAAAAAATACTTATATTAATCTAGGTCGTGAAGATTTAGTTGGAGAAGCTAAACAAGATGATTATTTTGTCGTAGATTTGATGGCAAATTATGAGTTTGATAAAAACTTAAGTTTACTTTTAAATTTAAATAATGCTTTAAATAAAGAGTATAAAACTACTTTTGGAACATATTCTTATGGAGAAGAGAGAAATTGGATGGCTACTTTAAAATATAAGTTTTAAAAATACCAGAAATATAGTTATTAAGTACAAGAGTTGGATTTATTTCAACTCTTGTTTGATAAGATTTTGTTTTGAATTTTCTTAGTTATCTTAAAATTCTTCAACTCTATTTTTACCTTTTTCTTTTGCACAGTACAAAGCCTTGTCAGCTCTTAATAAAAGCTCATTTAAATTATCATCTTCTCTAAATCCACTAACTCCAAAACTTGCAGTTTTTTTACCTACTATTCCAAAATCAAAATTTGATATTTTGTTTTTTAATTTTTCTGCTAAAACTATTGCTTCTTTTTGAGATGTTTTTGGGCAAATAATGATAAATTCTTCTCCACCCCATCTTCCTACAATATCTATATCTCTAGTTGATTTTGTTAATATTGAAGCAATGCTAATCAATACTTTATCACCTTCAAGATGACCATATGTGTCATTAACATATTTGAAATCATCCAAATCAAGTAGAATCACAGAAAAATTATCTTTAAATCTTTTAAATATACTTTCACTTATTCCCAAAACTGAATCTATTTCATTTCTATTGTTTAGTTTAGTTAAAAAGTCTATTTTTGAAAGTTTAGTTAATTCTTCTTTTGCTAATTCCAACTCTTTTGTATAGTTCAATCTATCAATCATAGAAAAAGCTAAAAGTAATAAGCAAATAAGTATAACAATATCACTTGGATACTCTTCCCAAGGTACAACACCAAGAGCTATTAAAGTTGAATATACCCAATACAAAGATATTATAAAGAAGCTAAATGTAATTATTTTTATTTTTTTATCTCCTTTAATAAAGAAGTAAATTATAAAAATTGTCAAAATAGGTAAAGTTATGAGATTATATAAAATATCAAAATATTTATAAGATGATGTTAATGTAAATAAACCAAATATAGAACCAAAAAATGCAATAATTAAATATAAAAAATGTACTTGCCATATTTTTCTTATTAGATTAAATGGAGTTTTAAAACTAATAGTTTTATCCATAAAATAAGTTATACCCAAAGGAAAAAAGAAATAAGAAAATGCCAAAATATACTGATACAATAGTGGAAAATCAAAATATAATTTTAATATTTTCACAGAACAAAATACATTTAATGCTTGTGATAGAAAAAGTAAACCTAATATCAAAAGTTCTTTACTTCTAAATTTAGAAAAAAATGTAAGTAAAAATAGTATTGATACAAAAATAGATATAGAACCTATAATAATTTTTGGAATATCATAATCTAAAAGTTTTTTATAAATATTTCCTTTTGAATCAATCAATATTTCACCCCATAATCCTATATCAAGGTAGTTTGAGAATACTCTAAAATATAAATATTTGTTTTGAGCTTCATTGTCCAAAGGGATTAAATGCCAAGGCCATCCTTCAAATTTACCTTTTCCTTGTACATTAAAAGTTCCAAATTGATATATTTTTTTATCTTCAAGATAAACTTCCATAATTAAATCTGTACTAAAAATATATAAATTGGCATCATTTGGTAAATTATTAGGAAGTTTTACCCTATACCAAACATTGGTTTGATTATTTCTATTTGGTGGATTACTTGGGAATAAAATCTCTTTCCATTCTTTATTATCTTGCTCCAAAGTCCATATAGGAGTATTATTTGAAAAAGTAGAATCTCCCCATCTATACTCCCATTTCGAAAGTGATAAATCTATTTGATTTGATTCAAAAGCAAATAGATAGTTTATAAATAAAGAGATAAACAGAATTATTTTAAACATTTTAATATTTTATTTTAATTTCCTAAAACTTCTTTAATAGCAAAAATATCATTCATTGTTTTATATAAATCATCTATTTGAAGCATATTTGGACCATCACTTTTTGCACATTTTGGGTCAATATGTGTTTCGAAGAAAAATCCATCAACTCCAACACTTGCAGCTGCCCTTGCCATATGTGGTACAAAAGAGCTATTTCCTCCAGTTGTTCCTCCAGTGCTAGGTATTTGTACACTATGAGTTGCATCAAAAATAACTGGTGCATATTGTCTAAGTAACAATAAATTTCTCATATCTACAACTAAAGCACCATATCCAAAAGTATTTCCTCTTTCACAAAGCCAAACTCCAGCTTTTTGTGAATTTTCATAATTTACTTCTGTTATACCTCTTGTATTTAAAACTTTTTCAACTGGATGTTTCATAGCATCTGCTGCTAAAAATTGTCCTTTTTTGATATTTATTTTTGCAGGTGTTTTTGCAGCAGCAACTAATAAATCTGTTTGTCTGCATAAAAAAGCAGGAATTTGAAGTATATCCATCACTTCTCCAGCTGGTTGTGCTTGATAAGATTCGTGAATATCTGTTACAACTTTGTATCCAAACTCTTTTTTTATTTTTTCAAAAATCTTTAAACCTTCATCCAGACCTGGTCCTCTAAATGAACTTAAACTTGTACGATTTGCCTTGTCAAAACTAGCTTTAAAATAAAAATCTACTCTCTTGTCTTCACTAAGTGGTTTTAATTTTTCAGCTATTCTTAAAACTGTATCCATATCTTCTAAAACGCAAGGTCCTGTCATTACTATCATATTATAAAATCCTTTTATTTCTTACTTACTAAAAATCCACTAATTACAATTAAGATTATACCTAAAACTATTATAAATGAAGGAAAACTATCTCCAACAAATAATCCTAAAATAATAGAAAAAACTATATTGCTATATGATATTGTTCCTACAATTCCAGCTTTTGCAAAAGAGAAAGCTTTAGTCATATATATTTGTGCATAAGTAGAGAAAAGACCCAATAAAACTATAATAAACCATTCATAATTTGTAGGGAATATAAACTCTCCTAACATAAAATCTAGGTTAGGATTTATGTAGAATTCACTAATAATCATTAAAATTAATGGACAAATAGTTCCCATAGCCATAAAAGATAAAACTATTGCTCGGCTATCATAGTAAAGCCTTAGTTCCCTTATAGAAGTATATGCTAGTGCTGCTCCAACTCCTGAAAGAATACCTAAATAATCTGTTTTTTCTAAACTACTTCCATCAAACTCTGTTATAAATAAAATACCAATAAATCCAATAAATACTCCAATCCAACCTTTAAAACCTATTTTTTCTTTTAGAAAAAAATATGCTAAAAGAGCGGTAAATATTGTAGAAGTTTTTGAAAAAGTCATAGCTTCTCCTAAAGGAATATTTGCAATATTGTAAAAGAAAAATAAAAGTGAAATAAAGCCAACAGTTCCTCTAAAAATAAGTAACCAAAACTTTCCACCTATTTGTTTTAGAGGTGAGTTGTAAATAGAGTAAAGTATTATAAAAACTCCAAAAACATTTCTAAAAAATACTACTTCTATTGGAGCTAAATTTCCACTTAATTCTTTTGCTGTAACTCCCATAAGTGCAAATAAAAATGAAGCAATAAGCATATATTTTATAGCTTTATTAACATTTTCTTCCAAATTCATTCCTTTTTTAAAAAAGCTAATAGTATAGTAAGATAACTAAAATAAAGCAATTTTTGGGTATTATAAACTCTATTTTAAACTCTATTTTTAGGAAATCTATGGAATATTTAAAGATTATTGGAAATAAAAAAATATCTGGTGAAGTTAGTATATCTGGTGCAAAAAATGCAGCATTGCCATTGATAGCAAGCACAATTTTAGGAAAAAACAAAATCACTATAAATAACTTACCAAATGTTGCTGATATAAATACTTTTTTAAAGCTTATTTCAAAGCTTGGTGGTACTTTTCAAAAAGATAAAAATAGTGCTACTATTGATACAAGTACGATAAATAATACAACAGCTACTTATGATATTGTAAAAACTATGAGAGCTTCTATTTTGGTTTTAGGACCATTGTTAGCACGATTTGGACATTGCGAAGTTTCACTTCCTGGTGGTTGTGCAATAGGTCAAAGACCAGTTGATTTACATTTAAAAGCATTGGAACAAATGGGAGCAAATATTGAAATATTACAAGGATATATCAAAGCAACAGCTCCAGAAGGATTAAAAGGTGCAAAAATTGTATTTGATAAAGTAACTGTTGGTGGAACTGAAAATATAGTTATGGCAGCAGCTCTTGCAAATGGAATAACAACTATTATAAATGCAGCAAAAGAACCAGAAATAGTACAACTTTGTGAAGTAATACAAAGTGCTGGAGTAAAAATAGATGGAATTGGAACTTCAAAAATAGTAATTGAAGGAACAAATGGAAAACTACTTGATATTAAACCATTTTCAGTAATTCCAGATAGAATTGAAGCTGGAACTTATATGTGTGCAGCTGCTATTACGAATCAAAAATTAACTATTAAAAATATTATTCCATCTCATCTTGAAGCAGTTATTTCAAAACTTGAAGAGATGAATTTTGAAGTTTTACAAACGCAAAATAGTGTAACAATATTGCCAACACAAGATATAAAGCCAGTAAATATAATAACTACTGAATATCCAGGTTTTCCAACAGATATGCAAGCACAATTTATGGCATTGGCAACTCAAGCGAATGGAACAAGTACAATTGATGAAAGATTATTTGAAAATAGATTTATGCATGTTAGTGAGTTGTTAAGACTTGGTGCAGAAATTCATTTAAATGGAAATATAGCTACTATTATAGGTAAAAAAGATAGTTTAAGTGGAACAGATGTAATGGCAACAGATTTAAGAGCATCTTCGGCTTTAGTTTTAGCTGCCCTTGTAGCACACGGAGAAACAAATATTCATAGAATTTATCATCTTGATAGAGGATATGAAAATTTAGAAGAGAAACTAATAAATATTGGTGCAGATGTTAAAAGATTAAAAGAGAGTTGATGTTAGATAAAATAAAGAGTTTTCTATTTCAAAAGGATAATCACAAGAGTGATAATTTTGATGTTTTTTTTGATTTAGTAAACTCTTATTTAAAAAGAGAACATCCAAAAATAAGTTTTGATTTATCTATTGATGATAAATTTTTAAAAGAAGAAAATTTAAAGATAAAAAAAACACTTTTTATAGATAAAATTGTGAAGCAATTTATTGATTTTGAATACACTAAAAAGACTCAAGAAACTGTAAAAAAAGAACTTTTATGGAGTGGTTATGGTATAAACTCTAGCCCAAATATAAAAAAGCCACAAGATTTTTTAAGAAGAAAAGAACTAGCTTTTTTTAGAGAAAATGGAGTTTGTAATCGCTGTGGAAATAAAATGGAAAAAATAACTGATTCTCATACCTTTTTAATTCATAATTTTGAAGAAGGTGGAGGATATAATATCGAGAATATTGCTATTTTATGTTTTGATTGTAATAAAATTTTGACAAATGAAGATAAAAATATCTTCGAATTACATTTAAAAATAAGAGATGATTTATACGATTTTATTTGATTTTGTAGTATTTAATCTATGACAAAATTTTACACCATATAGATAAATTATCCAAGATATATAAATCCATAAAAATGAAAATAGAAGAGTTGATAAAGAACCATAAATTGTTGAATAAGTTTTGTTGTAAACTACATAATATACAAAAAGATTTTTTGTAATACTCAATACACTTAAAGTTAAAAATGATGAAATCATAGCTGATTTTGATGATATTTTTTTATTTACACTTAGTTTAAATAATAGAAAAAATATACTCCAAGTAAATAAAAAGAATAGAAAACTTTTAAATAAACTACTACTATGAAGTGATAAAAGTGTATTTAAAAATATAAAAATTGCCGGAAAAACTATAAAAAATATTGTGTATATAAAAAATGATTTATAAATAGCTCTTCTTTTTGTATTATGTATTTTATTTACTATGTAATCATAATCTTTAAAAAACATAATATATACAAAAAGCATATAAAAAATACCTACAAATCCCAATTTATTTGAGTTAGAGATATAATTCTTTAAAGTATTTATAATATCTTCAGAGTGAGTTGGATTTAAAAAATTTAGTAAAAAACTTGTAAATGTATCCAAATAAGCATCAAAATCTGGAAACTTTGAAATTATTGCAATTCCTAAAGCTATGATTGGTAATATAGAAAATATAGTGAAAAAACTAAGACTAGCTGCAAAATAGGTAGTATCGTCATTGAAAAATGATTCGATACTATCTATGATTTTTCTAAAAATAGTTTTTTCTTGCAAAATTATAATCCCATTTTAAATGGATTTAAAATATTGTTAGGGTCAAAAGCTTTTTTTATATTTCTAAATAGATTCATTTCCGCTTCTGTAAAAGCAATATCCATAAATGGAGCTTTTGAGATACCAATACCGTGTTCACCACTCAAAGTCCCACCCATATCAACAACAAGTTGGAAAATTTCTTCAATTGCTTTGTGCCCATCAGCCATCTCTTTTTCGTTTGTTTTATCTTTTACCATAACATTTACATGGATGTTTCCATCTCCTGCATGTCCAAAACAAGGTACTTGGAAACCATATTTTTCACCAATTTTATAAATTTCATCAAGTGCTTCAGGCAATTTACTTCTTGGTACTGAAATATCTTCGTTTAGTTTTTTTGTTCCAAAAACCATAGTTGCTGGACTAGCATTTCTTCTTGCAAACCAAAGTTTTTTTCCTTCTTCTTCATCACGTGCCACTATAAAATCAATAGAACCATTTTGGCTAAAAGACTCTTTTAGAATATTTAGTTGTTCATCAATTTCTGCAATACTACTTGCATCTACATCACCAATTAAAATCCCACCAGCATCTTGCGGTAATTCAATATTTGGAAATTTTTGTTTTAAAGCTTGAATTACAAGTGAGTCTAAAAACTCCATAGCAACTGGACTAGCTCCACTTGCTAGTGATTTAAATACAGCAGTCATAGCACTATTTACACTAGGGAAAACTCCCATATATGTTTTTTTGAATTTTGGTTTAGGAATAAGTTTTAAAGTAATTTCTGTGATAACTGCCAAAGTTCCTTCACTAGCTATTAATATTCCAGCTGTATTATATCCTGCTACATCTTTTATTGTTTTTTTACCAGCAACGATAATATCTCCATTTGGTAATACTGCTCGTAAAGCCATAACATAATCTTTTGTAATACCATATTTTGCAGCTCTCATTCCACCAGCATTTTCGCTTACATTTCCACCAAGTGTTGAATACTCTTCACTTGCAGGATCTGGTGGATAGAAAAGTCCAACTTCTTCAACTGCTTTTTGAAACTGCATATTTATAAGTCCTGGCTGAACAACTCCAACCATATTTTGCATATCAATTTCTAGTAACTTATTCATATGTCTTTCTAAACTTAAAATTATTCCACCATTTGATGGTAATGCACCACCTGTAAAGCCACTTCCCGCTCCTCTTGGAACTATAACAATTTTGTGTTCATTACAATATTTTAAAATATCACTTACATCTTGCTCGTGTCTTGGAAAAACAACTGCATCTGGCTCAAACCTATTTCTTGTTGCATCATAACAAAAAGCGATTAAGTGAGCTTTATCACTTTTTATATTTTCTTGTCCAACAATAGATGTAATATAATCTAAATGTTTTTTATCAATCATTATTTTATTCCTAAAATACTTTTATAGTAATTGTCATAGTTTGAACTATCTATACTATCGTCTTTTAATCCTAAAGCATCAGATACAAACGGAATATTTTTTAAATCAATTAAAGGACCTTTTATCTCTTCAATTCTTGTAAAAAACGGCATTTGTTTTTCATTTGAGGCATAAGGAAAATTATATGAATCTAAAACAGTAAATGTTTTTGCATCTAAAATATATATCTTTTTAGCTATAACAAAAAATATCGTTCCTAAATTTTGTTCAATTGCAAATTTTTGGAAATCTTCTTTTTTTGGAAGAGGTTGATTATCAAACTTTAAAGTAGCTCCAAAAATATCTGGATGAATAAAGTTATTTTGTGCAAAATCTTCTCTTACTGCTTGATAACCATTGAAATCAGGAGAAATTAGAAGTGATTGGTCATACATATAATTTAATATAATAACATCTCCATTTTGAACAGTTCTATTTGTTGTAGGAATAGCATCTTGTTTTAAATCATCAAAAGCAAAATATTCAACAACCGAAGAGTTAGCATCAGAACTTATAACTTTTGCATTTGATACAATTAACCTTCTATCATTATCGTAAATATGAACTACAATTCCAGATTGACCAACCAATAAATTTCCAACTGCAATTACACTTTTATTGTCTGTTAAATTTTCAACTTTTGCACCGATTGGTTGTATTGAGAACTCATTTTTACCACTATCTAGTTTTGAAGCATAGTTTCCACTACTTAAACCTTTTTTAGCATTTTTGTAAAAATAGTATGAATAGCTTAATTTATTTTGTTCAACAGTTACTTTTATATCCAAAATATTCCAACCATCTTTTTTCATATCATCAACAGTTACATTACCAGCACAAAATCCACCTTCGAGTTTTGCAGTTTCAATTTGTGAAGGGTTATCTAAACCATTTTTATAACAAATAGTTTCTAACGCCGATAAATTCATCGAAAACAGGCTAATACAAGCAAAAAATAAACTTTTCTTAAACATTTTTTTCCTTTTTTAAAATTGAGCTTGTAGCTCTTCTAATTTTTGTCTAACTTCATCAACGTGTAAAATTTCGATTTTTTCACCTTTTACACTTTTTGTTTTTCGTACACTTACTTTATCCCAAATATGAGCAATTTCACCTTTTGGATTTATAATAAACGTAGTTCTTACAACTCCCATAAACTCTTTACCCATAAATTTTTTTAGTTGCCAAACACCATAATCTTGGCACATTTTTTTATCATTATCAGATAACAAAGTTATACCTAAATCATATTTTTCTATAAATTGTCTATGTTTTTTTGTATCATCAGGACTAACTCCTATTATTGTAGCTTCTAAATTATCAAATAAAAATTGATTACTTGTAAAATCACAAGCTTGAGTTGTACATCCTGGAGTTAAATCTTTTGGATAAAAGTATAAAACTATCCAACGACCAACTATATCTCTTAGGCATATTTCTGTATCATCTTGATTGAAAGCACAAAAACTTGGTGCTTTATCTCCAACTTTTAACATCTGTTCTCCTTTATTTTATTGCTATAAAAAGAGCAAAATTTACCCATTTGAAAACTGTTTCACAATGTTTAAATCCAGCATCTTCTATCATTTTTTTGTTTTCATCTTCTGTATATGGAATAAGTACATTCTCTAAAGCTTCTCTTTTTTGAGATATCTCAAATTCGCTATATCCTTGAGTTTTTTTAAAACTATAATATTCATCAATAAACTGTTTATTTAAAAAGCTATTTTTTGAAACCAATTTTTCACTAAAAATAAAAACTCCACCATCTTCTAAACTATCATAAATTTTTTTTACCAATTTTTCTCTATTTAACGGGCGAATAAATTGTAAAGTATAGTTTGAAAAAACAACTTTTGCATCTTTTAAATCAACATCAAAAATATCAGCATTTAAAAGTTTTATTTCAACTCCAAAAGCTTTTGCTTTTTTACTAGCTCTTTCAAGCATAGCATTTGAGTTATCAATTCCAACTAAATTTAGATTATATTTACTACTCTTACTAAGTTCAATTAGTGTAGAAGCAGTAGAACAACCTAAATCATAAACATTTGAACCATCTTCTAAAAAATTATTTGCAAAAGAAATAGACAATTTTTGCATCTGTTTATAAAAAGGAACTGATCTATCTAACATATCATCAAATACACTAGCGACCTCTTCATCAAACTCAAATTGTTTTGAAATTGTTTTATTAAATACTTTATCTATCATCTTAATATTTTATCTAAAAATTAATAAAAATATTTTTTTGCAATATTTATATCGTTTAAAATCTCATTTTTTAACTCTAAAAAACTATCAAATTTCTTATTTTCACGGATTTGTTTTATAAATTTTATTTGAACTATATTATCTTTTACTTCCAAATTATCTACATTTAAAATATGAGTTTCAACTGCAAAATTTCCGTCTGTTGTTTGCCTATGACCTAAAAATGAAATAGAGTTATATTCACAATCATCAACAATAGTTTTAGATATATAAACTCCATTTTGTGGCAATAAAAACTCATCAATACTTAGATTTATAGTTGCTACAAACTCTTTTTTTCCAATTCCTTGACCAATTATATGTTTGCCGTATATTTTATACTCTTTTCCTAAAAATCTATTCGCTTGTTCTATTTGTCCATTTAACAAAAATTCTCTAATATATCTTGAATGAACTGGAAAATTATCCAATTTTATTTCAGATATTATTACAACTTCTCCATCAAAAACTTTTTTTAAATCATCTACTTTACAGGCTCTATTTTTTCCAAAACAAAAATCAAAACCAACAACTATTTTTTTTAAATTTTTAAAATCACTTTTTAGAAGCTTTATAAACTCAATTCCATTAAGCTCTTTTATATTTTGTAAATCATAATAAAAAATAGGAAATCTTGAATATTCTTGTCTATAATTTTTTGGAGTCAAAGAGGCATAACCAGTTTCTATACTTATGATTGCTCCATTTTGGCTTAAATTATTAAATAGTTCTTGATGAGCTATATGCATACCATCAAATCCACCAATTGCTATGGAATCTATATTTTCTTTATTTATTAAAATAGAAGAACTCCTCTTCATTTCCTTCTTTTCCTTGAAGTTTACTAATGTTATTTGTTTTTAATTTCCAATTTAAATTAAATGCAACTGCCAAAAAATCATCTTTAGCTTTTTTAATTGCTTGAATATCTTTTACAACACCTTTTTTATCTCTTTTTACATTTGTTCCCACTTCAAATTGTGGTTTAAAAAGTATTATAATTTCTTTAAATTGGAGTGAATTTATAGCATTTATAATATTTAAAATAGATATAAAAGATACATCACAAGTTACAATATCAAAACAAATATCACTTTGAAAATTTCTAATATCACAATTTTCAAAAAATTCTATTTTTTTATCTTCTTTTATTCTTTCGTGAAGTTGATTACTTCCTACATCTACACAAAGTACTTTTTTTACTTGATTTTCTAATAATATTTGAGTAAATCCACCCGTACTACTTCCAATATCAAGTGCAATTTTATCTTTTAAATCTAGTTTTAAATCATCTAAAAAATATTTTAGTTTATAAGCTGCTCTACTTACATAAAAATCTTCTTCAAGTAACTCTATAATATCATTTGAAATTACTATATATGAAGATTTTGTGATGATTTTATCGTTGCATTTTACTTTATTTGATTTGATAAGTTCACAAGCTTTATTTCTACTTTGAATATTAAAATTTTGTGTTAAATATAAATCTAATCTCATTTATTTTTAAATTCAGCCAATAATCTTAAACTTTCATCAGTAGAAATAGATTTAAATTCATTGCCATTTTGTTCTTTCATAAAATTTGAAATAGTCTCTTCATCTAAATTTACATTTTTACCTGTAACTTCGTAAATTGCTGCTTGTAAATCTGCTTTTTGATTTGCTAAAACTTCTTCTATATTTTTGGGAGTATGTCCACTTTCTGCTCTAGCTTTTTGTAACTCTTCTAATTTTTGTCTTATAGCTTCCAGCTGTTCTTTTGTAAATCCTGTTTTTGCTACAAAATCCAAATCTTCTAAAAGTTCTTCTCTCTCTTTTTGTTCAGCTTTTTCCTTTTCTCTATTTTCCATAAAGATATCAAAACTATCTTTTTTTTCTACTATTTCAGAACTTATATTTTCAGAATTAGTATTTGAAATTATTGATGAAGTATTGTTTAAAATTTCCATAAAATGCCTTTTTATTCAAAATGAAATTTTTGAAAAATTATAACAATATTAGCTTAAAGCTTATATGGTCAAATATTACTACTCTTTATTTTTACTCTCTTCCCACTCTTTTAAGAGTTTATAAAACTTTTTATCTATTTCATTATCATCTTGACCAAAAAGATATTTTTGCATTAAAATCAATTTCATAAGTTCTGGATTATCTCCATATTTCTCAAATAAACTTTTACCTTCAAGGCTAAAAGCGTTGAAATTTGTATTTTTTATATTTAATGCTTCTTTTATAATATCTGATTTATTTTCTATATATACATCTATTCTATAATCTTTAAAAGCTTCTCCTAAAGTTTGAGATTTTGAAGCTTTTAGTTCATCTATCCATTTTGTTTTTCCTATTCCAAAGTTTTCACTTTGTCCTACATCATAAAAACTTCCATTTTTATAATCTATAGATAAAATTAAATCAGGTACATTTTCAAAGCCTTTTTTTGCCAATTTAGATAGATTTGCACTATAGCTCTCAAAAACCATTCCTTTATACTCTTCAGGAATAGTTTTAGTCTCTATAACTCCTTGTTTATATAGTTCTATGATATCTGTACCATCTTTTGTTAAAAATTTACCATCTATATTTTCTAAATCTCTTAGGTCATATCCAGTTTTATCTTTTATTTCATGAAATAGTGATTTTTTATCAGATTTTTCTTGGCTTATTTGTGTATTATTATCTGTTCTACTTGTATATATATGCTTAAATAATTCTTTTGAATTATCTGCTGTATTTAGTGTATCTTCTATCAAACTAGATAGATTTTTATCATCAAGCCCATTAACAGTTACTTTGTAATCATAAGGGTCAATAGTAAGAGTTAAGTTCTTATCTTTTGGAATGGAAATACTATATTTATCCAATAGTTGTTGAAATTGTTCATTTACTGATGTTCTATTAAAAGCTTTTTCTTCTGCTTCTTCTACATAACCATTAATTGCATTTAAATCTTTTATATTTGGATCTATGTAATTAATATTAGCTAATTTATTATCTTTTAAATAATTTATTTCTTGTTTATAAACAATTTCTCTTTCATATTTACTTAAATTCTCTATATAGTATGTAGAAGATTGGTTGTAATATTTATCTCTAATATGTTGTTCTGGATTTGGAAAAGTTTTATTTTCTTTTGTTGCTTTTGAATATACTTCTTCTAGTCTTTCTTTTATAACTTTTGCTTCAAAATTAATGTATCCATTTCTATTAGCATTAATAAATGTTTTTTCATCTAAAGATGATAGTAAATTTAAACTATCTAAAGTTTTTGAGTTTATATTTATAGATACTGCTTCTGTATTATTTTTTTGATTTGTAGAATGGCTTTGTGTTACTTTTATTCCATTTTGTGAACTAAATTGTTGTACTGTATTTAAATTTATTTTCATAAAATATCCCCTTTATATTTCATTTCTTAATATTAGTTTAATTATATACATTTAAGCTTTGATTCATATTAAATATATATAATAACAACTATTAATTTTAATAAAGGGGTGTATTATGTTTAAATTTAATTTTAAATGGTTACAAAAATCTATTTTAATAATAGGTTTTTTAAGTTTGTTTGGTGCTATAAATGCTTTTGCTGAAATTAAGGGTAACAATTCATTTGCTACTGCTTATTCATTTGGATATTGGGAGTACCATTCTTCAGGTGTTACATCTTTAGCAGCTAATGAAAATGATGCTTTTTACTCATTTAGAGTAAATGCTGGAGATAGAGTATATGTTAGATTGGGAATAGGTTCAGAATATATAGGTTCTGGTATAAATCTACAAATATTTAATAGTAATAAACAAAAGATAACAGAACCAAATTCTACTATAATAAGTTCTTCTTTACCATTCATTTTTGATAATGTTGATGGATCTTTACAAGGACAAACTTTTTATATAAAAGTAAATAGAGGAAATTATGTAGGGAATATGGTTTTTGTTATGGGTATTGAGAAAAGAATATATTCATCTAATGGAACATATGATTTTATAGGAATATCTTCAAACCCTGGTAATCCAAATATATTAACGAATCCAAATGGTATTGATTCTTCAATTATTACTATGGATTTGACAAATAAATCAACTATTCCTGTTGGAGCTATTGTGAAATCAATAACAACATCTGGGAGTGTATATCCAAGTAAAGGTGGAATACTTCATAAAATATCTTCAAATCAAGACAATATTTGGCATACAGCTACAGTAGAAGGTAGTGGATATAATATAAACGTTAGTAATGCTTTAAAAGTAAAACAAATTTGGTCTTTTAGATATAATCAAAAAGCAATGGGTGCTTCTACTATGAAAAATGTAAAAGCAAATATAAATTATGAATATGACGTAACTGAAGGATTTTAATTTTTTATAAATCAACAGTTCTTTCTTATTTTAGAAAGAACTGTTTTAATGCTTAGGAATCTGAATTAGTATAAAGGTTACTTCTTATCAACTAAAAATGAAGCTTTTGATATAATTTTGCCATCAATCGATACTTTATTTTAAAGTATCAGTTCAAGTACTTTGTTTCTAGATAGAATATTAAAATATTTTATAATGTATAAATCAAATCTCATAAGGGGAATTATATTTGAAATTCGTGCAAAAAGAGTTTATTGCTACTATTGAAGAGAAAAAATCAAAGTTTATAGCTTTTTTAGTTCCATATAGTGATTTTTCTAAAACTATGCAAAGATTGAGAGAAGAACACTTAAAAGCTGTACATTTTGTTTATGCATATAGATATTTAAATGAGTTTGAACAAATTGTAGAAAATTCTAGTGATGATGGAGAACCAAGAGGAACAAGTGGAAAACCAACATTAGCTGTTTTATCGGGTGCATATATTATAAATAGTGCAGTTATAATTGTACGATATTTTGGTGGTACAAAACTTGGAACTGGAGGACTTGTCCGAGCTTATAGTGATAGTGCAAATGAAGTTATAAAAATAGCTGATTTTAAAGAGTATAAAAAATTAATATTAAAAACTTTAGAGTTTGAATATAGTAATTTGGGACAAATAGAGTATATTTTAAATCAACAAAATATAAAAATATCAAATAAAGATTTTAATACAAATGTAAAGCTAGTGATTGAACTTTCAAGAGATGAATTTGATAATCTTTGTCCTTTACTTCCAAGAGAAATTAAGATAGAATAATTATCATTTTCTTAAAGGGGCTTTTGTGAAAAAGTTTTTAAAGATATTTTTCATACTCATAATTTCTACGAATTGTTTTTCTTCCGATAAAATAGATATAAATTTTTCAAATTTACACTTAAATGAACTTATAAAAATTAGTTCAAAAATATTGAATAAAGATATTTTGGTATCAGAAAATTTTGATATTAAAGTAAATTTCTTTTCAAATAGAAGTGTGAAAAAAAGTGAATTATTAAATATTTTAAAATCAACCCTAAATGACAATGGTTATATGCTAGAAGATAATGGAACTTTTTTAAAGATAGTAAAAATTCAAGAACCAAAAAAAGAGCCATATTCTACAAAGATATATGAGTTAAAAAATGTTGATGGTGAAAATATCTTAAAAATTTTAACAACTTTAATTGATAAAAATAGTTTTGAGAATGAACATATTAAACCTATTGTGACTTTAGATAGTGAGTCTAACTCTATAATTTTAATGGGAGTTGAAACTGAACTAAATAAACTCACAAATTTGCTAGATGATATAGATAAACAAAAATCACAAGTTTATATACAAGCTAAAATCATAGAAGTAAACAATGAAATGGTAAATAAAATAGGTTTATCTTATGGAATTTTAAGAGCAAACTCTTCAAGTGATGGAATAATGGCTATCTCTACAAATTTAAATGGAGGTTCAAATGCTTTAAATGAAGCAATATCTAGTTTTGCTTGGAACATAGGAAATCTAAATATAAAATCTGGAATAGCTTTTGGAGCTAGTTTAAATTTATTACGACAACAAGGTGCTGTTGATATAGTTTCAGAACCATCAATATTGGCTATAAATAATAAAGAGAGTTTTATATATGTAGGAGAAAAAATATCTGTTCAAACTTCAAGTACTGTAACAGATGGTGGAACCCAAAGGACAAATTTTCAAAGAGAAGATGTTGGATTAACTTTAAAAGTAAAACCACGAGTTGCAAGTGATGAAAAATTGACTCTGGAAATAAGTGCTTTAATTGAAGGTATAAAATTAAAATCAGTTGGGGTTGGTGATAATCCAGATACTCATAAAAAAGAGATAAATACAACTGCTATTTTAAACAATGGAGAAAGTGTAATAATAGGTGGATTAATAGAGAATAAAAGTGAAAATGTAGAAGATAAAGTACCACTTTTAGGAGATATTCCTGTTGTTGGAAATATTTTTAGAAATGAAGCAAATGTAAATAAAAAAAACAATTTAGTTATCATTGTAACACCATATTTAGTTCCAAAAAATAAAGATTTGACATATATAAGAGATAAATTAACAGAACTTAAAAGCTTGGAAGATAGATATTTAGAAGAGTCTTTACAAAGTTTACAACATAATAAAGAAGAGAAAAAAGATAAAGTTGTTACTATAAGTCAAAAAGATAATTTAAATGAAAAAACTTTACATGAAAAGAGATTAAAAGAGTTTTTTGAAGATCATTCAAACAATGGTTTATAGATATTTTTGGTAAAATTGCCAAAAATAAAAGGAAGAGTTATCAAAAAATTTAGAAAAGTACATATAGAAATTACAAATATTTGTAACTTAAAATGTACATTTTGTCCACCAAAAATATTACCAAATAAAAGTATGGATTTAGAACTTTTTGAAAAGTTAAATAAAGAGTTAAAAGAAGTTACAAATGAACTAGCTTACCATATTGTTGGTGATCCATTAGTTTTGAGTAGTTTGAATGATTTTTTAAATATTAGTAAAGAAAATAGTTTAAGAGTAAATATCACAACAACAGCAAACAATATCTCACAAAAACATTATGAAACACTACTAAATAGTGCAATAAAACAGATAAATTTTTCAATAAATTCTTACAATGCAAACTCTCATAAAAAAAGTTTAGATGAATATTTAGAACCAATTATAGATTTTGTAAAGTTTGCACAAAAGCAAGTTCATGAGTATTTTATAAATTTTAGAATTTGGAATTTGGATGAAGAAAAAAGTGCGAAAGAGTTTAACAAAAAAGTTTTTGATAGATTAAATAAAGAGTTTAATACGAGTTTAAATATAGATGAAATTTATAAAGAAAAGCCTAAAAATATTAAAATTGCAAGGAAAGTTTTTATAAACTTTGATGAGTATTTTAATTGGCCAGATTTAAAAAATGAAACTATTTCAGAAACTGGATTTTGCTATGGTTTAAATTCTCATTTTGGTATTTTAGCTTCAGGTGATGTTGTTCCTTGTTGTTTGGATAAAGATGCCAGAATAAATTTAGGAAATATAAAAAATAGTTCTATTAAAGAGATTTTAAACTCTCAAAGAGTAAAAGATATAAAAGCTGGATTTAAAAACAATATGTTAGTAGAAGAACTTTGTCAAAAATGTGAATATAGAACAAGATTTGAAAAGGAAAAATGATGAATGAAGCAGAGATAATATTAAAAAGTGTGAAAGATTTTTTTAGTTCAAAAATGCTAAAAATAGCTTTAATTCCACTTATTGTTTCTATGATTATTTTGTATGTAATATTTTTTGGAATGGCAAGTATTGGAATAGAAGCTTTAAGAACAGTTGCTCAAACTGCACAAGAAGGCGGTGAAGTTATTATCGATGAAAATGCACCATTTTATATTATTTGGTTTACATATTTTATAGTATTTATGTTCAAATATTCTATAACCTCTTGGTTGGCTGGGATTTTGTTTTATACCGTAGGAACAGTTTTTATTTTTCATATTTCAGTTATATTGACACTTTTTATTATTGGATTTTTAACTCCGATGATTGTTGAGGTTTTACATAAAAAAGATTATTCACATTTGGAATTAAAGCCATTTGGAAATATTAGAAATGCTATTACAAACTCTTTAAAAGCAATATTTGTTATGATATTTTTATATATTTTATTTATTCCTTTATATTTTATTCCTTTAGTAAATATTGTTGCTTTATATCTTCCTTTGTATTATTTCTTTCACAAATTATTAAATTTTGATGTAGGTTCAACAATTTTAAGTAAAGATGAATATCAAAAAATATATACAGATAACTCTAGTTCTTTTAGGTTCAGAACTTTGGCTTTATATTTTTTAGCAACTATTCCATTTATAACTCTTTTTGTTGCAGTTTTTTATGTCACTTATTTAAGCAATGCTTATTTTGTAGAACTTACAAACCTAAGACGAAAAGAGGCTAGTTTTGAATAAAGATTTATTTATAGAAGCAGTTTTAAAAGCAAATAAAGAGATTTTGGATTACTTGGAAAATGGTTTAAGTAAAGAGGATTTTGAATATACAAATATAAATGGTTTTGGTGGTGATAATTCATTGAAATTAGATATTCTTTTTGAAAATATTTTTATAAAACATTTGAGTAGTTTTGGAAATATTTTTAGTGAAGAGTGTGGATTTATAGATAATGAAAGTGAATTTACGATAGTTATTGACCCCCTTGATGGAAGCAACAATTTTTATTCAAATTTACCATATTTTGGAACTTCTGTTGCATTGAAAAAAGGAGATGATGTTATAGCAGGTTTTGTAGCAAATTTACCTATGAAAACTATTGTTTATAGAGCCTTTGGAAGTGAAGTAAAATATTTTTGTCTTCAAAATATGAAAGAAAAGAAAATATTTAAAAATGATAAAAGTAAAATATCTATTTTTGAAAGAGCTTATGAATATCCAAATATTTGTAAAAAATTAAATGATAAAAATATTAAATTTAGAAGTTTAGGAGCTACAGCATTAAGTTTAGCAAATGCAATGGATTATAATTTTGTATTATTTAAAGGAGAAATACGAGATTTTGATGTATTAGCTGGATTATATATTTGTAAAGATTTAAATATTTATAAAGATGATGAGACGATTTTGATTGTAAAAAATAAGGATAACTTAAATTTTTTTAAAGAAATTATTAATGATTTTTAGGTATAACTCCAAAACATATTTTATATATAGGAAATGTATATGGCTTTAATAATTATGGATGAATGTATTGCATGTGATGCCTGTCGTGAAGAGTGTCCAAACTACGCTATCGAAGAAGGTGATCCAATCTATATGATAGATCCAGATAGATGTACAGAGTGTGTTGGGCATTATGAAGAACCACAATGTGTTGAGGTTTGTCCTGTAGACTGTATTATCTTAGATCCTGATAATGAAGAGACATTAGAAGAATTAAAATTTAAATATGACCAATTGATGGAAGAAGAAAACTAATGTCAAAAATTACAACAATCATAGACATTGGTTCCAATTCAATGCGAATGGTTGTTTTAGAAAAATCTAGTCGTTTTGCTTTTAGTCTTATAAATGAGACTAAAAGTAGAGTGAAAATTTCAGAAGGTTGCTATGAAAATGGTGGAAATCTTCAAGAAATACCTATGCAAAGAGCTTACGAGTCTTTAAAATCTTTTTTAAATATCTCAAATGCACTAAAATCAAGAAAAATTCTTTGTGTTGCAACATCAGCACTTAGAGATGCTCCAAATTCTAAAGTTTTTTTAAATAGAGTTAGAAAAGATTTAGGTTTAAATATCAAAGTTATTGATGGTGAGAAAGAGGCATATTATGGTGGAGTTGCTACTTCAAACTTGCTTCATGATGATGATTTTGTAACTGTTGATATTGGTGGTGGAAGCACAGAATTTTGTTTTGTAAAAGATGGAAAAATCATAAAATCGATATCTTTAAATATAGGAACGGTAAGACTACGAGAACTATATTTTAATAAAAATAATATTGATGGTGCAAAAAAATATATTTTAGATAATTTAAAAAATATTTTAAATTTAGATTTAAATATCCCTTCAAAAGTTGTAGGAATTGGTGGAAGTATAAGGTTTTTATCAAAACTTATTATGCAAAAAAACTTTTATCCACTAGATGCTATTCATGGATTTTCATATAAAGTAAAAGATGAAAATAGGCTTTTTAAAGATATTTTAAAAGCAAATTCAAATGAAGATTTAGAAAGTTTAGGAGTAAAAAAAGATAGATTTGACACTATAAAAGAAGGAACTTTTATATTTCAGACTATTCTTGAAGAGCTTAATATAAAAACCGTTGTAACTTCTGGAGTAGGTGTTCGAGAGGGTGTTTATCTAACAGATTTATTAAGAAATCAAAATCATAAATTTCCAGAAAATTTTAATGTGAGTGTACGAAGTTTACTTGATAGATTTCAGGTTTGTCCAAAGCAGAGTGCTTATTTTGGAAATAATGCTAAAAAAATATTTGATATTTTAAAACCTCTTCATAGGCTTGATGAAAAGTTTAAAACTCTTTTGGTTGTATCTTCAAAACTACACTCTATTGGTACAACAATAAATTTTTATAAATCAAATGACAATGCTTTTGATTTTATTCTAAGTGGATTGAACTACGATTTTTTACATACTTCAAGAGTTATAGTTGCTTATACATTGAAGTTTTCAAAAAAATCTTTACCAAAAGCAATAGATTTAGAAGAGTATAAAGAACTTTTACCTTGTTTGGAAGATATGCAATGGATGTCATTTATGATTGCACTGAATTTGGCTGTAAATCAGGATTTTTCAAGACCACAAGTTGAATATAGCTTAGAAAACAATGTTTTAAAAATGAATTTGCCAAATAAATCTTTTTTAATAAAATCTTATATTGAGAAACTAGAAACTCCAAACAATTTATCTTTAGAGATTTTATGATGAAAAAAATAGCTATCATTAAGCTATCGGCTATGGGTGATATAATTCACTCTATGGTAGCTTTACAATTTATTAAAAAAGAGTATCCCTCTTTGCAGATTGATTGGTTTGTTGAAGATTCTTTTTGCGGTATTTTGGAAAACAATCCAGATATTTCAAATATAATCAAACTAAATTTAAAAAGTATCAAAAAAGATAAAAAAGAGATTTTTAATCAAATAAAACTTTTAATTAAGTTCAAAAAAAATAATTATGATTTAGTTTTAGATGCTCAAGGACTTATAAAATCTGCTATTGTTACAAGATTATTGGGAAAGCAACGAGCAGGATTTAATAAAAACTCTATAAGAGAGAAATTTGCTTCATATTTTTATACAAAAAAAGTTGATATTCCTTATGATGGAAACGCAATTCTTAGAAATTGCAAAATTTTAAGTGAACCTTTGAATTTTTCAATATCAGAAGATGATATTTTAAATAAAGAGCCATTTTTGTTTTATAAAGATGAAGATGAAATAATCTATGAGTATTTAAAAAAAGATAAAAAAAATGTTTTATTAGTTGTTGGAGCTAGTTGGGATAGTAAAATGTACTCTAAAGAGAAGTTTGCTAAAATAGTTTCTAGTTTAGATGAAAATTTTTTAATTACTTGGGGAAATGAAAAAGAAAAACAAATAGCACAGTTTATTTCTAAAAATTCAAAAGCTATGATTTTACCAAAACTAGATTTGAATAGTTTAAAAGCAGTTGTAAGCAAAGTTGATTTATTAATAGGAAATGACACAGGACCAACTCATATGGCTTGGGCTTTGAATACTCCTAGTATCACACTTTTTGGGAATACTCCAGCATATAGAAATACTTACGCAACAAGTATAAATAGAACTATAAAATCTGCTAGTATTGTAAACCCATTTAAACTAGATAGAACTGATTTTTCAATTCAAGATATTGATGAAAATGAGATTATAGAAATGGCAAAGGAACTTTTGTATGTATAGAAAGATAAAAGATTATTTTAGACTTTTTTTATATAACACTTTTATGTTTTTATTTTTAATAACTCCAAAATTTTTTATGAAAAAGATTTTACAATTTATGGCATTTTTTGCATATAAATTCAATAAAAAACATAAAAATATAGCTCTTGCAAATTTAGATTTTGTTTATGGAAATAGTATTACAGAAGATAGAAAACAACAAATAATATATAATTCATATAAATCTTTAGTTTTTAATATGTATGAGTTTATTGAAAATCAAAATATTACAAAAGAGAATATGTTTAAAAAAGCAAATATTTTAAATAAAAATATTATTGAAAAGGCTTTTAAAGAAAATCGAAAAATTATATATATAACTGCTCACTATGGTGGTTGGGAGATAACTTTACCATATATTGCTTTGATGTTTGGAGAAATTGCTGTTGTAAATAGAAAGATGGATAATCCACACATTCAAGAAAAATATGCAAAGGCTAGAAGTAAAAATAAAATAACAATGCTTGAAAAACAAAGTGCTGCAAAAGGAATGTTACAAGCTTTTAAAGATAATAAAAGTATAGCCGTTGTAATTGACCAACATATAGGAGCTGGAGTAGAAGTTGAGTTTTTAGGACAAAAAACAATAGCTACTGATTCTACTTCAAGAATGGCTTTGAAATTTGATGCAATAATTATCCCTATATTTACAGTAAACAATGGCTTTAGAGATTGGACAATAGAAATCAAAGAGCCAATAGATGTTAAAACTTTAGAATTTAAAACAGATGATAAGATAAAAGAACTCACACAAATTCAAAATGATGTTGTATCAAAACAAATTTTTGAAAAACCAGATTTTTGGCTTTGGCAGCATAAAAGATTTAAAGCTTTTCACAATGATATTTATAAAAAGAAGCAAGATTGAGTAATTTTGAAGAGATAGCAAAAAAAGAGTTTAAAAACTCAAGTAAAGAGATTTTTCCTTTTATTTTTGAAGAAAAACAGTATTGGTTGAAAAAAGCAAGAGCCACAAAACCAAATAAAATTCAGAAGTTCTTTTCTATATTCTTTAAATTTGAGTTGTTGATTCCTTCACTTTATAAAACTTCTAAAGAAGCTTTGGAATTTGAGAGTTCAAAGCTTGAAAAATTTAAAAGTATGGGTATAAATGTCCCGAATGTTGTTTATAAATATGAAGATTTTTTCGTACTTGAAGATACTGGAGAGAGTGTTTATTCATATTTCAAAACTATTGAAAAAGATATGAAAGAGGAACAATTTTACTATTTTGTCGATTTGATGATTGTTGAATTAGCAAAAATTCATAATCTTGGTTTTTTTCACGGTGGAAGCCAAATGCGAAATTTTACAACTAAAGATAAAAAGGTTTTTGTTTTAGATTTTGAAGAGAGTTTTAGTAAAGATACAGATATAAAAACTTTACAATATAGGGACTTCTTACTATTCTTACTATCTTTTACTAAATTTAAAAAATTAAATTTCCAGATAGATTATGTCAAAATTGTAACAAAATATAAAGAGTTGTCAAATAATAAGAATTTTGAATTTAAACTAAAAAGATTTAGTAAAAGATTATCATTTTTTATAAAGCTTAGTGAATTAAAATTTATAAAAAGGCTTTTAGGTAGTGATGTATTACAATTCTTTAAGCTTTTTAAGAATTTGAATTTATCATAAATATCTGAAAAATAATTATAAGTTCGATATAATTAAAATTCTAAATTTAACACAAGGTATATAGTTTATGGCAATAGTAATAAATCGTTTATGTAAAATTTTTGGAGCAATGATAAAGGGTTTATCTTATATTATATATTTTATTTTTCCAAAACTTAGATTTACAATTCCAAAAATAAGTAAAGCTAAAAAATTATCAAAAAACAAATCTTTAATACCTAAAATAATATGGCAAACAAACTATTCAAATGTTGTTACTCTACCTGTTTACATAAATTATTTGTTTAATAGATTAATGTCTTTAGATTGGGAATATAGATATGTAAGTACAGAAGATAGATTGGAATATTTAAGAAGCAATGCTCCTAATAATTATATAGAAGCTTTTGAACAATTAACAGATGGTGCTGCACAAGCTGATTTTTGGAGATTATTTGTTTTAAATAATTTAGGAGGGGTATATATGGATATTGATGCACATGTTGTTTTACCTCTATCGACTTTGATAAAACCTGATGATAAAGAACTTTTTATAAAATCAAAACTTAGATATAACAACTATTTTTTAGCAACGGCACCAAATAATAAACATTTTTCTAAAACGCTTGATTTGATTGTTGATAATATTGAAAATAAAAGAATTGATGATGGAGTTTATAGTTTAACTGGTCCTATGGCTTTAAATAATGCTATTGGTGATGAAAATATTAATTATAAATTATATAAATATGTTTGTATTCAAGGAAGCTTTACAAATGAATATTTTCAATATATGGATAAACCACGAGGTAAATGGACTCATGTAAAAAAAGAAGATTTATTAAAGAAAATCATTTAATCTTCATTGGATTAAATTATAAGGGAATATAAATTGGATAATAAAAAAAATTTATTTATTATAAATTCGCCTTTAGAATTTATAAATGCACGTGAAGCTATATATTTATTTAATCTTAAAAATATTATTTTTCTTGTAATATATAATAGAAGTACAAATAATATAACTCAACTTAATGAACAACTAAAAGATGTAAATTATGGTGAAATAATTCAATTTTATCCATCTAGAAGAAGTAGCTTTTTTGAATATATAAAATTAATAAAGCAATTAAAAAAGTATAGCTATGAAAAAGTTTTCACAGGAGACCTTAATGATTCAAACTTTAGAATTATTATTGCTAATTTGGTGAAAGAAAAATTATTTTTATTAGATGAAGGAACCTCTACAATTGAAGAATATGAAAAAAAAATAAAAACTAATAAATTAAATAGATATAAGATTAAAGAATTTAGATATCTATTATCTGGTTTGAGATTAAAACTTAATGATGATATTAACTTTTTTACATATTATGATTTTGAACCTTTGTTTGGTGGAGAAGTCATTAGAAATAAAATGAAATATATTAGAAAAGACTTTAAAAGAAATCATAACGATTATAGTGAAATAGTATTTTTTTTAGGGCAACCAGAATTTATATTTGCTGATAGCATCGAAATAAATTTAATTATCAAAAAAATTATACAAAAATATAAAGACAAAAAAATATTATATATTCCACATAGAGAAGAAAAATATAAACATAGTATAAAAAATATTGATAAAAATATTGAGATTCTAGATCTAAATAAGCCAATAGAAAAATATTTTTTAGATAATGGAATATATCCTAAACATGTTATCTCTTATTTGTCTACAGCACTAACTACAACAAAAATACTATTTCCTGAGTGTTTGGTTGAATATGTTAAAATTAAAAATCCTTATAATAAGTCAGATATAAATAATTTTGAAATTATATATACTTACTTTGAAAAAGATAATATTTTAGAATTTAAGTAAAAGAGGAGAATATGTTAATTTTGTATATTTTATTAATTATAATGTTTTTGATAGCTTTTATGTTAATTAAAACTAGAGATAAAATATATGGATATAATCAAAAAAAAGATTATTGCTATGATTTTAAAAACCCAAAATATTTTGATTTATCAAGTCCAATAGATTTAAAAGAATATACTAATAATCAAACACTTATATTAAAATTAGAGATTAAATCAACATTCTTTTCAAAGCTATTTGCTCCTTATGTAAACATTTATTCTCAAGAAAAAACTGAAAAAACATTTTTTGAACATAGTGCAAAAGGAGTTAGATATATAGATATTAGCTCTTTCGTGGGGGGATATAAAATTATACTCTCTTCTAAAAATTGTAAGATTGTTTCAAATAAAGTTGAGATTTTTGATTTTGAAAATTTGGATATAAAAAATAAAAAAGTCTTAATAATATCACCACATGCAGATGATGCTGAAATAGCATCTTTTGGTCTTTATAGTGATGCAAAAGAGAGTTTAATTGTGACTGTAACTGCTGGAGAAACAGTTTCAAATGATTATGTATTAGCTGACAATAATAGAGACAAATCAAGACTTAAAGGAAAACTAAGAGTTCATGATGCCTTAACTATTGGAATGCTTGGTAATGTTTCTTATGAAAATAGTATAGCTTTAGGATACTTTAATGAAACAATAAAAAATATGTATAAAAATCAGGATAATATAATATCTTCAAAAACATCTGAAATATCTGATATAAATTATTTTAGAATGGTGAATCATTCTAAAATTCAAACAAATCCTCTAGCTAGTTCAAAATGGGACTCTTTAGTGAGTGATTTTGTCCATATTATAAACTCTACAAAAATAGATTTTATTGTAACTTTACATCCACAAATAGATTCAAATACAGATCATCAATATATAACTTTAGCTTTACTTGAAGCTATGGAAGAGTTAGCTTGTAAGGATATAAAATTATTAACCTCTACAAATCATTTAACTCAAAATGAGATTTATCCTTATGGTGATATTTTCTCAACACAAGCTTTAGTTCCAAGATTTGATACCACTTTTATTTTTAAAGATATATATTCTCATCAATTATCAAAAAAGAAACAAATATATAAATTTTATGCTTTGGAAAGTATGCATGACTTAAGAGAACCTTTGATTCATATAGGATTTATAAGAGTTTTTAGAGCAGCACTCAAATCTTTAAGAAGATTTATAAATGGCAAGGAAAAAAGTTATTATAGAAGAAGTGTTAGGACAAATGAGATTTTTTATGTAACAGATTATAAAGAGTTAAAAAAAGCTTATAAGGATATAAAATGAAAAAAAATGTAGCTATATTTTGTCCTAGTGGTAATTTTGGTGGGATGGAAATTGATAGTATAAAATTAGCTAAAAAATTAAGTCCATATTGTAATATAGTTTTGGTTACCAAAAAAGGTGGATTTCTTGAACAAAATTTTGATAAATACTTTTTAAAAAACAATGATGTTAAACTTGAAAGTTTAGCTTTTAAAAGTTTTTCAATAATTAATACCATACTGGGAACAAAAATAATACTTAAAAAATATAATATACAAAATATATTATATTTTGGTACAAGTAAATTAAGAGTTGTATACTTTTCTATTTTAGGAACAAATATAAATTTGATATGCAGACATGGAACAACTAGAACAAGAAGGAAAAAAGGATTTTTTAATAAATTGGTTTATTCTAGAGTTGATTACCATATTTCTATCTCTAATCACTTATTAGACAATATAAAACAAATTTTTCCTTTTGGAAAACATACAATGTCTTTTTTAATATATCCATCTATAGAACCTATGAATATTGAACGACAAAATAGCATGAAACTAACTCTTTTACATACAGGTAGAATAGCAAAAGGTAAAGGACAAATAGATGCTATAAAAGCTTGCGAAGTTTTAACACAGAATAATATAGATTTTGAACTTATTTTAGTTGGTGGATATGAAGAGGGGTATGAAGAAGAGTTTACAAATTTTTATAATACTATAGAATATAAAGAAAAAGTTAAGCTGATTGGATTTACAGATGAAGTTGATATGTATTTAAAAAAAGCAGATATATTTTTATTTCCTAGTTATGGAGAAGGATTTGGAAATTCATTTTTAGAGGCTTTAAATGCTGAGCTTAAATGTATTTCATATAAGAATACAATTTTCCCAGAATTGAGAAATTTAGGTTTGGATTTTGTAGTTGTAGGAAATAAGAGTGTTGATAAATTAAAAGAAGAACTTCTAAAAGTTGCCAAAAATGAGGTTTTTTTTGATTTGAAAAAGAATAAAGAGATTATAGAAACTATATTTTCACAAGATAGCGAAATAAAAAAATATTTGGAGATTTTAAAATGATTGTATTCTTTAAAGATACAAAAATTGAACCAATTAAATTATATATATTTATATATATATTGGTTTTTCCATTAGATTTAACTAATTGGATGATGAGTGTTTTAAGCATAGTTCTTTTTATTTGGTGGTTAATTATAGGAAAACAAGAAAAATATTTTATAAAATTAAAAGATCTTTTCTCAAATATACCATTGGTATTATTTATATTATTTATTTTTTATGCTTATTTATCTTTACTTTGGTCTGATGATTGGAGTCGTGGATTAAGAGAGTTGAAACATTATAAATATTATTGGATTATGATTCCAGTATTGCTTACTGTCTTAGATAAAAAAGATATTAAATGTTCATTTTATGCACTTATATTTAGTTTTGGTATATATGCAGTTTATTCTCTTTGTATTTTTTTAGGATTATTTCAAATAAGAGATTCTGATCACTTAAATCCTAAAGGACATATAGCTTATTCAGTAGTTACAGCTTACTTTGCATTAAGTACTATATTAGGTTTTTATTTCTATTTAAAAGAAGATAATAAAAATATAAAATATCTTCTTCTCTTTGTCTCTATTATCTCATTTTTTGCATTGATAGTAAATAATGGAAGAGTTGGACAAGTTAGTTTTATTTGTACAATATTTATATTAATAATTTATTATAGACAATATTTATACCAATATAAAAAGTTATTTATATCTTTAAGTTTAGTAATTTTTTTAGGTATATCTTTTCTGTATAATACTAATAAACTAGATAGATATATAAAAGGATTTAATGAATTAGTATATTCATATGAAAATAAAGAATTTATAGGAAGTTGGGGACCTAGATTGTTTATGTGGTATGTTGCAGCTGAAAATATTCCAAAAAATTTGATATTTGGAGCAGGTGTTGGTGATTATTATCAAGATATAAGAAATTATGTAAAAGAAAATCCAAATCAGCTAAAACATCCTATGATAGGCTATCACAATCAACATTTAGATTACTTAACAAAATTTGGAATTTTTGGATATATACTTTTCCTATCTGGAATCGTTATTTTATTAAGAGAGCTATATTTAAATGATAAAGAAATTTTTCCAATAGCACTTATATTCTTTTCAATAGTATTTATTAATAGTATGGGAAATGAAAATTTAACTGGAAAACCATTTAATACAACCTATGCGCTAGTGTTTATATTACTTTCCATAGCAATTATGAAAAATAAGAAAGGTGATGTTAAATTAAATTAGTATTAAATTGTTTTTTAGATAAAATTGGTACTATTTTTTAAAGGAAAGTGTTTTTGTCAAAATATAAATTAGAGATAAATGAAGAGTTTATGATTGTTAAAAGTTTTTTAGAAAATATTAAAAGTTTTTTTTCAAATAGTCAAAATAGCATTCACAAAGCACGAAATGAAATAAAAGTCATAAATTATAAAAATAGTGATTTAGTTGTAAAATCTTTTAAAATTCCAAATTTTATAAATAGATTTATATATACATTTTTTAAAAGTTCAAAAGCAAAGAAATCTTATGAGTATGCTTTAAAAATATCAGAATTTACACCAAAACCAGTAGGTTTTATAGAGTTCTATAAAAATTTTCTATTAAAAGACAGCTATTTTGTGAGTGAAAAATTTGATTATGATTTCACTATTCGTGAACCACTTTTAGACAAAGATTTTTTTCAAAAAGATGATATTATAAAAGCATTTGCAAAATTTACTTACTCTTTACACGAAGCTCAAATTTTTCATCTTGATTTTAGTCCAGGGAATATTTTGATTAAAAAGGTTGATGGTAATTTTATATTTAAAATTGTAGATATAAATCGTATGAAATTTTTAGATTTAGATATAGATTTAAGAATGAAAAACTTTGCAAAACTTTGGGCAAAAGATGAAGATTTGGAAATTATCATAAAAGAGTATGCAAAGATTTCAAGTCAAAATGAAAAAGAGTTGATTGAAAAAGCTTTAAATCTTTCACATAAACATAAAGCAAAAATAAATTTAAAAAAAAGATTAAGAGGGCAAAAAGTTGTTGATTAGTGTTATGTACCATCATGTAAATAGTGATAGATGTTCAAACGATTTAACTATTTTTGAAGAGCATCTAAAATACATAAAAAAGCATTTTACTACTATTTTCCCAAATGAAAAAGTAGGAAAAAACTCTATATGTTTAACTTTTGATGATGCTTATGCTGATTTTTATTTTTTGATTTTTCCATTATTAAAAAAGTATAACTTAAAAGCACTTTTGGCAATTCCTTCAAGATATATTTTAGATGATACAGATGAAAAAGCTGAAGCTAGAATGAATTTTGAGCATAATGATTTGTTTCTTAACTACCAAAAAGCTACATTTTGTACATATAAAGAGCTTAAAGAGATGAGAGATAGTGGTTTAGTGATTTTTGGCTCACATTCACATTCTCATATAAATTTATTAGAAAAAGATGTTGATATTGATTTGGAATTAAGATTTTCTAAAGAGATTTTAGAAGAGAAATTGGGTACAAAAATAGATAGTTTTGTCTTTCCTTTTGGGAAATATAATCAAGATATTTTAAAAGAAGCTCAAAAATACTATAAATATAATTTTAGAATAGGAAATGCTATTCACAAAGATTTTAGCGGTATAAATGGAGCTATTTATAGAGTTGATGGAGATGGTTTAAAAAGTCCTAATGAAATATTTAAATTTGGTAAAATCACAAAATATAGATTTAAAGGTTTAGTTAAAAAGTTGGGTAAAAAATGAATATTAGTGTTGTGGTACTAGCTAAAAACAATGAAAAAACAATAGATAAAACTTTAAAAAGTTTAGTGGGATTTGATGATGTTGTAGTTTATGACAATGGCTCAACTGATAAAACTATGCAAATAGCAAAGAGTTTTTCAAATGTAAATTTAGTTCAAGGTGAGTTTAAAGGCTTTGGTTGGACAAAAAACCAAGCTTCAAGTTTTGCTAAAAATGATTGGATTTTAGTTATTGATAGTGATGAAGTTGTTGATAGTGAACTTTTAGGTGAATTAAAAAATAAAGTTTTAGATGAGAAAATTGTATATAAATTAAATTTCAAAGCTTTTTATAAAGATATCCAAGTTAAATATTGTGGATGGAATAACCAAAAAATAAAACGATTGTACAATAAAACAATAACTTCGTATAACTCAAATGATGTTCACGAAGATATTATAATTGATGGATTAAAAATAGAAGAATTAAAAGGAAATGTAGAGCATTATAGTTATCACACAATTAGCGAATTTATAATAAAAGCTGATAGATATTCAACACTTTTTGCTCAAAATAATATGGGTAAAAAATCTTCAAGCCCTACAAAAGCTTTTTTTAATGGGATGTATTCATTTATAAGAACATATATTTTTAAACAAGGCTTTAGAGATGGTTATGTTGGACTTATCATCTCATATTCACATATGGTTACAAATTTTTATAAATATATAAAACTTTATGAATTAAACAAAGAGAATAAAAGATGAATTTACTTATAACAAGACATGATAAAATAGGTGATTTTGTGGTAACTTTGCCACTTTTTAAGGCTATAAAAGAACAATACCCTGATGTTAAAATAACAGCACTTGTATCAAAAGTAAATTATAAATTTGCAAAAGATATTTATTTTATAGATGATGTTATTTTGTACAATACAAATGATTTAGATAAAACTTTAGAAGATATAAAAGGTAAAAATTTTGATGCGAGTATTAGTGCATATATTGATACAAAATTAGGGAAAATTCTATATAAAAGTGGAATAAAAAAGAGAGTTTCTCCAGCAACAAAATTAGCCCAATTTTTTTTTAATAAAAAAGTAATTCAAAGAAGAAGTAAAGCTAAAAAAACAGAGTGGCAATATAATCTTGATTTAGCAAAAAAGCTATTTCCTGATATAAAATTAGATTTTACTCAGCCACTTTTAAATATCAAAGAAAAAAAAGAAAAAAGAGTTATTTTTCATGCAGGTTCAGGTGGAAGTACTGATGGAAATTTAAAAATTGATGATTATATAAATTTAGCTAGAAGTATCAAGGATAGCGGTTTTGAAATAGTTTTTAGTTTTGGACCTGATGATGAAAAGATTAAAGAATATATTGAAACAAATGTTGATTTTAAAGCTTTGATTTATGAATCAAAAGTAACATTGTTTGATTTTGCAAGATATATTGCAACAAGTTATTTATTTGTTAGCACTTCAACAGGACCTATGCATCTAGCAGGTGCAACAAATTCAAAAACACTATCTTTCTTTGGAAATAGTTTATTTGCGAGTAGTAAAAGATGGGCAACTGTAAGTGAAGAAAAAAATCAAAATAATTTTATGATAAATAAAGATTATACAAAAGATGATTATTTGGAAATTGAGACTAAATTGAAAGAGATATTGATTTATGAATAAAAAACTTATTTTAACTAAAGATTATTTTATAGCAAAAGGAGGAGAAAGGGATTGTTATAGTAATCCTTTAGATTTTACAAAGGTTATAAAAGTTTTACATACATATAATAATGAAAACAACAGGAACCAAAATGATTTAGATTATAGATATTTTAAGTTTTTAGAAAAACTGAAAGTTCCTTTTTCACATATTTCAAAGACTTATGGATATGTAGATACAAATTTAGGAAAAGGTTTAGTTTTTGATAAAGTGTGTGATTATAATGGAAAAATTTCTATGACATTTTTAGATACTATTATTAAAGACAAATTTACTAAAGAACAAGAAGATTTATTAGTAGAGGATTTGAGAAATTATCTTTTTGAAAATAATGTTTTATTTATAGATATAGGTTTATATAATATTCTATGTTGTGAGTATGAAAAATGTAAATATAAATTAGTAATAATTGATGGTTTAGGAGGAAGAAGAACTGGAGTTAAATTTTGGTTATACTTAAATTCAACATCATTCACAAAATATAAAATAAAAAAAAGTTGGAAAAGATTTTTAGCGGAAATATATAGAAAAAGAAAACAATATAATAAAAAGGTATAGATTTTTGGAGAAGATAGAATTAACAAAACATGATATTATTGCTAGAGGTGGAGAAAGAGATTGCTATATACACCCTTTAGACTCTACAAAAGTTATAAAAATTATGTATGAAACAAATGGCATTATGGCTTATAATGGAGCTAGAAATGATATAGAGTATAAGTATTTTAAATTTCTAGAAAAGTCAAATACTCCTTTTTCACATATTACAAAATGTTATGGTTTTGTTGAAACAAATGTAGGAAAAGGTTTAGTTTTTGATAAAGTATATGATTATAATGGGCAGACTTCTACTTCATTCTTAGATATTCTTATGCAGAAAAAACTAACTAAAAAAAAAGAAAATAACATGATATTAGAATTAAAAGAGTATATTTTTGAGAATAATATATTATTTATTGATTATGGATTAGATAATATTCTATGTTGTCAATATGAAAAAGATAACTATAAACTAATTATAATTGATGGACTTGGTTCTAAAAGAAATGGCTTTAAACTTTGGTTATATTTAAATTCAAAGATTTATACAAAATATAAAATTATCACACAATGGAAAAAATTATTAAGACTTATTGAACGAGTTAAAATTGAAAGATAAGTATATTTTAATTTGGGATAATTTCTCAGATCAGCCACATATTATAAAAGACAAGCTATATAAAACATTTATTAGAAAAAAATATAAAAATGATTTTTTTAAAATGATTTTTACATCTTTATTTATTTTACCAATATCTATATTATTTATGAAATTTTTTAAAGGAAGAGTTGAAACTTCAAATAAATATTTTATAGGTCTTGGAGTTAATTTAGATAAAAATGATGGACGAAACATTCAGCAAGATTTAGTTGAAGAACTGGGAGTTGAAAATCTTATCATTCGACTTCCACTTTGGGATATACAAAATATTGATTCTTATGTAAGTTTTGCTAAAAGTTTCAATAAAAATAGTAAAAAAAATATTTTATTAAATATTATGCAAGATAGAAATAATATAGAAAATGGTGAACTTTTAAAACAGAATTTAGAGCTTATTTTTACAAAATTTACTGATATTTCAGATGAATTTCAAATAGGAACTACGATAAATAGGCTAAAATGGGGCTTTTTTAGTGTAAAAGAGTATATGGATTTTTATAAAGTTGCACAAGATTTAAAAGAGCAAAAATTCCCAAATATAAAATTACTTGGACCATCAGTTATAGATTTTGAATACTACTACAATATAAGAGCGATGTTTAATCTAAAAAAAATACAATATGATATAACTTCGGCTTTACTATATGTTGATAGACGAGGAAGTCCTAAAAACACTCAATATGGTATTTTTGATTTAAAAAATAAGATTGATTTACTTTTTTCACTTGTAAAACTAAGCCCAAAAACTGTTAGTAATGAGATATATATAACAGAAACAAATTATCCTATAAAAAATACAGCTCCATATGCTCCAACAAGCGAAAAAGAGTGTGTTTCAAATGAAGAGTACACAAAATATATGCTAGAGTATTTTGAAATAGCAAAAAAAAGTAAAAAAATAAAACGAGTTTACTGGCATCAATTAATTGCTCCTGGATATGGTTTAGTTGATAATAGAGATGGAAAAATAGTAAAATATCCACAATTTTATGCTTTTAAAGAGTTATTGAAAGAGAAATAATGAAAATATTTATAGAAATTCCATCTTGGTTGGGAGATGCTATTATGGCAACTCCGGCCATACAAAATATTATTAAAACCTATCCACAAGCTAAAATTACAATTTTAGGCTCATTTGTATCAACTCAAGCTTTTGTTGGATATCCAAATATTGAAAAAGTAATAGTTGATGATACAAAAAAAGAAAAAAATAGATATAAAGCTCTCATTTCCTTAGCAAAAAGTATAGGGAAAGTTGATTTAGCAATATCTTTTAGAAGAAGTTTTTCTTCTAAATTCATGATGTTTTTTATAAAATCTAAGAAAAAATTCAATTATAAACGACTTACAAAAAAAGAGATACATTTATGTATAAGATACAATGATTTTGTAAATAAAGTTTTAGATTTACAAAATAAAGTAGGGGATTTAAAACTATATTTTGAAGCTTTTAAATACAATAAGCCAACTTTAGGAATAAATCCTGGTGCTACTTATGGGAGTGCAAAAAGATGGTATCCAGAAGAGTTTGCAAAAGTTGCTATAAATCTTGCTTTCAAATATGATATTGTGATTTTTGGAGGACCAACTGAAACTGATATTGCAAAAGATATAGAAAATGAACTTATAAAACAAGGTATTTCAAATTATCAAAATTTAGCAGGAAAAACTACAATTTCTGAACTTATTGAGAAAATTGCAGGATTAAGCCTATTTATCACAAATGATAGTGGACCTATGCACGTTGCAGCGGCTTATAAAGTAAAAACTGTTGCTATTTTTGGACCTACAAAATTCACTGAAACAAATCAATGGAATAATCCAAAAGGAATAATTGTTACAAAAAATTTGGATTGTGCACCTTGTATGAAAAGAGTATGTCCATTAAAGCATCATAATTGTATGAAAGAAATAAAAGCAAATGATGTTTTAAAAAGTTTGAGTAATTTTGAATAAAAAAAAAGCTAAATAATATTACTCATTTAGCCTCTCATAAGAATAGGATTAAGAATATTAATCTATCTTGATTACAATTTAATTACAATATCATACTCAACTCAATTCATTATCTATGATTTGACAAATTGTATGTTCAAAAAGTAGATGCATCTCTTGAATTCTTGGAGTGTCATTTGATGGAACAACAAGATTTATATCACAAAGTTCATTCATCTTCCCACCATCTCTACCTGTTAATCCAATAGTTTTACAACCTAACTCTCGTGCTACTTTTAAAGCATTTATAACATTTGTAGAGTTTCCAGAAGTTGATATTCCTATTAGTAAATCACCTTTATTCGCTAGTGCTTCAACTTGTCTATCAAAGACTCTATCATATCCGTAGTCATTTCCAATAGCAGTTAATGCACTTGTATCAGTTGTAAGAGCAATCCCTGGAAGTCCACGCCGCTCTGTTTTATATCGTCCAGTTAATTCAGCTGCAAAGTGTTGAGCATCTGCTGCACTTCCACCATTTCCACAAATTAATATTTTATTTCCAGCTTTTAAAGTCTCAACTGCAATTTTTGAAGCTTCTAAAAGTGGTTCTTCCATACTTCCTACAACTTTTGCTATTGTCTCTTGGTGTGATAAAAATTCTTTAATTATTGCATTTTGCATTTTTCTCTATCCTTTTTATTGTATTTGTTGTACTTTTCCCATCCACAAACTTTACTAATTTTAATTCATTTGCTATATCTTGACCAACTACCTCTTTCCCTTCATAATCTCCACCTTTTACTAAAGTATGAGGTTTGATTAATTTTATAAGTTCATAAGGTGTTTCTTCTTCAAAAATAACCACATAATCTACACTTTCAAGGGAAGCTAAAATATATGCTCTATCATCTTGAGTGTTTATTGGTCTTGTTTCACCTTTTAATTTTCGTACACTACTATCAGCATTTAATCCCAATATTAAAACATCTCCATAGCTTTTTGCTTCTTCTAAATATTTTACATGTCCAACATGAAGAATATCAAAACAACCATTTGTAAATACTATTTTTTTACCTTGATTGTGAAGTTTTGAAGCTAGAGTTCTTATTTCGTCAAATGTTTTGATATGTGAATTTGAGTTTGATTTATGTAAACTATATTCATATTCATAAATTTCATCAAGTGTTGCAGTTGCACTTCCAATTTTTCCTACAACAACTCCTGCTGCTAGGTTTGCAAAACTTACAGATTCTTTTATATTTAAACCATTCCCCAAAGCAAAAGCAATAGAAGCGATTACAGTATCACCTGCACCAGTTACATCATAAACTTCTCTTGCAACTGTTGGTTTTATGGTAAGTTGTTCATCAAAAATAGCAATTCCTTGCTCACTCAAAGTTATAAGTGAAACTTTTAAATTGCATTTTTCTTTTAATATTTTAGAAGCTTCAATCAATGATTCTTCATCTTTTATTTCTATATTTGTGGCTTCTTGTGCTTCTTTTTTATTTGGAGTAAGTGTATATGCACCTTTATATTTACTATAATCTTTTCCTTTTGGATCAACCAAAACTTTTACACTATTTTCATTGGCAATTTTTATGATGCTTTGAGTTAAATCGGTAGTTAAAACACCTTTTCCATAATCAGAAAGTATGATTGAACTATATTTTTTTATATTTTTTTCAAGATTTGAGATGATTGTTTTATGACTATTTTCATTTATATCATCAATACTTTCCATATCATATCTTAAAACTTGTTGTTGAGAAGCTATTAGTCGGCTTTTTTTAGATGTCTTTCTATCTTTTTCAACTATCAAATTTGAAGTTTCAACTTCTATAATTTTAAGTAAATTTTTTAGTTCATCTGCAACAACATCATCACCAATAACACTTATAACATCAACATTTGATCCTAAGGTTACAAGGTTATTTATTACATTTCCAGCACCCCCTAAAACTGAACTCTCTTTTTTGACATTTACAACTTGAACTGGTGCTTCAGGTGAAATTCTATCGCAAGAACCCCACAGATAATGATCTATCATCAAATCACCAATTACTAAAATATTTGGTTTTTTATCCAATTTATTCATTTTATTTCTTCTTTAAATAATCTTTGAATTTCAGGTATATAGGCTTTTATTCCATCTTCCATTGAATATTGTGGTTTATAATCTAAAAATTTTTTTGTAGTTTCAATATTTGCTTCTGTAAAAAATTGATATGAACCTATAAATGGATTTGGAATATACTCTTTTCCATTGTCTATTTCTAAATTCTCTTGTAAAATATTTACAATATCTTCAAAACTTCTAGCATTTCCAGTTCCTACATTATAAACTCCAGATTTTTTAGGTTTACAAGCTTTTATATTTGCTTGAATAATATCTTCAATATATACAAAATCTCTCAATATCTTATCACTTCCTTCAAATAATTTTGGTGTAAGACCTTTTAGTATTTGATGTCCAAATTGAACTACCATAGATGCTGTTTTATTTTTAAAAAACTCTTTTGGACCATAAACATTAAAATATTTTAAACCTACAATACTTATTGGCAAATCTTTTTTTAAATATTCATAAGTGATATTATCCATCATAACTTTTGAAAATCCATAAACATTATTTGGTTTTTCAAATCCAACCTCAAATCTATCACTATCTCCATAAGTTGCAGCACTCGAAGCATAAATCATATTTGCTTTGTGTTTTATAGCAATTTGTAGTAAATCTTCATAGGCATTTACATTTGTTTTTATCATAATATCTTGTTCTAGTGCAGTTGTATCAGAAATAGCAGCTTGATGGAAAATATAGTCAAATTTATAATCTTTTTCTAAAATTTTTAAAAGATTTTTATCATTTATATCTCCACTTATTACTATTCCATGAAAACCTAAGAGATTTTTAAAATGACCAAAACTTTTTAAATTTCCATTTGAAAAAGTTTCTCCACTTCTAAAACAATCTAAAACTACAACTTTTGCATCAGGATAATTTTTTTGAAAATAAAAAGCTAAATTAGAGCCTATAAATCCAGCTCCACCAGTGATTAAAATCGTTTTTTTATTAAAGTTTATATTGTTATACTTCATTTTCTCTCACTTTTGTATTAAATTTATTGTTTCAAATAATGATTTTGCTACTAAAAAATCTTCACTATTTTTGTCTTCTTTTGAACTTATTAAAATTCTATTTTTTATTTTAGCATTTTTTCCACATTCTATATCGCTTATTTTATCTCCAACAAGCCAAGAATTATTTAAGTCTATATCGAAATCGTTTAAAGATTGTAAAATCATACCAATATTTGGTTTTCTACACTCACAATTTTGTTCTGGAGAGTGAGGACAAAAATATACTTTTAAAATATCAATATGGTTCTTTCTAAACTCATTTTCCATATATTGCGTAAGTTTTATAAAATCCTCTTTTGAATAATAATCACGTCCAATTCCAGATTGATTTGTAACAATTATTATTTCATAACCTAAATTTATAAAATGTTTACAAGCTTCAAAAACGCCATCTATAAACTCAAATTTTTCTATTTCATAAACATATCCAAAATCTTTGTTTATAACTCCATCTCTATCAAGATAAACTATTTTTTTTTGCATTGAATTTATAAAAATCCTTATTTTGAAATTATTAAATAATAACATAAAGCACTTTTAACTATAATTATTGTCTAAATTTTATATGATGAAAGTTTTAAATGAGTAAAAAAACAGTATATTTTAAATCAACAAATTTATTAATTGAAGAGATAAAAAAACAAAATAATATTGAAATTTTAAAAGAACCAAATTCTTTAATAAAATTATTTAAAAAACAGACTTTCCCTGATATATATTTTCATAGTGGAATTTTAGATGAAAAAGCTATGAAATATATAAAAAATTCTAAAATTACTATTTCTAACTCTTTTAGTGTTAAAAATTTAATTATTCAAAAAAGTAAATTATCTTCAGAAAAAATAGAAGTAATATACCCATCAATAAATATTGACTATAAAAACATAGATGAATTAAAAGAAAAATATATTGAAAAATTCGATTTTTTTCCAACTACAAAATTGATATTTTTTACAGCAAAAAATTTTAAAACAAGTGGAATTAAAGAGTTTTTAGAAATTTGTTCAAGTATTACATACCCAGATTTTAGAGTGATTATTGCTGGAAGTAAACAACAAATTGCAAACTTGAATTTTTCACTTACAAAATATTCAAAACTTAAAGATAAACTAATTTTGCTTGAAGATTATAAAAATATTGATGAACTTTTTTTGATATCTGATATATTTATATTACCTACTCAAAATAAAACATTTGCTACAAATATTTTAAAAGCTATGTTTTGTGAATGTGTTGTTTTTTTACCCATAAACAATGATGCAAAAGAGATAATAGATGTTTATGCTTCAATGGAAAGAGTAAATGACCCTAGTACAGCTTTTAAGATAGATGCAGTTTTGTATGATGATAGAGAGTTGAACAAAATAAAAATAGAAAATAAAGAAAAAGCAATGGAGTGTATTCTGGAAAATAATTTAAATAAGTTTAATCAAATTTTATCACAGATTTAAGATTAACTCAAGAAAATTTAGGTACAATGCGACAATATTTTTCACTAAAAAAAGAAGGAAAACAAAATGTCAAGAAGATGTGCAATTTCAGGAAAAGGACCAATGGTTGGGAACAACGTTAGTCACGCAAAAAATAGAACAAAAAGAAGATTTTTACCAAATATCAGAACAGTTAGAGTTACATTAGAAGATGGAACTACAACTAAATTAAAAATCTCTGCAAAAGAGTTAAGAACTCTTAAAAAACACTCATAATAAAGCACCAAGAGTGCTTTCGTGAGCATTTCTAATGCTATAAGAAAATCTTTGGGTTGGGAACTCAAAAGTTCTAAACCTCAATATGATTTAGACCCGCTAATCTATTCAAAACTAAAACCTTTAAGATTACCATTAATTTTTATTCAATTACTTATGATGATTGGTACTTTATGGTATGTGTATTTTGAAAATTATACTATAATGCATGGCATTTTTCAGTCTGCATATACACTTACAAATACAGGATTTGGTGCTCTAAAAGAGTCTGAATTTCAAGAAGAGACTATTTTATTTACTACATTTTTAATGTATGCAGGATTTGCGACTACTATGTTCGCCGTTGGTATTGTTATAGATGTTTTTATGAATGGTAATTTAAGAGAATTATTAAGGGAGAGAAGAATGCTTTTTAAAATAGCAAGATTAAGAAAACACTTTGTTTTATGTTATCATAATGAGTATACAGCTCAAGTTGCAAAACAGTTTAGAGAAAATCATATCCCTTTTGTAGTTGTTGATAATAGTGATAATATAGAAGAAATAGCAAGAGAAAATAACTATCCATATTTTATAAAAGAAGAACCGTATAAAGAAGATGCTTTTTTGAAATCACATTTAAGTTCAGCAAAAGGTGTTATATCTTTGTCAAAAAATATTTCTGATAACATTACTCTTATAGCTTCAGCTAGACTTTATGAAAAAGAGTTAGGACGAAGTCCATTTTTGATAATTTCAAATGCTGAAACACAAAATGAGAAATTAAGATTAAAAAAATTAGGAGCTGATAAAGTAGTGGCAACTCCATCTCTTATGGCAAAAAGAGTTAGTGCTATGGCAATAAGTCCTGATATGGAAAATATTTTGGATGAATTTTTATATAAAAAAGATAGTCCTGTAACTATGGAAGATGTTATTATAAATGATAATGCTTGGATAGTTGGAAAAGAATTAAAAGAATTAAATTTAAGAGATAATTTAAAAATTTCAGTTATAGGAATAACTCAAAATGGAGTTTTTATACAATTACCAAAAGGTGACAAAATAATAGAAAAAAGCTCAAATTTGTTAATTGTCGGCTCTCAAAAGGGTATTTTAAGAGCTAGAAGAGTTTTAAATTTAATAAATGAACCAAAGGAATTTTAAATGTTTACAATTTTACCGATTAAAGGATTTTTTGATCAAATTGATGGATTTTATTGTGATGGAATTCATGCTGGATTAAAACCAAATGGAAATAATGATTTAGGATTTATATATACAGATGAACCTTGTACTGTTGCAGCGATTTTTACTGAGAATAAATTTCAAGCTGCACCATTAAAACACTTTTTACAATATGGAGAAGATTTTAAAACAAATTTTGTTTTAATAAACTCAAAAAATGCAAATGCATTAACTGGAAGAAAAGGTATAGAAGATATAAATAACCTCTTTTCTCAATTAGACTTTTCTTCTTTTAAGTTGGTAAATCCAGTTATGAGTAGTACAGGAGTTATAGGAAATAGATTACCTATTGAGAAATTAGTTTCTGGAGCTAAAAAGTTTGATTTAAATTCTAAAAATGCAGAGAATTTAAGTAAAGCCATTATGACAACAGATGCATATCCTAAAACTTGTATGTATGAAGTAAAGCTTGAAAATGGTAAATCCTTTAAAATTGGAGCAGTTGCAAAAGGTGCTGGTATGATAAATCCAAATTTAGCAACAATGCTTTGTTTTATTTGTACAGATGCAAATGCTCCATTTAATGATATAAAAGAAGCTTTACATACAAATGCTCATACAACTTTCAATGCTATTTCAGTAGATGGTGATACTTCTACAAATGATACTGTAATGGTTTTAGCAAATGGAAAATCAAATGCTTATGATAAAGAGGCTTTCAAAGAAGTTTTAAGACTTGTTATGCATGATATGGCAATGTTAATGGTAGCTGATGGTGAAGGTGCTAAAAAAGTTGCTGCTTTTGAAGTAATAAATGCAAAAAATGATGAACAAGCCCAAACGGCAGCAAAAGCTTTATCAAACTCTTTATTGGTGAAAACTGCACTTTTTGGTGAAGACCCAAATTTTGGAAGAATTGCTTCAACTATTGGAGCTTCACAAATTGATTGTGATGATGAAAAACTTGTGATTTCATACAATGATGTAGTAGTATTCAATAAAGGTGAAATTTGTTTTGATGAAGAAACTGAAGCTAAAGCTTTTGCAGTATTGAAAAAAGATAGATATAAAATTATTTGTGATATTGGCTTGGGCAATGGTAAATTTACAGCTTATGGTTGTGATTTAGGTTACAAATATGTAGAGATAAATGCAGATTATAGAAGTTAATTTTAAGAACAATTTTATTATAATCCAAAAAATCAAATTTAACAAGGATAGATAATGCTTCACGAACACAGAGATGCAATAGCTGAATTAAGACAAAAAGATGCACATTTTGTTAGAGTTTTTGATAAACATAACGATTTAGATCACGAAATCACTAATTTAGAGAATTCTCATGCAGATCAATTTACAATTGAGACTAAAAAGAAAGAAAAATTAAAACTAAAAGATGAAATTTATTCTATGATAGTTAAATATAAAGCAGAGAAATAATTTTTATTTTTCTTGTTTATAAAAAGGGTTAGAAGCATTGCTTCTAACCCTTTTTTTATATTTAATACTATTAAACTCATACTTAAGTATATTTTGGATAAAATCGATGTAATTTTTATTATAAAGGCCTTTAAAAATGGAAAACCTTTTTGAAAATCAAGATATTATAAATGTGAATATCGAAGATTCTGTAAAAGCTTCATATCTAGACTATTCTATGAGTGTTATCATAGGACGAGCGTTACCTGATGCAAAAGATGGATTAAAGCCAGTTCATAGAAGAATTCTTTATGCAATGCATGATTTAAATGTTACAAGCAAAGCTGCATATAAAAAATCAGCAAGAATTGTAGGAGATGTAATTGGAAAGTATCATCCACATGGAGATACATCTGTTTATGATGCACTTGTTAGAATGGCTCAAAGTTTTTCTATGAGAGCACCATTAGTTGATGGTCAAGGGAACTTTGGTTCTGTTGATGGAGACAATGCTGCTGCTATGAGATATACAGAAGCTAGAATGACAAGAATAGCTGAAGAAGTATTAAGGGATTTGGATAAAGACACAGTTAATTTTGTACCAAATTATGATGATACTATGAAAGAACCATCAGTATTACCTACAAGAGTTCCAACTTTACTTTTAAATGGTAGTGAAGGAATTGCTGTTGGTATGGCTACAAAGATCCCACCACATAATTTGGGTGAGTTACTTGATGCGATTTTACACTTGATTGATAATCCAAGTTCAGAAGCAAATGATTTAATGGAGTTTATTCAAGGTCCAGATTTTCCAACAGGTGGAACAATTTTTGGAAGACGAGGAATAATAGATGCTTACAATACTGGTCGAGGACGTGTAAGAATTAGAGCAAAACACCATATTGAAACTAGAGCAAAAAAAGAGATAATAGTTATTGATGAACTTCCATATCAAGTAAATAAAGCAAGGCTTATTGAACTTATTGCAAATTTAGCAAAAGATAAGCAAATAGATGGAATCTCTGAAGTTAGAGATGAATCTGATAGAGAAGGTATAAGAGTTGTAATTGAACTTAAAAAAGATGCAATGGCTGAGATAGTATTGAATAATCTTTACAAATCAACTCCAATGGAGACAACTTTTGGGATTATTTTACTTGCTGTTTATAATAAAGAACCAAAAGTATTTACTCTTCCAGAGATTTTAAATATCTTCTTGTCTCACAGAAAAACTGTTATTATTAGAAGAACAATATTTGACTTAGAAAAAGCAAAAGCAAGAGCTCATATTTTAGAAGGTCTAAAAATTGCAGTTGATAATATTGACGAAGTTGTAAAAATAATAAGATCAAGTTCAAATGATGCAGATGCAAAAGAGAAACTTGAAATAAGATTTGATTTAAGCCATATTCAATCTCAAGCTATTTTAGATATGAGATTAGGAAGATTAACAGGACTTCAAAGAGATAAATTAGAAGCTGAATATCAAGAACTAATGATCTTAATAGCTGAATTAGAATCAATTTTAAGAAGTGAAGATAAATTAAACGAAATTATAAGAGAAGAATTAACTGAAATTAAAGAAAAATTCTCAACACCAAGAAGAACAGAAATAGAAGACTCTTATGATGAAATAGATATTGAAGATTTAATTCCAAATGAACCAATGGTTGTAACAATTACGCACAATGGTTATGTGAAAAGAGTACCTATAAAATCTTATGAGAAACAAAAAAGAGGTGGAAAAGGAAAAGTTGCAGTTACAACTCACGATGATGATTTTATTGAAAGATTTTTCGTAAGTAATACTCATGATACATTGATGTTTGTTACAAATATGGGACAACTATATTGGTTAAAAGTTTATAGAATTCCAGAAGGAAGTAGAACAGCAAAAGGTAAAGCAGTTGTAAACTTAATCAATTTAAGACCTGATGAAAAAATTATGGAAATAATACCAACTCCAGATTTTGATGAAAGTAAATCTTTAGTATTCTTTACAAGAAATGGAGTTATAAAAAGAACATCATTAAATGAATTTAGTAATATAAGAAGTAATGGTGTAAGAGCTATTGTTTTAGATGATGCAGATGAAATAGTAACAGCAAAAATTGCAGACACTCAAACTCAATATATTATGATATTTACTAGTCTTGGACAATGTATAAGATTTGAACTTGAAAAAACAAGAGATCAAGGAAGAAGTACAAGAGGAGTAAGAGGTATTAAGTTTAAAATTGATACAGATTTTGTTGTTGATGCTGATGTTATAGACAATGAAGAACAAGAGATTTTAACAGTTTCAGAAAAAGGTATTGGAAAGAGAACAACAGTTGAAGAATATAGACTAACAAATAGAGCAGGTTCAGGTGTTATATCTATGAAATTATCTACAAAAACTGGAAATGTTGTTGGAGAAGTTTTAGTTGATGATACTCAAGATTTGATGCTTTTAACTTCAATTGGTAAGATGATTAGAGTTGATATGAATACAATTCGAAAAGCTGGTAGAAATACAAGTGGAGTTATAATTGTAAACGTTGATAAAGATGATAAAGTTGTATCTATTGCAAAATGTCCAAAAGAAGATGAAGAGATAGAACTGGATGAGAATGGTAATGTTATTAGATATAACGAGGATGGTGAGATTATAGAATCAGATAGTAGTGATGATATAACAAGTTTATTAGATGTAAATAATGATAAAAATGAGGATGAATAGAAAATGAGAAAATTTAATGTTGCAGTAGTTGGAGCAACTGGAGCAGTTGGTGAAGAATTATTTAGAGTTTTAGAGGAGTTGAATTTTCCTATAAATAAATTAGTACCATTAGCAAGTTCTAGAAGTGCTGGAAGTAAAGTTGAATTTAAAAACAAAGAAATCACAGTTTTAGAATTAACGGAAAGTGTTTTTGAAGAACAAGAAATTGAAATTGCATTTTTTAGTGCTGGTGGTTCAGTTTCAGAAAAATTTGCAAAATTTGCAGTTGAGGCTGGTGCGGTTGTAATTGATAATACAAGCCACTTTAGAATGGATCCAAGAGTTCCTTTAGTTGTTCCAGAAGTTAACCCAGAAGATATTAGATTATGGAGAGAAAGTGGAATTATTGCAAATCCAAATTGTTCTACAATTCAAATGGTTCAAAGTTTAAAGCCACTTGATGATTTATATGGTATCAAAAGAGTTGATGTATCAACTTATCAAGCTGTTTCTGGTGCTGGAAAATCCGGTATGGAAGAACTAGTTAAACAAATGCAAGATTTTTTTGCATTCAGATTAGATGAAACAGAAATTAAAGCATTTGCTCACCAGATTGCTCTAAACGTAATTCCACAAATTGATGTTGCAATGGATAATGGTTTTACAAAAGAAGAGATGAAAATGGTAAATGAGACTCAAAAAATTATGCATAAAAACTTTCAAGTTGCTGCAACTTGTGTAAGAGTTCCAGTTTTAAGATCTCATAGTGAATCTTTAACTGTTACATTTAACGATGGAGTTGATGTTGATATTAGTGAAGTTCGAAATGCTTTAGAAAATTTTGAAAATGTTAAGGTAATAGATGATTTAGCAAATAAAAAGTATCCAATGCCAATAATTTCAACAGATACAGATTTTACTTATGTTGGAAGAATTAGAAAAGATGTTTACTCATCAAATATTGTTCATTATTTCAATGTTGCAGATCAAGTAAGAGTAGGAGCTGCAACAAATGCAGTAAGAATTGGTTTAAAATGGATAGAATTAGAAAGCGATATGTAAATGCTGAAAAAAATTGTCGAAAATGGTTTATGGAAGAGTAGATTTATTGTAATCTTAGCTGTTATATTTAGTTTTATGGGTTCAGTAATTCTCTTTTTCGTTGCAAGTTTTGATGTTTTTAGTGTAGCAAAATTTGTTCTTAGTACTCTTTTAACAGGGGAACACCCTGAACATTTTCATGAAGATATAGTTGCAGGAGTAATTGCAGCTATTGATTTATATTTAATTGCTGTTGTTCTTTTGATATTTTCGTTTGGAATTTATGAACTATTTATATCTAAAATAGAAGCTGCTTGTACTCAAGATGATTGTAGTTCAGTTTTAAATATAAGTTCACTGGATCAATTAAAAGATAAAATTGCAAAAGTTATAATTATGGTCTTAGTTGTAAACTATTTTGAAAGAGTTTTACATACAGATTATAAAACACCGTTAGAGCTACTATATTTTGCATTAGCAATTGTAGCATTATCAATTGGGCTTTACTTTACAGGTAAAGTTGGAAAAAAATAAAGGGAAGAATATGTCTAAAATTTTTGTTGATGCCTGTTTTAGAAAAGCAACGCCATATACACCAGTTTGGATGATGAGACAAGCAGGAAGATATTTAAAAGAGTATATGGAAGTTAGAGCAAAAGCTGGTAATTTTTTAAATCTTTGCCATAATCCACAATTAGCTGCTGAAGTTACAATTCAGCCACTTGATATTGTAGGGGTTGATGCGGCTATTTTATTTAGTGATATTTTAGTAATTCCAAATGAAATGGGAATGCACTTAGATTTTATAAAAGGTGAAGGACCAATATTTAAAGATCCTATTAAAAATGAAGCTGATTTAGATAAATTAATTGAAGGTGAAGAAGCAGCTTTAAAATTAACTTATGTGTATGAGACTATAAAACTTTTAAAACAACAATTACCAGAAGATAAAGCACTGATTGGATTTACAGGAGCTCCTTGGACATTGGCTACTTATATGATAGAAGGACAAGGAACTAAAACTTATAATTTATGTAAAAAAATTATGTATTCAAATCCTAAATTATTACATAAAATATTAAGAAAATTAACAGATGTAATTAAATTATATTTAGAAAAACAAATTCTTGCAGGTGCTGATGTTGTTCAAATTTTCGATTCATGGGCAGCTGCAATAGAACCTGGTCGTTATGACGAATTTTCATGGAAATATATGGTTGAAATAGCTGAGTATATAAAAGAAAAATATCCGCATATACCAGTTATTATGTTCCCAAAGGGAGTACCTTCTTTTATTGAAAGAGGATTAGTTTACGGAAAATTTGATGTATTTGGTGTAGATTGGGGGACTCCAATGGCTCTTGCGAAAGAAAAATTAGGTAGTAAATATGTACTTCAAGGAAATATGGAACCTTGTAGATTGTACTCGCAATCTGAGACTACAAAATGTGTTGAAGCAATACAAAGTATTATGCAAGGGGAAGGACATATTTTCAATTTAGGACATGGTATTTTGCCTGATGTACCAGTAGAAAATGCTATTCACTTTGTAAAAGAATGCAAAAGAGTTAGTAAAAAATAGTATAAATGTCTTACTCAAACTCTATTATTTTTGGACCAATTCCTTCAAGAAGATTTGGAATCTCTTTGGGAATTGACCTATCTCCTTCTAAAAAACAGTGTAATTTTGATTGTTTATATTGTGAACTTGAACCAGCAAAAACTATCAATAAAATGGATATTTATCCAAGAGTTGAAGATATTGTTTCTGAAGTTAAAAATAGTTTGATAAAACATCCAAAAATTGACGTTATTACAATTACTTGTAATGGTGAACCAACTTTATATCCAAAATTAAATGAATTAATTGATGAATTAAATAAAATAAAGGGTTCAATTAAAACTTTAATACTTTCAAATGGAAGTACAATTTATAAAAAAGATATTTTTGAAGCTTTATTAAAGATTGATACTGTTAAATTATCTTTAGATTGTATAAGCAATAAATGTTTTAAAAAACTTGATAGACAAGATAATAGTGTTGAAATAGATAAAATTGTTCCATCTATGATAGAATTTTCTAAAAGAACAAAGAATAATTTTGTAATTGAGATTTTATTTGTAAAAGATTTGAATGATAAAGATGAAGAAATTGAACTTTTATATAAGGCTATTAAAAATATAAATCCAAATAGAGTAGATATTGGAACCATTGATCGCCCACCAGCATATAAGGTTATACCAGTTGATTTTGAATTCTTACAAAAAGTTGCAAATAGATTTTGTGATATAAATGTTAATATAGTTTATAAAAATAGACCAAAACAAATAGAAAGATATTCAAAAGAAGATATTGTTTCTACATTAAAAAGACGACCTTTAACATTTGAAGATATAGAAAATATGTTTGATGAAGAATCAAAAAATATTTTAAAAACTTTAGTAAATGATGATATTATAAGTATTGTAGGTAGTAGTGGAGTTCAATTCTATAAGAAATTTTGAAATTTATCTAAAAACCCCTTGACAAAGACAGAAAAAGCGATTATAATTCCCGTCCAATTTGACCAGAGATGGTTAAAATAATCCGGCATAGCTCAGCGGTAGAGTAGATGACTGTTAATCATTTGGTCCCTGGTTCGATCCCAGGTGCCGGAGCCATTTTAAGATTTAGTAAAATCTAAGATCTTTAAAGTTTGATAGGTTTAGAGAGGGTAATCTTTGTAAACCGAATATATATGTTAAAAGAAAAAATTTGTACAAGTAGTAATATTTAACCTAGAGATGGGGATAGATATTATTTAAAATAC
>NZ_PDKB01000040.1 GCF_003316695.1 Aliarcobacter vitoriensis
AAGGGGAAGCCTAAAAGCTTTCCCACTCATCATCTTTAGTATTCTCTTTTACAACTTCTACTTTTGATTTTATATTTGATGTTGTTTTTATAGGTTTTTCTTTTGAAGTATCTTCTATTTTTCTATTTACTTTATTACTCTCTAGATTTTTACTCTTTACTTCATTTTTCCCAACAAACTCTTTAGCATTTGCATCTTCTACTATTAATTTAGCTATCTCATCTGCTCCCAATGCTATTTCATTTGTTTGACTTGCCACCATTGCATTTTGTTGTGTTTGTCTATCTAGTTCATTTACTGCATCATTTATTTGCTCTATTCCTGATAGTTGCTCTTTACTTGACATCTCTATATCTGATATTAGGTTTATTGTTTGTGAGATACTCTCATTCAACTCTTTATATCCTTCTATCATTGTTGAGGCTATATTTTTACCTTCATTTGCTTTTAATGTTGCAAGTTCAACTATATCTTTTATCTCTTTAGCTGCTTCTGCACTTCTTGAAGCTAAATTTCTTACTTCTTGAGCTACAACAGCGAACCCTTTTCCTGCTTCACCTGCAGTTGCTGCTTCTACTGCTGCATTTAAAGATAATATATTTGTTTGAAATGCTATATTATCTATTACACTTATTGCATCATTTACCAGATTTACTTGTGTATTTATTTCATCCATTGCAATTGTTGTTTTATTTGCCAACACTTCTCCATCTTTTGCGCTAGAAGTTACATTAGAAGATATTTTTGACATTTGAGCGATACTATTTGTATTATTTCTTATATTTGAAGTTATCTCTTCTAATGCTGCTGCTGTTTCTTCCAAAGAAGCTGCTGCTTCATTTGAACTTAGGTTTAGTTTATCTACATTTTCAAGTAGTAATCTTGAACTATTCTCTAATGTTAATCCATTTGACTTATTCTCTTTTAGCATATCATTTATAATTGTTGAAAGGTTATTTATACCAACTGCTACTTTTCCATTATCATTTTCTATTTTTACTCTAAAGTCTAATTTACTAAAGCTATCTAACACTTCTATTATTTTATTAATATCTACACAGATATTATTCATTGTATTTTCTAGCATTTCATTAAAGTTATTCTTTAATTCTTCTAAGCCTTCATTTGCTGTTGTTTTTTCTATTCTTTTATTTAATTTACCTGCTTTTACTTCTTCTACTACTCTTTTTACATCATTTATCAATGCTTCATCTTGAACTATTAAATTTTGTGTCTTTTTTATATTCTCATTGATTACTTTTGACATTGTTCCAAATTCATCTTCGCTATCTATTTTTATCTCTGTTGTACTTTTTGATTCTTTATTTAAAAATGCAAAAAATCCCAACAATCCATTTGATATTATTGTTAAGTTCTTACTCAACGTTCGCATATTAAATA
>NZ_PDKB01000041.1 GCF_003316695.1 Aliarcobacter vitoriensis
CATAATCTCAAAGCTATCGAAGAAGATAGCATAATTTACATAATAGAAAAACCAAAATATCAAAACTTTGGTAATACTACTGTTTTAGATGAAATATCTGTTTCTAGTTCTAATTATAAAAATGGAACAGCAGATTCAGGATACTTAACTGAAAATATAACTGGTGTTGGACTTTGGGGTAAAAGAAGTTTACAAGATACACCATATTCTATGACTGTAATACCTCAAGAACTTATCGAAAATGTACAAGCTAAAGATATGCAACAAATCTTTAAAATGAATGCAACAACTCAAGAAGCAGCTAGAGCAGCATATGGTAATGGAGATAATTCACAAGTTATTATGCGAGGATTTGGAGTAGCTAATCCAATTATTAATGGTATTTCATATGCAAATGGGAATACAAGTATCCCAATGATGCAAGATATAGAAAGAGTTGAAATCATAAGTGGTGCAACTGGGTTTTTATATGGTGGGGGAAGAGTTGGAGGTGCAGTTAATTATATAACTAAAAAACCAATAACGAAAGATTTAAGAAATATCTCAATCGGTAGCTATGGAAATGAGTCATACTATACTCACTTAGATTTAGGTGGACAATTTAATGAAGATAATACTGTTGGATATAGAATAAATGGATTTTATCAAGATGGTGAATTACCAAATGAATCTGAAAAAGAACAAAAAGCTATTAGCTTAGTATTTGATTGGAAACCAACAGATAATTTTTATACAGATATAAAATATTCATATAAAGATACTTTAACAAAAGGTGCAACTACCGATTTTAGTACATGGGGATCAGAAAAATTAGATAGAGCAAGTATAACAAAAAATAAAAGTTATAATCCTGATTGGTTAGAAAGTGAAATAAAATCAAATAAAATTGAGAATAATATTAGATATGATATAAATGATATTTTTACTTTACGAACTAATCTATTTTATGAAAATATGAAACATAGAGGAGATTATTCTGAATTAGTGGTAAGTAATGGTATTGTAAAAGGAAATTATAATTCATATTTTGCCCGTGGTACTTGGAGTAAAAGTAAAAATTATGGAGCAAATCTATTTCTAGATTCAAAATTTGATACAGGAAATATTAGTCATATTTTAACTACTGGTTACTCTTTAAGTTCAACTAACAATTACCGTTCATCTGATAGTTGGGCATATTATGATTTTATTGATGATATAAGTTTAAATGATTTAAAGAACTTTGCAAAGCCTGATGATTCTCTTTGGAGAAATAACGGTATTATAGGAACACAACAAAGAGAACTAGATTCAGCAACTAAATATAAAAATATCTTAATAGGGGATGATATAGTATTTAATGACC
>NZ_PDKB01000042.1 GCF_003316695.1 Aliarcobacter vitoriensis
TATCACCACAATGCGTGAGATATTTTTCCCAAGCCTCAGCTTTATTAAAGATGAGTTTGGTGGCTCTAGGAACGTGCATATCAGCAATTAGTAAGGCGTTGCACTATCTCGCTCTGCGATATGAGCAAGCGAGATTAATACTTCATGTAATTTGAATGTAGTAGTCGATGTGTCACCAAACTTATCAATAAGATATTGATAAATTAATGCCATTTCTTCGTCGTGATCTTTTGGAGGAGCAATAACATATTGGGTATTTAGCAACTGAATGACATTATCCATGGTGGTCTCATATTGCTCATAGTTGTCAAAAGCAGATGAAGCCTGAACCGGACGACATTTTTTTGTTGGTTTCTTCTTCTTTTTTCTAGGTTTGTTACTCATAGGATGTAGTCAATCCAGTAATGGTGATTTGTACTGATATAAAATAAGAATGCCCGCTAAATTAGAGCGAGCATAAAGGGCTAAAAGTGAGGTTCTAGGCCGCAGTTTTCTATTTCAGGTTGAGATATCTGGCTCCAGCCGAAGGTTGGCTACTGTTCTACACCTTAAAATCATCTGTGCAATAAATAGGAATAGTAAACGGCAAAAGAAGACGTTGGAGTTTATGGAATGTTTCTGAGTCCCGTTTCCCAAATACATGAGCAATGACTCGCTTATATCTAGGTTCCCACGCATACCATAACCAGCGCTGATTCTTTTTTTTACCGACAAACGACCATTGCTCATCAACTTCACATATCAGTTCAATGTGGGCTACATCAAAGGGAATTGTTGTTACTTGCTTCGGTGTGAGTTTTTTAAAGTGCGTAGTACTGTATTATAGCCGACTTTCAAAACTCGACCCGTCTCTCTTACTCCTGAACTATTCATCGCCATATCAACAATCTTTTCCTTAACGCCAGGTTTACAAGCTTCATAAGCGTAATCAATAAGAAATGTTCGATTGCAATCAAAGCAGCGATATCGCTGAGCTCCTCGTGGATTAGTCCCATATTTGCGGACTTGCTCCGCTTGATTACAAAAACGACATTTCACATCAATAGTAGCCATGAATAATCCATCCTTAAAAAGGATGATTATATACTAAATAAATCAATTGGGGTCCCTACCCACGTGTAATACCAGAAAACTTAATATTGTAACCACAATTAATTGCGATGTGTTCAAATAACAAGCGTTGAGCGCGGCCATTGCCTTCACGAAATGGATGTAGAACATTAATATCGCAATAATAGTCTGCTAGTGTAGGAAGAAAGTTATCGTATGGTAGACCAACTAAATATTTATCTTTTGCCAGCATTGAAAACAGATTATGCGCTTCCTTTTCAAGTCTAC
>NZ_PDKB01000043.1 GCF_003316695.1 Aliarcobacter vitoriensis
TATTTGTTCTTAGTGTAAAAATATCATTGATATCATATCTTATACTATTTTCAACTCTATTTGATTTAAACTCATTTTCTATCCAATCGGGATTATAATTTTTTACTTTCTCGATACTTGCCATATCAAAACCAGCACGCCATACACCAAAGAAATTCTCTCCACCTTTTGTTAGATTATCTTTATGTGAATATTTTATATCTGTATAAAAATTATCTGTTGGTTTCCAATCAAATACTAGGCTAATAGCTTTTTGTTCAGTATTAGCTTCTGAAGGTAATTCTCCATTTTGATAAAATCCATTTATTCTATATCCAATAGTATTATCTTCATCAAATTGTCCAGATAAATCAATATGTCCATAATATGATTCATTTCCATAACTTCCAATAGTAATATTTCTTAAATCCTTTGTAGTTGGTTTTTTAGTTATATAGTTTACTGCTCCTCCAACTCTTCCTCCTCCATATAAAAATCCTGTTGCTCCACTTATAATTTCAACTCTTTCTATATCTTGCATCATTGGTACTGTAGTAAAATTATTTGCATATGAAATACCATTAATAATTGGATTAGCTACTCCAAATCCTCGCATAGTAGGAATAAATGTATCACCTTCACCCCAGTTAGATTTTCCTGCTTCTTGTGTTGTTGAGTTCATTTTAAATATCTGATTCATATCTTTTGCTTGTACATTTTCGATTAATTCTTTTGAGATTATACTCATTGAGTAAGGAGTATCTTGTAGTTTTCTTTCATTCCAAATACCTACTCCCTTTGTTTCTTCTACAAGGTAGCCTGAATCAGCTGAACCATTTTTATAATTAGAACTAGAAACAGATATTTCATCTAAAACAGTAGTATTACCAAAGTTTTGATATTTTGGTTTTTCTATTATATATATTACATCATCTTCTTGAATAGCTTTTAATTCATTTGGATTTAATATACTATTTAAACTATCTAATACCGTACCCCCCCCCGAAACTCACTTTTTGCGAATCTATACTTTTATCTTTCAAGTTATTAGCTTTTG
>NZ_PDKB01000044.1 GCF_003316695.1 Aliarcobacter vitoriensis
TCTATATCTAAACTCATTTTAGAAAAAGCGAACCATTTTTTACCCAAATCTTTCAAACTAGCTCCCAAATGATATATCTCTTTTTTATCAAGTATTAAAAATCTATCGTGTGAATCTTTAAAAGTTATTAACTCTATATTTTTATATTGTTTTTTATATTTCTCAAAATCTAAATTTAATTGTTTTGAAATATTGTTTGTATAGATAGTAAAGTTTATATTCTGATATTTTGAAAATAGAGTAAAAACTGTATCATCTATATAGTTATCTATTAAAATGATTTCATTTTTTGATAACTTTATTAAATCATTTACAAATTTATATGAATCATATATTTGTCCATCATAAAAAATACCTTCTGATGGTTTCAAGTTTTTATCTTCTAAAGCATTTAAGATAAAATCTACTTTTGAATCATTTTTTAGTTTATAAGAAATTTGTCTTTTTTCTATGGTTTCTATTCTTGAAAATATAGAAGCATTATTTTGCAAAAAATTTCTCATATCAATAAAACTTTTAATGATTTTTATACTAACTTCAACTGCAATTTGACTTCTTATAACAGCACTTAGCATAGAAACACCTTGTTCTGTAAAAACAAAAGGAAGTTTTCTTAGTCCCATAAACTCTTTATTGGAAGTCGCAAATTGCGACATCCAAATTTCTAATTCATCTTTGGTAAGTTGAAACATAAATTCTTTAGGAAATCTTTCTATATTTCTTTTGACTTGCTCATTTAATCTTTTTGTTTCAACACCATAAAGTTCTGCTAAGTCCCTATCAAGCATAACTTGTAAACCTCTAATATTATATATCTGATTTTTTATACTATTTTCAGTGATTATTAATTCTTTCATTTAATATCCTTATGATAACAATTCTAAAATTCTATCATAAAAAGAAAAATTGTATAAAGAATATTACATTTTGTAAGATTTTATTTATACCCTTAAGTATGAGTTCCAAAGTAAAAAGGAAAGTATATTTTTGTATCGAAATTTTAATCTCAAAATTAAATAAATACTTTGAAACCCA
>NZ_PDKB01000045.1 GCF_003316695.1 Aliarcobacter vitoriensis
TATTCCTTGAAACAAATAGTGTTTATCATTATAATTCAAACTTATTTAAAATCGGGTGAAAGGAATAAAAATGGAAAGAAAGTTAATACTTGCATCACTATTTGTAAGTTCACTGTTATATGCAAATGAAACTACAAAATTAGATGATATAACAGTTAGTGCAAATAAAATGGAGGAAAATATAAAAGATGTTCCTCAAAGTATCTCTGTAATCAGTGAAGAAGAGATTGAACAAAAAGGAATTAAAACTATTCAAGATGTTGTAAAAGAAATTCCAAATATGTATAATCAAAACACAATAGGAAGTAACACATCTTTTAGGGGATTAAATACTTCTCAATTCACTCATAGCAATCCAGTTGTTATTTATGTTGATGGAGTACCATATTATGATAAATTTGATTATAATCCATCTTTAGCAGATGTAGAGCAAATATAAATTTTAAGAGGACCTCAAGGAACACTTTATGGAAAAGATGCAATTGGTGCTGTTATAAATATAGTTACAAAAGTTCCTAAAAATGAGTGGAGTGGAACTCTTGGTGCAGAATATGGCAATGACAATACTTTTAATACAAAGCTAAATACAAGTGGAGCGATAATTGATAATAAACTATTTGCTGGAATAAATGGTTCATTTGATCATAGCAATGGTTGGATAGAAAATCATTACCTAAATATGGATAAACATGCAAATAAATATAATGATAGAAAAACAAGTGGATTTTTACTATACAAACCAACAGATAATTTATCAACAAAATTAACTATAACAAATAACTACGAAAAAAAATATGGCGTAAATGGTATGGTTGTAGATAACCCAAACACATCTCTTAATAGCCTAAAAAGAAAAGATGCAGAAAATGTAAGTTTTGAAATGCCAACTTCGGAAAAAACAAAACTAAATTCTCAAGCTTTAAATATCTCTTATGAAACAGAAAAAGTAAAATTTGACTCAACTACAACTCATAA
>NZ_PDKB01000046.1 GCF_003316695.1 Aliarcobacter vitoriensis
AAAAGGATAAAAGATGAGATACGCGAAAAATGTAACAGAGTTAATAGGGAATACTCCTTTAGTAAAACTACAAAAAGCAAGTGAAGAAAGTGGAGCGACAGTATTAGGTAAATGTGAATTTATGAACCCAAGTCATTCAGTAAAAGATAGAATTGGTACTAATATGATAAAAAAAGCTTTGGAATCAGGTGTTATTACTAAAGATTCAACAATTATAGAACCAACAAGTGGAAATACAGGAATAGCATTGGCTTCAGTAAGTGCAGCTTTAGGTATTAAATTAATATTAACAATGCCAGCATCAATGAGTATAGAAAGAAGAAGACTTCTACAATCATTAGGAGCAAAATTAGTATTAACTCCAGCAGAAAAAGGAATGAAAGGTGCTATTGAGAAAGCTCAAGAGTTGCAATCAGAAATTGAGAATTCTATTATTTTACAACAATTTCAAAATGGTGCAAACCCTGAAATACATAGATTAACAACAGCTCAAGAGATATTAAAAGATACAGATGGAAAAATAGATATTTTTATAGCAGGTGTTGGAACAGGTGGAACATTAACAGGAGTTGGAGAAGTATTAAAAGCACATAACCCAAATATTAAGATTATTGCAGTTGAACCAAAAGCAAGTCCAGTGTTAAGTGGAGGTAATCCAGGACCACATAAAATACAAGGAATAGGAGCAGGATTTGTACCAGATGTATTAAATACAAAAGTGTATGATGAAATAGTAACAATAGAGAATGATGATGCAATAGAGAGTTCAAGAGCATTAGCAAAAACAGAAGGACTTTTAGTAGGAGTATCATCAGGAGCGAATGCATTAGCAGCAAAAATAGTAGCTTCAAGAGCAGAGAATAAAGGTAAAGTAATAGTTACAATTCTTTGTGATACTGGTGAAAGATATCTAAGCTCTGGGCTTTATGAGTAT
>NZ_PDKB01000047.1 GCF_003316695.1 Aliarcobacter vitoriensis
TTAATATCTTGTAGAGATATATTTGATTTATTAAGAGATGTATAAGGACTTTTGCTTTTTTGTCCATTAAATCCAGCTACTAAATCATGAGTTTGACCAAATAGTTCAAAACTACCATTTAGTTTTATATCTAATGAATGATTTTTATCTTTTTCTTTTATATTATCGTAATTACTAGTAGCAGTACAATTAGTGCCATCAGAGTAAATACAAATACCAGATTTTCTCTTAAGATCATATTCCTTGTAATGGTAAGTTGTATCTATTTTCCAAGAATCATTGATATGATGATTTAAAGCTAAAGTATAAGTATCTTTAGTAGTTTCAATATTTGTCCAATCTGATATTATCCAAGTATATTTATCAAAATTTGACAATCCAATTATATTCGAAGATGTATCTCGAAAAAATCTAGGTACACTTCCTCCTCCCACACCATTATTTTTTGCTTCTGCTCTTTCCCAAGCAGCTGATATTGTAGTTGAATCACCTAAATCAGCTTCTAGCACTCCATATAAAGTACTATTTTGTTTTTCTAAAATTGGATTAAAATATCCACCTTCATTATGTAGTGCTATAAATCTTCCACGAATTGAACCATCTTTATTAAATCCACCACCAATATCAGCAACACCTCTATATTTATCCCATCTTCCTGCTTGAGTTTCTAAAGATGCTTGAAAATCTTTTGTTGGTTTTTTTCGTACTAAATTTATACTTCCACTAGGATCTCCAGCACCTGTTAAAAGTCCTGTTGCACCTCTTACAATGCTTATAGAATCATAAATTGCACTATCTATGCTTTCATTACCCTTCTCATAACTATGATTACTTGAACTCATCGCTCCATCTATTTGAATATT
>NZ_PDKB01000048.1 GCF_003316695.1 Aliarcobacter vitoriensis
CTACCGGTTCTTCCTGATCCAGTAAGTCATAAACTAACGGTAAGGCTTCTCCCCGTTTTCTGTTTGACAGAAAACCGTAATACCTGATGGCTCTAAAATTCTTTTCTGCGGGGATATGCGAGACTAACCGATCGATCATCTCTATTTGACTAAGGACCAATGTCTTATAGCAATTATCTCTATGATCTTTGTAGACAAAGTGAACATCACCACCCTGATAATGACGTAGGCGAGAAGCCGCTATTGGCGGCCGCTTAAAATAGCGGCCTAGGTATCTAACGGTTGGACCGACATCTTCTGTCTTTTTGGCTAAGTGAATACGCCACTTTCGACTGTATTGACTAGAGAGAAACTGACTCCATCCACGAAAGTCTCTAATATGTTGATAGTTATCATGTTTAGTATTCAAGGCATTATAGTGGTCTCGTAAGAACGAGACCACTTGCTGCTTCCAATGCTGCTCTACCATCGCAGCATTAAAGTAGATATTTCCCCATCGCTTAGTTTTGAGATTTACGCCTCCACGTGTGACTGATAGATGGAAATGGACATTCCAATTAAGTTGACGACCAAATGTATGGACTACACAGAATAGGCCAATCTCTATTCCCCGTTTCTTTGCAAAACTCAAGAATGCTGATACCGCACAGCGGTATAACAGATTGATTAACCATGGATTAAGTCGGAATATGGGCCATAACTTATCGGGCATCGTTAAGGTCATGTGTTGATATTCACATTGGGGCAAGCTGGATAGCTGCTTCGCTATCCATTTTTCTGGCAGCATTACTCCACAAGAGCTACAAGCTTTACTCTTACAAG
>NZ_PDKB01000049.1 GCF_003316695.1 Aliarcobacter vitoriensis
CTTTTAGCTTTAACTTCATCTTTACCAATAAACTCTTTCTCATTAGCATCACTTACTATCAATTTTGCAATTTCATCTGTTACTATTGCAATATCATGTGTTTGACTTGCTACCATTGCATTTTGTTGTGTCTGTTGATCTAGCTGATTTACTGCATCATTTATTTGTTCTATTCCAAGTAGTTGTTCATTTGAAGCATTTTGTATATCTGAAATAAGATTCATAGTTTGTGATATATTTGAATTTAAATCTTTATATCCTTCTATCATATTATTTGCTATATCTTTACCTTCATTTGCTTTTATTGTTGCTAATTCAACTATATCTTTTATCTCTTTAGCTGCTTCTGCACTCCTAGATGCTAAATTTCTTACTTCTTGAGCAACTACAGCGAACCCTTTTCCAGCTTCTCCTGCCGTTGCTGCTTCAACTGCTGCATTTAAACTTAAAATATTTGTCTGGAATGCTATTTGATCTATTACACTAATTGCTTCATTTATTGCTGTAACTTGAGCATTTATTTCATCCATTGATACATTTGTTTGATTTGCTAGATTTTCACCTTGTGAAGCTGATTGTGTTACATTTTTTGAAAAACTTGCCATTTGAGCTATACTATTTGTATTATTTCTAATATTTGAAGTTATCTCTTCAAGTGCTGCTGCTGTTTCTTCCAAAGAAGCTGCTGCTTCATTTGAACTTAAATTCAATTTATCTACATTTCCTAATAGTACATTTGAACTTTTATCTAATGTTAATCCATTTGATTTATTTTCAACTAACATTTGAGTTATTGA
>NZ_PDKB01000004.1 GCF_003316695.1 Aliarcobacter vitoriensis
ATAGAACAAATGAGAAGTTCCAAGAAGAAGATATATACGCTAGAAAAGGAAGAGGGGATTTAGAAGAACTGTATGAGAATATTTCACTAGCAAGTGATTATAGTAAATATAAAAATGAAACTGTAGTATTAGTAGATAAGAATAGAAATCTTATAAGTGATACAAGTAAACTTCAAGAGATAAATACTCTGTTTCAAACTATTCAAAATATCCAAGATGAAACACAAAAAGAAAAAGCTTTAAAAGAGTTCCTAGAAGAGTATAACTTTGTATCTCAAAAAGATTATGTAGATAAACTACTAAAAGAGAATAACCCAGAAAAACAAAGTGAAATAGACCACTGGAAAAAAGTATTTGCAATAGCAGAAGAGTTACAACTAGAAACTCATCACTATAGTGAAGATTTTAATAAACTAAATACCTTGATAGATAAATACAACTATCAACAAAGTGAACTAAATGGTGAACTTATAAATATAGATTATGATAAATATCTAGCTGAAATTGAAGCTAAGATGTTGAAAATCTATAATCATAATGAAGACTCACTAAATGTTCTTACAAAAGAAGATAATCCAAATAATCTTACAAAAGAGGAAGCAAAAGCAATACTAGAAGAAATAGGATATGATTTTTACTCTTATGAAAACTCTCCTTTTGATAGAGATTTTATCTTTGAAAAAAATGTATCTTTAACTCCCCAAAGATTTGCTGAACTTCTTAATCTTGTAGGTATTGAAAATCCTTATGAAGATATCAAACCTATTGAAGATGCTTTTTCATTTAAAGGTAAAAGTTTAAATGACTTGCAGTTTAAACTAGAAGATGGAAAACTATATATAAAAACTTTTGATAAAGATTTAGACTTAAGTGAAGCACAAGAACTTTCAAAAACATTTGTGATAGATAACTTTGTTAAATGGGATAAAACAAATACTCATATAGAACTTCCTGATGGTACAAAAGTAAACTTACAAGCACTGCTTGATGTTATAGGAGTAAAAGAAGGTGTTGGCTTTGTAGATGTAAATGAGGCATTTTTAGAAATATTAGGTGAAGATGAAACTATAAGTTCATACCTAAAAGATTATGAAACAAAAAATGTTTATGTAGGAACTAGCCAAGATGATATCATAAAAGCATACTTTGAAGATACTTTGATAGTAACTGGAACTGGGAATAATACCATCGTTACAGGAACAGGTGATGATATAGTATTTGCACATAATGGAACAAATGATATAAATCTAGGAAGTGGAAATGATACAGTAAGCTATGAGTTAAATAAAGGTTCTGTATATGTAAGCTTAGAAAGTGGTAGTTCTTCTACTGGTGATACTTTAAAAGATGTAGAAAATCTTCATGGAAGTAAGTATAACGATATTTTAGAAGGTGATTCAAAAGATAATATCCTTTTTGGAAGTGATGGAGATGATATCCTTATAGGTCTTGGTGGAGCAGATACACTTGATGGTGGAGAAGGTATTGATTTAGCTAGTTATGAAACTTCAAGTGCTGTTGAGATAAATTTAAAACACAACTATGCAGATGGTGGTGAAGCTACTGGGGATAAATTTATAAATATAGAAGGTATAAAAGGCTCAAAAGAAGCTGATACTATCGTAGGGGATAATAACGCAAATTTAATATATGCAAATGATGGTGATGATAGAGTAAGTGGAAATGGTGGCGATGATATAATCTTTGGTGGTGCTGGAAATGACTATATCAAAGGTGATGATGGAAATGATACTTTATATGGTGAAGATGGTGATGATATTTTAATTGGTGGAGCAGGTGATGATATACTTGTTGGTGGAACTGGTAAAAATATGCTTTATGGAGATAGTGGAACAGATACTGTTTTATATAAAGGGAAATCAACAGATTATGAAGTATTGATTGTAAATGATGATACACTCTTTGTAAAATCAAAAGACGGAAAAACTCTTGATACTCTAAGAGATATTGAAGAACTAGCTTTTGATGATGCAGTTTTTCAAATAGACTATGAAAATAAAACTCTTATTAAAAAAGTTGTATTTGAAAATCAAGAAGATGATAAACAAAACGATACTTCAAAAACAGCTCCTATAAACCAAAATGAAAAATCTTCAGTTATTGAAGAAAGTACAAAAGAAGAAGATAAAACTGATACTTTAGAAAATATACTTTTAGATGAAGCCGTTGTAGTAGAAGTACCAACTTTGACACAAGAAAATCCTTTATATAAACTTGTTCAAAAGATAAAAGAGCATAACGCTAGCCAAAGTTTAGAACAAAATAAAGATGAAAAGGATACAAATAATAATCAAGCAGCTTCTATAGCAACAGCTATTATGCTAGGAACAGTTGCTGCTGCTGAGACTATAGAGTCTTCAACAGATGAGATGAATTATCTAAGTGATGACCCAGCTTCTTTAAAAAATTTAGTAAATACTAAAGATATAGATGTTCCAATACTTACAAAAGATAATCCACTATATGATATTGCACAAAAAATCAAAGAATATAATAAGCAAAATGTAAATAATTCAATATTAGATAACTCAACTAGTGCTGATGATATAGAAGAAAAGATCTATCAAATTGAAACAAAAAAAGAACTAACAACTGAAGATAATCAAGAGAAAAAAGAAGAAAATAATAAGATAGATATAATAACTCCTAAAATTATGGTTCAAGAAAAAAACATAGTTAGTGAGTTTACAGTCACAGTTGAAAATAGTGTGGAAGATGAAAGTTTAGAGCCACTTATTGCTGCCCAGATTACTTTAGACCAAGTGGTAATAGATGAAGACAATAATCTTTATGGGATAAAAGTATCAGACTTAAATAACTTCACTACAACATTAGAAGTTGTATTTATAGGACTTCCTGATAAATTTTTACTAAGTGCTGGAGAAAAAAGAGTTGATGGAAACTGGTATTTAAAGGAAACAGATTTAAAAGATTTGTATATGATACCACAAACAAATAATTCTGATGATTTTGATTTAACTATAAAAGCCATAGTTTCTGATACACATGGAAGAGTAACTATCTCTACTTTAGTACAAACGATAACTATAGTTGCAGTTGCTGACACTCCAAATTTAGATATTTTAGACTCAAGAGGAGATGAAGATACAGCAATAGCTTTAAATATAGAAACTTCACTTGTAGATGATTTAGGTGGAGTTGATGGAGAAGAAAGCATTTATCTTACTATTGAAAATGTACCAAGTGAAGCTATTTTAAATAAAGGTATAAAAAAAGAAGATGGTATTTGGTATCTACTTCCAGAAGATTTAAAAGATTTGACTATTACTCCAAAGTTAAATGATGCAGATGATTTTACTATCAAAGTTACAGCATATTCAACAGAGAGTGAAAATAGTGATGTAGCAAGTATAAGTAAAGATATATTTGTACAAGTTATTGCTGTTGCAGATACTCCAAATTTAGAAGTTGTTGCTTCAAAAGGTTTAGAAGACACAGCAATAGCATTAAATATAGAAACTTCTTTGGTAGATGACTTAGGTGGAGTTGATGGGGAAGAAAGTATTATTATTGAGATAAAAAATGTTCCAAGTGATGCTATTTTGAATAAAGGTGCTAGGGATGAAAATGGAATTTGGTATTTATATCCAAATGAATTAGAAAATCTTACAATAACTCCAAAATTACATAGTGGCGATGACTTTACTATAAATGTAACAGCATACTCTATAGAAAGTGAGAATAACAGTATAGCTTCAATAAGTAAAGATATATTTGTAGAAGTGGTAGCTGTTGCAGATACACCTATTTTGGAAGCTTCAAATAGTTTAGGAGATGAAGATACTCAAATATCATTAAATATTAAAGCTTTTTTAGTAGATACAGATGGAAGTGAAGATTTAAAAATAAAAATAGAAAATATTCCAACTGGAGCAGTTTTAAATCATGGAACAAAAGATAATAGTGGAGTTTGGCATCTTTTGCCAAAAGATTTAACGAATTTAACTATAACTCCACCATTACATGATGCAAAAGATTTTACTATAAAGGTTATAGCATACTCTACAGAAAAGGAAAATACAGATATAGCTTCAATATCAAAAGATATATCTGTAGAAGTAAATGCTATAGCAGATGAAGTTATTTTAAATACTCTACAAGCTTTAAATGGCAGAGATGATTCAATAGAAGCAACTGAAGATGTAAGTATTATGATGTTGGATATTTCATCTACATTTATAGATAAAGATGGTAGTGAAACGGTACATTATATCGTAGAGGGATTGCCTAGTGGAGTTAGTTTAAATCAAGGGACAAATATTTCTACTGGTACATGGAAGATTTTGCCAAATCAATTAAATGGTTTAGGTATGTTTTTTAAAAAAAATAGTGATGAAGATTTTAGAATAAAAGTATCAGCAGTGACAACAGAAGCAGAAAATGGTCATCAACAATATACTTCAAAATTTATAGATGTAGTTGTAGATTCTGTAGCGGATTATGCAAATTTAACTGTTTTAAATGCTAAGGGTATTCAAAATGATTTTATTCCTTTAAAAATAGAAGCTTCTTTAAATGATACGGATGGAAGTGAAGTTCTCGAAATAATTATTGAAAATGTGCCTAAAGGTGCAATTTTAAATAATGGTATTGAGAAAAATGGAAAATGGTATTTAACAAAAGATGACTTAACAAACTTACAAATACGACCACCATTTAATAGTACTACGGCTTTTGAATTAAAAATAAAAGCAGTTACAACTGAACAAAAAAATGGAGATAGTGTTGAAACTATAGGGTATTTAAAAGTAAATATTGAGTCAGCACCAAGTTCAGCAAATGTTACAGTTAAGCCAATAAGTGTACTTGAAGATTCTATTTGTAAATTGGATATAAAAGTTGATGAAAGTAGCCTAAAACCTAAAGAATCAATTTATTTAGAAATATCTTTACCAAAAGATTTTATGTTAAATCAAGGACAACAGTTGTCTAACGGTAATTGGAAAGTAAGAACTGACCAATTAGATGATCTTATTTTAAAAGCACTTCCAAATTATTCTGGAAGTATTACTCTTGATGTTATACCAGTAATTGTTGAAGCAAATGGTACTTTAAGAAAAACTACAACTGTAAAATTACCTATAGATATACAAGCAGTTGCGGACGAAGCTTTACTTGAAGTAAAAAATATAGTTACAGATGAAAATAGTCTTGTTTATCTAAATATTAACTCAAAACTAACAGATTTAGATGGAAGTGAAAATTTACAATTAAGGATTTCTGGAATTCCTCAAAATGCTATTTTAAATGTAGGTAAGAAAGATGGAAATATTTGGATAGTTGAAGAAAAGGATATAAGTACAATAGCTATGTTAAGTCCAAAAGGAGTTAATGGTGATTTTAATTTAAAAGTTGAGGCTATATCTACAGATAGTAATGGACATCAAAAAATAGTATCAAAAAATATGCTGATAACTTTAAATGAAGTTTCTACTGAAACATTTAAAGTTGAAACATCTTTTGAAAGTGAAAATACAGATTTTTATGTAGAAAATATTGAAGTGTACTCAGATACAAGCCAAGGTGACTTTTTAGAATATTCAGGGGCAAATGATACTATAAAAAGTGGTGGTGGTTCAGATATTATATATGCAAATGGTGGAAATGATACTGTTTATGCAGATGAAGAAAGTGGCAAAATAACAGTATCTTTTAAAATTAACTCAAATTTACATAAAACAGATGGTAGTGAAAAAGTAATTTTTTATATTGAAAATTTACCTGAAAGTTTTTCAATAAATAAAGGTTTTATTCGTGATGGTAGATTGATTATTGAAGATGATAATTTTGATGGAAATATAACTATTTCGTATCCGTATACAAAAGATAATGTAGAATTAAAAATTATTTCAGAAATAACAAGTACAGATGAAGAAAATCCATATAAAAAAGACACTTCTTTAACTTTAAATATTCTTGCTACAGAAATAGCTGGAAATGACTATATTAATGCAGGAAGTGGCGATGATATAGTTTATGGAGAAAGTGGCGATGATATTATCTTAGGTGGTGATGGCGATGATATTTTATATGGTGGAGCAGGTAATGACTATATAAATGGTGGAAAAGGTGCAGATAGGATTGATGGTGGAGCTGGTGATGATATTATAGTTATGGATGCAGAAGACTTTTCTCGAAATACTTTTATTACGGAGATTGTAAATGGTGGTCTAGGATTTGATACCGTTATAATACAAGGGGATAAGGGTGTTAATTTTGATATGGGATTAACAAATGTTGAAAGTTTTATAGGTGGAGATGGAAATGATAATATCATAGGAAGTAAGTTTTCTGATATTATAAGAGGAGGAAAAGGTGCAGATACTTACTATACTTTAGGAGGAGATGATATTGTATATATTGATGGTGAAGATATAAAAGCTAAATCAGGGAATTTTATAGATACTGGAGATGGGTACGATAAAATTTATATAGAAGACAGTATAGGAGTAGATTTTGATGTTGCTGATACTAATGCAGAAGAGATAATATCTGGAAGTGGAAATGATATATTAAGAAATAGTAAAAATGATAATATGACTATTTATGGTATGGGTGGAGATGATATTATTTATGGAAGTGCTGGTATAGATATTTTAGATGGCGGAACAGGGAATGATACTATAAATTACTCAAATAGTAATGCAGCTGTAAATATAAATCTTTTAACAAATACAGTTTCTGGTGGATATGCAACAGGTGATACTATTGAAAATTTTGAAAATATTGTTGGAACAAAATACGATGATAATCTAACAGGAAATAATAAAGATAATATTTTTTATGGTGGAGCTGGAAATAATACGATAAATGGTATGGGCGGAATTGATACGGTAGTATTTTCTGGAAGTTTACTTGATTACTATAATGGAAAAGATAAAAAAAATATTGTTACAAATTTTGATGGGAAAGCTACAGTTTATAGTAGTTTAGGGGTAAATACTCTTACAAATATAAATAAATTGCAATTTGATGATTATGTTGTTTATATAGATGGTACTAAAGATAATGCTCCATTTGTTTACAATGATAAAGTGGTTGGAGTTGAAGATACAAAATTGGTAATAGATAGTAGTACCTTATTATCAAATGATTTTGATATAGAAGGGGATAATCTAAGAATAATTGGAGTGAAGAACGCTACAAATGGAACAGTAACTTTAGGAGTTGATGGGAAAATAACATTTAATCCAAATTCAAACTATAATAGTAGTACAAATAATACTTTTGATAAAAATTCAGCTTTATATAAAGGAAGTGCAGGATTTGAATATATTGTAGAAGATAAATCAGGAAATCAAAGAACAGCCTATGTTGATGTAAATATCTCTGCTGTAAATGATGCTCCAACTATTACTCATCACTCTTTTAATCAAAATGGTAACGTATCAGGGAGAGGTAGATTTATAGTAGAAGATGTGGATAGTAATGTAGATAATATTAGTTTTAAAGTTATTTCTTATATCTTTGGTTATACAAATATATCTGGAAGAACAGCTGATGCAAATGGAGAGTTTTATTTTGATTACTATGGAGAAATTGATTGGGATGGTAGAATGGAGGTCCATTATATGGAAACTTTTATGGTACAAATATCTGATGATGGTGAACCATTAACAGGTAAAAATATAGGAAGTATTGTATTTGAAACAGGTTTAAATTATATGAGAGTTTTTGGAGATCCTATTGTTATAGATCTTGATGGAGATGGAGTAGAAATAGGGGAGTTTTACTATGATACACACAATGATAATTTAATAGGTGCCTATAAAGATGATGCAATTTTAGTTTGGGACAAAGATAAAAATGGAACTATAAGCTCAATAGATGAAACAAATTTTTTAGGACTTAGTCAAACAGCAAAAAACGATTTGGAGGTATTACGAGAAATTTTTGATACAAATAAAGATGGTCTTTTTGATAAAAATGATGAAGAGTGGAATAATTTTGCACTATGGCAAGATAAAAATATGAATGGCTTAGTAGATGATGATGAGTTTACAAAAATTTCTGATAGTAATATTTTACAACTAAATTTAAATTCAAATAAAAATAAAGAAGTAGATTTTCCAATTCTTGAGTATGCTTCATACACTACAAAAGATGGGGATGAATATGATATAGCTGCTTCTCATATTGATACTACTATGACAGAAGATAAATTATCACAAGAAGATATTTTAGTTTTAAAAGAGGCAATAGTTTTAATAGAGCAAATGGCATCATCAAATAATAATATAGATAAATATGAGGAGTTAGAAGTAAATAACTCTTTTTTTGATGATAACTTAGATGAAGAAAATATAGCATAAAGGATAAATAAAATGGAAAAACAAAATCAAACTTTTGAGATGAAAGCAAAGATTACAGAGGTTTTAGGTGAAGCACTTTTAGTATTATTAAACTCAAATGCACATAGATTGAATTTTTTTATAAGTGATGTTGAGTGGTTGTTACTTGCTCCAATAACAAAAGAGCAATTTAGACTATATAAAGATGCAGAAGGAAAGCCAGTAGGGCTGATTTTATGGGCTTTTGTAAATGAAGAAGTGAATAAAAGATTGGAAATGGGTATTGGAAAGTTAGGATTTAATGAATGGAAAAGTGGTGAGACTTTATGGATTATTGATTTAATAGCTCCATTAGGTGGTGCTGATAAAATGCTTGAAGAGTTAAAAGATACAGTATTTAAAGGTAAAAAATTTAAATATCAAAGTGTAGATAAAGAAGGTAATAGAACTATTTTAGAAGCTTTTGGTAATTAGTAATATATGAAAATATTTATATTTTTATTAACTTTTTCTAGTTTAGTTTTTGGAAAAACATATAGTCTATTTGATCTATACAAACTATCTTCACATATTAGTGAAGATTATGAGATTAGTAAACTACAAAATGAATATAGTGATAAAGAAGTTGATAAATCTATATCAGCTTTTTATCCAAAAGTGGATATATCTTCTGAACTTATGAAAATCAATGAATTCCCTGTAATTATAGATGGGGTAGAGCAAGAAAAACGAGATAATAGAAGAGATACTACTTTTACAGTAGAACAAACTATTTATGATAGAAGTAAATATTATGATTATAAAGTGAAATCAAATGAATTATTACAAAGTGAGTTTGAAATTCATACGCAACAACAGGAACTTATGTTTAATGTTATAAGTTATTACTTAGATTCTTTATTAAAAGCAAAGCAAATAGAACTGTTGAATCAAAAATTAAAAAGAATAGATACTATAGTATTAAGAGCTAAAGTCAAAATGGATAGTGGGCTAATCTCAAAAGCTGATTATTTAGAAGCTCAATTACAAAAAGATGAAATATTGACTCAAATTATAAAAAGAAAATTAGATTATAAAGTAAGTAAATCTTATTTAGAAAAACTTTCAGGAGTTCAAGAACTAGATATTAAAAAAAATATAAACTTAGCACTTTTTGATATAAAAAATTTAAATGAAGCTAGTAAAGATATTGAAGATAATTTAGATATTCAAGTACAGAAATTAAAATTACAAAATAGTGATATTAAAGTTTCTAAAAGTATTAGTAGCTTTGAACCAGTTATATTTGCAAAATATGAACATGTAGCAAATGATATTCCCAAGAATGAAAATGAGAGAACTTTGAGTTTATTTTTAAAATTTAATATTTTCAATGGTTTTTATGATATTAAAAATTATCAGCAATCAAGAATAGAAAAGAGTATTGAAAAGTTAAATTTTAATAAGCTAGTAAAAGATGTAGAACAAAATATAAAAAATAAAGTCAATAACTTATATTCTTATTATGAGATAATAAAAAGTTACCCAGAAGTTTTGGAAGCAAAAAGATTTGTAGTTGATGGAATGCAAGAGAGGTTTAATATTGGTACAAAATCTATTATTGATTTATTGGATGAGGAAAATGAATATTTTGAAAAACTAAATATTTTTACAGAGTATCAATACCAGTTATTATTAGAATATACAGAGTTAATGAAATATACAAATTTTTTAAATGAAGAATTTTTAAATGAAATTGATAGGTTGATATATGAGTAAAAAAATAATTGAAAATGAGTTGATTCACTCTTTCTTACTTCTGACAAGAATGTTAAATTGTGAAATAAATTATGATGATTTGATATTTAAAATTGGTTCATCAAATGACATAATAGAAGAAGATTTATTATATGTTGCAACAGAATATTATGATTTAAAAATAAAAAAGGTAAGTGTAAAACTTGAAAAACTCAAAAACAATCCACTCCCTGCAATAGTAAAGTTAAAAGATGATAAATATAGTTTGCTTTTTTCAATAGAGGATAATAAATATAATATATATGATTTTAATACCTCTCAACAGTTATCGTTAGATGAAGAAGAATTTATAAAAATTTATGATTATGAATTAATTTTAATATCAAAGGATGATAGTAAAGATTATTCTACTATTAATAATTTTGGTTTATCTTGGTTTATTAAATCATTTTTTAAACAAGATAGGTTAATTTATCATGTCCTTTTTGCAGCTTTTATTATTCAAATTTTTGCTTTGATAACACCTCTTTTTACAATGATAATTATAGATAAAGTTTTTAGTTCAAGTGGAAGTAGTACTTTAGAAGTTTTAGTTATTGGACTTTTTATTATAGCAATTTTTGATTTTGTTATTAGTTATTCACGAAAGCATCTTCTTAGTCATATGACAGCAATTATAGATGTTACAATGGTTTCTAAGTTTTTTAAGCATCTTACCTCTTTACCTTTAAGTTTTTTTTCTAGTAAACAATCAGGAGATGTAGTTGCTAGATTTAAGGAAGTTGAGTCTATTAGAAATTTTATTAGTTCAGGACTTTTAACTTCTTTTATAGATTTTCCTTTTGGTATTATATTTTTGATTGTTATGTTTTTATTTTCACCAACACTTACAATAATTGTTTTAATAGCTATAGTAACTATTTTCCTATTATATGGAGTAGCAAATCCAATATTAAAAGAGAGATTAAAGAAAAAATTACAACTTTCTACTGATTCCCAATCATATTTATTTGATTGTGTTTCTTCTATTGAAACTATAAAATCAATGTCTATTGAACCTACAATAAGAAGGGATTATGAAGAACATTTATCAAAACAAACTAAACACAATTCAAAAACAGATGATATATCTGGAAATATTTCTCAAATAGCATCTTTTGTCAATAAAATAACAGTTGCTTTATGTCTTTGGATAGGAGCAATAGGTGTTTTAGATGGTAATATGACAGCAGGACAATTAATTGCATTTAATATGTTAATTGGACGAATTATGGCTCCTGCACAACGAATAGCACAAACTTTACAACAAATATATCAAGTAAAAATATCAACAAAAAGAGTTCAGGAGATATTTAATACAAAGCAAGAGATTTCTATTAACTCTAAACAAACAAATTTACCAAAGATAAAAGGCGAAATTGTTTTTGATAAAGTCTCTTTTAAATATAACGAAGAATCTTCTTTAGTTTTAAATAATATAAATTTAAAGGTAAATATTGGTGATATTGTAGGAGTTGTTGGAAAATCAGGTTCAGGTAAGACTACTTTTACAAGATTATTACAAAGACTATTTCATCCAACTAATGGGAAAATAACAATAGATGGTTTTGATATTTCAACTATAGATCCCAATTGGCTTAGAAGACAAATTGGTGTTGTTATGCAAGATAATTTGTTGTTAAATAAAAGTATCAAAGATAATATAACATTATCAAATCCAAGAGCAACTATGAAAGAAATTGAGTATGTTTGTGAACTAAGTGGAGCAAATGAATTTATTTTAAAATTACCAAAAGCTTATGATACTATTGTTGGAGAGAGAGGTAGTCTATTATCTACAGGACAAAGACAAAGAATAGCGATTGCAAGAGCCCTGATAAATAATCCAAAAATACTAATTTTTGATGAAGCAACGAGTGCAATTGATTTTGAAAGTGAAATTATTATTCAAAGAAATTTAAAAAAGATTTGTGAAGGAAGAACTGTATTTATTGTTTCTCATAGGGTATCAGTTTTAAAAATAACAAATAAAATATTATCTTTATATGATGGGAAGATTATAGAATTAGGAACTAAAGAAGAGTTATTAAAAAATGAAAAAGGGTATTTCCATAATCTTTGTAAAGCCCAAAATATATTAAGTGAGATATAGATGAAAAAAGAAAATAGTGATTTTTTAATTGGAATAGAATCTATTTTAGCTACAAGACCATCAAAATTATTGTGGTTAGTTCCTTCATTAATTGGGAGTTTAGTTTTATTTATAATTTTATGGCTTACTTTTAGTCAAATTGATGTTATTGCACCATCTTTAGGTAAAACAATACCAAGTTCAAGAATGATTTTAATTCAAGCAAAAGAAACAAGTACAATTGAAAAAATTAATGTAAAAAATGGAGAAAATGTAAAAAAAGGGACTTTATTAGTTGAGTTTAAAAATAGTTTAGAAAATTTTGATAATAATAGTATGAAGGCAAAATATGAAACACTTTTATTAAAAAAGGTTTTTTTAGATGCAATGATTAAATATATAGATACAAATCATAAAATAAAAGCTATAGAAAATAGTGAAATATCATCTAATTTACTAAAATTAGCAAATGACAAATTAAATAGTCACATATCTTCATATGATACTGAGATTAAATCTTTAAATGTAAAAATAGAAAAAGTAATTTATGAAAAAAAAATGGTGGAAACAGAAGTAAGAAAACTTTTAGAACTTTTACCATTTACTCAATATAAATTAGAACAAATGAAAAAACTTGTAGAAAAAGGGCTTGAACCAGAAATATCTTTGAAAGATTTAGAAGAAAAATATATAGAGGAAAAAAGTAATATATCTATAAAACAAGATGAAATAAAAAAATTATCTACACAATATGAAATTTCCAAACATGAACTTATGCAGTTTAAAAATAATACAAGAAAAGAATTACTTGAAGAGTTTAATAAAACAACAGATGAGTTAAATACAACTTTGCCAGAAGTTGATAAAAGTAATTATCTTTTAGAAAGTAAATTTATCTATGCTATAGAAGATGGATTTATATATAATTTAAATAACGGTACTAGTGGTAGAGTAGTACAATCAGGTGAAGTTATTATGGAACTTATTCCAACTTCATCTGCTTTAGAAGTTGAAGCAAAAGTATTGAATAGAGATATTGGATTTGTACATTTAGGTCAAGAGGTAAAAGTAAAAATAGATAGTTTTAAATTTACAAAATATGGATATATAGATGGTATCGTTACAAATATAGCAAAATCATCTATACTAGATGAAAAATTAGGAGAGATTTATCCAGTATTAATTGAACTAAAAAATGATACTATGAAAATAGATGATAATTATATAAAACTAATGCCAGGTATGACTTGTAGTGTTGATATAAAAATAGGTAAAAGAAGACTTATTGAATATATTATTTCTCCTATGATAAGATACAAAGATGAAGCTTTAAGAGAACAATAAAATGTTTAAAATATATATAAATATATTTATACTAGTGATTTTATTTAGTGGATGTTTAAGAAATAGTGATTGTTATAGCAGTTATAATGTACATTATGTAGATTGGGGAAATGGTACTGGTATGCAACCAGTCTTTACACCAAATTATTCATCAAAACTTTGTAAATAATAAAATACATTTAAATATCTTTTGCTAATATATGGTATTCCATAATTAAAAGGATTCGAATATGAAAAAAATAGCTATATTTTTTATTTTAAGTTCTGTATTTGTATTTGCAAATGAACCAAAAATTGATATAAAAGTAGGTTGTGTAGAAACAAAGTTAAACGAAACAACAAGTATTATAAGTTGTCCTAGTGCTGAATACAAAGTTGTTTTTGAGTTAAGAGGTACAAAAAGAGCAGCTGATGAACCAGTTAGCATAGAAAAAATTGGTGAAGTAAAACCAATAATAGTAAATTATAAATAGATAAAATTCGTATTAAAAAGCTTGGAAATTTCCAAGCTTTTTAAGGTTTAATTGTTGTAAATCCTAAACTTAACCAAGATTGCATTCCACCTCTATACCATTTCATTTTCTCTTGAGGATATCCAATAGCCATTAACTCTTTCATAGCTTCAGGTGATTGTCCACACCAAGTAGCATTACAAAACATTAAAATTGTTTTTGCATTTGTAAAGTCATACTTTCCATCTTTTTGCTTAACTCCAAAAAGTTCTAAAGTTTCTTCAAATTCATCTGGATATTGAGATTTTTTTGTATATACATAAGGTACATTTACTGCACTAGGGATTGTTTGGTAGTTGTACCAATTTTCAGTTCTTGAATCAACCAATAGCAAATTATTATCTTTTTTTGCTTTTTCAATAAACTCTAAAACTTCTAACTCTCCATATGTATCGATATTTGGTGCAGCTTTCATAGGTGTGATTTTTCCAAAATATGTAACAAAACTTCTTTTACAGTTTTCATCTATATTTTTTGAACTTTGTGTAACTTCTCCAAAAATATCTTTTGGGTCTAAAGTTATACTTTCACACTCTTTTGGTTTATTTTCTCTTTTGACTGAGATTTTTTTACCATTTTCCAATATTACTTCAACTCCAGAATTTTGTAAATCAGCACCAAATATTGCACTTGATAAAACTATACTTCCTAAAAATATTTTAAACATAAACTCTCCTTATTTTAAAATTATATAGAGCTTGATTTTAACAAAAAGTTTTACAAAGTGCAAGTTATAAGCTACTAAGCCAAATTTAGATAAAATCTAGCCTATTTTAGTAACACAATTAGGATTTTTTATGAGCGATAAATATGAACCATCAAAGATAGAAGATAGTTTTTATAAAATTTGGGAAGAAAGAGGTTATTTTGAGATAGATGGAAATAAAGCTATCCAAGAACCAAACAAAAGCTTTGCTATTATGATGCCACCACCAAATGTAACGGGAAGTTTACATATAGGTCACGCACTTACATTTACTCTACAAGATATTATTACACGATACAAAAGAATGGATGGTTTTAAAACTCTTTGGCAACCTGGAACTGACCATGCTGGAATTGCAACACAAAATGTAGTTGAAAAACAACTTTTGGCAGAAGGTTCAACAAAAGAAGAGCTAGGACGTGAAGCTTTTTTAGAAAAAGTTTGGAAATGGAAAGAGTTTAGTGGTGGAACAATCGTTCATCAAATGAGAAAATTAGGAGTAAGTCCAGCTTGGAGTAGAGAGCGATTTACTATGGATGAAGGACTAAAAGAAGCAGTAAAAGAAGCTTTTGTAAAACTTTATGATGATGGTATGATAGTACAAAATAACTATATGGTAAATTGGTGTACTCATGATGGTGCTTTAAGTGATATTGAAGTTGAACACGAAGAAGTAAACGGTAAGTTTTATCATATGAATTATCATTTTGCTGATAATAGTGGCTTTGTAACAGTTGCTACAACTAGACCTGAAACATACTTTGGGGATACAGCTATTATGGTTCATCCAGAAGATGTTAGATATAAAGATTTAGTTGGGAAAGAGGTAGTTTTACCACTTACAAATAGAAAAATAAAAATTATTACTGATTCTCATGTTGATATGGAGTTTGGAACAGGTGTGGTTAAAGTTACTCCAGCTCATGATACAAATGACTATGAAGTAGGTAAACGTCATAATTTAGAGTTTATAAAATGTTTTGATGAAAAAGGTATTTTAAATGACTACTGTGGAGAGTTTTCTGGAATAGAGCGATTGGAAGCTCGACCAATAATTGTTAAAAAACTTCAAGATGAAGGTTTTATAGTAAAAATTGAAGAACACAATCATCAAGTAGGACATTGTTATAGATGTAAAAATATAGTTGAACCATATATTTCTAAACAGTGGTTTGTAAGTAAAGAGGTTGCAAAAAAATCGATAGAGAAAACTTATGCAGGTGAAGCAAAATTCCACCCACCACATTGGCTAAACTCATATAGAGCTTGGATGGATGAGCTTAGAGATTGGTGTATTTCAAGACAACTTTGGTGGGGGCATAGAATACCTGTATTTTATTGTGATGAGTGTAATCATCAATGGGCTACAAAAGAGGACGAACCAACAGAGTGTCCAAAATGTAAAAGTTCAAAAATAAAACAAGACCCAGATGTGCTTGATACTTGGTTTAGTTCTGCTTTATGGGCATTTTCACCACTTGGTTGGGGAAATGCTGGACAAATGAAAGATACTTTTAACGATAATGATTTAAAAGATTTCTATCCAAACTCTTTATTAATTACTGGTTTTGATATTATGTTCTTCTGGGTTGCTAGAATGATGATGATGGGTGAGCATTTTATGGGGCAACTTCCATTTAAAGATATTTATATGCACGCTCTTGTACGAGATGAATTTGGTGCAAAAATGTCTAAATCAAAAGGAAATGTAATCGATCCACTTGATATGGTAAATGAACATAGTGCTGATATTATAAGATTTACTTTGGCTTATTTAGCTGTTCAAGGAAGAGATATAAAACTAGGTGCAAAAAATTTAGAGCAGTTTAGAAACTTCACAAATAAGCTTTACAATGCTAGTAATTTCTTAAGCTTAAATGTACCAACTTTTGAAGATTTAAAAGATATAGAAATCAAAACTCCACTAGGACTTTATATGCAAAGCAGATTAAGTAGTGCAGTTGATGAGGTAAGAAATACACTAGAAAGCTATAAATTCAATGAAGCAGCAAGTACTCTTTATAGATTTGTTTGGACAGAATTTTGTGATTGGGGAATAGAGTACTCAAAAGCTAGTAAAGATAGTATCGTAGAACTTGGAGCTATTTTTAAAGAAACGCTTAAAATGGTAAGTCCATTTATGCCGTTTATTTCAGACTATTTATATCATAAACTTAGTGGTACAACTTTAGAAGATGGTGATTCTCTTATGATTCTTTCTTTTCCAAAAGATATTAAAAAAGATGAAAATATAGAAAGTATGTTTTCTATCATCGAAGAAGCAATAACAGCTATAAGAAGAGCGAAAGTTATCATAGATATGGGAAATAGCAAAATTGCAAAAGCATATATAAAGCTTGATAAAAATATTGATACAGTTGTAGCAAAACCATTTATAGAAAAACTAGCAAAAGTTGATAGTGTTGAGTTTGTAAGTGCGAAGGTTGAAAATAGTATAACTGATGTTTCAAATAATCTTGAAGTTTATCTTCCAACAAGTGAAATTGATATGAAACCTATCATAGATAAGCTAACTAAACAGCAAGAAAAAGCACAAAAAGAGTTCGATAAACTAAATGGTATGTTAAGCAATGAAAGATTTGTAGCAAATGCCCCTGCAAATGTAATAGAAGAGAATAAAAAAGCACTTGAAGAAGTAAAAACAAGGTTAGAAAAAATAGAAGCTGAACTCAAAAGTTTGAGTTAGAAGTTGTATTTTGAATGAATATCTTAGAAAGCCTTATCAATTTTTTGATGGGGCTTTTTTATTTAAAGGAAAAATATGCTTGATTCTAAAAAAAGAATAAATATAAAAGCAGGTTTAAAAGTAAATATTGTACTAAAACAAGACCAAAGAACAGGTAAACTTACAAGCGGAATAGTAAAAGATATACTTACAAATTCACCAACTCATCCACATGGAATAAAAGTACGGCTTCAAGATGGGCAAGTCGGAAGAGTTCAGGAAATATTATAGTAAATTGTTACATTTTGACTATAAATAAAACTAGACTTATTTCACAAAAACTTTATATAAAAATCATAAACCAAATATTATGTTGTTATCATTTACAATGAAAACTTTTAAAGATTTTAATACTAAATAAAAACTAGATTTAGTACAATATCTAAAATATTTAAAGGATTTAAAATGAATCTAAGCAGTGATATAAAACCAATCTCTTATCTAAAATCAAAAACAGCAGAAGTTATAAATGAAGCAAATGAAAGTAAAAGAGCAATAATCATAACTCAAAATGGTGAAGCAAAAGTCGTAATCCAAGATATAAAATCTTATGAAAATATGCAAAATTCAATCAATTTATTAAAACTAATTGTTCAAAGTGAGAATGATATAGAAAATTGTGATATTATAAATCAAGAAGATATGTTTGAAAAATTAGAAAAAAAACTTTTTGAGTAAATATGAAAAATTTTGAAGTTTTATGGACAAAAAATGCCAAATATGATTTGGAGTTGATTGTTGAATATATCAAATTAGATAGTTTTGCTATTGCAAAAGAGATATTTTTTGGTATAAAAAATGAGTGTGAAAGTTTATACTATTTTCCTAAAAGAAAAAGAGTAGTTCCAGAATTGTCTCAAATAGGAATTTTAAAATATAGAGAACTTATATATAAAAGATGGAGAGTTATATTTAAAATAGAAAATCAAAAAGTTTATATTCTTTTAGTAGTAGATTCAAGTAGAAATTTGGAAGATATTTTGTTTCAAAGATTAATGAAATAGAGTAAACCTATTTCACCAAAACTTTATACAAAAAACTCAAACCAAGTATTCCAAAAATAGTTAAAACAATAGATAAAAGATATATTAAAAATTTCTCTTTTGTTTTTTCATAAAGTTCAAAATAGACTTTTTCTAAATTTGTATTTATATAAAATATTGCATTGTTTTGTATGCTATTGTTTATATTATTTGATACTTCATTTATATATATTGGGATTAAATCTTTAAACCATTTTGGAGCTAATTGTCCATTCTGGTTTGAAAGATTTATGATGCTTTTATCAAAATTTATAGTTGTACTAGAACTTATCATCTCATCAAATTGATTTGTTGCATCAAAGTTTATAAGTAAAGAAGATATATTTCTAAAGTTTTTATTTGGAATAAAAGTGTATATATCGCTACTAGGAACTAGGTTTTTATTTAACTCATTTGGAATAGAACCTTCAATAGTCAAAAGTTCTTTTTGTAAATCATCGCTTTGAGTTGTTTGTAGTATTTTTCCTAAACTTTCATCAATTTTTAGATTTGTGAGCTCCCAAATAAATTTTTTATCCAAATCATTTGATAACTCAACCAACTCATTTTCAGATATATCAAAGCTTGATTTATCTACTTGGATTGATGAAAAATTGTCATTGAAAGCAGTTTGTATTTTGTTTAAAATTTCTATATCTCTGCTTTCAAGATATTTTTTTAAATTATCTTGAATATACAAAGATGTAGTTTTTGTTTCAAGTTGATATTTTGTGAGAATTTCATCTTTTATGGTATCGAAATCATTGCTATATTTTGATACAAATCCAGATAACAAAACTATAATAAATAAAATAAAAAATATAAACTTTTTCAAAATTTTATCACTTTAAAATATCTTTTATCTCTTCAGGAGTGATCTTTTCATTGTATTTTATGGCAACAATATTTTCTGTGTTGTTGATATACCACTCTTCTATATTTTTATTTTCATTTAGTTTTCCACTATTTTCAAGTTTGTATTCATCTAAACTTAAATATAAAGATTTTGTTTTTGATGGATTTGGCATAGTTAAAATCAAAACTGCCCACAAAATACAGATAATTGCAATAATAATAGAAAATGTTGATAAATCAATATTATCAAGCATAATTCCACCTAAAAGCCCACCAACAAATGTTCCTAAATATCCAAAAGAGTTAAATACTCCTAAAACACTTCCTCTTTGATGAACTTTTGCAAATTTTGAAGTAAGTGATTGCATAATTGGTTCGTGCATATTAAACCCAATAAAGAAAATCACAACTCCAATAGCAAAAACAAAAGCACTAGAACTAAATCCTATCACTAAATATGAGATGATGAAAAATAGTATCCCAATAGCCAAAATCTCTCTAAACTTTCCTTTTTTTTCAGCAATTATTGCAGCTGGTGCCATAGATAAAAGTCCAAAAATCATAGCTGGAACATAAACATACCAAAGTTCACTTTTTTGCCAACCATAAGTTTTTGTTAAGATGATTGGAATTACTAAAAAAGCGAATGTCATCAAAGCTTTTTGTAAAAAATTTGTGATATTCATTCGATTGATATTTGCATTTCCTAAAATATCTACTAATCTTAATTTATCATTGTAAGTGTGAGTGATAACTGGTGGATTTGGAACTTTTTTTACTAAAATATAAATAGAAATAAGTGCTAAAAACATAGTAATATAAAATAAAACTTCAACTCCAATAAAACCACCAATAAGTGGACCAGCCAACATAGCAATTGCAAATGCAAGACCTATGAACATTCCCATCATTGCCATAGCTTTTGAACGCTGTTCCTCTTTTACTAAATCACTTATCATAGCAGTAACCACTGCTCCAATAGCTCCTGAACCTTGTAAAAGACGCCCCAACATCAAAGTGAAAATATCAGTTGCTATTGCACAGATAAATGAACCAATAGCAAAAAGTAAAAGACCAGTTATAATAGTGCCTTTCCTTCCTAATTTATCACTCATAATCCCAAATGGAACTTGAAAAATAACTTGTGTTAAAGCATATCCTCCAACAACAATTCCTACTAAAGTAGCATTTGCACCTTCCAAAGATAGAGCATATACAGAAATAACAGGTAAAACAATAAAAAGCCCAAAAAATCTAAGAGCAATAATAAAACTCAAAGGCATTACAGATTTAATCATTAATAATCCTAAATATATTATAATTTTGGTTTATTATATAAAAAATTCGATAATAAGTAGTATAAGGACAAAATTTGAAAATAGTTTTAGCATCTGCAAACAAAGGAAAAATAGAAGAATTTAAAAAACTTCTTCCAAATGATGAAGTTGTAGCATTTAGTGAGATTTTAGGAAAAATTGAGATTGATGAAGATAGAGATACTTTCCAAGGAAATGCTATAAAAAAGGCACAAACAATATATGATGAACTTCAAAAAAAAGATTTTGATGATGTTTTGGTTATCTCTGATGATAGTGGTATTAGTGTACCAGTTTTAGATAATGCCCCTGGAGTTTATAGTGCTAGATATGCTGGACTTAATGCAAGTGATAAAGAGAATAATGAAAAATTAAAAACTGAACTAAATAAGTTAGGTTTAGAAAAAACTCCAGCTTTTTATACAGCTTGTATAGCCATAGTTTATAAAAATGAAGTTTATACAGTGCATGGTTGGATGCATGGGATGGTTTTAAATAAAGAAATAGGGACTAATGGTTTTGGATATGATCCGATGTTTATTCCAAATGGATATGATAAAACTTTGGGTGAACTTGATGAAACTGTAAAAAAAGAGTTCTCACATAGAAGTAGGGCTTTAAAACTGGCAATGAAGATTTTAGAGGTTATTTTATAATTAACTTTTTTGTAACTCTAATATCGAAATCAAAAGATTGGACACTTAATAAATAGTGTTCAAAATTTTCTGATTTTTTTGCTTTTATATCAAAAAAATCATCATCAATTTCTATTTTTTCAATATCTTTTAAATCAATACTTAAAAGATATTCTTCCAAAAACTCAAGATGATTTTTTGCTTGAATATATAGAACCTTTTGTTTTAAACTTTCATTTCCCAAAGAGTTATTTCCCAAAATTTGATTTGCTGTTATACTAAAAACTACAACTAAAATCAAAGTTATAAGAAGAGTGTATGATTTTTTCATAGTTATCATAATTTTATTGCCCACTCTTGTTTTAAATTATTTGATAAAGTTATATTAATAGTTGCTATATTTCCATTGCTATTTATTGTAAAAGCTTTAACATTTTTGAGTAGTAGAGAATTTTTAAAATATAGATTATTTCCATCAAATTGAATTTGAGATAAATCATCTTTATTTTTGTCTAAAAAAGCTTTTGTTGAAAATAGTTCTAGTTTTGAAATCTCTAAATTTAGAGTTTCTTGATTTTTTAGTGACAGTTCTTTTATAAAAATTGTTGAATATACAACTATTGAGCTTGATATAATCAAAGTTAAAAGAAGCTCAAGAAGAGAAAAACTACTTTTCATATTTGAAAACTTTTATTTTATTATCAATATATTCATATTTCTTAACAGTTAAATTTTCAATTTCAGTTTCATTTCCTATTTTAGTTTTTGTGATTTGTAAATTTGTAGTAGATGGAATAAAACTTGAGTAGTTTTTTGTAGTGAAATCATTTTCTATATTGTTGATGATATGAAAAATATTGTCATCATTTTCACTATTGTAAGAGATTTTTAAAAAACCACCTACAACAGTTGATAATATCAACAAACTTATCAAAGTTTCTATTAGAGTTATACTATTTTTCAGCAATTTTTTGTGATTTTGTAAACGAACCTTCAATTGCTTTTATAAAGGCATCTCTTACACTTCCTTCTTCAAGTTTTGCATATCCAGCAGCTGTTGTTCCAGCTGGGCTCATAACAGAATCTTTTATAACTGCAGGATGAGTATGTTTTAAAATAGAAGCAGTTCCACTAAATAAGCCTTGAACTAAATGTTGTGCTAAATGTCTTTCTAGTCCAACTTTTACTGCTCCATCGGCTATTGCTTCAGCAACTAAGGCTAAAAATGCAGGTCCAGAACCAGTTATTGCACTTGCAATGTCTAGTTGTGTTTCGTTATTTACCCAAATAGCCTCACCAATAGATGAAAAAGCTTCCAATGCTATTGCTTTTGATTCAATATCTCCAGTTACTGTTGTCATAGAGTTTTGAACACTTGCTGCAACATTTGGCATAGTTCTTATATAACTTTTAGCTTTTATTTGCTTTTTTAAATAATCAAGTTTTGTTCCAGCTAAAATAGAGATTAAAACATCAGCAACACCAGTAAGTCTTACTGAAACACTTTCTAGTGCATAAGGTTTTACACAAAAAATAACATTTTTACCAGTTATATCTTCTTTGTCGCTTAGCTCTTTGATAGTTAATTGAGGTATTTTTTCGTGAATTAGTTTTAATTTATTTATATCTCTTCCTATCATTTCAACTTCATGATTTTTTACCAAGCCAATAGCAAGTGATTGAGCCATTATTCCATTTCCAATAAGAGTTAATTTCATTTTATTACCTTCAGTTAGTTTTTTAGATTATAACACATTAACATTTATAAATATAAAGCTTTTTTTCGATAATATATTGCTTTTATGACAAATAAGGATGATTAAATGGTAAAAAACCTAAGAATAAAAAATATTTTGTTATTACTAAGTGCTACATTTATTTTTAATGCTTGTTCTTCAAAGAGTGAACAAGAGTATAATAAACCAGCTCTTTATTGGTACAATAAAATGATGATGCAAATTGGAATGGGCGATTTAGATGAAGCAGATGATACATATACTTCACTAGAGAGTGAACATAGAAATTCACCATATATTCCAACAGCAATGCTTATTTTGGTAAATGCACATATGCAAGATGAAGAGTATGCTTTAGCAAATTTCTATTTAGATGAATATATTAAAAGATTTAGTTTAAGCAAAGATATTGATTATGCTAGATATATGAAAATTAAAGCTAATTTTATGGGATTTAAACAACAATTTAGAGATCAACAGTTGATTGATGATACATTAGCACAGATTTTAGAGTTTAAGAATAAATATAAAAATTCTCCATATATGCCACTAGTTGATACGATGAATGCAAGACTTTTTATGGCAAAAGCTTCTATGGATAAAGAGATTTCTGAACTTTATCAAAGAAGAGATAAGCCTATGGCATCAGAATATTATATGCAAAAGTCTCAAGATTCTTGGGTTAATCCAGAAGAGATAAATAAAGTTGAAGTGCCTTTTTATAGAGCAATATTCGAATAAATGTTTAAGGAGATAAAGTAAGATATGCAATTAGCAAATTATGGTAATTTTCCACAAACTATACCTTTAATTATTGAAGATGAGGTATTTTTATATCCATTTATGATTACACCTCTTTTTTTAAATAAAGAGGAAAATATCAAAGCAGTTGAAAATGCAATAGAGTTTAATAGACTTGTAATGGTTACTGTTTCAAAACCATCAAAAGAAGGCAAAAGAGAAAAAGACTCTTTTTATGATGTTGGAGTTGTTGGAAATGTTATGAGAAAAATTTCTTTACCAGATGGTAAAGTTAAAGTTCTGTTTCAAGGTGTTGCAAAAGCAAAAATAATAGATTTTGTACCAACACAAAATATTTTTGCAACAGTTGATATTATCGCAGATGAGATATCAAATGAAGAAAGTATTAAATCTTTGATTGCTATTTTATTGGATAATATTAAAAAACTTTCAAAACTAAACAATAAATTTCCAGTAGATTTAATAAAAGCAATAGAAGAAAATGAAGATGCTATAAGAGTTGCAGATTTAATATCATCAGTTTTAAAACTAAAAAAAGATGAAGCTTATAGAATTTTTGCAAATACAAATTTAGAACAAAGAATTTTAGATATTATTGAAGTTGTAAAAAAAGAGATAGAATCATATAAAATACAAAAAGAGATAACTCAAAAAGTAAACTCAAAAATAGAAAAAACTCATAAAGATTACTTTTTAAAAGAGCAAATAAAGGCTATTCAAAAAGAGCTTGGAGCTGATAATCAAAAAGATGAAGAGATAAAATCTTATAAAAAAAGATTAAAAACTAAAAAGTGTTTTATGGGTAAAGAAGCTTATAAAGAGACAAAAAAACAAATTGATAAATTAAGTAGAATGAATCCAGACTCTCCTGATGCATCATTGCTTCAAACTTATGTTGAACAAGTTTTAGATATACCTTTTGGAGATTATGCAGATGATAAAATATCAGTTTCTAGTGTTGAAAAACAATTAAATAAAGACCATTATTCGCTAGAAAAAGCAAAAGAGAGAATTGCTGAATATTTTGCCGTAAAACAACTACTTGAACAAAGAAAAATAGAAGATTTAAAATCAAAAGGTACAGTTTTATGTTTTGTAGGACCTCCTGGAGTTGGTAAGACTTCATTGGCAAACTCTATTTCTCAAGCATTAAAACGACCACTTGTGAGAGTAGCTTTAGGTGGAATGGAAGATGTAAATGAACTAAGAGGTCATAGAAGAACTTATGTTGGAGCGATGCCTGGAAGATTGATAAAAGGTTTGATTGATGCTAAAAAAATGAATCCAGTTATAGTTTTAGATGAAATTGATAAATTGGGTTCAAATCATAGAGGTGATCCTGCATCTGTTATGCTTGAAATACTTGACCCAGAGCAAAATCATGAGTTTAGGGATTTATATTTGAATTTCCCTGTTGATTTATCACAAGTTATTTTTGTATCAACAGCAAATGATATAAGAAGAATTCCAGCACCATTAAGAGATAGAATGGAGTTTATAGAACTAAATTCTTATACTCCAAATGAAAAATATCATATTGCAAAAGATTATTTAATTCCTCAAGAGTTACAAAAACATGGACTTGATAAAAATGAAATTAGCTTGAGTAAAGCAACTATTGAGTTGATAATATCAAAATATACAAGAGAAGCTGGAGTGCGAAACTTACGAAGAGTCTTTTCTAAATTATTTAGAAAAGTTGTAAAGATGATTTTACAAAATCCAGAGCTTACAAAAGTTACTATTGGAACTAAGGATTTAAAAGAGTATTTAGATAATCCTATCTTTGAAATTGAACCAGCTGATAAAATAGATGTTGTTGGAGTTTCAAATGGTTTGGCTTGGACTAGTGTTGGTGGAGATATTTTAAAAATTGAAGCAATTAAACTAAAAGGAAAAGGTTCTTTAAATGTAACTGGAAATTTAGGTGATGTTATGAAAGAATCTTCAAGAATTTCTTATTCGGTAGTTAAGCATTTAATTGATAAAAATATATTAAAAATTGATGAAAATTTAATCCCAAAATCTGTAAAAGAAGAAGAGGAAAAAACAAAAATTGATAGTAGTGAAGTTTATAAAAGATATGATATTCACTTACATATTCCAGAAGGTGCAACTCCTAAAGATGGACCAAGTGCTGGTATAACTATGGCTTTAACTTTGGCTTCAGTTTTAAGTGATAGAAAAATCAAATCTGATGTTGCGATGACAGGAGAATTGACACTTTTAGGAAAAGTTTTACCTATTGGGGGATTAAAAGAAAAATTAATAGCTGCATATAAAGCGAAAATTAAAAAAGCTTTAGTTCCAAGAAAGAACTTTGAAAGGGATTTAGAAGAAATTCCAGATGAAGTAAAAAGTGCAATGGAAATCAAAGCAGTTGATACAATAGAAGATGTTTTAAAAGAGGCATTAATCTAAATATGAAATTTTTAAAAAAAGATTTTACTGCTACAAATGTGATTATTTTTATCACAGTTGTAGCTTATATTGTTCAAATAAATATCCCAAGTGGTTCACTTTTTATGGGATTGAATTTATATTTCTTAGTTGGTGGATTTTATTGGCAACCACTTACTTCTATTTTTTCTCACGGTGGAATAGCACATCTAGGAATGAATATGTTTGTCTTATGGCAATTTGGAAATCTTATAGAACAAGCTCGTGGTAAACAAAGATTTATAACCTTATATTTTGTAACAGGTATTTTAACTTCTCTTTTATCATTTTTATATATTTTTTATGTTGATATTCAAGTAAATTTAGTTGGTGCTAGTGGTGCTATATGTGCTGTTTTAGGGTATATTGCATATTTTGATAAAAGACAAAGAAGCGGGATTATAACTTGGATTTTACTTATCTCTGTTGCTCCACTTCTAATAGGACTTCCCATAGCTTGGTATGCTCACTTTATAGGACTTGGTGTTGGTTTTGTTTATGCAATTATAGAAAAAAGATTTTTTCCATTGGTAATTTATAGATAAAATTAATTGTTCAATTTAGATAAAATCTTGTTACAAATTTTAATAATATCTTCTTGCTCTTCGTTACTTAATTGAATTTTACACTCCATATTTTTAAAAATATGAGCTGTTTTATATTTTAAATTTTTTCCTTCTTTAGTTAATTTTATTATTTTCCCTCGTTCATCACTTAATGATTGAGTTCTAATAATATATGATTTTTCTTCTAATCTTTTTAAAATAGGTGTTAATGTTGCTGAATCAAAAAATGTTTCTTTGCTTATATCTTTTATTAATATATTGTCATTATTCCAAAGTGTCATCATCACCAAGTATTGTGGATAAGTTAAATTAAATTCTTCTAAATGAGGTCTATAATCTCTAATCATTGCATTTGATGTAGAGTTTAATAAAAAACAAACCATTTTTGAGAAATCAAACTCTTTTTTTTCCATATCTTTCCTTTTATTGAATAGTAAGGAATTATATCAAAATATATCTTGTGTACAAACTAATTGACAAATAAAAATTTTTCCAGTAAAATTACTTTGTGTACATAATATTAGCTAGCAAATCAAAATAAAGGAAAAATATGGAAGTAGTAAATTATGAAGGGATTTTATCAGTTTTACTAGATGATATAATCCCAAATGAGATTACAAAAGGTGTGAAGCAATATAAACTTAAAGAGAATAGTGATGGAAAATTAACAGCTATTTATAAATTTGAGAAAAATAGTAAATTACCTTTTATTGATAAACATGATTTATTTGATGAACATATATTTGTAATTTCTGGAGTATTTAATGATGGAAATAGAGAGTATAAAGAAGGTTCATTTATAATAAATCCTAAAGGAACATCTCATATACCACAATCAAAAGAAGGATGTACTATTTTAGTAACAAACTAATCTCAATTTAAAAGTGCTTATATTAATTAAGCACTTTTAATGTATCAATAAGATTATTCGAAATACTTATTAAATTATTTGAACTATCTTTTGTGCTTTGTGCTTCAATTTGAGTATTACTTGAACTACTTGAAACTTTTACCATATTAGTTGTAATTTGATTTAAAGTTTGGCTTGTTTCTAAAGCTGTACTAGCTAGTTCATTTGATATGTTTTTTTGATCACTAATTGAACTTGATATATTTGATGACATCAAACTTATTTTTTCAACTTTATCATCAATATTATGAATAGACTCAAGTGAATTTCTTACCAAAGATTGAATAAATTCTATTGCTGATGTTATATCTTTTGCTGCTTCATTTGATCTTGTTGCAAGGTTCCTTACTTCACCAGCAACAACTGCAAATCCTTTCCCAGCTTCTCCAGCAGTTGCTGCTTCAACTGCAGCATTTAAACTTAATATATTTGTTTGAAATGCAATTTGAGTTATTACGTTTATTGTGTCACCTATTTTTATAGATTCTTCATTTAATTTATTCATTGCAATCGCAGTATCTTTTGACTGACTTTTTAATTCAAAAACAACCTTTTCACTTTGTGAAGTGGTATTAAAAATATTTGTAATAGAAGATAGCATAATTTCTACTTTTGTTGATAACTCTTGAAAAGCTTGATTCAACTCTTCTATTGAAACAGTTATGGCTTTTGAACCTTCCATACTTGTTTTTGCTTCATTTACCATTGATGTTGAAGCATTTTGAAGTTGTTTTAGTGATTTTGTAAGATCTTCAATCTCTTTTCCTATATCAAACATTGTATTTTTCTTCAAAGTTATATCTGTTGCATATTTTACAACTTTAAAAGGAATACCATCTAAATCTAAAATAGGATTGTAACTTGCTTGAATATAAACTTTCTTACTGTTTTTACCAATTCTTAGATATTCTCCTGCATCATATTCACCTTTATTGAGTTTTTCCCAAAATTCTTTGTAAGCATTTGAATTTCTATAAGATTCTTCACAAAAAATACTATGATGTTTCCCCATAATTTCATCTAATGAGTAACCTAAAGTATCTAAAAAGTTTTTATTTGCATTTAAAATAATTCCTTGCATATCAAATTCTATAACAGCTTGGGATTTATTTATAGCATTTATTTGACCAAGATAATATAAATCTTTTAATCTTTTCTTAGTAATGTCTTGTGCTAATTTAATAACTTGAACAACTTTGCCATTTTTATTTGAAATTGGCATATATGATGCTCTTAAAAAAACAGCTTCACCATCTTTTTTAATTCTTTTAAATTCAGAAGTTATAGATTTCCCTTTATTTAAAGTATCCCAAGCTTCTTGGTATTCTTTACTTTCAACAAATCTTTTATCACAGAATATTTTATGGTGTTTACCTATAATTTCATTTAATGTATAGCCCATTGTATCTAAAAAAAGTTTATTGGCTTTTATTATAGTTCCATCATTTCTAAAAACTATTGTAGCATAGTTTTGATTTATAGCCTTTAGCTGTAGTTTATCCTCTTTATTCAAAAAAAACATAAATTCTCCTATAATAAAATGAATGTTAAAGATTCTATCTATTATAGATTTAAATTATTATAAATATAGAATATTATGAAATCACATAATTTTTATATTTAAAACTTTATTATTCTTAAAATAATATTTAAAATAAATACGTTTAGGTATTGATTTTTTTTCTTAAATATTCTACTATTAAATATTATTTTTATAAAGTATTATTTTAAATAATCAAACATTATATAGTTTGTGTTTAATTATATATACAATATAAACCATAATAACTAAATTGCATAGGAAAGGAGTCTCAAAGTGTCAAAAGAAATAACATTTAGTAAAGATATAATAATTGTAACTGAAACAGATGAAAAAGGTATTGTTGTATTTGCGAATGATGATTTCTGCAAGGTATCAGGGTATTTGTTATGTGAATTGGTTGGTAAACCTCATAATGTGGTTAGACATGAAGATATGCCAAAAGAAGTTTTTAAAAATTTATGGGAAACCATACAAAGTGGAAAAATTTGGAAAGGAATAGTTAAAAACCGAACTAAAGAAGGAGGTTATTATTGGGTAAATGCAACTGTTTACTCATCAAAAAGCGTAAATGGAGGATTAAGATATATTTCTGTTAGAGTAAAACCGACACAAGAAGAAATATTGACTGCTACAAAATTATATTCAAAATAGAGGAGATTACGATGTTTTTTAACAATAGAAATACTGATATTTTAGAAATATTAAATATGATAGAGTCATATTTAAAGAACGAGATAAATTTTTTGTCTATAGATGATTTTGAGTGCAAAGGTTACAATAAGGAGATAAAAGCTAAATTAGATTCTATATGTAATATACTAAATCAAAGGAACGATGATGAACTACTAATTTATGGTGAGATTATGCTTATTTCTGAGAAAATTGAAAAAGGTATAATTGGAGATAAAATTCATCATACAAATACCACAAATATAAAACTAAACTATATAGCAAAAACTATAAATAATTTAGTTGAAACACTTCATAATTATATAAATCAGATTATTACAATTTTGTCAGAATATAGTAAATATAACTATTTAAGTTCTTTAAATACAAACCTAGTAAATAATGATTTTAAAAAATTATTTGAAGGAATAAATACTTTAAGGCAAACAATAACACAAATGTTAACTGAAAATAAATCCAATGGATTAATTTTAGAAAATAACTCAAAAATATTGTTAGAAAATGTAGATACTTTAAATTTATCTTCAAGTAGAGCAGCTGCAAATCTTGAAGAAACAGCTGCTGCATTGGAAGAAATTACTTTACATGTTAGAAATAATACAGATAACATTTTACAAATGGCAACTCTATCAAAAAATGTAAGAAAATCTTCAAATGATGGTGAACAGTTAGCAAATCAAACGGTCTTATCTATGGAAGAGATAAATAATCAAGTAAGCTTAGTAAATGAAGCTATAAGTGTAATTGATAATATTGCTTTTCAAACAAATATTTTATCATTAAATGCAGCAGTAGAAGCAGCAACAGCAGGCGAGACAGGAAAAGGATTTGCTGTTGTTGCTGGAGAAGTACGAAATCTTGCAACTAGAAGTGCTGATGCTGCTAAAAGAATAAAAAGTATAGTTGAAAATGCAACTAAAAAAGCTTACAATGGAAAATCTACAGCAAATGACATGATTGTAGGTTATAAAGAATTAAATAAAAATATACTTCAAACTATAAATTTGATAGAAGAGATTCAAAATGTTTCAAAAGAACAACTTATAAGAATAGAACAAATAAATGACGCTGTTAATAAGCTAGATGAACAAACACAGCAAAATGCAAATGTTGCTTCTCAATCTCATGATGTAGCAATAACAACAGATTCTATTTCAAAACTAATAGTAAAAAATGCAAATGCAAAAGAGTTTGAAGGTAAAAATGATATTGGTATAAATGTTTAAAATTTAGACTTTAATAGTTAATCTATTATAATCCACTCTCTATAGACAAAGGATATAAATGATAGATAAAAAGTATGAAAAGTATCTTTTTGCAATAATTATGGGTACAGTGATGAGTTTTATAATGAGCTTTATAATTACATTTATAAATTTAGGATTTATTGATGGATTTTTTACTAAATGGATAGAAGCATTTTTTAAAGCTGCTGTCTGTGCCATTCCAATAATATTTATTGTAGCTCCAAATGTTAGAAAAATAGTTTCTAAGATTGTAAGTGATTAAAATATAGCCTAAAAAAGGCTATATTATTTATTTAAAAGGGATTGTAAACTCTAGATTTACATCAGAATAAGATACATTTTCATGTAAAGCACCACAAATTTCAGTAAATGCTTTGTATGAACTTGCCATATTAAAATCTAAAATATCTATAACTCCGTTTGCTACAATCTTTCCATCATTTATTTCATATTTCATAGAAGTAGCTTTTTTGATACCATTCATTACAACATCTAAAACTAAAGTTTTATTTACTTCATCTACACTAGAGATATTTCCTTCTATAAAATTTGCAGAAGTTAAAGAAAATAGTGTTGAAGTGATATTTAAATTTCTTGCTTCATCTTTTGATTCTAAAGATTTTGCATCAATTTTTACTTTTGCACTTTTTAGAAACTCTGTTAAATTATCAGATTTTTTAATATCTAAATCTATTTTATTAAATGTTCCAGAAACTGCAACTTTTGAAGCAAGTTTAAATCCAGTCCATTTTACACCCAAATCACCATTTAACTCGTAAGCATTAATACTTGAAACTAGACCAAATGCTAAAACAGATAGCAAAATCTTCTTTTTCATACAACTCTCCTTATTTGTAAGTATAATAATCTTTAACAAGATTAGTTTGATTTTATCAAATATTTATTAAAGTAAGATAATTTTTATTTAATAAAATATTTTATAAAATAGTTATTGTCCCTCGTGCTAATTTTATGAGATTTTTATTTTTTAAATCCTGTAAGACTCTATTTATTACAGTTCTTGAAGTACCCAAAGAAGAAGCTATTTCACTATTTGTAATTTTTATTTCTTTTGAATTATAAGATTTCAAAAAATCTAAAATTCTACTATCTAATCTTTTAAATTTTATATCTTCAATTAAAGTAGTTAAAGAAGAATATCGAAGTGTAAAAAGAGAAAAAATCATTTTTTGATAACTTGGAGAGTGAACTATCAGATTTTGGATAACATCAATAGGGATTAAATACCCTTTTATTAAAGTTGTAGATTCAGCTGTTGCAACTGCTTTTGTTTGTGAAATTGCACTTGCAATATTTACAATACATTGTTCACCTTGGCAAAAATCATATAAAGGAATTTCATCATTTGTATTTGCACTAACTGAAAGTTTAATATTCCCTTCAATAAGATATAAAACCTCTTTACAAATATCTCCTTCATAAAAAAGTATTGTTCCTTTTGGAATTTCTACATATTTTGAGCTAGATTTTATATTATTTACTAGTTCTTCATTTAACTCACTAAAAAAATCAAAATTTTCCAAATTTTATCCTTGATAATTTTATTTATATTATATTAGTATTTCAATCTTTTTTATGCAACCTTTGTAGCAGACAAAAGAGATTTTTATCTATACAATACAAACTTTTATTAGAAAAGAGAATATTTATGCAATATTTGAGTGAATTCTTACTTTTAGCTACTGCTTTACAAATGGCTTTAATTTCACCTGGTCCTGATTTTATGATTACAATAAAACAGACAATAAATCAAGGTAAAAAATATGCTTATTATTCAAGTTTAGGAATAGGTTTTGGTATTGTAATTCATTTAGTATATACATTTTTAGGATTTGGATTAATTATTAAAGTTTTTCCAGATTTTCTTAATTTTGTACGAATTTTAGGAGCAATTTATCTAATATATTTGGGTATTGGAAGTTTTAGAAGTAATTCATCAAAAATTAAAATTAAAAGTGAAAAAGATAAGCAATATAGTTTTAAAAAATCATTTATCTTAGGTTTTTTGTGTAATTTATTGAACCCAAAAGCTACACTATTTTTTCTATCTATATTTACAACTATTGTAAGTATAAATACACCTTTTTATATTCAAGGTTTGTATGGACTATATTGTGTTTTAGCAAATATTTTATGGTACATATTAATAGCAAATATCTTATCACAAAAAAAGAATATGGAGTTATTTAATAAATATAGAAATATTATAGATAAATTTATTGGTACTGTATTGATTCTTTTGGGACTAAAAATCATTTTCTAATAAAAAATAAAATATGAAAAAGGGTTTTTATGAGTTTAAAAAAAGAGATTTTTTATGTTCAATATCAAATATAGAAAGCGGTACTTGCAATGAAGATTGTAAATTTTGTACTCAAAGTGTAAAAAATGATATTGAAATAACTAGATACAAAAGAAAAGAGATAAAAACAGTAGTTGAAGAAGCAAAAAATGCAAAAAGACATAAAGCACAAGGTTTTTGTTTAGTAACTGCTGGACAAAAACTAACTGATAGTAAACTTGAATATATTATCTCTTTAGTTCATGCAATCAAAAAGGAAGATTTAGATTTAAAAATAAATGCTTGTAATGGTTTAGCAACTTTAGAGCAATTAAAAGAGTTAAAAAAAGCTGGAATTGAAGTATATAATCATAACTTGGAGGCTTCAAAAGAATTTTATCCAAAATTGTGTTCTACTCATACTTTGCAAGAAAGATATGAAACTTGTTTAAATGTAAAAGAAGCAGGACTAAATTTAGCTTGTGGAGGAATATTTGGAGTTGGAGAATCACATGAAGATAGAATTTCACTATTTAATTCAATAAAATCTTTAGAACCAATGATTGTTCCTTTAAACTTTTTTCATTATACAAATAATCTACCAATTTCTAAAAATGTATTAACAAAGCAAGAAGCCTTTTCTATAATCAAAACTGCAAGAAATATGATCGATAGTGCTAAAGTTGTTATGATTGGTGGAGGAAGAGAAAGTATGTTTGAAGATAGACAATATGAAGTTTTTGAATATGGAGCAAACTCTTTTATTATTGGAGATTATCTTACAACTTTTGGAGAGAGTGCAAAAAAAGATTTAATATCTTTAGAAAAATTAAACTATAAAATAGCAAATTAGTGAAACATATGTAGTTTATTTAAAAATACTTTTTTTATAAAATTTCAAAATCTAGCTAGAAAAATTTAAAAACAAAAAGGATTTAAAATGCCAAAAGCTTTTTTAGAAATTACACTAAATATTAAACCAGAAAATAGAGCAACAGCAGCAGGTGTTTATACAAAGTATAAAGAAACTTTTTTAAATGAAATTATGGGTGCTAAATCAAAAGATTTATTAGTTAGAGATGAAGATGTGCAAGTTTTACATGGATTTGAATGTGTTGATAGTGCAAATGCATATTTAAAATCTGCATTATTTGAAAATGATGTAGTAAGAGAACTCTCACCACTTTTTGAAAGTGCTCCAGATATTAGAATATATACAGTAGCCTAAAATATATCCCAATTTTGGGATATATTGTATAATACTTTAAAAATTAGGAATTATATGAAAAGTTTAAATTTTGATTTAAAATTAGTAGTTTTGATTTTTATAGTGTTATTATTTTTTGCTTCAAACTCAATTTTAGCTAGAATGGCTATTTCTACACAAAATATTGATGCTTTTACTTTTACTTTTTTAAGAATAATATCTGCTATGTTTGTTCTTTTAGTAATATATTTTTATAAAAATAAGAATCTCAAAATAGGGTTAAAATCTAATTATCTTAGTGGATTTATGTTTTTTTTATATGCAATTTGTTTTTCATATTCATATATAAATATGCTTGCAGGTGTTGGAACTTTGATTTTATTTGCTGTTGTTCAGCTAACTATGATTATTTTAGCTTTGTTTTTTAATGAAAAACTAACTTTTAATAAAATTGTTGGAATAACCATAGCTTTTGGAGGGTTAATATATCTTTTATATCCAAAAAGTGATTTTACAATCTCATATTTTCATACTTTTTTGATGTTTTTATCTGGGTTTGGTTGGGCAGTTTTTAGTGTTCTTGGAAAGAAATCAAAAAATGCAACTTTAAATGCAACAGATAGTTTTTTCAAAGCTTTTATTTTTACTATAATTTTTGCTATTTTTTATCTAACTTTTTTTGAGAATATTCTCAAAATAGATTTTCAAACTTTTATAATGGCAACTACTTCAGGTTCAATAACAACTGCTTTTGGAGTATTTCTTTGGTATACAGTTTTACCAAAAATACAGATTATGACAGCAAGCATAGTTCAGTTAATAGTTCCAATAATGGCAATATTTTTAAGTATTGTTTTTCTGAATGAAACTCTTACTTTTGAGCTTTTTCTTTCAACTATTATTATACTTTTAGGAATTTTTATAGCTTTATACAAAAAAACAAATTAATTCATATACCAATATAAAATCAATGGAATATAAAACAGTGAAATCACAGTTGAGATAAATAGTGCAACACTCATCATTTGTGGTTTTACATTTAGTAAAGTAGCTACTGTTACAGTATTTCCAGCAAGAGGAACAATAGAAAATAAAAACATAACAGTATATAAACCATCATTTAAAAAGTGAATATAAGTTTTATCTATAAAAATAAAAGCAAGTACAACAACAGGCCACAAGATGAATTTTATAAACATTGCATAAGATATAAATTTCATATCAAAAGAACCATTTGTTCTTATGTGTTCAAGTCCCATTCCAACTATCATCATACCAAAAACAGTATAAGCACCTTTTAAATATTCGTTGTAGTTTTCAAAAACTTCTGGTAATTTTATCTCTAGTAAATTACAAATAATTCCTAAAATAAATGCATATAAAACTGGAAGTTTTAACATTTTTAAAAGGCTTTGTTTTGCACTAAAATTTCCTTTTGCAGTTATATAATATCCAACTGAATTTTGATATAAAAGTGAAGCTAAAACAGTAAATATAAAAACATCAACCATCCTTGGTTCTAAAAATAAAATAGCTAGTGGGATTCCTATATTTCCAGTATTTCCAGTTGATGTACTAAAAGCCAATAAATTTGCAGTGTTATCACTATAAACTCTTTTAAAATATGCTAAAAGTATAAAGCTTAAAATAGAGCTAAATAAAAAGAAAAATATTGGTAAAAAAAGTATTGAAGCACTTAGATTTACATTTAAAGCAGCATTGAAAATAATAAGTGGTGACAGAAGATAAAGCAAAATTTTTGCTACTGTTTCTTTATCACACTTTAAAATATATGTGCTTAAAAATCCTAAAATAATACTTATATATAAAGGGATTATTTTTCCTAAAAGAGTAAAAAATATTGACATTAAATAACCTTGGATAAATTTTTTTATAAGTATATATTATCAAGGCTTTAATTTATGTAGATTAAACAACTAAGAACAAAAGTTCTTAGTGTCTTGTAGCTATATTTTTTGAGTTAATAGTATCTATTAATTTTTTAAGATTTTGAATTTTTTCTTCTTCTTCTGAAATATTATCTTGACTATTAAGTGTGAAAATATCCATTTTTGTATCAAGATAATTTGTAGTAAATTTTCCATCTTTAAAATCTTGATCTCTTACAATTTCTCTATGAAGTGGAATATTTGTAGGGAAACCTTCAACATAAAATTCATCTAAAGCTCTTTTTGCTTTTTTTACACAACCTTCCCAATCTAATGCCCAAACAATAAGTTTTCCTACCATAGAATCATAGTTTGGTGGAACTTTATATCCAGTGTAAAGTGCAGAGTCAAGTCTTACCCCTGGACCTCCTGGAGTTAAGTATTTTGTTACTGTTCCAACAGATGGCATAAATCCTTTTAATGGATTTTCAGCATTTATTCTAAACTCAATAGAGTAACCTCTAAAGTTAATCTCTTCTTGTAAGAATATCATCTTATCACCTTCAGCAATTTGAATCATTCTTTGAATAATATCAACACCAGTAATAGTTTCTGTAACTGGATGCTCAACTTGAACTCTTGTATTCATCTCAATAAAGTAAATATTGTCATCTGGATCAAGTAAGAATTCAACTGTTCCAACACTTTCATATCCAAGTTTGAACATAGCTTTTGTTGCAATTCTATAAAGTTCTTTTCTTGCTTCATTATTCAATCTTGGAGATGGAGCTATTTCGATAACTTTTTGGTGTCTTCTTTGGATAGAGCAATCTCTTTCTCCTAAATGTAGAACATTTCCATATTTATCAGCAATAACTTGAATTTCTATGTGTCTTGGATTTTCAACATATTTTTCAATAAATGCTTCTCCTCGACCAAAATATTTTAAGGCTTCGTTTGATGCACTTTCAAATAGTTCTTTGAAGTCTTTTTCTTGTCTTACTATTCTCATCCCACGTCCTCCACCACCGAACGCAGCTTTGATGATAACAGGAAAACCAATCTCTCGTGCAATTTTTGCACCTTCTTCAATGTCAATAATTGGTTCATCAGTACCTTCAAGTACAGGAACACCAACTTTTTTCATAGCAACTTTTGAAGCCATTTTATCTCCAAAAAGTTCTATATGTTCTGGTTTTGGACCAATGAAAATAATACCATTTTCTTCACAAGCTCTTGCAAAATCAGCATTTTCACTTAAAAACCCATATCCAGGGTGAATAGCATCACAATCAGATTTTTTAGCAATAGATATGATTTTTTCATAGTCTAAATATGCTTGAACAACATCCCCTAAAATTGGGTAACACTCATCTGCTTTTCTAACCCAAACACCTTCTATATCTACCTCAGAAAAAATTGCAACACTTTTTATCTCAAGCTCTTTACAAGCTCTGATAATTCTTAGTGCAATCTCTCCTCTATTTGCAATAAGCACTTTTTGAATCTTTTTCATATTTTTAGCCTTTTCAAAAATTTTATATATGATTGTAGAGTTTTTTTTTTATTAATTCTTCTTAATTTTTGTTAATAAAATTGTTTAAAATTGCTAATTATATTTTTAAATTTAAACAATATAAAAACTTAATGAATAACTATTATTAATTTTATATTATTTTAAGTTTAATTGATTAATATTCCGTTTACTTTTTAATAATTAGTATACTAATTATCAAAAATAAAGATAAATTCTCCTAAAGATTTATCAAAATTTTAATCAAAAAATATTAAGAAAGAAAGGAAAAAGATGAAAATCAAAATGGCAATTTCAGTTGCAGCAATGTTAGTTGCGGGGGGGGGTACTCTATTAAGTGCTGACCAAGTAAAATTAGATGAAATCACAGTAAGTGAAACAAATCAAACTACTACATATACAATAAAAGAAACTAGTTCTTCTGCAAAACTAGATTTATCTTTAAAAGAGACTCCTCAATCAATTACAGTAATGACTCAAAAGCAAATACAAGAACAAAATCTACAAGATTTAAATGATGTTATGACTCAAACTCCAGGAGTAACTTTAACTCAATATGGACAATTTGGAGCAGGATATACTTCTTATTATGCAAGAGGGACTTCAATTACTAATTTCCAAAGAGATGGTATGCCATCATCAGAGATAAATATTGGTAGATTCAATGGTTTTGTAGGATTAGAAGATACTGCTATTTATGATAGAATTGAAATTATAAGAGGTTCAACAGGACTTACAAATGGAGCTGGAAATCCAAGTGCAAGTATAAACTATGTTAGAAAAAAACCTACAAAAGAGTTCCAAGGAGATGCTAAAGTATCTTATGGAAGTTGGGATACTTATAAAGGAACTATAGATATCTCTGGTGGGTTAAATTCAAGTGATAGTATAAGAGGAAGATTGGTTGCTTCTTATGGTGAGGGTGGAAGCCAACAAGATAGATATAATAAAGAAAATAGTTTAATATATGGTGCTTTAGATTTTAATTTATCTGATAATACTCTTTTAACAACATCTTTAACATATCAAAAAACAAATGTAGATAATGCTTCTCCTCATGGATTTAGTTCTACAACAAATGAAGGACATTCTAAAGCAACTTATTATTCTAAAAAACAGACAACTTTTGGAAGACATGATAATGCAGCAGCAGATTTTACATATACTGATGTGGAAAGATTAAACCTATCTTTAGGATTAGAACACTATTTTAGTAATGATTGGAAAGCAGTTGCTGGATATTCATATTCAAAAACAAAAACTGATAGACTTTATGCTATTGCTGGTTCTTCTGCTTTTTCATATGATGGGTACACAGCTTACAAAAATAATGGAAGCATTGATTATATTTTAAATCCAGGACAAATGATGGGACAAATGGGATATGTTGAGAGAAATCCTGATACTCACTCTATAGATTTATATGCAAATGGAGATTTTAACCTATTTGGAAGAACGCATAAACTATCTTTTGGTGTAAATGGTCATCAATCTAAATCAGATGATCCAGCAGAGGTTAGAACACCATTTATAGTAGATATAAATGGATGGAATGGACATATAGCAAATAGACCAACGATGCCAACAACAAAAAATAGATATGTTTTTGATGAAAAGCAAATTGGTGCTTTTGCTGCTTTAAATTTAGAATTATCTGATCCTTTACATCTAATTTTAGGAGGAAGATTATCTAATTTTGAAAGAGTAATTAATAAAGGAACAGCAACAGAACAAACACAAAAATATAATGCAGAATTTACTCCTTATTTAGGTTTAGTTTATGATATAAATGAAAATTTTGCTACTTATGCTAGTTATACATCTATTTTTAATCCAACTTCTACAGCAAAAGATACAAGTGGAAATTATCTTGATCCAGAAGAGGGTAATACAACGGAATTTGGAATTAATTCAGAATTTTATGATGGAAAATTAAATGCTAGTATTGCTTATTTTATTACAAAACAAGATAATTTAGCTGTTTCTGATACTCCAAACCTAACACCAGAAGGTACTACTGCTTTTAAAAGTGAAGATGGAGTAGAGATAAAAGGTTGGGATTTGACTGTTTCAGGGGAACTATTACCAAATTGGAATCTATCAGGAGGATATACATATACTGATGCAAAAGATAAAAATAAAGATAGATTAAGAACAGGAGAAGTACCAAAACAAACTCTTAAATTCTTTACTACTTATAAATATAATCAATTAACTCTTGGTGGAGGAATTAATTGGCAAAGTGAAGTTCATAATGCAAATTCTACTGGAATTGCAAAAGATATTAATAAACAAAAAGCTTATACGCTTGTAAATGCAATGGCAAAATATGATATTAAAAAAGATTTTAGTGTTATTTTAAATGCAAATAATTTATTTGATGAAGATTATTTATTAAATACAGGAGGTTCTCAAGCTTGGGGAGCTGAAAGAAATTATACTTTATCTTTAAACTATAAATTCTAAAAATTAAAATCGAAAATTGTATAATCCCATTTCCAAATTTGGTAATGGGATTTTTTGATTTATATAAAAGGATAAAAATATAAATATGATAGAACAATTAACAAAACAAGAAGAGAAAAGAGTTTTTAATCAAAGGCTCCAAAGAGTGCATGTGGCAATAGGTATAAGCTTCTCATTTTTGATGTATATTGCACTATTCTTTGGATTATTTGCAATATTACTTCCATATATACAAAACTGGGAAAAACCAATAAATCATATAAAAATGACAAATGTTTCAACTATTGATTATGATAAGATGCTAAATCAAGTTCTGAATGATAGTAGTTTTCCTAAAAATAATCCAATTACAATATCCCTTCCAGGATATCTGAAAGATCCAACTTTAAAAGTATCTACACAATTTGTATCACCAAAAATATTTGACCCAAATACAACTTTAGAATTAAAAAAAGATGAAAATATATTTGAACTTGCAAACTTTCTAAACTATATGCATTATGGAAGATTGTTTGGAGAGTTTGGTTGGTATATTTTTGGATTTATGGCAGTAGCTGGAGTATTTTTAATAGTTGGTGGATTGATTCAAATACTTATAATAAAATATAGAGATAGCACATCTAGTCAAACTGGAACATTCTCAAAATGGCATAGAAAAATACTTATATGGACTATTGCACCATTTTTACTTATTGCAATAAGTGGTGTTTTTATGAATATAGGTAAAAAATCTGCTCCATTGATGACAACTGTTGCTACACAAGGAGAGATAAAAGAGGTTGGAAAATTTATCTTCCCAGCTATTCATCCACAAGACCCAAAAATAGATAAATCAGGCGAAATTATAGAGATGCTTTCAATAAATGAGTTACTTAAAATTGCTCAAAATATAGCACCTGAATTAAATTTTTATAGAATTAAACTTACAAATTGGCAAGATTCAACTGCTGTTGTAAAATTTGAAGGATATAATCCATATATGCCATTTTTGAATGGACTTTCAAACATACCAAATTTAGTTTTAAGTGGAGTTGATGGAAGTTTAATAAGTGAACAAAAGGTTATGGATAAAAGATGGGGTTCAATATTTTATGATGTAATAAACTATATTCATTTACTTTTTAGTGTTGATGATATCACTAGAATGGTAGTATTTTTTATAATGCTTTTTACAACTTTAGCTATTGGTTTTGGAAATTTACTTTATTTAGAGAAAAAGGCTAGAAAATTTCCCATAAATATTCCAGTTTATCAAGGTTTAGGAAAGCTATCTCTTGCAGTTATGGTAGGTGTTATTCCTGCAACAGCTTTACTATTTGTTCTTCAATGGTTACTTCCTTTAGATATGGAAAATAAATTTTTAATCACAAAAGGAATATTTGCTACCTTTTGGTGTTTTACTTTTACATACTCTTTTTATAGATTGAACTCTTATCAAACAGCTAAAGAATTTTTATATTTGGGTGGAATTTTATTTATACTTAGTTCAATAATTCATTTTATAAATAGTGGATTTAGTCCTATTCGACTTTTAAATGAAGAAGTTTATACAGTTTTAGCTATGGACATAGGTTTAATTTTCTTTGGACTAATCTTGTTGATTATTGCTTGTAAATTACCAACAAACAGAGATAAAATTCAAGAGTTTTGGACTTCAAAGGGTGTTAAATGAGAAATTATATTCGTAATTTAAAAATACCAGAAAAAAGTGGTAAAAAGATAGGATTATTTAGAATCTTATGTTCAATTATTGGTGGATTAATTGTAACTTTGTTGGCAATGGCCTTACTTGTGACAATAGTTCCTATTGGAAAAGAGGATATTACACTGGCAACTATTATAATAGATGGTTCAATTTGGGCTTTGATTGCTTTTTGGATAAGTTTGAGTTCGAGTAAATATATAGCACTTCTAAGATGTCTTATTCCAAGTTTAATATTAGCAATTGCATTAATAATACTTTTTAATATATAAGGATATGAAATGATAAAAAAGATAATTTTATTTTTTGGTTTGAGTGTGAGTTTATTTTCTCATGAATTAATACTTATAGTAGAAGATAATAAAAACAATACTATTACCGTTGCTGGAGAGTTTGATACAGGAGATAGTGTTGCTGGAGCATTGATAAAACTTGAGAGTTTATCAAGTGGAGATATTCTTTTTCAACAAAGACTTCCAGAATCACAAGAAATAATAGTTGAAATACCAAAAGAACCATACAGAGTTGTACTCGATGGTGGAAGTGGACATACTTTGATAAAAGCTGGAATTGCTCCAATAGAAGGTTTTAAAGAAGAAGTAAAGCAAAATGTATCAAATCAGAATAAAAAATCATCACAAAAACAAACTATTTTAACAAAATGGGATAGCTTGACTATTACATTTTTTACTTTATGTTTAATAGCATTTTTATTGGCAATTTATTTTAGTAATAAAAATACAAATAGGATTTTAGCTCAATTAAAAGAGAGCTAAAATTCTCTTTTAAAAAGATATAGCAGCTCCGCTAGCACCCATAATTTCACGTGCTTCTTCACTCATCATATGTGGTTCCCAAATTGGTTCAAATACTAGATTTACTTTTGCTTCATCAACTTCATCAACAGCAATTGCTACATATCTTACTTGCTCTATTAAACTATCAGCAACTGGACAAGATGGACTTGTAAGAGTCATATCTATTTCACAAAACAGATAGCTTTCTCTCTCTTCTAATTCTATTTTATAAATAAGTCCTAGATTGTAAATATCAACTGGGATTTCAGGATCATAAACTTTTTTTAAATTTTCTATGATTTTATCTTTTATTTCATCTTTATTAAAAATTGACATAAATTTCCTTTAAGCGTTTAACGCATACTCTTTTATTTTTTTTATCATACCTATAACTCCACTTTGTCTATTTGGAGTTATAACTTCACTTAATTCAAGCTCTCTTATGATATCCATATCAACTTCTTTTAACTCTTGGATTGTAGAATTTGAAAAAATATCTAAGATAATATATACCAATCCTTTTACAATAATTGCATCACTTGTGCCATAAAAAAATAGTTTATCATTTTTTTTCTCACATATTAACCAAACTTGAGAAGTACATCCATGAACTATATTTTCTGGAGTTTTATTTACTTCATCAAAGACAGGAAGTTTTTTACCTAAATCAATAATATATTCATATTTTGCTAACTCATCATCAAAAAAATCTAAATCATCTTTTATATTTTCTACTCTTTGTTTTATACTCATCCTAATCCTTTAACATAGAAAGTGCTCTTTTAAGTGCAATTATCAACTTATCAATATCTTCAAAATCATTATAAAAAGCTAAACTTACTCTTATAGTACCTTTTATATTCAATTTATTCATAATTGGCATTGCACAATGATGACCAACCCTTACTGCAACTTTCATTTTATCAAGTAAAATAGATATATCATCATGAACTATTCCAGTAAAATTGAAACTTCTTGTTCCACTACAATCTTTTATATCATTGTAAAAAATTATATCAGGAAGTTTTTTTAGTTCATCATCAAGATATTTTAAAAGTTCATTTTTTCTTGTTTGTATAGTTTCATAACCAATATTTTCTATATATTTTAAAGACTCTTTAAAAGCTATAACTCCCGCAATATTTTGAGTTCCTGCTTCAAATTTATAAGGAGAGTTTAAAAAAGTAGTTCCTTTTTCAAAATCAACTGTATGTATAGTTGCTCCACCTGTTTGATAAGGTTCTACAATATCTAAAAATTTATCTTTTATATATATTGCTCCAACTCCTGTTGGACCAAAAGTTTTATGCCCTGAAATAACAAAAAAATCACAATCAAGTTTTTGAACATCTATTTTAAAACTGCTTAAACTTTGTGCTCCATCTACCATAACTACACAATCATAAGAGTGTGCTAAAGATATAATTCTTTTTATATCGTGAACTTTTCCAAAAGCATTTGTAACATGAGCAATACTCACAAATGAATTAGGATTTTGTTTTAAAATTTCTTCAAAATGTTTAAAATCAAAATCCAAATTAGAGTTACAATTTACAACTTCAAGTCCTGAACCTTTTAATCTACCTTGCATATGCCAAGGCACAATATTTGCATGGTGTTCTAAACTTGAGATAATAACAGTTTTAAAATTTATTGCAAAAGATAAAGCTATAAAATTTATACTTTCAGTAACACCTTTTGTAAAAATTATCTCTTCTTTTTTATTTGCATTTATAAATTTTTGTAAAGCAATTCTCGTATTTTCAAACTCTGTTGTAGCCGTTGCAGCATCTCCAAATCCACTTCTATGAGTATTTGAACAGTATTTTGTATAATAATCAACCGTTGCATCAACAACACTTTGTGGTTTTTGAGTTGTTGCTCCATTGTCTAAATATACAGTTTTTGAGTTTTGAAAATATGGAAAATCTTTTTTATACATATTTTTCTCTTTTATAATTATCAATAAATTCTTTTATTTTTTCATTTTTCAAATTATTTCTAATAGAACTTTCAAAAGCAACTAAAAGCATATCATAAGCTTTGTCTTTTGGAATACCTCGAGCAGTTAGATATAAAAGTTGTTCTTTATTTAGTGTACCAGTTGTTGTACCGTGGCTAGCTTCAAGTTCATCAATATATATTTCTAAATGCGGTTGAGCAAAAATTGTAGCATCATCACTTAATAAAATAGAGTTACAATTTTGAAAAGCTTTTGAATAAAGTGCTTCTTGATTTACTATAGATTTTATTTTTACAACTGCTCTTGAGTTGTCTTTTAGGCTATTTTTATAGTTTATATTACTTCTTGAACTTTTGTTATTGTGTACAGTTTTTACCAAAGTTGAAGAGTTTGCTTTGTCTTTTAGTTTTAGTAAACCATTTAATTCATAGTTTATCTCTTGTGAATTTACATTGTTTTCAAAATTATTTACCACAAAACCATCTCCAAATTCAAAATTTGTGATCTCTAAATTTGATTTATCATCTTGTGAAGTTTTTAAAGAGAATATTATAGAGTTTTCTAAAACTATATCTTGAACTTTTACATACTCTAAGTTTGCATTTTTTCCTAAATCTAAAAATCTATTTACAAAAAATGCAGAGTTTGTAGAGTTTGAGTTAAAAACTTCTATAATTTGTGCTTTAACTCCATCTTTAACTTCGATTTTTAAAGAGTTTGTAAATGCTATTTCACTCTCATTTAAAGTATGAATTAGAATAATTGGTTCTTTTGTATCTTCACTTATTGTTAAAATTTTTTGATTACTGTCCAAATTTTTTGTTACATCAAATAAAATACTATCATAAGAATTTTCATCTTTTTGTGATTTTAAATCAAGGCTAAAATTTGAAGTTTTAACACTTTTAAAATCATAAGAAAAAAGATAAGAAAAATCTATTTTTAAAAACTCTTCATCTTTTTTTTGTGGTAGTTTTAAATCTTGAAAATTAATTACTTGCATTATTTATTCCTAATGCCTCAAAACCTTTCTCATCTAGTTCTAAAGCTAAACTATAATCTCCAGTTTTAGCAATCTTTCCATCACTCAAAATATGTACAAAATCAGGTTTTATAAGTTCTAAAAGTCTATCATAGTGAGTAATCATTAAAATAGATTTTTTACCATCAAGCATAGAGTTTATTACATTTGCTACGATTTTTATTGCATCTACATCTAGTCCACTATCTATTTCATCAAGCATTATTAAATCAGGTTGTAGCATTAAAAGTTGGATTAATTCATTTCTTTTTTTTTCTCCACCACTAAACCCATCATTTAAATCTCTTTGTAAAAGTTTTCTATCTATATCAAATTTTGAAGTCTCTTCTTTTACTAGTTTTAAAAATTGCATCGCATCTAGTTCTTCTTTTCCTTCATAGGCTCTTTTTGCATTTATTGCTGTTCTTAAAAAGTAGCTATTATTTACTCCAGCAACTTCAACAGGACTTTGGAAACTCATAAAAATACCTTCATTTGCTCTTGTTGAAACATCCATTTGCAATAAATCTTTATTTTTAAATGTTATTTTTCCACCTGTTACTTCACAGTCATAATGAGCTGCTAAAGTTTTAACTAAAGTAGATTTACCTGCACCATTTACTCCCATTAAAGCATGAACTTCTCCTGGTTTTATATCTAAGTTTAAACCTTTTAAAATATTATTATCATTTATACTAACTTTTAAATCTTCAATTTTTAATAAACTATTACTCATAATTAACCTACACTTCCTTCTAATGAAATATTTAATAACTCTTTTGCTTCAGCTGCAAACTCCATTGGTAACTCTTTTAAAACCTCTTTACAAAAACCATTTACAATCATAGCTATTGCATCTTCTTCATCAATTCCTCTTTGATTTAAGTAAAATAGTTGTTCATCTGAAATTTTTGAAGTTGTTGCTTCATGCTCTATATTTGCACTACTATTTCTTATCTCATGATATGGATAAGTATGTGCTTGACATTTATGTCCTATTAAAAGTGAATCACATTCAGAAATATTTCTTGCATTATGAGCATTTTTACCAACTCTTACCAAACCACGATAAGCATTTATACCTTTCATAGCTGAAATACCTTTTGATATGATTGTTGATTTTGTATTTTTACCAAGATGTATCATTTTTGTACCAGTATCAGCTTGTTGAGCTTTTGAAGTAATAGCAACAGAGTAGAATTCTCCTACACTATTATCTCCTTGAAGCACACAAGATGGATATTTCCAAGTTATACTTGAACCAGTTTCTACTTGTGTCCAAGATATTTTAGAGTTATCACCTTTACATAAACCTCTTTTTGTTACGAAGTTTAAAATTCCACCTTTACCATCTTCATCTCCTGGAAACCAGTTTTGAATAGTAGAGTATTTTATATGACCATCTTTCAATGCACATAATTCAACAACAGCTGCATGAAGTTGTCGTTCATCTCTTGAAGGTGCAGAACAACCCTCATTATATGAAACATAACTTCCTTCATCACAGATTATTAATGTTCTTTCAAATTGACCTGTATTTAAAGCGTTTATTCTAAAATAAGTTGAAAGTTCCATTGGACATCTAGTATGTGGTGGAATATATACAAAACTTCCATCTGTAAAAACTGCACTATTTAAACAGGTAAAATAGTTATCTGAAACAGGAACAACACTTGATAAATAAGTCTTTACTAAATCTGGAAATCTATGTGCAGCTTCACTTATAGAGCAAAATATAATTCCTAATTTTTCAAGCTCTTCTTGATAAGTTGTTTTTACTGAAACTGAATCAAATACTGCATCTACTGCAACACCAGCTAACATTTTTTGTTCTTCTAGTGGAATTCCTAATTTTTCATAAGTTTTTAATATTTCTGGATCAACTTCATCTAAAGAGTTTAAAGCTTTTTTAGGTGCTGAAAAATATGCATAATCTTGGTAATCTATTTTAGGAAACTTAAGATTTGTCCAAGTTGGTTCTTCCATAGTTAGCCATTTTTTATATGCTTTTAATCTAAATTCTAAAAGCCATTGTGGTTCTTCTTTTTTTGCACTTATTGCTCTTATAACATCTTCATTTAAACCTTTTTCAAAAGTATCACTTTGAACTAAAGTTTCAAATCCAAGTTTGTAATCTTTGTTTAAAATGTCATGTATTTGCTGATTATCACTCATGACTTCTCCGTAAAATTTATTTGATTTTAAATAGGACAGAATTTATCCTGTTTGAATAATATCAAAATAAGTATATAATGTAAAGGCATAAATACAACTAAAGCGATTTTATTGCTATGCAAATATAGAAACAACTCCTATTTAAAGGGAGTTTATAATTAAGATAAATTTTATCCTATATTGAATAAAATACAAAAAATATATATTATATAATGGAAGATTAATGAAAGAAAATGATAAAAAAGAGTATTCAAGTAAAATTTTAGAAAGAATTGATGAACCAAAAAATTTAGGTTTAATTACAAAAGAGAAAGCAAAAGAGTTTAATTTAAAATTATTAAGTTCAGATTATGAGTCAAATGCTGGAGATAGCATAAGGCTTTATTGGGCTGTTGATAAACAAAGTAATATTATTATGGATGCTAAATTTCAATCTTTTGGGAGTGGAATTATCATTGCTTTAAATGATATGATGACTGAATTGTGTATTGGAAAAACAGTTGAAAAAGCTTCAAAGATTACAAAAACAGATGTAGAGTTTGCTCTAAGAGATAGACCAGAAATTCCTGCAATGAATATTCAAGAGTTATATGATAAAACTTTAAATTTTGTAGTTATTAAAAAAGTTGCACTATCTTATACAGAAGTTGATGTTAGTTCTTTTGATGATGATTATTTGGTTTGTGAGTGTGCTAGAGTTAATTTAGGAGATATTAAAAGTGCTATAAAACAATTTGATTTAAAAACTATTGAAGATATAGGACAAATAACAAAAGCAGGAATCTTTTGTAAATCCTGTCAAAAAGAAGGTGGATTAGAGGAGAAAGAGATATATTTAACTGATATATTGGAATATACTAGAAAAGAGATAGATGAACAAAAACAAAAAGAACAAGAGAGAAGCCAAATTGATTTTGAAAGCTTATCAAAAGAAGAAAAGTTAAAACTTATTGATGAAGTTTTAGATGAAGATGTACGACCTATGCTTGTTATGGATGGTGGAAATATGGAAATTTTAGATTTAGTTGAATCAAAACCACATTATGATTTGTATATTAGGTATTTAGGTGCATGTAGTGGCTGTAGTTCGGGAAGTATGGGAACACTTTATGCTATCGAGTCAATTTTACAGGATAAAGTATTCGTAGATTTAAGAGTTTTACCTATATAAAGAGGCTTTTTTGAAATTATTTTGGTACAATAAATAAAAAGAGGTTATTTTTATGTTTGCTATTTATAATAATGGAACAGTAGGCTTTAGAAGTACAACAGATAATTTATATGAATTAAAGAATATTGATGAAGCTGAAAGTGTTAGATTTGAGCCAAAAGAGGGCTTAATACAAGATTTTTCTAGTGAATTAAATAAAGATCAAAAAAATGAATTTTTAAATTCTTACAAAAAAATAGCTTCTCTTGATAATTTAGAACCGGTTTATAAAATCAAAGATATTATGACAAAAGATGTTATTTATGCAACTACAAACTTTACTATTGAAGAGTTGTACTATTTTATAAAAGATAAGGGTGTTTCTCAAATTCCAATTACAGCTTTTGGAAAAAAAATTATAGGTATTGTAAATAAAAAGATTATATTATCTCTAATTATGAATAATATTGATGAAATAGATGATATATTAAAAAGAAAAATAGAAGATGTTTATCTACCTGAAGTTTTAACAGCAGATCCAGAATCTGATGTAAGGCATGTTGTGAAAATAATGCTGGATTTAAAAATAGATGCTATTCCAATTGTTGATGAAAATGATATTTTAGTTGGAATTGTATCAAAAACAGATATTTTAAAAGCAGTTGCAAACTTACCAAAACTTCAACTTTGGAGTTAGATAGTTTTAAACTATCTCTCCTGAATCAAATATAGTTTTATCTCTACCAGCTTTTTTTGCTTGATAAAGTAATTCATCAGCCTTATTATGAGCTTCTTCTATTGAATTATAGTTATTTCTAAATGTAACACCTGCAGAAAAAGTAATATTTATTTTGTAGTCTTTATATATAAAGGTACTATTTAAAAAAGTATTTTTAACCCTTTTTATGTATCTTTTAACTTCTATTTTATCTCTAAAATTAATAAGTGCAACAAACTCTTCTCCTCCATATCGTGCAACAACATCTTCTTTTCTTGTAAGATCCTTTAAAATAATTGCAAAAGATTTTAGTATTTCATCTCCACAAATATGTCCAAAATTATCGTTTATTTTTTTAAAGTGATCTATATCAAAAAAGACAACTGCAAAGTTTGTATCAAAAATAAAATACTGTTTTTCCATTTTTTTTGCTTCATTATCATATGCTCTTCTATTTAAAATCCCAGTTAAAAAATCAAAATGATATTCTTCTTTTGCAACTTTAAGTTCTTTTTCTAATTCCTCTATTTGTTTATGTAAAAGTTTAAATTTGTCTATATTTGTAGATAAAATTCTATTATTTTCTTGAAGAGAGTTTTCTAGTCTATAAATAGTGTCTATTAGTTTTTTTTGAACAATTATAAGTTCTCTTTTTGAGTAATCAGATATTTCTAATTTTACTAAATCATCTTTTATTTTTTGAATCTCTTCATTAGAACTATCACTATCTGAAAGTGTTTTATCATAGTATCTACTCATTAAAGATGTTAGCTTTATTATATCATTTGTTTTTTCTTTTAAAACTCTTCTATCAGCATCAATTCTTTTTTGTGCAAATTCTTTAATTTTATTTATAGACTCTCTAGTTGTAATATTTTTTGGGTTTTTTAATAAAACTAAAATAAAGTCTTCTATATCTTCTTTGAGTTCAAAATTGATAGATGGTGCTAATAACTCGCTAAAAGTACTAATCAAAGATTTTAATTCATCATTTGTAGCTCTTTTCGATAAGATTTTTATAATTTGAAAAATAGATTCATTATTTAATATTTTTTTCTCATCATTCGTTAAGCTTTTTAAAGCATCATTTAATATTTTAATATCATCAAATTGGTTATTTAAAAGTTTAGCTTGAGCTACAAACTCTAAAAAGTAGTTTTCAGGGGTAGCAGGAAGTCTTTTGTCTTTTAAACTAGATAGAGTATTCTTTGTAATTTCTTTTATATCTTTCATATTATTCTCAATAATTTATATAATAACGTAGTATTATAGCACTTATGATATAATAAGAACTTAATAATTTTATAGGAAAGAATAAATGTCAAAAGAAAATAATCAAATTTTAAAAAATACAAATGCTAAGATATTAGATGAGTTTAATGCTTCGATAATGTTTGATAAAGAGCTATATTCACAAGATATAAAAGGTTCTATTGCACACTCTAAAATGTTAGCTTTTCAAGGAATTATAAGTTTTGATGAACAACAACAAATAGAAGAAGGTCTTTTAAAAGTAAAATTAGAGATTGAAAATGGAGAGTTTAAATTTTCTTTAAAGTATGAAGACATTCATATGGCAGTTGAAAATAGGCTAACTGAAATTATAGGAGAAGCAGGTAAAAAATTGCATACTGCAAGAAGTAGAAATGACCAAGTTTGTACAGATTTTAGTCTTTATGTACAAGAAAAAACAAAATCTATTCAAAATCAAATAAAAGATTTAATATCAACTTTTTTAGATATTTCTTCAAAACATACAACAACTTTGATGCCAGGAATGACGCATTTGCAACATGCTCAACCTATAAATTTTGGATATCATATGATGGCTTATGCAAATATGTTTAAAAGAGATTTTGAGAGATTTTCTTCTTCTTATGAAAGAAACAATTATTCTCCTTTGGGAAGTGCAGCTCTTGCAGGAACTCCACATAATATTGATAGATTTAAAACAGCTGAATTTTTAGGTTTTACTGCTCCAACTCAAAATGCTATGGATAGTGTTTCAAATAGAGATTTTGCTTTGGAGTTATTATTCAATATATCTACGACAATGATGCATATAAGTAGAATTTCAGAAGAGCTTATTTTATGGTCGTCTTATGAGTTTCAATTTGTAAGAATGAGTGATGAATATGCAACTACAAGCTCAATTATGCCACAAAAGAAAAACCCTGATGTTCCTGAACTTTTACGTGGAAAAACTGGAAGAGTTTATGGAAATTTAATATCACTTTTAACGGTTATGAAAGGTTTACCATTAGCTTATAATAAAGATACACAAGAAGATAAAGAAGGGGTTTTTGATTCAGTTAAAACTATTGAAATTTCAATTTCTATTTTAAATGAAGTTATAAAAACTATGATAGTTAATGTGGATAAAATGGAAAAAGCTTGTAAAATAGGGCATTTAACAGCAACTGATTTAGCTGATTATTTAGTACAAAAACAAAATATGCCATTTCGTACAGCTTATTATCTTACAAAAGATGTTGTATCAAAAGCAAATAGCTTAAATAAAGATATTAGTGAATTAAATATAGATGAAATAAGAAGTTCAAATGATGAATTGAAGAATATAAATGAAGAAATAGTTTCATATTTAAATTTAAAAAATTCTATGAATAGTAGAAACTCTTTTGGGGGAACATCAACATATCAAACACAAATACAAATTGAGAATATAAAAAATTGGTTACAAACTATTTAATAAAAAGCTAATTTCTTAGCTTTTTATTATTTAAGAAGAAGTCTTCGTGTAATATCGTATAAAGAGTGAATATCAGTTTTCCCTACAAAACCATCTATTCCTATTTTATCCATTTTTCCTTTTACAGCATCAGTTGTCATTGATGAGTTTACAACTACAGGAATGTGAGAATATTTTGTACTATTTTTTATAAAAGAAGCAACTTGATATCCATCTGTTCCAGGCATTTCAATATCTGTTAAAACAAGTCCCACATCGCTTGGTTCTAACTCTTCTAATCTATTAAGAAGTAATCCACCATTTTGATATATTTCAAAATTTGCTCCAGCTTGTTGGAAGAATTTTGTTAAAACTTCTCTTGCAACTGCTGAATCTTCAGCTGCTAAAATTTTTTTAGAAGATGATATTTTTTCTTCAACATATTTTTTAACATCATCATCTCCATCATTTGTCCATTTAATATCTCTTAAAAGCTGTTCAGCATTGAATACTGTACATAATTCATCTTTATTATTAACTTTTACATACGTTGTATAAGTTATTTTTGAATTTGTCTCTTCAGTATTTCTTAATTCTTGAGTAGTTTTTTCAACAATATCAAGCATATCTTTTACTAAAAAGCCTATTTTTTTGTGGTTGAATTCACAAAATATTATTAGTTTATACTCATTCGTTTCAAGAGGTTTAAGACCAAGCCAAGCATCAAGATTTACTAATGTTACAGGTTCTCCTCTAATTGTTGCAATACCAGATATTATATTTGTATCTTTAGGAGTATCATTTATAGCAACCTCTTCTGTTATTATGAAAGCTTTAACTTTTGCAATATTTATTGCATAAATATTATTATGACCAGTGTAAAATACTGCTAACTGCTGAACATTTCTTAAATGTCCTTGTGTCATTTGCTCAACACTACCACCAATACCGCTCATGTAAATCCTTTTTTTGTGTAAAGTAAATTATTATATATCGTTTTAACTTTGACTATCTTTAACTAAATTTAATTTTTTTATTATTTTTTGAATAGTAATTGAAGCCATCATTAGACCAAAAGAAGCCGTAACTCCTTCGAAACTACCTTTTTCTACACATAATGGAAGTTCTGATGAAAAAATTACTTTAAATTTCTTTTTAAAACCTTGCCTTTTAAGTTCTTCTCTCACTTTTTTTATAAATTTATCGTTATATGTTTCCCAAATTGATTTATATTCTAACTTAGTAGCATCAATTCTTTTTGCTCCTCCACTTGTACTTATAATTTTTGTAAAATGCTTTTTTATTAAATGTACCTTTGGAGTTACATCATCTATTGCATCTAAAATATAATCATAAGATGAAAAATCAAAGTTATCGATCCATTCTGGAGTTACTTTTACACAAATAGGTGTTACATTTGGGTATTTTTCTTTTAGAACATCAACTTTGACTTTCCCTATATTTCCATGGCTTCCCAACTGTCTATTCATATTTGAAGGTTCATATTTATCGAAATCAACTATTGTGATATTTGTAATTCCAGTGTTATATAGTGCATCAAGTGCAAAACTTCCTATTCCACCTACACCAAAAAGTATTATCTTTGTGTTCTGAAATTTTTGAAATGCTTCTTCTCCAAAAAGCTTTAATGTTCTATCATATTGCATTTTAAATCTTCTTTTTTACTAAATTTTGGATATTATATCACAAAAATATTTATTGGAGAGGTTATGGATAAAGAGCCAATGACACTTAAGGGGTACAATAAAGTTACTCAAGATTTAGATTTTTTAAAAAGTACCGAAAGACCTGAAACTGTAATTGCTTTAGATGAAGCTAGACAGTTAGGTGATTTAAAAGAGAATGCAGAGTATCATTCTGCAAAAGAAAAATTAAAATTAATAGATGTTCAAATAGCTGAATTAAGTGATACTATTTCAAAAGCAGTTATTGTTGATCCATCTAATTTACCTCATGATAGAGTAAGTTTTGGTTCAACTATAAATCTTGTTGATGTTGATAGCGATGAAGAATTTACATATACTATTGTTGGTGGAGTTGAATCGAATGTAGAAAAAGGTTTTATATCTTTTAATTCTCCTTTAGCAAAACAACTTATGGGAAAAGTTGAAGGAGATGAATTCAATGCAAATTTACCAGGTGGAACAAAAACTTTTGAAGTTTTAAAAGTATATTATAAAGAGTTAGAGCTATAGTTTGAACATAAGTTTAAAAGATGAGGCTATTTTTATAGCCGATTCACACTTCAATCAAAAAAATCAAGAACTTTTACATCTATTAAAAAGAGTCGAAAATAAAGGGTTAAATATTTCTCAGCTTTTTTTAATGGGTGATATTTTTGATTTTTTATCTTGTGAATGTAAATATTTTATAAAACAAAATGAGGAAGTTATAAATCTTTTAAATAAACTATCAGATAATTTAGAAATAGTTTATTTAGAAGGAAATCATGATTTTAATTTACAAAAGCTTTTTCCAAATATAAAAGTAATAAATAGAAATAATCAACCTTATTTTATAAAAATGCAAGAAGAAAAGGTTGGACTATCTCATGGAGATAATTTTATAAATTGGCAATATGAACTTTTTTGTAAAATCATAAGAAACAGTATATTTTTAAAATTTATGAATTTTATTGATATAAACTTTTTTATTTCAAAACAGTTAGAAAAAGCTTTATTAAATAAAAATATTTGCCATAATATTTCAGATTTTGAGAAACTTGTAGAAAAACGAGTGAAAAATTATGATAGCGATGTTATTATAGAAGGGCATTATCATCAAGGTAAAACTTTTGTTTTTGGAAATCAAAAATATATCAATGTTTCATCTTTATGTTGTCAAAAAGATTATTTGAGATTTAAAGAAAATAAATTTTTTATTGAAAAATTAAAGGATTAGATTTTGTCAGAGTTTAAAGTAGTAAGTGATTATAGTCCAAGTGGAGATCAACCAAAAGCAATAGAAGCTTTGAGTAATTCAATAAAAGCTGGAAATCAATATAACACTCTATTAGGAGTTACAGGAAGTGGAAAAACTTATACTATTGCAAAAGTGATAGAAAAGGTACAAAAACCAACTCTTATTATGACACATAATAAAACCTTAGCAGCTCAACTTTATAGTGAATTTAAGCAGTTCTTCCCAAATAATCATGTTGAATATTTTATCTCTTATTATGACTATTACCAACCTGAAGCATACATTCCAAGAAGCGATCTGTTTATAGAAAAAGACAGTTCAATAAATGATGAATTAGAGCGTCTTAGACTTAGTGCAACTGCTTCACTTTTATCTTTTGATGATGTTATTGTTATTGCTTCAGTTTCAGCAAACTATGGATTAGGAAATCCAAGTGAATATAAAGCAATGGTGCAAAGAGTTGAAGTTGGATTTAACTATTCTCAAAAAACATTTTTACTAAAACTAATAGAAATGGGTTATAAAAGAAATGATAAATTCTTTGATCGAGCAGATTTTAGAGTAAATGGAGATGTTATAGATATTTTTCCAGCTTATTTTGAAGATGAGTTTATAAGAGTTGAATTTTTTGGTGATGAGGTTGAAAGTATCACAAAACATGAATATCTTACAAATACAAAAACAAAAGACTTAAATGAAGTAATTATTTATTCTGTAAATCCTTTTGTTGTAACGCAAGACAAATTAGCAACTGCTGTAAAACAAATAGAAGAAGAGCTTGAAGATAGACTCGAATTTTTCCAAAAAGAGCAAAAATTAGTTGAGCATCAAAGACTAAAACAAAGAGTTGAATTTGATTTGGAGATGATTGAAGGTACTGGAATGTGTAAAGGAATAGAAAACTATGCAAGACATTTGACAGGACAAAAACCTGGAGAAACTCCATATTCATTGCTTGATTATTTTGAACAAATGGGTGAAGATTTTTTACTTGTAGTTGATGAATCTCATGTTTCGCTACCACAATTTAGAGGAATGCACGCAGCTGATAGAAGTAGAAAAGAAGTTTTAGTTGAATATGGATTTAGACTTCCAAGCGCTTTAGATAATAGACCTTTAATGTTTGATGAGTTTATAAAAAAAGCACCAAATTATGTATTTGTAAGTGCAACACCAAATGAGTTAGAACTAGAACTAAGTTCAGTTGTTGCAGAACAAATAATAAGACCAACAGGACTTCTTGACCCTGTTATAGAAATAATAGATAGCCAGTTTCAAGTTGAAAGACTTCATGATGAGATTAAAAAAACAATAGCAAAAAATGAAAGAGTTTTAGTTACAGTTTTGACAAAAAAAATGGCAGAAGAGTTAGCTAGTTATTATGCAGATTTAGGAATAAAAGTAAAATATATGCACTCAGAAATAGATGCAATTGAGCGAAATCAAATCATTCGAGAGTTAAGACTTGGAACTTTTGATGTACTTATAGGAATAAATCTTTTAAGAGAAGGTTTGGATATTCCTGAAACTTCACTTGTTGCAATACTTGATGCAGATAAAGAAGGGTTTTTAAGAAGTAAAACTTCTCTTATTCAAACAATAGGAAGAGCTGCAAGAAATGAAAATGGAAGAGTTATTTTATTTGCACAAAAGATAACAGCTTCTATGCAGTTTGCTATTGATGAAACAAATCGAAGAAGAGAACTTCAAGAAGAGTTTAATAAAGTACATAATATTACTCCAAAATCAACAAAAAGAAAACTTGATGAAAATTTAAAACTTGAAGAATATGATACAGTTGCTTGGAAAAAACAAAAATTAGAAAAAATGCCTGCAAGTGAGCGAAAAAAGATTTTAATAGAACTAAATAAACAGATGAAAAAAGCTGCATCAGATTTAAACTTTGAAGAAGCAATAAGATTAAGAGATGAGATAGCTAAGATTAAAGAGATGTAAGATGAAAAAAGCAACAAAACAAGATATAGAAATAATCAAACAAGCATTTTTAGAAAATTATAGTGATGCTGTAACAGAGTTAAATTATAAAAATGATTATGAACTACTAATAGCTATTATTTTATCAGCGCAATGTACAGATAAAAGAGTAAATATTATAACTCCAGCATTATTTGAAAAATATCCAAGTGTAAAAGAGTTATCAGTTGCAAATTTGGATGATGTTAAAAAAATCATTAATTCTTGCTCTTTTTTCAATAATAAAGCACAAAATATTGTAAAAATGGCACAAAGTGTGATAATGAATTATGATGGAAATATTCCACATAATCAAAAAGAATTGATGAAACTTGCAGGTGTTGGAAATAAAACAGCAAATGTTTTTATGATAGAGTTTGAAGGTGCAAATGTTATGGCTGTTGATACTCATGTATTTAGAGTTTCTCATAGATTGGGATTAAGTGATGCTAAAAATGTAACTCTAACTGAAGCTGACTTAGTAAAAAAATTAAAAGGTGATTTACATATTTTTCATCAAGCGATGGTTTTATTTGGAAGATATATTTGTAAAGCAGTTAAACCTGAGTGTGATAAGTGTTATTTTCCGCAAGTTTGCAAAACTAAAAGCAGTTTTAAACCTGCGTAAAAAAAAGAGTTATTTTTCAATACACTCTTCTTTTAAATTTGCAAAATTTTTAAATACAAAAAGATTTTGTACTTTATTTATTTCTACATTATTCATTGTACACAAAAAGATTTTGTCATCTTTTGTTATTAGGTATGTGAAATTATATATGAATTTATCTTTTGAACTTACAACTTTATTGTTTAAAAGTTCATAATTAAGGCTTTCTATTCTAATATCTTTATCTTTTTCATATTTCTCTTTAAATATGTTTGGTAAATAATTATCTTTTGATTTTTCATATAAAATTGTTCCAATTGTTACTAAAAATATTATTATTAATAAAATTATGAATTCTCTCTTTTCAAATCTATCGTTTACTTTAAAAAGTATTACTGTAATAATGACGATAAAAATTGCAATACCGATGATAATTTGCATATATTATTCCTTTTTCTTATATTAGAACATATTATATCAAACTACTTATAAGTTTTTATTTAGTGGTTTTTTTGTAATATTTATCCGCTAAAATCTTTAAAATCGTTATCAGAAATATAAATTAAGATTAAGGTATTTATTATGAGTTACATAATAATTAAAATATAAAAGGACGCAAATTATGTTAAACAAATTGGACACAAGGAAAAAATTGTTTTTATTCCCTATATTATTTATAATAATAGTTGGAGTAATGATAACTGTATATAGATACTATGTTAGTATATATGAAGCTAGAAATTCAGCTTCAATCGCTACTGAGAAGTTTGTTTCAGATATGGTTAAGACTAGGTTCTCTGTTTTACAATTTATGAGAACATCGACACAAGAAACAGAAAAAGTTGTAATTGAAGATATAAAATATCTTGAGAATAATATGAAACAAGCAGCTGCTAGTTACACTGATACAAGTAATATAAAATTAGCAAATGAAATTTTATCATTATTGAGTGATTATGAAAAAGGATTTTTATCATATTCAAAAGAAAAAATTAGTGATTATAAAAATGGTATTTTAAAAGAAGAACCAGCTGTTGCACTTAAAATAACACAAATGGCAGAAATGGGTGTGTTAATACAAAATAAAGCATCACAAATATCTAAAAAAGGAATAGAATTAAGAGACGAAGCTGATGCAACTATGAATAGTATGTTAATAACTGTTATTGTACTTTCTGTTATATTATTTATAATCATCTCTGTGATTATTTCAAATGTTGTAGTGAACTCTATAGAAAAATTTAAAGATGGTTTATTAGGATTTTTTGCATATTTAAATAGAGAAAAATCAACTGCTGAATTACTTGATGATAGTGCAAAAGATGAATTTGGGGCTATGAGTAAAGTTGTAAATGAAAATATAGTTAAAACAAGAAAAGGTATAGAAGAAGATAGAAAATTAATAGATGAAACAATTTCTGTTTTAGGTGAATTTGAACAAGGAGATTTATGTCAAAGATTAAATACTGAAGTATCAAATCCTGCTTTAACTCAACTTAAAAATGTTATAAATAATATGGGTAATGTTTTAGAAACAAATATTGAAAATATTTTAGATGTTTTAGAAAAATATTCGAAGTATGATTATATGAAAAGAGTTCCAACAAATGGTATTAAAGAACAGCTTTTATCATTAGCAAATGGTATTAACTCTTTAGGAGATTCTGTAACTTCTATGCTTCAAGAAAGCAAGTCTAATGGTTTAACTTTAGATAAAAGTTCTATGATACTTTTGGCAAATGTAGATAAATTGAATTTAAGTTCAAATGAAGCAGCAGCTTCTTTGGAAGAAACAGCAGCAGCACTAGAAGAGATTACTTCAAATATTAGAAATAATACGGAAAGTATTGCAAAAATGTCAAATCTTTCAAGTGGAGTTACAAAATCAGCAAGTTTAGGTGAAGAGTTAGCAAATAAAACAACAATTGCAATGGATGAGATAAATACACAAGTAACGCTTGTTCACGAAGCAATTGGAGTAATAGATAATATAGCATTTCAGACAAATATTCTTTCATTAAATGCAGCTGTAGAAGCAGCAACAGCAGGTGAAGCTGGAAAAGGATTCGCTGTAGTTGCTCAAGAAGTAAGAAATCTAGCTTCAAGAAGTGCAGAAGCAGCAAAAGAGATAAAAGATATTGTTGAACTTGCGACTTCAAAAGCAAATGAAGGTAAAGGTATAGCTACAAATATGATAGAAGGATATAAACAATTAAATGAAAATATATCTCAAACTATGAATTTGATTTCTGATATTCAAAATGCTTCAAAAGAACAATTACTTGGAATTGAACAGATAAATGATGCAGTAAATCAGCTAGACCAACAAACACAACAAAATGCAATGGTAGCATCTCAAGCTCATGATATTGCTTTATCAAATGATAATATAGCAAAATTAATAGTAGAAGATGCAAATTCTAAAGAGTTTATAGGAAAAAATGAGGTTAAAGAAAAAGATATAGGAACTAAAAGAGAAGATACAAAAAATATTCAAATTGTAAATAATACAAAAAAAATATCAACTCCACAATCTTCAAAAAAACCAACAACTATAAAAGATAGTAGTAAAGATGATGAATGGGAGAGCTTTTAAAAGCTCTCTTTGATATATTAATCAAAATCTAAAGTAGTTTGAACTTGTCCATTACTTCCAAATTCTTTATCTATTTCTGAAGCGATTTGCTTGAAATCAACTCCATTTATCTCTTTTAAACTTTTTAAAATCTCTTTTTTTCCGTTTATTAACTCTTTTGATTTTATTCCATGAGAGATAGATAAACTAGCTTCCACAAAAGCAGATAGCTTATCGCATTGTTTTAAAGCAAGTCCATCAATAGCTTCATATTTATCTATATTATATTTTGAAATATCATCAACTATTTCAATTTTATTATCTATTTTTATTTTATTTGCAAATTCTTCTTTTATTCCGTCATATATACCTAAAATGTAAGAAAATTCATCTCTTATATTCTCTGGAATATTTGGTAAAATATCATCTTTTATTTTTTCAACTTCATATTCAGCAATAATATCAGAAAGTTCATCCACACTATATTTTACTGGACTTATAATATCTCTTGTTAAAGCTTCAGGTAAATCGTGGAATAGGGCTGTAAAAAAGTTATTTTGAAGTCTTTTATCACAAGCTTTTACTTCAAGACTGAAAAAATATGAAAATATTGCAACTGTAAGCATATGTCCTAAAACTGAAGTTTCAGGAATTCTTGGAGTTTGTGCCCATCGTTTTTGAAATCTTAATCTTCCACTTAAATCAACAATTTTTGCTAATTTTTTATTTAAAGCTATTTTCCTAACAGCAATTAATTCATAATAATCTTCGAGTTCTTCATCCACACTTTTTTTTACATCTTCAATATCACTTAAAAACTGACTTGTTTGATAAACAATTGAAAATTCCCATTTCGTAGAAAGATATGAAGCAGCTTTAAGTATAAATCTCTCTTTTTTATAAATATCTGGATTATTTAAAAATTCTTCAAATTTTTGTAAAAATACGCCATTATCAATAGTTTCAAGAGATTGTTTTAGTTTTGAAATAACCCAAGAATTAATCTCTTGTGATTTTTTTTGTAAAGCTTTTCTAAATACATCTGGTCTTATATCCGTTACGACTACTCGTCTTAAAAATTCGAAAATACCAGCTTCTATTAAATGTGTAAAGTTTATATCATTTTCTAGTTTTGCTATAAAATAAGCAATTATAAATTTATGAGCTTGTTTATCAAGTTCAACTAAATCAACCATTCTTGGATAATCATTCCATCTTTGAATAGATGCACTTGAAAAAATATAGTCGATAATTTTTGGATTTATCACTTTTTATCCTTGTCTTTTTTATCAAAAAACATTAGTTTATGAGCAAAAAGCATAGCTCCTACAATCACAGCCATCATTAAATAAACTTGCCAATCACTCATAATAAATCCTTTTTTATACTCTACAACTTCCAATTTTACTTAAAGCATTTATTTTTTCAACTCTTTGAGTATGTCTTCCAGCTTCAAATTTTGCTTTATCCCAAGCATTTATGATAGCTTCTATAATGCCTTCACCACTAACTCGCTCACCAAGACAAATCACATTTGCATCGTTGTGTTGTCTAGCCATTGTTGCACTATATTCATTGTGGCAAAGTGCTGCACGAATGCCATCAAATTTATTTGCAGCCATACTCATGCCAATTCCACTTCCACAAATCAAAATCCCAAATGAACCATCATTTTCTAAAACTTTTTTACAAACAAGTGCAGCAAAATCAGGATAATCAACTCTATCTTTTGAAAAAGGTCCTAAATCTTCAACTATATGACCTTTTTTTTCAAACAAATCTTTTATGAAAGCTTTTATCTCTATTCCTGCATGATCAGCAGCTATAAAATATTTCATTAGTAGATTCCTTTGCTATCTTCTTTAAAATTCATATCAAAAATTGTTTCATCTTGAATAGTCTGAATAGTTTTAAACATTCTATCCCATCTTATTTTGTAATCTTTGTCCCAAGAAAAATATATAAACCAAGGTTTTCCAACTACATTTTTATATGGAACTGTTCCCCAAAATCTTGAATCATTTGAATAGTCACGATTATCTCCCATCATAAAAAATTCATCATCAGGAATAGTAGTGATTTGCATATCAAATAACTCTTGATGAAAAAATCCTTTTATAATATCGGGATTTTTTCTTATACCTTGAAACTCTTTTTCATATGGATTTACTACAAAAAGTTTTTCACCTATTTGTATTGTTTCATAGTTGCTAAAATGTTCTTTTACAAAGTCATTTCCTTCATTTGGATGAAGATATAAATTTTTATCTTTTAAAAATATTGTGTCTCCACCAACAGCAACAGCTCTTTTTACAAAGTGAGTTCCTTCTGGTAATCTTCCATCATTTAGGGCTTTTTGAGGAGCAAAAAATACTACAATATCACCTCTTTGTGGTCTAACTCCTTCTATTAAGTGACCATTATCATTGAAATCTGGAAGAATTTTTACATTTACCCAAGGGATAGTAGGAGTTGGTATTCCATAAGAAAATTTTTTAACAAAAAGCATATCACCAACTAAAAGTGTAGTTCTCATACTTCCACTTGGAATTACAAATGCTTGAGCAATAAAAAATATAATTGCTAAAACAATTATGATAGTTCCAGTCCAAGAAGATGACCAGTTATAAATTTTTTTTAACATCTATTTTGCTTCTCTTTTTTCTCTTAAATTTGCAGCTTTTATTGTATTTTTAAGTAACATAGCAATAGTCATAGGTCCAACTCCTCCTGGAACTGGTGTAAGATGAGAGCATTTTTCTTTTAACCCTTCAAAATCAGCATCACCAACAAGTTTTCCATTTTCAAGTCTATTTATACCAACATCAATAACAACTGCTCCATCTTTAACCATATCAGCTTTCAATAAATAAGGAACTCCAACAGCAATAATTACAATATCAGCATTTTTTGTGTGAGATTTTAAATCTTTAGTTCGGCTATTACAAACTGTTACTGTTGCTTTTGCATTAATTAAAAGAGAAGCCATAGGTTTTCCAACTATATCACTACTTCCAATCACAACAATATTTTTACCACTTAAATCAATTTTATGTTCTTCAAACATTCTCATAACACCAAATGGAGTTGCACTTAAAAAAGAATCTAAATTTGATACCATTCTTCCAACATTATAAGGATGAAAACCATCAACATCTTTTAGTGGATTAATACTTTCTAAAACGGTTGTTGTATCTATATGTTTTGGAAGAGGAAGTTGTACTAAAATACCATCAAGTTTTGGATTATTGTTCATCATATTTATAGTTTCAAGTAACTCTTGTTCTGTTATAGATGAAGGCATTTTATGGACAACAGAGTAAATACCAGCATCTTTACAAGCTTTCTCTTTACTCGCAACATAAGTTGCACTTGCAGCATCATCTCCAACTAAAATAACAGCAAGTCCTGGAGTTATTTTTTTATCTTTAACAATTTGTTCAACTTCAAATTTTACTTCTTCTTTTATTTTTGCAGATAGGGCTTTTCCATCAAGTAATACCATAATTTTTCACCTTATTGATTTTAAAATTTAGTAAATATTCTATCTAAAAGAGTATTAATAAACTATAAATAAACCTTTTAATCAAAGATTTAGTAAAGCTTTTATATAATCCCGACTCAATTTAAAATCAAAATAAAGGATGACTATGTTAGAGGGTATCGTAAGAGATAGTATAACAAAACCAGCTGTTAAAGCTTTAAGAAAAGATGGATATTTAATTGCAAATATTTATGGTAAAGGTTTAGAAAATATTTCTGCTGCATTTAAAAGAAATGAGTTTATTAAATATTTGAAAAACAAAACTACTGTTACTTTTGATGTAAAAGTAGGTGGAAACACTTTAAAAGTAGTTGTTCAAGAGTACCAAAAATGTCCTATTACTTCAGATTTATTACATGTTGATTTAATGGTTGCTCAAGCTGGTGTTAGAACTTCGTATAAAATTCCAGTTTTTACAACAGGAAGTGCAAAAGGACTTAAAAATAAAGGTCTTTTAATGCTTCATACAAGAAGAATTCCAGTTAAATGTAAAATTGAAGATCTTCCAAATGGTATAACATTAGATGTAACAAACTTAGATACAGGTGATAATATTTTAATTAGAGATATTACTTTACCAGAAACAGTAGATTGTTATTTAGACCCTAGAGTACCAGTTGTTGGTGTTATCAAAGCTAAATAATTAAATATGTATTTAATTGTTGGTCTTGGAAATATTGGTGATAAATATCAGTTAACAAGACACAATATTGGGTTTTTAGTTATTGATGAAATAACTAAAAATCTGAATACTTCAAATATAAACAATCCAAATTTTCAATCAAACTTACAAAAATCAGCTTATAATCTATTTTCTAAACCAATTACATATATGAATAACTCTGGCGTTGCAGTCCATAGTATAAAAGAGTATTATAAAATTGATTTAGAAAATATTATTATTATACATGATGACTTAGATTTACCATTTGGAGCAATTAAATTTAAAATTGGTGGTGGACATGGTGGACATAATGGACTTAAATCACTTGATAGCCATATAGGTAAAGATTATATAAGAGTTAGAGTTGGGATTGGAAAACCACAAGATAAAGAAGATGTTGCAAATTATGTTTTGAGTAATTTTTCTAAAGAAGAGTTAGAAGAACTTTATAGTAGAATTATTCCACATATTATTACATCAATTGAAGCTTTAAAAGAGTTTGATATTGATGAAGTAAAATCTAAGTATACATTGAAGTAAAATATGAGTACATTAACAAAATATCTTCTTACAAAATATATAAGAAATTTTCTTATAGTTTTAATATCATTAGAGGTCTTTTTTGTAGGGATTGATTTTTTACAAAATTTTAAATCTGTACCAACTTCTGCAAATTTACAACTTTTATATATATTTTATAATGGTTTTTTTACTCTTACTTTAGCATTGCCATTATCAATTGTTTTTGCTTGGATTGTAACTTTAATAACATTTATAAAAAATAATGAATTTGTGGCTTTTTATGCATTGGGAGCTAAAAGAAAAGATATTTTCTCTCCTATTGTAACTTTATCTTTTATATTACTTATTTCATTGATTATTTTACAAATGACTCCTTTAGCATACTCTTATGAACAAAAAAGAAAAATTTTGGATAATGAGTATTTTTCTAGTACCAAAAGTGATATTTTTTTAAAATATAATGAACATTTTGTATATTTCCAAAAACTATTTCCTTTGGAAAAAAAAGCTGAAAATATACATATTTATAAAATTGAAGATGAAGATATTATAGAAACTATAATTGCTCAAAAAGCTTATTTTCAGAATAATAGATGGTATGTAATAGATGCAAAAATTATATCTAAACCTAAAAATATAGATGAAAACTCTCAGCTAACAGTTAGAAATGAGAAGTTTTTACATACATTAGAAGGCTTTCAACCAAAAATTTTAAATAATGTTTATGAAACAAAAAGTGATTACTCTTTACTTGATGCTTTAAGTGCTTGGATACTCCTTGAACAACAAGGTGTAAATACCCAAAAGATAAGAACAAATATTTATAATCAAGTGTTTATTCCATTTTTTGTTATTCCATTATTGTTTCTAATATTTGCTTATGCTTCTTTAAATAGTAGATTTTTTAATTTAGGAAAATTTGTGTCATTTGGAGTATTTGGAACTTTAGTAATTTGGGGAGTATTCTTTTTTCTATTTAAAATTACAAGTTCAGGAGTTTTGATTCCTGAGTTTTCAATAATAGTTCCTTTGCTAGTTTGGTTTATTATTTCGTCTTATTTATATGTAAAAAAAATTCAAGATATTTAGGTTTTTTAAAAATGAGTAATGTTAAAACTTATGGTATTGTTCCATATTTAGTGGATAAAAAGGATATAAAGATTCTTTTGTGTTTGGGTGTTGCAAGTCAAGCAAGATGGGGTTGTTTAAAAGGTAGTAAAAATAGAAATGAAAGTGCTTTTGAATGTGCAAAAAGAGAAGTCTTTGAAGAGAGTTCTATAAGTGTTGATATTGCACTTTTTGAAGAGTACTTTGAACAAATAAATGAAGACAAAGATATTGGTATTTGGCTAGTAAATAGTTCTAATATAGAAGGAATTAATAAATATTTTGAGAAAGATATTCTTAAAAAAGAGTATCTTTCTTGGGAAAATTCTAAAGTAAAATTTTTCTCTTTAAAAAAACTCCCAAAAATAAAGAAAAAACAAGAAAATCTAATAAAAAATATTAAGGGTTTTTTAGAAAGTAAGAGTCTATACCATTAGCAATACCATTAGCTAGTAGTTGTTGATACTCTTTTTCATATAATCTTCTACTTTCCTCAGGATGTGAAATATAACCAAGTTCCACTAGAATTGATGGCATTTGTGCTCCAACAAGAACCCAAAATGGTCCTTCTCTAACACCTGAATCTTTTACATCTTTATATTTTGTTCTAGCAGCTTGTAAAAGCCCAGCTTGTACGTCTATTGCAAATTTATGTGATGCAGTTATTCTTGGACGATTAAGACTCTCTAAGAAAACATTTTTTGAACTTTCATTCATTTCTCTAATATCTGATTTATTTTCAAGAGCTGCTACTCTTTTTGCTCTTTCACTTCTTGCTGGGCTTAAAAAGAATGTTTCTATTCCACTTGTCGTATTTGCTTTTTCTTTAGTAATAGAGTTTGTATGAACTGATATAAATAGATCAGCATTTTTTTCATTTGCTAAAACTGTTCTATCCATAACTTTTATAAATTTATCAGTTGTTCTTGTAAGATAAACTTTGTAACCACGTTGTTTTAAAATATTTTCAAGGTATTTTGTAACCTCAAGATTGACAATTTTTTCATATCTTTTATTTGGACCAACTGCTCCAACATCATCTCCTCCATGACCTGCATCGATAACTATAACTTTGTTTTTTACATTTTTTGGTGTTGTATTTTGTACTTGATTTATAGTTTGTTGTGTAGGATTTGAAGTTGATTTTGTAGATGTTGTTTCAATTATTAACTCATTATTTATTAAATTATATTTTATTTGAGCAGAATTTTTATTTATAAATCTTATTCTTACACTATTTTTATTTTGTGTTGTTATAACTTTATCAATATTATCCAAAGATAATTTTATAGGATTAGCGAACTTATATTGCCCTGTTATGTCAAAAATATATTCAAAATTTCCACTTTGCTTAATATTTGTATATTTTATATCTTTTTGAGTTATTTTCTTATTGAATTTTACATTAATTGTATTACTGTTTGATTCTATTAAACGAATAGCATTTATTGTATCAATAAAATTATTATCCTCTTTAATTGCTACTTGTTGAGTAACAACTTGATTTGATTGTTGAACTTTTGTATCCTCTTTTTTAACTGTTTTACTTTTTACATCAATAATAAGTTGTCTTTTTGATAGACTGTAAGATGTATCTGGATTATTTTGTCCTGAAATAACTATTCTTAAAACATCTGGTTGAAATTGCCCAATAGTTATCTGTTCTTCTCCTTGAATTGATAATTTTGTTGCAAGAGCATCTTTAAAATACCCTTTTATATCAAATACATCTCTGTATAATGGAGAAGGTTTCAACTCAAAAAATTTAATATCACTTTTTGATATATCAACATTAAAATCGATTATAATAGAATCTTGTGAAGTATTCACAGATTTTATAGAGTGCATAATATTAGCTTGTTTATTTTGATTTGTTTGTTGAACCTGAGTTTTAGTATTCTGATTTATTTTATTATTTTGTTGAGTTGTTGTTTTAGACTCTACTCTTTTTGATAATGGTACATTTCTTTTATTTAAAACCTTTAGTTTTTCTTCATCAGGTCTTGTGTCTTTTTTTAGTTTCTTACCTAAATTTATAATTCTTTCTAAATCCTTTATTTTTTGACCTTCATCTTTTTTAAGAGAAGACTTTAAAAACTCTATCCTTGCTTCTTTATATTGCTCTTCTAAGCTTGAAGCAAGAGATATATTAAAAAATAAAATTAAACAAATAAAGAATCTAATTAAAATAACTACTCTCCCTTAGTCAATTTTTTCATTAACTCTTTTACAGATATTATTTTATCAATTTTATAACCATTTGAACCAGAAAAGAATAGTCCAGTTTCAGTATCACCTTTATATGCAGCACCTAATCTATCAGCAATACAGTATCCTACTAATTTTGCTTCATGACCTCTATTACATGGTGCAACACAGTTTGAAATACATTGAACCTTTGGTGCAGTATGATTCTCTATTGAAAATTGAAGATTCGTTTTTACTCCACGAGCTGGAAGTCCAACAGGAGATTTCATCAAAACTATATCATCTTTCTTAGCATCTATAAGAACATTTTTAAATTTTTCATCAGCATCACACTCATGTGTTCCTATAAATCTAGTTGCCATTTGAACACCAGCACAACCCATTTCTAAAAATTTATCAATATCTTTTTTGTCCCAAACGCCACCTGCAGCAATTATTGGAATATTTCCCCAATTTTTTGCTTCTTCAATTACTGGTGGAACAATATTTTCAAGTTGGTACTCTTCTTTAAAACAGTCTTCATATTTAAATCCTTGATGACCACCACTTAAAGGTCCTTCAACTATTACTGCATCAGGAATTTTGTTGTATCTCTGCCATTTTTTACAGATAAGCTTTAATGCTCTTGCACTTGATACAATAGGAACTAGTGCTACATTTGGAAAATCTTTTGTGAATTCTGGCATATTTGTAGGAATTCCAGCTCCTGTAATAATAATATTTGCCCCAGCTTCACAAGCATCACGAACTACTCTTCCATAATCATTTATAGCATATAAAATATTTGCCGCAAGAGGAAGTTTTCCACAAATTTTTCTAGCATTCTCAAAAATTTCTTTTAAAGCATCTTTACTATAAAAATTTATAACATCTTTTGGTTTATCTTTTCTTGTTATTATTTCAACTTTTGGACTTAACTTTTTGTAATATCCTGTTCCAACAGCAGAAATCACACCTAAACCACCTTCTAAACTAACATGTCCAGCAAGTTGATCCCAGCTTATTCCTACACCCATTCCACCTTGAATTATTGGATACTTTATATCATATTTTCCTATTTTCACAAAGGCCCTTTTTATTTTATTACTATCTTAGCGAAACTTTTTTTACCTTTTTGTAAAATATACTCGCCTTTAGTTAAATTTAGTTTATCATCACTTATTTTTTGTTGATTAACTGAAACAGCATTTGATTTTATATCTCTTCTTGCTTGAGAAGTAGAATCTACTAATTTACTATCAACTAAAGCTTGACAAATCCATATTTCATCTTCAAAGATGAACTCTTCTAAATCTGTTGGAATATCTTTTTTTGCAAAAACTTTTTCAAATTCTTGCTTTGCTAATTCTCCTGCTCCAATTCCATGAAATCTATCAACTAATTCCGAAGCTAGTTCTTCTTTGATTTTTTTAGGGTGTAAAGTTCCATTTTCAACACCTTTTTTAATATCTTCAATTTCATTTATAGATTTTGATGATAATAGTTCAAAATATCTCCACATAAGTTCATCACTAATAGATAAAACTTTTCCAAACATATCAAAAGGTTCATCTGTAACACCAATATAATTACCCAAAGATTTTGACATTTTTTGAACACCATCAAGTCCTTCTAAAATTGGCATCATTAAGACAGATTGTTGTTTCTTCATATCATAAGCTTTTTGAAGAGTTCTTCCCATTAAAAGATTGAATTTTTGGTCTGTTCCCCCTAGCTCAATATCACTTTTTAGTGCTATTGAATCATATCCTTGAAGTAATGGATATAAAAATTCGCTAACTGCTATTGGAGTGTTTGAACTATATCTTTTTGAAAAATCATCACGTTCGAGCATTCTAGCAACAGTTAAATTTGAAGCAAGTGCTATTATTCCTGCACTTCCAAGTTCATTTAACCATTGGCTATTAAATACAACTTGAGTTTTATTTGGATCTAATATCTTAAAAACTTGTTCTTTATATGTTTCAGCATTCTCTAAAACTTGCTTTGTGTTTAATATTTTTCTCGTTTCACTTTTCCCTGTTGGGTCTCCAATAGTTGCTGTAAAATCTCCAATTAAAAATTGTACAATCCCTCCAAATTTCTGAAAAGTTGCTAATTTTTGTATTAATACTGTATGTCCAATGTGAATATCAGGAGCTGTTGGATCAAATCCAGCCTTTACATAAAAATTTTCTCCAGTTTCAAAATATCTTTTTATTAATTTTTCAATAGCTTCAATATCTATTATTTCAGCTGTTCCTCTTTTTATTTCATTTATTGCTTCTATAATCTTATTTTCCATAATTTTTAAACCTTTATTTATTATATGCATCTTTTGAAGAGAAGAATTCTATAACTTTAATATTTTTCTCAACTATTCTTTTTACTTCATCGATATTTGATATATTTGTTTCAAATTCTATTTCGCAATATTGGTTGTATGTATGTTTTTGTCTTCCAAATGATACAAATAAAATATAAAATTCATTTGTAGATAAATAGTTAAATACCTTTGCTAATTGACCTCTTGTATTTGGAATACTAATTAACATTTTATATTTAAATACGCTATTTTTTGTCCATGTACAAAATAACATCTGATGATTTGATTTGATTTTCGAATATGCTTTATCACACATTTTATGATGAATTATTGCTTCATTTCCATTTCTAAAAGCAACAATATCATCTCCAAATTTAGGATGACAACAGTGTTCAAAAGATATTGAATTTATACTAAAATTTGAGTAAATTAGCATATTATCAAATTTATACTCTTTTATTTTACTAGTTAATATTTTAAATCTAGCCATCAAACCTTTATCTTTTGCTACTTTTTTTTCTAAAAGTAACTTTGAGTGTTTAAAATAGCTAAGAACTTGAGGAACTTTATATAAGTTTTCAATTGGGTAAACTTCAACTATATTTTCATAATATCTTGAAAAAACCGTATTAATAATGTTTCTTCCAGATAGTTTATCTATCTCTTTTTGTCTTTGAGTACAAAGAATTTTAAGTTGTTTTTTTGCTCTTGGAGTTTTTAACATATCTACCCAAGAACATCTTGCAATTGTTTCCTCTCCAGTTTCAATAGATACAATATCAGTACTTTTCAAAACTGTTAAAAGAGGCTTTTTTATCTTATTGATATAACATGAAATAGCTTTTTCTCCTACATCCGTATGAATAGCAAAAGCATAATCGTATGCAGTTGAGCCAATAGGAAGTATAAATACTTCTCCTTTTGGAGAATATACTATAATTTCATCATTAAATAAGTTTTCTTTTGCATCTGAATAAAACTCTTCAATATTATCATTTGAAAATTCTAAGGATTTAAGCCAATTTAAGTTTGTAGAATTTTTGGCACCACTTTTATATACCCAGTGAGCTGCAATTCCATATTCTGCAACTTTATTCATTTCAAATGAACGAATTTGAATTTCATAAATTTTAGAGTTATAAAAAACTGTTGTATGAATTGTTTGATAACCATTTTCTTTAGGAGTTGCAACATAATCTTTAAATCTTGAGACTAAAGGTTTAAACTCTAAATGAATGTGACCTAATGCTTTGTAACAGTCAATGTCATTTTCAACAAGAATTCTAATAGCAAATAAATCCAGCACTTCATCAATAGTAATGCCTTTTCTTTGCATTTTTAGATATATCGAATAGTGATGTTTAATTCTTGAATAGATTTTAATTTTATTTATGTCAAATCCATTTTTTTCTAAAAGAGTTTTTGTTACAGCTATAAAGTTATTAAAACTTAATTGCATAGACTGTTCATGCTCTTTTAGAAAATCATTTATTTTTTTATATTCCTCTGGATAAATATAGAAAAATGACAAATCTTCAAGTTCATTTTTAAGTGTAGAAATACCCAATCTATTTGCTATTGGAACATAAACAACCAAAGTTTCTTCTGCTATTCTTCTTTGTTTGTGTGGTTGAAGAACACCTAAAGTAAGCATATTATGAAGTCTATCACAAAGTTTTACTATTAAAACTCTTGGATCATCAACAGAAGCAATAAGCATTTTTCTAAAAGTCAGTGCAGCTGAAATTATTTTTGAATCAGTAGAATCTTTTGAAGTTACAAAGTTTTCTTCTCTAATATCAGCAACTTTTGTAAGCCCCTTAACCATATTTGCTACATTGCTACCCCATTTACTTTCAACATACTCTAAAGTAAAAGCAGTATCTTCTACTACATCATGAAGTAGGGCAGTTGCAATGACATCTTCATCTTTTGAGAAGCTTGAAGTAACAGTTGCAACTAATATTGGATGTACACTATAGGGTTCACCGCTTTTTCTAAATTGACCTTCATGTGCTTCAATAATAAAATTAATAATTTCATAAAGTTTATCTGAAATATCAATTTGACTTTTTAATTTATTTATAGCACCGTCAATAGTATTGATGGTTTGTACTTCTTTAAAAAATTGATTCATATAATTTACTTGAAATAAGATTTAACTTATTTGTTAGGTATTAAACCTTCAATTTTTAAAAGTCCACTTGCTATCTCATCTATAGCAATATCTGTATATTTCATTTTTTGAGTATTTTGTTCTAAAAGTGGTTTTGCACCCTTACTTAACTCATCTGCTCTTTGTCCAACAGCAATAGCCAAAATATATCTGTCATTATCAACTTGCTTTAAAGCTCTTGAAATTCTTTCTTCTAATCTTTCCATAAAATTTTCCTTTTAAACTTATTTAACAATAGAACATCTACTATAATCACCCTTTACGATTCTTAGTAAATTTCCTTCTTCATTCATATTTGTAACAGCTATTGGGAGTTTATTGTCTTTTGCAAGTGCAATTGCTGTATCATCCATAACTTTAATGTGATCCTCTAAAGCTCTATCATAGCTTAAAGTATTTAATTTTACCGCATCAGTAAATTTCATAGGGTCTTTATCATAAACACCATTTACTTTTGTTGCTTTTATTAGTAAATCAGCACCAATTTCTGTAGCTCTTAATGTTGCACCTGTATCAGTAGTAAAGTAAGGATTACCAGTGCCTGCTCCAAATATTACAACTCTTCCTTTTTCGAAGTGTCTCATAGCTTTTCTTACGATGAATGGTTCAGCTATTTCTTCCATTTTAATTGCTGTTTGTAGCCTTGCACTTAATCCTTTATATTCTAAAGCTTCTTGCATCGCAACACCATTTATTACAGTTCCAAGCATTCCCATATAATCAGCACTTGTTCTTTTAATAACACCATCAGCAGCAGCTGTAACTCCACGAATTATATTTCCACCACCAATAACAATAGCAACTTCAATACCATATTCAACTAAACTTTTAATTTCATTTGCTATGTAATCTAATATTTTTGTGTCTATTCCATAACCTTCAGACCCAGCTAATGCTTCTCCTGAAAATTTAACAAGAACTCTTTTATTCATCTAATTTTTCCTTCAATAATTTTTGGATTCTATCTAAAAAATAATTAACAAGAACTTAGATTATTTTGTAGGTGTTTTTGATAAAATATTTGGTAATTTTTCTTTAGTTTTATTTGATTTTTTTGGTTGATAAAGCATATGATGCCATAATGCAAAACCACAAAAAGCTACTCCTGCAACAATATGAGTTTTTTTTGCAACAGAATTTTTCATAAACATTGATGTCACAACAGTTGCACCTAAAGTAGCAGTCATACCTATTTTTGCAACTTCTCTTTGAACTTCTAAATCAAATTTTATCTCTTTCATCTCTTTTTTTTCTTCTTTCATAAGTTTTAATACTTTTTTTCACTGTTTTCACTGTTAAAATAGCTGTTAAGGCTGTTGCTATTGGTAATAAAATCGGCATTTGGTAAAATCCTTTAATAATAATTCTTAGAATTTTACCAATATAACCTTAAATACAACTAATAACAATTATTGTTTTTTAGCTTCTTTAACCTTTGCACCTTTAATAGAATTTAATAATAAACCTATTGTTGTTCCATTATGTAACACAGCTGTTACTATAGGAGAAAATAATCCAAATGTTGCCCCAGCTAAAATACAAGAATTTATACCTACTGTTGCATTGAAATTTGTATTTATCAATCCCATTGTTTTATTTGCATACTCTTTTGCCTCAACTACTGCTGAAATATCATCTTTTAATAGACTAATATCTGCAGTTGCTTTTGCAATATCAGCACCTCTAAACATAGATATTCCTACATGAGCAGAAATTAATGCTGGTGCATCGTTTATTCCATCGCCAATGAAAGCTACTTTTTTACCTTCATTCATCAAATCTTTTACAATTTTAGCTTTATCTGTTGGTAAAAGTTCAGCTCTTACATCTTCTATTCCAAGTTCTTTGGCTATTTTTAGTGCTTTTGATTTTATATCACCAGTTAGCATAACTATATTTTTTACACCTAAATCTTTTAATTTTTTTATAGATTCTTTTGAATTTTCTCTTAATTCATCAGAAAGACCAATTGTTCCTAATAATTTTCCGTTATAACCAATATAGAGTAAAGTATCACTTTTTTTTAAGGATTTTTCTATTTTTTCTTTACACTTTGAAAAATCTATTTTTTCATCATCTTCTAAAAAGTGACGACTACCTATAATTACAGATTTCCCATCAACTTCAGTTTTTACTCCATGAGCTACTATAAACTCTACTTCTTCATGATGCATATGTACAAAACCACGCTCTTTTGCTGCTTTTACAACTGCCTCTGCAACTGGATGAAAGTAGTGTTCCTCTGTCGAAGCAGTAAGATTTAGTAGCTCTTCGCTGCTCCAATTATCATCATATGAATCAACACTTACAACTTCTAATTGACCAGCTGTTAAAGTTCCTGTTTTGTCAAAAACAAAAGTATCAGCACTACTTAATGCTTCTACAGATTTTGCTCCTTTTATCATAATTCCACTATGACCAGCTTTCGATATAGTAGATTTAAAAGCAACAGGAGTTGCTAATTTTAATGCACATGAGTAATCAGCTTGAAGCACAGACGCTACTCTTTCAAAATCTCTTGTAAAAATATATGCAGCGGTTGCTAAACCTAAAGTTACAGGAACTAGTTTATTTGCTAATTTATTTGCTTTTAATTGAACTGATGATTTTTCGTTTAAAGAATTTTCAATATAGTGCCTAATTCTTTGCGTAGCAGTATTTGCTCCTACATGTTCAGCCCAAATTCTAAATCTTCCTTCTTCAACTATAGTCCCAGATAAAACTTTATCTCCTCTAACTCTTACAATAGGTTCAGCTTCTCCTGTCATAGATACTTGATTTACAGTTCCTGTTCCTTCTAATATATGTCCATCAATAGGAATAGTATTCCCAGTTCCTACAACAACAATATCTCCAACTTTAATATCTTCTGTTTTTACTAAAACTTCACTAACTTTTCCATCTATCTTTTTTTCAAGCCAAGCTTCTTCTACATTTGGACGAGCTAGTTCTTTTAATAAATCATCACTTTTATGAACGGTTGTTTCCTCAATATACTCACCAAGTTCTAACATAGCGTTTGTAGAGTTTGCTGCTAAATAATCTTTTCTATAAATAGAAATAGCGACTGCTCCTGCTTCAAGAACATGAGAAGTTAAACCTTCATTAAATAACTCTTTTGTTCCATCAATCAAAAGAGGAATAGAAGCAGCAGTTGTTAAACCAGCTTTTAGAGTATTATTTGTAGTGAATCTTTCGGCTATTAAAGCACTTGTGGCAATAAGTGTTCCTTTTATTGAAGGTTCTTCATTGCTTACACAAGATACACAAACACTAGCTGGGTTTTTGTCACAAGACTTCAGAAGTAAATCTCTATTTAGATTTTCAATTATATTTTCAAGTTCTAAAAATCTATCTTCTTTAAGCTCAAATATTACAGAGTAAGCTTTTTTGTTTACTCTTACATCTTCTATAAAATCAATATCTAAAAAATAGTTTTTTAAAATATTTTCATCAATAAAACTATCTTTTAAAATTGATAATTTATATCTAGCTCTTAAGTTTATTTGATGAACTTTAAGAAAATTGCTCATTAGAACTCTTTTGTTGCATTCATTGAAGCTTTTGCATCTTCAATTCTCTCTTTAAGTTCTTCAACTCCAGCACTTAAAAATTCTTTTCCTTTTTCAAATGCTTTAAAAATATTTTCTTGAGCATTTTTATTTGTTAATACATAAGTCAATGCTGCTCCAATCAAAGCACCTTTTACAAAATCTCCATTCAAAATTGAATTATTTTGTTGAACAGGATTATTAACATTTTGAGTATTTTGATTTACATTTTGGTTAATGTATGGATTTTGGTTTATATTTAATCCACTTTGATTATTATTTACCCTTGTATTATTTATATTTGTATCATAAGGATTAACATTGATTTGATTGTTATTTATTTGGTTATTTTGATTTGTTGCCATATTATTCTCCTTCAATTTCTATATTTTGATTTGTTAAATATTTTTGTTCTAATTTTTCTTCTACTAATTCTAAAGCATAAATTCCAGCAATTCCTATACTTGCTGATGTTAAAGCTTTTAACCAACTTCCTTCACCAATATAGTTTGTAGTTGCTATTGCACTTCCAGTTGCTATTGCTCCTTGTGAAGTTCTTTTTGTAGTATCTTTTATGGCTTCACAGCTTTTCATTTCACCATTTTTATATTTTTTGTAGTTTATTGCTCCACTAATAACTGCACTAGCTAATGCACCACTTATTACATGACCTAAAACATTTCTAGGAGTTCCAGTATTTATTTCAAAATTTTTCATTATTTAACTTCCTTTTGTTTTCTAGTATATTTTCTTTTTGGTTTTACTTCTTCTTTTTTAATCTCTTTTTTTTCAGGTTTTTGCTGTAATTTTTCTTCTAGTTTTTCTTTTACAGTAACTACTTTTTCTTGAAGTTCTTTCGAACTATCTTTTGCATACTCAAAAAGTTTTTTACTATTTGCTTTTAATTTATCAGAATTTTTATAAGCTATTATAGCTCCTACACCAACTGCTAAGCCTAAGATAAAAGGTAATGCCATTTTTTACTCCTCTTCTTTTGAATTTTGTGCTAAAAAATTATTCAATAGTGCAATTATTGCACCACCACTTACTGCTCCACCAATCATTGATATATTTAATTTTGAAAATAGTGAAGAGATAAGGCTTTCATCTATATTTCCATTCATTACATTATTTAGAATATCTTGATACTCTTGCATTTTTTGCATAATATCATCTTGATTTCCAGTAGTTGCTCCACTATTATAGTGATTAAACACACAATTTCTAAAAGCTGGAAGATGATTATTATATGAAGCTGCTTGAAGTTTAAATAATACATCAACAATATCATCATCGATTGCAAAATTTAAAAGATTGTTGTACATTGCAATATTGTCAATCTCTCCTGCAACACCTAGTTCACAACACTCAATTATTGTATTTGGAATATTGATGATTTGTGTTGAAAAATCATTCATTGGAACTTCAACATTATACTTTTGCATAAGCTGGATTAGAACACTATAATGTATAGCTTCTGCCTCTTTTATATTTATAAATGGATTAATATTTCCAAATTTCTCAATAATTCTTGTGTATGTTTCGTAAGCTTTGAACTCATCATAAATTGCAATTTGCAAAATTTGATCACGAACTGGTACATTTGAGTTTGTATCAACTTTTTTGTTTATTAAAATATTATAATCAATTGCCATTAAATTACCTCCTTTGCCAAATTGTTTATAAGAACTGTAAGTTCATCTAAATTCTCAGATTTTATCAAATCTTCCCATAGTTTTGGACTAAAAATATCTGGATTATATAAAATCGTCACAGAAGCTATTATTTTATTAATTTTTATCTCTTTTATTCCATTTATTTTATTTGGAAGATTTTGAATATCATCCAAAGTGATATTTGAAGCCTCTTTTGTAATTTTTGGATTTACCCGTACACGAAGTCTTCCAGGTGAATGAGCTATAATTGTAAAATAACTTGCCATTTTTATGATATCTTCTGTTTTAATCACAATAGTCTCCTTTTTCAAATTGTATTTTTTCGTTTTTAAAATTAAATGTAACTTATTATAAATTAAGAATTGCTATCAGAGTTTTGACACTCTTCGCAAATACCATAAATAATCATTATATGGTTGCTAAGAATAAATTTATGTTTTTTTGCTACTTCTTGTTGTTGTTCTTCTATAAAATCATCTGTAAACTCTTTTATTAGATTGCAATTTGTACATACAAGATGGTCATGATGAGTTTTATGGTTGAATTCATATCTAAATGTTCCATCGCCAATATCTAGTAAATTTACTAGGTTTAGTTGATGAAAGAATTTTATAGTATTGTAAATAGTAACTATGCCTATATTAATATTGTAATTTTTTTTTATCTCTTCTAAAATATCTTCAGCTGTTAGATGCTTTTTTGATAGAAATAGAGTTTTTAAAATATAATCTTTTTGAATTGTATTTTTTAAACCCACTTTAGAAGATTGTTTTTTAAAATTATTTAAAAATAGGTCAAACTCTTTTTCTTGATTTTTATCCAATTTATAACACCTTTAATCTCATAAAAAACTAAATTATTTAAGAGATTCTATCATTATAAATCTTAATAATTTAGTAATTTTAATTATCAGTTGTATTTGTTTGCTTTATTGTTTAATAAAATAAGGATAACACCTATTATTGCAGCAGTTATAGAACTAGCAAAAATTCCTAGTTTTACAGCACTTACGATACTTTCATCACTAAATGCCAAATGTGATATAAAAATAGACATTGTAAAACCAATACCACCTAGAAATCCAGCTGCAATAATTTCACTCCAAGATACACTAGCAGGTTTTACAGATATTTTTAGTTTTGTTGCTAAATATGTAAAAGTGAATATTCCAATAGGTTTTCCTAAAATTAAACCTAAAGCAACTCCTAAAACAATATACTTATGAGTTATAACACTTGAAAAATCTATGATAACTCCAGCATTTGCAAAAGCAAAAAGTGGCATTATTACAAAAGCACTAAAATTATGTAAAGCTAAAGATAGTTTATCAAGTGGAGCGTTTTCAAATTCGTAATTTTTATCAAAGTTTTTTGTTTTTAGAGGAATTGTAAATGCCAATAAAACTCCAGCAATAGTTGAGTGAATTCCAGAGCTATGTACACAAAACCATAAAATAATTCCTAAAACAATATAAGGTAATATTTTTCTAACACCAATGTAGTTTAAAAATATTAAACAAGCATAAACTAAAGCACTATATAAAAAGAATATATAATTAAGTTCACTTGTATAAAATATAGCTACAACAATAATAGCACCCAAATCATCAACAACTGCAAGAGTTACTAAAAATAGTTTTAAAGATATATTTACTCTTTTTCCTAAAAGCATCAAAATCCCTAAAGCAAATGCTATATCTGTTGCCATAGGAACACCAAATCCTGTTGGATGTTCTTTATTTAAACTAAGATAAATAAGTGCTGGTATTATCATACCCCCAATAGCAGCAATAATTGGGAAAGAGGCTTGTTTAAAACTAGATAGTTCTCCAACAAGCATATCTTTTTTTATCTCCATACCAACAACTAAAAAGAATATTGCCATTAAAACATCATTTACCCAATGAAGTAAACTCATAGAAAAACTATAATTTGCAAAACTTATAGAAAGATATGATGAAAAGAATTCAAAGTAGTTATTTGAATAGCTAGAATTTGCAATATATACTGCAAGAACTGTAACTAAAAATAAGATTATCCCACTTAGAGTTTCAATAGATACAAAGTTTTTTATAAAATCATACCTACTTTTTAATTTTGCTATTTGTTGTTTTTGTATTTCTGTAAATATCTTAGCCATTTGTATTACACTCTTTACATTTACCTTTTAATATTATATTTTCAATTTTATAATCTTTTAGTTTTAGATTTAGATTTTCATGAATACACTCAATTTTTGAACAAGAATTACAAATAAAATGGGAATGAGGTGATTTTTTTATCTCAAAATACCTTTTTTTATCGTTTGATTCAAATGAATCTACTATTCCTTCATCTTCAAAGATGGTAATATTTCTATAAAAAGTTGCTTTATCCATAGAAATTTGAACTTTTATATCTTCGTAAGATAAAGGTTTATTTGAGTTTATTAAAATCTCTAAAATAGATTTTCTAGCAGTTGTTAATTTTATATTGGTAAAATCCGAAATATTTTTTAAATTATTCATTTGAGAATCTTATCAAAATTATAGTTAAAGTAATTGTACAACTAAGTTGCATTAAAGAAAAAAGAGTTTAATATTTTGATTGCAACTAAGTTGCATTAAAATAAAAAGGAAAAATATGAAAAAAATTTTAGTTTTATTTATGTTTTTTGCATCAGTTTTGTATGCAAATAAACCACAACTAACGGTGAATATTTTACCACAAAAATATTTTGTAGAGCAGATTGTAAAAGATAAGTTTGATATAAATGTTATGGTAAAACCTGGTAGTTCACCACATAATTTTGAGCCAAAACCATCTCAAATGAAAGCATTAAATGCTTCAAAGGCATATTTTTTAGTTGGTGATCCAAGTGAATTAGCATGGCTTGATAGATTTAAGCAAAATGCTAAAAATACACTTTTTGTTGATACAACTATTGGAATAGAAAAAATTGCTATGGTTGAACACTCACATCATGATCACGACCATGATGAAGATGATCCACATCATGAACACCATGACCATGGAGAAGATGGACTAGATCCTCATACTTGGCTTGATCCAATTTCTGTAAAAGTTCAGGCAAAAAATATCTATGAAGGAATGCTAAAAATTGATGCTAAAAATGGTGATTTTTATAAAGCAAATTATGAAAATTTTATAAAAGAACTTGATGACTTAGATAAGGAAATAAAAAATATTTTAGAACCTTTTAAAGGTAAACCTTTTATGGTGTTTCACCCATCTTGGGGATATTTTGCGAAACAATATGAATTAAGTCAAATTTCTATTGAAATAGAAGGTAAAGAACCAAAACCAAATGAACTTGTAAAGCTTGTAGAAGAAGCAAAAACACATAATATCAAAATTATTTTTGTTGCTCCACAGTTTTCTCAAAAAAGTGCAAAAACAATTTCACAAAATATCGGAGGAAATGTTGTTTCGATTGACCCATTAAGTGAAGATTGGAAAGATAATATGCTTAAAACAGCAAAAGAGATAGCAAAAAGTTACAAATGATTAGATATTTTATACTATTTTTAGTGCTAAAGAGTATCCTTTTAGGATGCTCTTTATGTTCTACTTTTACACCACGAACACATATATTTACATCTATAAAAGCTGATAATGAAAATATAAAATCTGTAAATATAAGATGGGAATTTGCAAAAGAGTTTGGTGAAGAACTTTTAAACATTTATGATTTGAATTTGAATAAAACTTTTGATAAAAATGAGTTAGAAATTATCGAAAATAGTTTACTTGATTATTTAGTTCCTAGAGATTTCATAACAACTATTTATTATGATAAAATCGAAAATGCTTCTGAAATACCTTTTGAAGTAAAAGATTATAAAATGTATTATAAAGATAAATTATTGATGTTTGAATACAACATTGAATTAGAAGAAAAGATATATGATAAAAATATTTTTAAAATAAGAATATTTGATAAAGAAGGTTTCTTTTTTATCGTATTTGAAAATAAAAACCAAAAATTTGATATTCCATATAGTGTGAAAAAAAATTCAAATATAAGTGAAGTTTCTTATGATATTGATGCACCAAATTTAAGTGAACAAAAATTTAGCAAAAGCTTAGTTCAATCAAGTAGTCAAAGTGAAAATTTAGTTGAAAAATGGACAAGCAATAGTGAAAATGTATATGTTGAAAATAAAGAAGAAACAATAGAAGAGATAAAAGTAGAAAAACCTAAAAATATTTTAGATGATTTTACAGATAAAGTAAAAAAATATTTGGTAGATATTGAAAATGGAGATAGATTAGCCTTACTATTTTTACTTTTGGCTTCTTTTTTATATGGAGTGGTTCACTCTATTGGACCAGGGCATGGAAAATCTTTAGCATTTTCGTACTTTTCGTCACAAAAAAGTACATATTTTGAAGCTTTTATGATTTCTCTTTTTACGGCATTTATTCATATTGTTGGTGCTTTGGTAATTGTATTAATATCTATATTTGCTCTTAAAACTGTTTTGAGTGGCTTTATAGCTGATTCAGTTTTATATATTACAGCTTTAAGTGCAGTGATTATTATGATTTTGGCAATATTTATTTTGTATAGAAAATTAAAGAAAAAATCTTGCTGTTGTGCAGTTTGTAATACTAGTTTTGAAGCTACACAATTTTCTATAAATTCACAAAATATTAATTTTGTAAAACAAAATTCTAATAGACCAATAATTTTAGAAAAAAGAAGTAAAAAACAAGATTTAATATTTGTTTTAACAGCGGGGATAGTTCCTTGCCCTGGGACTGTTTTACTTTTTGTTTATGCATTTTTACTGCAAACTTATTTTGCAGTATTTTTGGCTAGTTTAAGTATCAGTTTAGGTATGGCAGTAGTTATTTTTGCTTCATCGTTTTTAGGAGTAAGTTTACATAAAATATCTTCAAACTCTAAAAAGTTTGTAAATATTGTAGAAATTATTGCTCCTATTTTTATGTTTATTTTAGCATTTTTAATGCTTGTTGGTTCTGGGATTTTTGCTTAAAGTATTTTTATCATATGATGAAATTGGCTTCCAGATACTTTTAAAACGACATTGTCTTGGAAGCCTAATTTTTCATATAAAACTTTTGCTTTTGGATTTTCAAAATCAACCAAAAGTGAAAGTTTTTTAAACCCTTGCTCTTTTGCTTTGTGCGTAGCAAAATTAAATAACTCTTTTGCTATTCCACGACCTTGAAAGTTTGAATTTACACTAACAGTATCTATATAAAACTCATCTTCAAAACACTCTTTTTCAAATGAATCTAAAAAAATATCTTTTGATTTTATATGTTCAAGCATAGGCTTATCTAGTTTTTCTACATCATTTGAATTGTAAGCTAGTAAAATACCAACAGTTTTATTATCTATTTCATAAGTATAAATATTGTTATAGCTAAGACGGCAAATATCCATATTTACATAATAATCTAAAGTTTCTAATATTTTTTTATCTTCATTTTCACCAGTTAATGTATTTGCTACATTATGAATTGCATCGTATATAAGAGTTGAAATATTTTCTATATTATTTTTATTTGCTTGTTTTATCATATTTCTCTTTCATAAAAATTTTTGAATTCTACATACTTAAAACTAACAGATAATTAATAGATGTATTATAAAATCGTATCCCAATTATATGTAAGAGGAAAATTTTTTTGAGTAGAATTAGAATTTTAGTTTTAGAAAGTAATGATTTATCAATTTCAAGGATTATTAAAAATTTAGAAAATAATAATTTTATAGTTGATATTTGTATAAATAATGATAAATTTCTAGAAAAGATATATAAGAATCTATATGATTTATATATATTTAATATAGATGAAACATTAAATAATAGATTTCAACTAATAAAAATGTTAAATTCTTATCAAGATCTTACTATGAAGATGGTAATAACTTCTATTCAAAGTATTGTAAAACTATCTTATTTATCTGGATGTGATGAGTGTGTTATTAAAACTATAAATGAAACAGAAATTATACTAAGAATAAAAACACTCATAAGAAGGCAATTTAGAGTATATACTGATACTATCTATTTGACAAAAAATATTGAATATGAAATTTTTAATAAAAGAGTACTAATTAATAAAAAAGATATATTCTTAGGTAAGAAAGCTACTTTAATTCTTGAATATTTACTAAAATTCAGGGGTTCTTTTGTATCAACTGATAGCTTAGAAAAAGGTGTTTATCCTGCAAATAGTGATAGTAAAAATGGAGTAATCCGTTTTTATATACATCAACTTAGACAAGTCATTGGAGATAATTTAATAGTATCACATAGAACTTATGGATATAAAATAGATATTTGATTAAAAAGAGGAGACAGAAATCTCCTCTTTTTATAAACTATTTTTAAATAGTGTAAAAAATCCCCAAGCAAAATATACAATACACCAAATTGATAAAATCCATAATAATATATTTGCCATAGTAGTAACCATTTTATCTTTTGATGCATCAAAATAACCATTATTCTTTCCAACTTTCCATGCCATTGAAGCAATAAAAGTTACACCAACACCACCTAAAGATAAGAAAGTTAATAAAAACATAATAATAGAAGCCCATTCAATATTTAAAGGGTATTGATAAATATCATAACCTAAATTATTCATAATGTTATATCTTATGTATTCTCTAAAAGCTGATATTAAAAGTAAAACTACAATAAAAATAATAGTTGAAATATAACTATTATTTAGTTTTTTTGATAATAAAATCATAGAAACAAAAGATAAATAAATAACAATAGAAAAAATATCATATAATCTATCTATTGAATAAGTCCAAAAAATAAAAATAATTAAACTTAAAATAAATCCAAAAGTAGAAATTTTTGTACCTACACTTCTCGAAAAAGATATAAATTTTTCATCAAAACTTTTATTTGATTTTAAAAAGTCACTATAATTTTGTAGAAATAATCCAACAACAGGAATACTTAAAATCATAAAGAAAATATATCTAATTGTTTCTGGATGAAAGTTTGTTCCCGAAGTATCAACTATTCCATTGGGAGCGTACCATTGCATCCATTTTTCAGGTTGAATAGCTTGAACTGAAAATACATGCATTATTAATCCACAAAATACTAATAATAAAAATGCCACTGTTCCTACTAATTTACTGACTGAACTTTGTTTTTTATTTGCATAATAGTACCAGTAATACATACTATATCCAACTAATAAACAATATATAAATATTACAACCCAAAGACCTGATAAAGTATTTATTGTGTACCAGTTTGGGTCATAAATTACTTGTGTAAACAGTAAAGGTGCAACACCTAAAACTATCAGTAAAGAAACACTAATTTTACCAGTTTGTAGTAAGTGAGCTGTTAAAATTTCCCAATTTTTATCTGTTTTTTGTTTAAACCCTCCATATAAAGACAATCCCATACTTCCTAAAGATAAAAATACAAATAGAGCATGTAATGCCCAAGTTAAAACATATAAACTTTGAAAAACAACAGGGTAAAAAGGAACTCCTGCTGGATCTCTAAGTAGATTTAAAATTCCTGCATCCATTATTTCTCCTTATTAAATTGTGATTCTATCCAAGTTGCCATTGCATCAAATTCCTCTTCAGGTAGTGAAATTTTTGGCATATATGGAACTGCTCCAGTTGCTAATGAAAATTGCATATATGATTTTATGGTATCTTTATCCCAGCCATTCATTTTTTCAAATAAAGGTCTATATTTACCAGTAATTTCTAGTGAGTGACAATTTGAACATGCAATTTTTGTAAGAAGTTCTCCAACTTCTAGTCTATTTTTATCTGTAATTATTTTTAATCTATCAGGAATCCAAGGATTTACTTTTAATAAGCCATTTTTTTCTATAATATCAACTTCATTTTTTATGTTTTTACCTGGAACTTCTCTTCCCATAATTTGATTACTATAAACATATTGACCAACAACATAAGGTTTTCTAATACTTTCTCTTAGTTTTTCTCCTGGCCACAATCCAAAAATAGCAACTACAAATAACATAACAACCGCAATTGGTCTATTTATGAAATTTGGTTTAAGTAAAGCAATTCCAAAATATAAAGAAAAAATCACAACTAAAATAAGCTTTGTAGTCATAATATCTGGCATATACATTTCTAAAAGAAGTTTCGCATTGTCTGGAAGAGTTGTCATATACCACATAAAGCAAATAACTGTAATAAATCCTCCGATAAAGCTTGTAATACCCATTTTTCTAATAAGTTCATTTTTTAATTCTTTATCACTTAAAGAAGTTGCTATAATAAGTCCTATAACTCCAGACATCATAATCATAAAACCAATTCTTAGAAATAAATGAGGAAAAGTTGTAAGACCAAAGAAAGCATCACTAACAGAACCTGTTTGATAGAAAGCATCATTTCCAGGCCACATCATAAAACTAATAATTCCTATGATTAAAAATAGTGTTCCAACAGAAGCCAAGGCAAATGCATAAGTAAGTTTTAGATGAGTTTTTCTATCTATTTTATTAATAAAATATACAAGTGCAAAAACTCCAACTACTTCAAATACAAAAAATACCCATTCTGTTGCCCAAACCCAAACAAAGTTATGAATTAAAGCACTAATTCCTCTAGGACTTGCAGCAGTTGCTGTGTACCAAATTCCTGGACCTGTGATCGAACCTACCACATAAGAAAAAATAAGTAAAAACATACCATATTTTTTCATATATTCATAAAGTTCAGGTCTATCTTCTTTATAAGCTTTATGTGCTAAAAAAGCAAAAAGTAAAGCAGCACCAACTGATGTGTGAGATGCTAAAATATGAATAGTCCCTGTTATTCCCATAATCCAAGCAGAGCCAATTTCTGGGAAATAAAAAAGTGGAAACATTCCAATTTGTTCCATTTTTTCTCCTTTTATAAAGTTATTTTACTAGTAAATAGTAAAACTTAATTGCTATATTAATGCTAGATTGTTAATTTTATGTTGTTTAATAGTTTAAAATGGCTAATCTGAAGTTGTGGTTTTTAATTTTATCAGAAATTTGTAGGAGGCTGATTATATTTTATTTAGATTAACCATTTCAAAGAATTTTATAATTTATATGTTAATTTTATGTTTGATATTAAAATTGTTGTTTTGTAATTTCTTCTTCTGAACCTTTTTCGTTAATACCAGCTTCAGCTTGAATCATCATAAATATAAATTGTGCTAGATTTTCAGCCAAATGGCTATCTTTGTGTTTTTTCTTAATTTTTCCAATATTATAAGAATTCTCTAAATTAATTTGTAAACCTTTTTCCTCATCATATTTTAGATGGTTTCTAGCTCTTATCTCTTGCCAATTATCACTATTTATACTCTCTTGTTTCTCCATACTATCCAAAGCATAATTTAGTGCTTCCTGAAAGTAGTTATATACAAGTGATTCTACAATATTTGAAGGAAGTAATTTTTGAAAATATTTTGAAGTAATCCATTGTGCTTTTATTTCATCTACAATTTTTTCATTTTTAGAATAACTCATATTATAGTACTCTTCCAAAGTTATCTTTCCATCAAAATTACTATCCATATTTAAAGTATGATTTAATTCATCATCTATTGCTATTATAGAATCTTCATATCTATACATATTATTTTGTGAATTAGATTTTATATAGCTGTCAAACACTTCATTTATAACCTCTAAACTATTTTTTTTAAAATTTAGAGATTGTAATATACTAAAACCATTTTTAGTGTTACTATACTCAAATTGGCTTAATTTACCATCTTGATTTATATCTGCTTTCAAAAATTCTCTTATATAGGCAATATCTGTAAACCAAGCAGACACAAAATTTTGAGCTTCTCCACTTAGATGTATATTTCCAGATTCATCTTTTGTTATATTATCTATTCCAAAATTATTTTCTAACTTTAAAATAGTTCTATTTTCTAAGTTTACAGATACTTTTTTGCCATTTATAGGGTCTGTAAAAACTGTTTTAGATCTATTTTCTGAAAAGTTTATACTTGTTTGATAAGCTTTTTGAGTTTTATTTTGTAAATTTTCTTCAAAAGATTTTTGAGTTTCTGAATGATTTTTATTTTTTAGATTATAAGATTTAAAAACTGTGCCATTTAACAATATTTCCATAATTTCCCCTAAAATTATTTAATAGAGCAAATCATATATAAAAAAGAGTAAAAAACTCTTAAATATTGTTTATTTTCTCAAACTCTCCTATAATATCTTCTATATTTTCAGTTCCAACAGATATTCTTAAAAGTTCTATTGGAAGTTTGATTTTTTCTAAAAATTCTCTTCCATTTTGGCTTGTAATTAAATCATAGTGAGCAAGATAAGTGTAAGGCATAAGAAGTGTAAATTCTGTTCCAAGACTTGGACCTTTTGCAAAATTTAAACTATCATAAACTTTTTGAAAATCTTTTTTAAATGTTACAGATATTATCCCACATAAACTATTGTCATCAATCATTAATTTTTCATAATTCTCTTTAAAATCAGGACTTAAACAGTAAAAAACTTTATCTATAAAAGGAGCATTTTCCAAATAAGAAGCTAGTTTTAAACTATTTTGGCTTATTTTTTTTACTCTTATTTTATAATCTTTTATTTCTAAAGCCATTCTTTGAATATCTTTTATATATGGTTCATCAGCATACTTAAAAAATTCATTTGAAATATGAGAGATTTTTGAATCTTTATTTAAAATAATTGCACCCATCAAAACGTCAGCATTTCCACAAGCAAATTTTGTCAAACTCTCAACATAAATATCAGCAAAAGGATTTAAATCTAAATTATAAGGTGTTGCAAAAGTTGAATCTACAATGATAGGAATATTGTAAGAGTTGCAAAGTTTTTTTAGTCTTTCTAAATCCACAGTTTGCAAAAGTGGATTTGTAGGAATCTCTGTAACTATTGCTGAAACTTTTAGCCCATCTTTTTTTAAAAATTCTTCAAATTCATCAATATTTGTAACATCATGAAAAACTTTACTCTCTTCAAAATAGTGTTCAACTATATTTGTTGTATCAAGATATAACCAACCTAGTTGTACTAAAATAGTTCGCCCATTTCTTGCTTGAATATTTTTTATTCCTTTTAGTGCACAATATATTGAGTTCATTCCAGATGGATTTAAGCAAATATTTTCAACTGGTTGTTTATATGCACTACCTAAAGTTTCAATAACTATATTTTTTGCCTTATTTTTATCTTCTAGTTCTTCAATATGAATCTTATTTATAATTCCGACTTTATATAAATAATCCTCAGCTAGTCTTGAAGATAGGTTATATCCTACATGTTGAATAAATTTTAAAACTTTTTGATATTGTCTTCCTTTTACTACTTTTATAACTCCAAAAGGTTCATTAAATTCAAATTTATTGTGTATAAAATATCTATTGCTTACAACTTTAATTGCTTTTTGGCTACTTAAAAGTATAAGTTCATATTCATCTCCTACACTATATTTTTGTTTTAAATAATTAGCTAACTTTTTTAAATATGGATGAACTATAAATCTTGGATAAGCAACAGTTATCTTTTCTAAAATTTCTGGTGTTTGCTCTTCATAATCAATCACATCTTGTAGATTTGGCATACTTGTAGATACTGCGTGAATATTATTTTGTGGAAGAGTTTGTCCACATGGTATTGGATAAAATTGCTTTTTGTTCATCTATTTTACTGCTTGTTTTATATCTTCTATTAAATCTTCAACTTCTTCTAAACCAATAGAAAATCGAACTGTACTATCACTTATTCCAATAGCTTTTAACTCCTCTTTTGAGAAACTTGCATGAGATATTTTTGCAGGAATTTCAACTCTACTATCAGCACTTCCAAATGAACATTTTTCACCAAATATTTTACTGTTTTCTATAAATCTTTCTGCTAATTCAACACTTGTAAAATCAGCACAAAAAACTCCAGTCATATATTTCATTTGACTTTTTGCGAGGGCGTGTTGAGGATGATTTTCCAATCCTGGATGAGTTACTTTTACTATATAGTCTTGATTTTGTAAGAATTTTGCAATTTCTATAGAATTTGCTTCGTGTTCTTTCATTCTTATTTTTAAAGTAGGAATTCCCAAAGAGATTAAATATACATCAAATGGATTTTGACTTCTTCCATGTGCATTTGCATAGTAATGGATTTGATTTGCTAACTCTTTTGTTTTTGCAACAATTGCGCCAGCTATTACTCCACCATGTCCACTAATATATTTTGTAGTTGAAAATAGACTAAAATCAGCTCCTAAATCTAAAGGTTTTTGACTTATAAAAGTTGCAAGTGAATTATCAACAGCAAATAAAGCATTATATTTATGTGATATTGAAGCAATAAGTTTTAAATCTATGATTTTTAACCCTGGATTTGTAGGGCTTTCACATAAAACTAAATCAATATTATTTGTTTTTAAAATATGTTCTACCATATCTGTATCATTGAAATCAGCAAAATTTACTTGAATATTATATTTTTCTTTGAATACTTTTAATAGCCTAAATGTTCCACCATAACAATCAGCTTCTACTAAAATAGATGAATTCGCTTTTAAAACAGTTTCAAAAAGTAAGCTAACCGCTGCTATTCCTGTATGAGTACATACTGCTCCTGCTCCATTTTCAACAAAGCTGAAAAGATTTTCCAATGTTTCTCTTGTTGGATTATCACTTCTTGTATAATCGTATATTTTTTCACCTTTTTGTTTTTTTAAATCAAATGTCGCAGTGTTATATATAGGAAAATGAGAAGCTCCTGCAATATCTTCAAAAGGAGCAAATTGTGTTTGATGGCATATTTTTGTTTGTATATTTTCTTTCATAAGTTTTTTAAATCCCTTAATTTTTTGGCAAATTGTACCAAAACTTATTTAATATAATTTGATAGAAAATTTGGTATAAATATAGATAAAATATTGACTAAGATTAAAGGATAAGATATGTTTAAAAGTATATTATTAGTTATATTGATAATTTTATTTCAAGGTTGTGCTACTTGGAGTGGAGTAAAACAAGATAGTAAAACAGCATGGAAAGCTACAAAAGATACATCAAGTGAAGCTTATCAAGGAGTTAAAAAATCAATTCATGAAGCAACAGCTGATTGATTATTCTTTTTGTCTAACTCTTAAAAAAGAAGCAAACTTTGGTTTTCCATTTTTTGTTAAATCATAATATTTAAAAGTTACAAAACTTCCAATTTTGGGTGGATTTTCTCTATCTTTATTCGAAAATCCATTTCCTAGATTAAATTCAACACCATTTTTTAGTCTAACTTTTAAACTTTTTAAACTTCCATCTTTTCTAAAATTTTGAAAAATTACTTCAGCTTCATCATCAAAAAACTTTTTTACTTTTAAAACATTTTCACTTCTTCCACTAAAATAGTTCAAAGTATAGTTTTTGAGTATTACTCCTTCTCCATTTTTTGCTAAAACTTCATCTAAAAATATATTTAATTCATGTTTACTATTTATCTTTTTTTGTGGAATTATTTTTATAAATTTATTTGGATTATCTTTTAACCAATTTTCTAAAAAATCAAGTCGTTCTTTAAAATCACCTTTTACATTTGGTATTTCAAAAATATTATATGTAATATTTTTCCATTCAATAGGTTCTTTTTGACTTAATACTGTACTTTGGATATTTTCAAAATCATTTTGCTTTGTAAAAAGTTCACCATCAAGTTCAAATGGAGGAAAATTTTGAGTAAACCAAAGTGGAGCAAAAATTTTATTGCCATTTTTAGTTTGTAACTCTTTTCCACTCCAATATGCTCTAATTCCATCTAATTTTTCACTCATATAGTAGTTGTTAATATTGTGTTTTCTTTCATCATATATAGTTGCTTTTTGTAAGTCTATTGCAAATGTGTAAATAGATAATATAAAAATAAGAATAAGTTTCATAGTAGCTCTTTATCTGAAATATAGGATTATATTTGCTTTATTCTTAAAAATTATCATAAAAACATAATAATTATTTGGTTAAAATGAACCGACTTTATATTATACAAAGGATAAAATTTGGGGCAAGATGTAGTTTTAAATGAGAAAGATAAGAAAATTTTATTAGATAGTATAAGAAGTGTACCAGATTTTCCCAAAGCTGGGATAATTTTTAAAGATATTACAACTTTGTTAAACGATAAAGATGCTTTTGAACTTTTAATGAATCATTTAGAAAATAGATATAAATCTTATAATTTAGATTTTATTGCAGGAATTGAATCAAGAGGATTTATTTTTGCGGCAGCGTTAGCTACACGACTTAAAATAGGTTTTGTTCCAGTGCGAAAAAAAGGTAAATTACCTAGTACAACAGTTTGTGAGAAATATGAGTTAGAGTATGGATTTGATGAAGTAGAGATTCATTTAGATGCTTTTAATGATAAAAAAAATGCAAGGGTTTTATTATTAGATGATTTAATTGTAAGTGGTGGTACTGCATATGCGAGTGCAAATTTAATACAAAAATTAAATGTTTCTTTAGTTGAAAGTTGTTTTTTGATGAATTTTACAGTTTTAGATGGAAAAGAAAAGTTGAGTAAATTAGTACCAGTTTATTCAGTTTTAGAGATTTAAGGAAAGTTTTTATGAGTGATTATATTCCAAAAAAAAGTATTTTTGATCCAAACGAAAAAGGTGAATTTGGTGGTGTTTTTGGTGGGCAATATGTTCCAGAAACTTTGATGCCAGTTTTAAAAGATTTAGAAGAAGCATATAAAAAATATAGATTTGATAAAGATTTTTGGGCAGAAGTAAATTATTTATTAAAAGATTATGTAGGACGAGAGAATCCTTTGTATTTTGCCAAAAATATAAGTGAAGAACTAGAAGCAAAAATTTATTTAAAAAGAGAAGATTTAAATCACACTGGAGCTCATAAAGTAAATAATGTAATAGCTCAAGGTTTATTAGCAAAAAAAATGGGGAAAACAAAAGTTATTGCTGAAACTGGAGCTGGACAGCATGGAGTTGCAACAGCAACTATTGCTGCACTTATGGGACTTGAATGTACAGTTTTTATGGGTGCAAAAGATGTTCAAAGGCAAGAATTAAATGTTTTTAGAATGAAACTTTTAGGTGCAAAAGTAGTAGCAGTTGAAAGTGGAAGTAAAACTTTAAAAGATGCTATGAATGATGCTATTAGATATTGGGTTACAAATGCAAGAGATACTTTTTATATAATTGGAACTATTGCAGGTCCGCATCCATATCCTATGATGGTTCGAGATTTTCAAGCAATTATTGGATATGAAGCAAGAAAGCAGATATTAGAAAAAGAACAAAAACTACCTGATTATGTAGTTGCATGTATTGGTGGTGGTTCAAATGCTATTGGTATGTTTTCACATTTTTTAGAAGATAAAAGTGTTACTTGTGTTGGTATTGAAGCAGGTGGTTTAGGACTTGATACACCAAAACATGGTAGTTGTTTAGCACTTGGAAGTCCTGGAATACTTCATGGTCAATGTTCATATTTATTGCAAGATGAAGATGGACAGGTTTTAGAAGCTCACAGTATAAGTGCTGGACTTGATTATCCTGGTGTTGGACCAGAACACTCATTTCATAAAGATAACAAAAGTGTAATTTATGACAATATAACTGATAAAGAAGCTTTAGAAGCTTTTGTATGGTTAAGTCAAAAAGAAGGAATAATACCAGCTTTTGAGTCTTCTCATGCTATTGCATATTTGAAAAAAGCTCAAGAGAAAATAAAAGGAAAAACAATCATTGTATGTTTATCTGGACGAGGTGATAAAGATATGATTCAAGCAAAAAGCTTACTAAATTTTGATTAAGGATTAAGATGAGAGAACTATTTTTAAAAATTCAGCCTTATACAGGAAAAATTTTTGCAGTAGGATTGATAACATTTTTATCTTTTCTAGCATACAATTTATATAATGCGCCCGTTGAAGGAATAGAAGAAAAGTTTATATATTTATTAAAACAATATGGATATATAATACTTTTTGTGTGGAGTATGCTTGAAGGTGAAATGGGTCTTATTATGGCTGGTCTTTTAAGTCACGATGGTTCTATGAATGTTCTCTTGGCTATTTTTGTAGCTGGACTTGGTGGATTTGCTGGAGATCAAGTATATTTTTATATTGGAAGATTTAATAAAACATCTGTTTTAAAAAGATTAAGAGGGCAAAGAAGAAAGTTCGCATTTGCACATCTTTTATTGAAAAAACACGGTTGGCCAATAATTTTTACTCAAAGATATATGTATGGTATGAGAACAATTATTCCAATTTCAATAGGTTTGACAAGATATGATGCAAGAAAATTTGCTTTTATAAACCTTATTTCTGCATGGTGCTGGGCAGCAATTACTATAGTTCCTGTTTGGTATTTTGGAGATCAGATTATGGTTGTTCTTCATTGGGCAAAAGAACATTGGTACATGGCTATTCCATTGGCTATTATTTTGGGTGGGGGAATAATTTATTATTTTAATAAAGCAACGAAAAAAATTGAAAAGAGGGTAAGAGATGAAGATTAATATTGTAGAACTTAATAAAAATAAAGATTTTGATTTAGAGATAGTTTTTATAAATAGTTTAGAGGAAATTATTGATAGCAAAGATAAAAATACTTTAGAACAATTAGAATTTAAAGCAAAAGATGAAGTATCAACTATTTTGGTTGAAAGTAAAAAAATATATGTTGGATTTGAAGAGTATAGTTATGATTCTTTAGCTATTTCAATAGCAACAGCAGTTAAAAAATTTAAATCTACAAAATTTAAAAGTGCAAAAATTGTTTTAAATACTAAATTAGAAGAAAATTTTAAAGCTTTAGTTGAAGGTGCAGTTTTAGGAAATTATAGTTTTGATACTTATAAAAGTGAAAAAAATATAAAAAAACAAGAGTTGTTTTTTGTTGTTGAAGAAAAAAACTCTAATTTAAATGCGATTTTAAAAGAATCATTGACTATATCAAAAGCTGTAAATATAGCAAGAGATATGGTAAATACTTCGCCAGCTGATTTTTATCCAGAAATTTTTGTAAAAGAAGCACAAAAGATAGCAAAAGATTTAGAACTTGATTGTGAAGTTTATGGAGAAAAATATCTTGAAAAAAACAATATGATGGCAATGCATAGTGTTGGTCGTGCTTCTGTCCATGAATCACATTTGATCCACTTGAAATATAAGCCAAAAAAAGCACTAAAAAAAGTTGTTTTGGTCGGTAAAGGATTAACTTATGATAGTGGAGGATTGTCTTTAAAACCAAGTGATTTTATGGTTACAATGAAAGCTGATAAATCTGGCGCAGTTGCTGTTTTAAATAGTATAAAAGTAATTGCTGAATTAAAACTACCAATAGAAGTACATGCAATTATTGGAGCAGTTGAAAATATGATAGGTGGAAATGCTTATAAACCAGATGATATTTTAAAAGCAAAGAATGGTAAAACAATAGAAGTTAGAAATACTGATGCTGAAGGAAGATTGGTTCTTGCAGATTGTCTTTGTTATGCACAAGATACAATAAAAAATATAGATTATATTTTAGATTTTGCTACATTAACTGGAGCTTGTGTAGTTGGTCTTGGAGAGTATACAACTGGAATTATGGGAAATAATGAAAGCTTAAAACAACAAGCTTTGAATTCTTGCCAAAATTCAGGTGAATATGCTACTAAATTAGATTTCAATAGATATTTAAAAAAATGTATCAAATCTGAAATAGCGGATGTTTGTAATATTTCAAATACTAGATATGGTGGAGCAATAACTGCTGGAATGTTTTTAGATAACTTTATTTATGAAGAAAATAAAAATAAATGGATACATTTTGATATCGCTGGACCTGCTTTTGTAGAAAAACCTTGGGGGTACAATCCATATGGAGCAAGTGGTACAGGTGTAAGAATGGCTGTACAGTTTGTTAAAGATTTAGTAGAAAAAGTGTAGTTATTAACTACACTTTTTAATATTTTTTATTGAATTTGATAATCTACAGGAATAGTTATATTCCAAACTTCTCTATCTAACTCATCAGGTATTGGTTCAAACATAGCAATTTTAATTAATAATTCTAATGTTGCTTCATCTAATTTATCAAATTTAGATTTTTTAACTATTTTTACATTTTTTACATGACCTTTTTTAAATACATCAAAATTAACTTCAACTTTTCCTGTCTGATTTAATCTCTTTGCTACTCTTGGATACTCTTTATGTTTTTCAACTTTTGCTTTAACTTTAGCTAAATAAATATTTTCCAAATTTTGTGTTTGAGCAGGATTTACATTTTTCTTAATAGGAACATCTGCAACAGGAACTTCTTGTTGTACAGGAGCTGCTTCTACAACCTTCTCAACAGGTTTTTCTATAGGTTTTTGTTCTTTTTTTGGTTTTTTAGGCTTAGGAGGGACTTTTACGGGTGTTGGTTTCTCAACAACTGGCTCTGGTTCAGGTTCAGGCTCTGGTGGAGTCGGCTCTGGTTCAGGTGGAGGAGCCATTTCTATTGTTGCTAAAGAGATTGTTGTAACCTCTTCAGTTGCTTTATCTGTTATAACAAAAGCATTCGCAAAAACAAAAAATGCAAAAAATCCAACTATTGCATAAGTTATACTTGTAATTATGAATGAACTTTGGTATCTATTCATTTTTTACTTCTTTGTCACTATTGAAATATTTGAGTATGTATTTTTTTTCAGCATATCTAATATATTTACAAATGATTCAAATTTTGTATTTTTATCTGTATGTATATGTACAGGTGTTTCTACAGATTTTTGTAAAATTTGTTTTTCTAATTCTTCAAGTACAATAGGAGTATCTTCTAAGAAAAACTCACCGTTTTCATTTATTACTATCACTATTTCTTTATCTGGTTTAAGTTGTTCTGCACTACTAGAATTTGGCAAAGCAACAGGGATAATACCTCTTGTAATAAATGTTGAAGTTAATAAAACTATGGCTAACAGTACAAGTAAAACGTCAATAAACGGAATTACATTTATTGAATCATATTTCTGTAGCTTCATAATCACTCTCCAAAACTTCTGCTGATCTTCCTAAAATATTATACATAACCATTGAAACTATAGCAACCACAAGTCCAACAGCAGTTGCTTTTAATGCTAAAGCTAAACTTTCCATAATTTTGGCTGCATCAATTTCTCCACTTCCCATTGTCATAAATGTAAGCATAATAGCCAAAACAGTTCCTAATAATCCAATATAAGGAGCATTTGATGCAATTGTTCCAATGATAGTTAAGTGTTTTGTTAAAGCCACATCCAAAGCTTTTTTAGTTTTATATGTTTTTACATCAATCTTTTTATAAAATAGTACTCTTTCTACAAAAAAGAAGAATGCAACAAAGCTCATTACAACAAGTAAAGCTATAACTCCATAATCAACTAAATGCTTTAGTGTCTCTATATTTTCCATCATAATTTTTTTCCTTTACGCTAAAATTTTTGTAATTATAATCAAAAAACTTTAATTTTATATTAATGATAACTATCATAATGTAAGGATGAATTAAAAATTTGTTAAAATACCGTTAAAAATCAAAACTTATAATTCCACATCAAAATTTAAGGACAAAAATTGCATAAAATATTTTTATTTTCAATATTTTGTAGTATTGCTTTAGCAAATACAAATAATTTGGATATTTTACAAAAAGATAAAAAAGAGTTAAGAGAACTTGAAAAAGAGTCAATACAAACAGATTATGATATTTTGAAAAACGATTGGATAGGGACTATCGATATAAGTTCAAGTGTAAATAGAAATCATAATTTTGATAAAGATAGAACAGATGATAGTAGGTATGGTAAATCTGCAAGAATAGGTTTTTCTCAAGATATTTTTAGGTCTGGAGGAATTTTACTTTCAATTGATTATGCAAAAGATAAATTAAAGTATGATTTATTATCTTGGGAAAATCAGAATCAGCAAATTTTACAAACTATTTATACTACTTTGTTGGATATTAAAAAACTAAAGTTACAAATTGCACAAAGTAAATATAGATTGGAAAATAGGGATATTGAATTAATAATCAAAAAAATTCAATATGAAGCTGGAAAAACTGATATTATTGAATTGAATAATGCAGTTATGTTAAAAAACAACCAATACAAAGAAAATATCAGTTTAGAAAATTCTTTAAAAGAAAAAGAGTATGAATTATCTAAATATACTGAACTTAAATATGATGAGATAGAAATCTTGGATTTTAGCGAAGTTTCAAAAGATGATTTTATAAATAACAATTTGGATATTTTACAAGAAGATTCAAAAGTTGATATGTTAAATACAAACTATAAAAAGACAAAAACAAATTATTTGCCAAAAGTTTCACTTTCAACAAATGCTAATTACAATTCTAGTGATAGTGATTTTAGTAGAATGTCAAGAGATACGAGAAAAGATGATGCACAATCAACTACTAGCTTGACTCTTTCTATGCCACTTTTTGATTATAATCGTTCAAATAAAATACAATTAGCTAAAATTGATTATTTAAAACAGAAAATTCAAGTAAATGATTTAAAGAATGAAGTAGCATATGATTATGAACAGATTTTGAATCAAATTGATACTTACGAAAAACATATCAAAACAATTGAAGAAAATATCAGATTATATGATGATTTGATATCAGCAAATCAAATTTCAAATGATGCTGGAATGACTTCAGAATTTGATTTAGATATTCTAAAAAATACAAAACTGATAAACGAATATGATATGATAATAAACGATATAAATATCAAACTTCAATATGCAAAATTATATTTCAAAATAAAAGGTTAATTAACAATGAGCAATGAAAATTTAATAAATGAACTAAATAGTTATGAAACAAAAAGTTCAAAAAAATTATATATTTGGGTAAGTACAGTAATAGTTGTAGCTTTTATTTTTGCATATTTTTTTATATTTAATTCAGCAAATAAAACAACAAAAGTTGAGTATATAACAAAGGCTGTTGAAAAAGGTGATTTATCTGTAATTGTAAGTGCAACAGGAAATATAAATCCAACAAATAGTGTTGAAATAGGAATAGAAGTTTCAGGAACAATAAAAGAGATTTTTGTTGATTACAATGATGAAGTAAAAGTTGGACAAGTTTTAGCAAAGCTTGATACTGTAAAGTTACAATCACAAGTTGATAGCTCTTTGGCGGCTTTAGCAATAGCAAGAGCAAATTTGAAAGAGAGTGAAGTAAATGTGAAAAATAAAAAGGTTTTATATGATAGAACTTTAAAAATGTACAATGAATCAAATGGAAAATATCCATCAAAAAATGAACTTGATGATTCTAAATTTTCTTATGAAGCAGCTTTGGCTTCTCTTGAAGCAACAAAGGCAAAAGTTTTACAATCTGAATCAAATGTAAAAACAGATAAACAAAATCTTGAAAAAGCCTCTGTAAAATCTTCTATTGATGGGATAGTTTTAAATAGAGAAGTTGAAGTAGGGCAAACTTTAGCAGCAACTATGTCTGCTCCAAAACTTTTTACATTAGCCAAAGACTTGAAAAATATGGATTTAATAGTAAGTATTGATGAAGCTGATGTTGCTGATATTAAAAAAGATTTACCAGTTACATTTACTGTTGATGCATATCCAAATAGAACATTTTATGGAAAAATCAAGCAAGTAAGATTAAATCCTATTGATTCAAATGGAGTTGTAACTTATGAAACAGTTGTTGAGGTAAATAATGAAGATTTAGTATTGAAACCAGGTATGACAGCAACAGCAAAAATTGTTACAAAAGATAGTAAGGATAATATTTTAGTTCCAAATAGTGCATTGAGATTTAAGCCAAAAGTTCAAGAACAAGCAAGTAGTGGACCTGTAAAACTTGCTGGTCCAAATATGCCAAATAGACCAGGACCTGTTACAAAGGATTTAAGTAAACAAAATTTATCTCCTATTTTTATATTGGAAAATGGGCAAGCAAAAAGAGTTATGGTAAGAATTTTAGATACAGATGGAAAGTCATCAGCTATTGAATCAAAAGATTTGAATATTGGAGATTTAGTAATAATTTCACAAAAGAGTGATAATGCAAAATAAAAAGACAATAATTGAATTTAAAAATATTGTTAAAAGTTATGGAAGTGGACAAAATATAACACATGCTTTAAATGGAGTAGATTTAAAGATATATGAAGGTGAATTTGTTGCTATTATGGGAGCTAGTGGAAGTGGAAAATCTACATCTATGAATATGATTGGTTGTTTGGATAAACCAACAAGTGGAGAGTATTTGTTCAATGGAATAAATGTAGAAAAATTAAACAGAAATCAAATGGCTCTTTTAAGAAGAAATTATTTAGGATTTGTGTTTCAAGGGTTTAATCTCCTTGGAAGAACTTCAGCTTTAGAAAATGTAGAACTTCCTTTGATATATAGAAAAGTTCCAGCAAAACAAAGAGAAGTTTTAGCTACTGAAGCTTTAAATAAAGTAGGGCTTGGAAGTGTTATAAAAAATACTCCAGCAGAACTTAGTGGTGGACAACAGCAACGTGTCGCAATAGCAAGAGCAATAGTTACAAACCCTTTGGTTTTACTAGCAGATGAACCAACTGGAAATCTTGATAGTATAAAAAGTATAGAGATTATGAATTTATTAAAAAAGTTAAATGAAGAGTCGAAAATAACTGTTATTATGGTAACTCACGAAGAAGATATGGCAGCTTATGCAAATAGAATAATCTATTTTAGAGATGGTCATATAGAAGATAGTTTAAAAAAAGGATTTAAATAATGTTAGTAAATGCTTTTTTAATAGCTATAAAAGAGATAAAAAGAAATATTCTTAGATCAGTTCTTACTATTTTAGGAATTGTTATAGGTGTTGCTTCTGTTATAGCCATGGTTATGATAGGTGATGGAACAACTCAAAATGTACGAGATAGTATTACAAAACTTGGAAGCAATATGCTAACTTTACGAGTGGGGCAAGAAAGAAGAGGTATTCCAAGAGAAGATAATAGTTCAAAACCATTTACAAATGAAGATGTTGTAGCTATAAAAAGTGAGGTTGCAAATATAAAAGCAGCTACATCTGAAGGCTCTTCACGAATGAATATAGTTTTTGGAAATAAAAGCCATGCTGCAAGTGTCATAGGTACAGATAATGACTATTTTATTATTAAAGAGTGGGCTTTACAAGATGGACGAACTTTTGAAGATAGTGAAATCGCAAGTGGAAAATCATCTTGTATAATTGGGACAACAATAGTGAAGCAACTTTTTGGTGATGAAAATCCAATAGGTGCAAATATAAGATTAAAAAATATTACTTGTAATGTAATAGGAGTTTTAGAGTCAAAAGGAGCAGCAGCTTTTGGAAATGATCAAGATGAGATAGTTATTGTTCCTGTAAGTATGTTTCAGAGAAAAATTTTGGGTAAGAAAGATGTTTCATCTGTAATTATATCAATTACACAAGAGCAATATATTGAAGACGCAAAAACAGATATAACATCGCTAATGCAAGAGCGTAGAGCCATAAAAATAGGAGAGCCAGATAATTTTCATATTCGAGATATGAAAGATATTTTAGAAACAATGACATCAACTACAACTATGCTTACATATTTGTTGGGTTCTATTGCTGGTATTTCTTTACTTGTTGGTGGAATTGGTATTATGAATATTATGCTTGTTTCTGTAACTGAACGAACAAGAGAAATAGGTACTCGACTTGCTATTGGAGCTATGGAAAATGAAGTTTTAATGCAGTTTTTAGTTGAAGCGATAGTTTTATCAACTTGGGGTGGGATTATCGGTATTTTCTTGGGGCTTGGAATTGGATATGGAGTTGTAAATGTTATGCAATTACCATTTATCATAAATGAGCAAATAATATTGATTTCCTTCGTATTCTCTACATTAATAGGAGTTGTGTTTGGATATTTCCCTGCACGAAAGGCTGCAAGATTAAATCCTATCGAAGCTTTAAGATATGAGTAAAACATATTAATCTCTTTAAAATCATCCATTTCCAAAATATAACTTGTAAATGGATGATTTAATTATTAGTTAGTTTTCATTTTCTCTAACATGTCTATTTCTGCTTTATGTCGATTCATTGCAAGAATTTTAACTTTAAAAACAAACCCACTAAACAGTGTAGAAAGTCCTATTATAAAGAAGCTTGTTACTGCAAAATTTATAAAGAAATTTTCAGATGGGACTAATTGTATATGATATAAATATACAAGTATAAAAACAATCCAATGAGAAAGACAATAAAAACAAGAAAATAGGTATCCAAAGAATTTACTTTTTTTATTTAGAAATTCTCTTAACGGACGAGTTACTTCTGTTTGTGTAACGGTAATAGATATAATACTTGTAGCAATAGCTAATATACAGCTTAACCAAAGACTTTCTAATGTAGGTACGAATAGCATAATTATATTCCTTATATTAAAATTAACTATAAAATAATAGTTGATTGAATTATGCCAATATTTAACTAAATAGTTAATGAGTTAACTATTTAGTTAAATATATAATAGGAATTAAAGTTTAATTTTAAAAAATGTATACTCCAAATATGAAAAATAATTTAGAAATTCAAGATTGTATAATAGATAGTGTTTCGAATGTTTATTTAAGATTTAAAAAAAATATGACACAAAAGCTTAAGAAATATAATTTAACATTCGAACAAAGCCAAATATTAAAATTATTATTTGATAATCAAGCAATGAGCCAGAGCGAAATTTGTAAAAAAACTTCATCAGATGCTTCAAATATAACTATGATATTAAAAAGAATGAATGAAAATGGGTATATTGAAAAGTCTCAGCACCCAAAAGATAAAAGAACGACTATTATATCAGCTAGTCAAAAAGCATTTGATTTAAAAGATGAATTAGATAGAATTTCGGATCATAATTTATGTTGTTCCCTTGATAATATTTCAAAAGAAGAATACCAAATTGCATTAAAAGTTATTAGAGAAATGAATAGACAATTATTACAAGAAGAATTTAATAAACTAATATAATTATTTTAAATATATTTTTCCAAATTAATATTTCATATTTATATAAAACTCATCTTGATTATAAGAACTTTACTGGAGTTATAGAGAAAAAATAAAATTTATTTATTTGATTTAGAATATTAACATTAGGAATATATATATAAGAAATTAATAAATTTGCTAATCTTAAAGACTTACTTTTTATTAAACTCTAGCTTTAAAACAAAATGATTAGTAGCACTTATAGGTATAAAAAATGAAAAATCTAGTAGTATTAATTTTAATAAGTTTTTTATTTGTTGGTTGTGTAGTAAAAGAAGAAGGATATTTATCAACTACAAATATGCTTGATAATATAAGGATTTCTAGTAAAAGACAAGTTTTGTCTGTAAGTGCTCCAAATAATATGAGCATACCATTTACTGGGAAAGTTATCGATCATTTAGATAGAATTGTTTTGATTCGAGATATTCCAGATGAGATGAAAGAGATGGTGCATATCAAACATTCATCAGAAACATATCTTTTTGATTCTAATAAATATTTCAACAAAGAAAATCTTGAACTTTTTGAGAAAGAAGTTAATGAAAATAAAAATATTATAGAATATACTAAACGCTATGGAAAAAGATACAATAGAGCTTTTGTAGATTATATAGATGGAATGAAATGTAGGACATTAGAGTGGAATGAACTTTCTAATATATATAACATTTCTACTGGTAAAAAGAAAATAGTTACTCAACTGTTTGAAACTTATTGTAGCTTTTATAGTTTAGAACCAATCCAAAATACATACGAACAACTTTTACATTTATCCTATTCATACAGCTATAATCCTGAGAATAGTATATTTAAAAATAATAATGAAACAAAAGAACAAATTTTAAAAAATATGCAAAATCAATTTAACCAAGATATATATGAAATATTTAACTCTATAAAAATTGATGTTATGGATAGAGAAAGAATGAAAAAAGAAGGTTTACTATACGATAGAAAATATGAAATAAGAAACTACATAAAGGAAATATCTGAAAACTAGTTCTGTTTTGAATAATTCCAGAGTTAAAACTTCAGAATTATTCAAAATAATTTATTTTATAATAGTTACTGTTCCACTTAGAGGAATAATCTCTCTATCGATTTTCAAAAAAGCATTCACTTTATTTTCTTTAAGATTCAGAACGATACTTGCACCAAGCCCATCTGCTTCAACCCAAGATACAAAATATACATTTTCACCAAGCTTTTGCATTTTATATGCTTCATCAGATTCTCTACCAGTTTCCTCACCTTTGATAGCTTTCCAGTGAAGTACATCATCTGATTTATACTCTACACGATAACCAGCTGTTCCATAATCATATTCGAAAATTTTACCTGCTAAACTTATTTCATCTTTTGTTTCAATTTTAGTATCACAACCACTAAAAGCTAACATTACAATTAAAAGAATTGTGTAAATATTTATTTTTGATTTCAAATTTGCTCCTTAATAAAATAAAAATTTAATAACTATAACCGAACTTAATATAAAATATTATTAAGTTTCACCTAAAGCTTTTAATTTAAAAGTGTGTCTATGAATATCACTTCTTCCAAACTTTTCTATAGCTTCAATATGAGCTTTTGTTCCATAACCTTTGTGTTTGTGAAAATCATATTTTGGGTATTGTGATGAAATTTCATCCATAAATCTATCTCGACTTACTTTTGCTAAGATTGAAGCAGCACTTACTTGTGCATATTTTGCATCTGCTTTTATCTCTTTTTGTAAAGTTTGTATCCCAAAATTTGTATTTCCATCCATCAAAAATGCGCTTGTAAACTCTTTTAAATTTTCCATTATCTCTAAAATAGAGTTTTTTAGACAATAGCTTATACCTTTTTCATCTATTTCTTTAGCACTACTAAAAACTATATGATATTTTGATTTCTCAATTATTTCATCAAATAATTTTTCTCTTTTTTTTTCACTTAAAACTTTTGAGTCATTTAATCCCACAATATCTTCTAAAAGTATAACACCAGCAACTACCATTGGACCCGCAAGTGGTCCTCTTCCCGCTTCATCAATTCCACATAAATTTTTCATAAAAGCCTTTAAAAATTTTTTAAAAAGTATTATAATAAAAGATATATTTCTATTAAGACTTGACAAAGATAGACTAAAGTTATATAATTTTATTGGCAGTTAAATATAAGGAGTGCTAAATGAAAGAAAATATATTTGAAAAAATGACAAATCAACTAGCTGAAACAATAGACTCTAGTGTTGCTTTAGCTTTACATAATAAAAACCAAGAAGTACAAGTTGTGCATATACTTTGGGCTTTATTGACAAATACAAATTCTGTATTAAATCAACTACTAAATAAAATGAATGTAAATAAAGCAGCTATTGAACTTGAAGCAAAATCAAATGCAAGTAAACTTCCAAGTGTAAGTAGTGTTACAAAGGAGAATATAAAACTTTCAAGGGAGCTTTATGAAAGTTTTCAAAAAGCACAAGGTCAAATGGCAAGTAATGGAGATAAATTTATAGCTATTGATACTTGGCTTGTTTCAAACTTTGATAATCAAACAATAAAAGATGTTTTAGGAAAATATATAGATTTAAAAGAGGCAAAAAAAGAACTTGAAGCTATGCGTGCTGGGAAAACTATAGATAGTAATAGTGGTGATGATAACTTAGAGGCTTTAAGTAAATATGGAATAGATTTAAACAAAAAAGCAATCGATGGTGAACTTGACCCTGTTATTGGAAGAGATGAACAAATCACTAGAATGATGCAAATTTTGATAAGAAAAACAAAAAATAATCCAATACTTTTAGGAGAACCAGGTACTGGAAAAACTGCAATAGCTGAAGGCTTAGCTCAAAAAATAGTAAATAAAGATGTTCCTACAAGTTTATTAAATAAAAGAGTAATTACTCTTGATATGAGTGCTTTGATTGCTGGAGCAAAATATAGAGGTGAATTTGAAGATAGACTAAAATCAGTTATCGATGAAGTAAAAAAAGCTGGAAATATAATACTTTTTATAGATGAGATTCATACAATTATTGGAGCAGGTGCAAGTGAAGGCAGTATGGATGCAGCAAATATTTTAAAACCAAGTCTGGCTCGTGGTGAACTTCACACTATTGGTGCAACAACTTTAAAAGAGTATAGAAAATATTTTGAAAAAGATGCAGCAATGCAGCGAAGATTTCAACCAGTAAAAGTTGATGAGCCAACAGTAAATGAAGCTTTACAAATTTTAAGAGGTATAAAAGAAAGACTTGAAGCACACCATAATGTTACTATAAATGATAGTGCATTGGTTGCAGCTGCAAAACTATCAAATAGATATATAACTGATAGATTTTTACCTGATAAAGCAATAGATTTAATAGATGAAGCAGCAGCAGAACTTAAAATGCAAATAGAGAGTGAACCAACAGCACTTTCAGTAATTAAAAGAGAGATTCAAACTTTAAATGTAGAAAAAGAAGCTCTTAAAATGGAAAAAAATAAAAAAAATGAAGAGAGACTTGTTGAAATAGAAAAAGAGTTAGCAAATAAAAATGAAGAGAAACAAAATCTTGAGGCTAGATTTGAAAATGAAAAACAAACATTTAATGCTACAAGTGAGCTAAAAGCAAAAATTGAAGAGTTAAAAACAAAAGCAAATATTGCAAAACGTGAATCAAAATTTGAAGAAGCAGCAAAAATAGAGTACGGAGAAATCCCAGCACTTGAAACAAAAATAAAAGAAAACTCTGAAAAATGGGATAGAATGCAAAAAGAGGGAACTCTGTTGCGAAATAGTGTTGATGAAGAGTCAATAGCAAGTATAGTTTCAAGATGGACAGGAATCCCAGTAAATAAAATGATGGATAGTGAAAAACAAAAAGTTTTAAAAGTTGAAGAAGTTTTAAAACAAGATGTTATTGGACAAGATGAAGCTATAAAAGCAATTAGCAGGGCAATTAAAAGAAATAAAGCAGGGCTTAGTGAAACTTCAAGACCAATAGGAAGTTTTTTATTTTTAGGACCAACTGGAGTTGGGAAAACTGAAAGTGCAAAAACTTTAGCTAAGTTTTTATTTGATGACCCAAAATCTCTTATAAGATTTGATATGAGTGAATATATGGAAAAACACGCTGTTTCAAGACTTGTTGGAGCAGCTCCAGGTTATGTTGGATATGAAGAAGGTGGACAATTAACTGAAGCAGTACGAAGAAAACCTTATAGTGTTATTTTATTTGATGAGGTAGAAAAAGCACATCCAGATGTATTTAATATTTTACTTCAAGTTTTAGATGATGGAAGATTAACTGACAATAAAGGTGTTACAGTTGATTTTAAAAATACAATTATTATTTTAACTTCAAATATAGGAAGTGCAAGAATAATTGAAATTAACGATAAAGAACAAAGAAAAAAAGCGGTTTTAGATGAATTGAAATCTCATTTTAGACCTGAATTTTTAAATAGGCTTGATGATATTGTGATATTTGAACAATTAAATTTAAGTGCTATTACAAATATTGTAGATATATTATTTAACAATATAAAAGAGAAAGTAAAAGAGAAAGATATAACTATATCTTTAACATCAAAAGCAAAAGAGTATATTGCTAAAATAGGCTTTGACCCAGTTTATGGAGCAAGACCATTAAAACGAGCAATTTATGAAATAGTTGAAGATAAACTTGCTGATTTAATCTTAGAAGATAAGATTTTTGAAGGAAGTAAAGTAGAATTTGATATAAAAGATGATGAAGTTGTTGTAAAAATATCTTAAAGCTAAAGATAATTTAAGTAAATTTTACCTATAATCCACAACTTATTTCGCAATTTTGAGGAAAAACTAAGATGAAAAGAACATATCAACCCCATAATACTCCTAGAAAAAGAACTCACGGGTTCAGAGTAAGAATGGCTACAAAAAATGGTAGAAGAGTAATTAATGCTAGAAGAGCTAAAGGTAGAAAAAGATTAGCTGTTTAAGCAAAGAGTATAGATTAAATACTCAAAGAGATTTTTCAAAACTATACAAAAGCGGCAAAAGTTGGCATACGCCAAGCTTTGTCGCTTTTTTTAATTTACAAACTACAACAAAAATAGCTTTTGTTGCTTCTAAAAAAGTAGGAAATGCCGTTGCACGGAATCTTGCAAGAAGAAGAATGAGAGCTGTACTTTTAACTTATGACAATAAAATAAAAAATGGTAATTATATCTTTGTTGCAAAATCATCAATCAAAGATAGAAATTTTATAGAACTAAAAAAAGATTTTGATTTTGCTATAAAAAGATTAGAACTCCTTAAATGAGAGCCTTTTTTAAATATTTAATAAGGTTTTATCAAAAATATTTATCAGTAATTTCTTTTGGCTCGTGTAGATATTATCCAACTTGTTCACAATATGCACTATGGCAACTAGATAATAATGGGTTTTTTAAGGCATTTTATTTTACAATAATACGCATTTTAAAGTGCAATCAACTTTTTGATGGTGGATTTGATTATCCAGTTATAAATAAGTTGAGATTTAATCAAAATATCAATTATAAAAAAATAAGAATAATATATTGGTATGTTCCATTAAAAAATGGAAAGTATTTAGTAGTAAAAAACAGGGAGTGGAAGAAATAGAATGAGTAATTTGAATCAAAGTAATGGTATGCAAAAGCGACTTATACTAATGACAGTATTGGTTTTTGTATTTTTTATAGCGTATGAGTTTTTGGTTTTAAAGCCACAAAAAGAAGAGAGAATGGCTCAAGCTAAAATCGAGCAAGAGCAACAACAAAATCAAGCACCAGAAGTAGTTAGTACAAATACTACTACTCAAGTAAATAGTGCAGATGCACCAATAGTTGATGATAAAGCTAGTCAAAATATCATTACTACAATAAAAACAGCAAAAAATATTATTGAAATAGATAATTTAGGAAGAGTTGCACAAGTAACTTTAATGGAACATCAATATAAAGATGAGAATTCAAATCAGATTAAATTATTTAAATCTAATCAATTAAAACCATTGGAAGTTAGATTTAGCAATAGAAATATTAATAATGAAGCTTTTAAAGTTGATATGGTAGCAACTTCATCAAATGTTGATGCAACAACACAACAACAAGAATTAATTTTAACACAAAATCTAAGTGGTACAGTTTTAACTAAAAAATTCATTTTCTATCCAGATGGACATTATGATTTAGAAGTTACTTCTACAAATAATGAACAATTTTTTATCACAAATGGATTTAGACCAGATGTAATTGCAGATATGTATGCAGTTCATGGCTTTATGGCAAAATTAAATGATGATAGTCTAGAAGTTATAGAAGATAGTGATTTAAAAAATAATAAAGATTTAATAGGACTTAAATTTATATCAAATTTTGATAGATATTATGCAACTGTTGTTTATAATTTTCAAAAATCTTTAGCTATTACTCTTATGCCTGATGAGAACAATAATCCACAAGCATTTATTCACGGAAATAGTGCGATTAGTTTTAGTGGATTTATGGGACCAAAAAATTATAAAGATTTAGAAGCTTTAAACAAAGAGTTAATAGATGTAATTGATTATGGTTGGTTTACATTTATTGCAAAACCTATGTTTACTCTTCTTCAATTTATTCAAAGTTATGTAGGAAACTGGGGTTGGACTATTGTTATTTTGACTATTTTGATAAAACTTGTTTTATATCCTTTATCATATAAAGGTATGGTGTCTATGCAAAAACTTAAAGAATTAGCACCAAAAATGAAAGAGATTCAAGCTAAATATAAAGATGACAAACAAAAACAGTCTATGCATATGATGGAACTTTATAAAAAGCATGGTGCAAATCCTATGGGTGGATGCTTACCATTGCTTTTACAAATTCCAGTATTCTTTGCAATATATAGGGTTTTAATTAATGCTATTGAGTTAAAAGGTGCAGAGTGGATTTTATGGATACAAGATTTAGCAGAGATGGATCCATATTTTGTATTACCAATTTTAATGGGTATTACAATGTATATTCAACAAAAAATTACACCAACAGCAGTACAAGATGAATTACAAAAGAAAATATTCCAAATGCTACCAATCATATTCACATTCTTCTTTATATGGTTCCCAGCAGGATTAACTTTATATTGGTTTGTAAATAACTTATTTACTATTGCTCAACAATATACTATGAATAGAATATTTGAGAAAAAAAGAGTCGCAAAAGCTAATTAAGTAGGAAAAATTGATGAAGAAATTTGAAGCTGAAAGTTTAGAAAAGGTTTATGAACTAGCGACTTTGGAGTTTAATTGCTCGATTACAGAACTTGTAATCGAAGTAATTCAACAACCAAGTAGTGGATTTTTAGGGTTTGGAAAGAAAAAAGCAATTATTTGTGCTTATTGTAAAACTCAAAAAGAACAAGATAGTTTAGTTACAAAATCTTATAAAAATAAAAATGTAAAAATAGAAGATGTAAGTTCAAGAATAGAGAGTTCAAATCAACATATATATGAAGAACCAATAGTTGAAAAAGATTTGGAAAGTGTTACAAAAGTTCCAAAAGTTGAATCAAAAGAGAAGATTTTTGATAATTTTTATGGAGATAATTCAGAAAATGAGATTTCAAAAATTATTATAAAAAAGTCTAAAGAAGATATTTTAAAAGAGGTAAAAGATGGTTTAAATCTTTTATTTGATACAACTTGTTTTAAATTAGATGATATAAGAGTCTCTTTTTATGATAATGAAACTTTGTATATAGAGTTTTTAGGTGAAGATTCAGCTTTACTTATAGGAAAAGAAGGTTATAGATATAAAGCTCTATCATATATTTTATTTAATTGGATAAATGATAAATATGGTCTTATGTTAAGACTTGAAGTTGCAGAATTTTTGAAAAATCAAGAAGAAGCTATATGTGCATATCTTGATCCTGTAATTGAATTGATAAAAGAGAAAGGTAGTTTTAAAACAAAACCTTTAGATGGTATTTTAGTTCATATTGCACTAAAAAGATTAAGAGAAGAATTCCCTAATAAATATGTTGCTGTTAAAACAAATATCAAAGGTGAAAAATATGTACTTGTAAATGAGTACAAGCAAAAAGATGAGTGAATATACTTTAGATGATACTATTGTAGCTATTGCTACTGCTTCTGGAATTGGCTCTATCTCAATAGTGCGAGTTTCAGGAGAAAAAGCTCTCGAAATAGCTTTAAAAATCTCAAAAAAAGATAGTTTGAAACCTCGTTTTGCAACACTTTCATATCTACATAATACTAATGATGAATTAATTGATGAAGCTTTGATTATCTATTTTAAAGCTCCTTTTTCTTTTACTGGAGAAGATATTGTTGAGTTTCAGTGTCATGGTGGGATTGCTATTGCAAATTTAGTAGTTGATACTGTTTTAGATTTTGGTGCTAGAATGGCAAATGCTGGGGAATTTTCAAAAAGAGCTTTTTTAAATAATAAAATTGATTTGAGTAAAGCTGAAGCAATATCAAAAATAATAGAGGCAAAAAGTAGTGATGCTGTCAAGCTATTGGCTAGACAATTAAAAGGTGAGTTAAAAGATTTTGTCGAAGATATAAGAGAAGATTTACTTTTTATGTTAGCTTATACTGAAGTTAGTATTGATTATGCTGAAGAAGATTTACCAACAGATATATTTGAAAAAATAAATCAGAAGATTGAAAATATCACAATAAAATTATCAAATACTTTAGATGCTAGTCGAAGAAGAGAAGGTATGCTAAGTGGCTTTAAAGTTGCAATTATTGGAAAACCAAATGTTGGAAAATCAAGCCTTTTAAATAAACTTTTAAACTACGATAGAGCAATTATTAGTGATATTGCAGGAACTACAAGAGATACTATTGAAGAGAGTGTTAAAATAGGAACTCATATTATAAAAATAGTTGATACAGCTGGTATTAGAGAAAATACAAGTGATGTAATAGAGCAAATTGGTATCGAAAAATCTATTCAAGCTATAAATGAAGCTGATATTGTGGTTGCTTTATTTGATAATAGTAAAATTTGTGATGATGAAGATGAAAAAATTTTAAATCTTTTAAATGATAATAGTGATAAAAATATTATAAAAGTTTTAAATAAATCTGATTTAGAAAACTCTTTTGATAAAAGTAGAATTATTGATTTTATAGAGATTTCAACAAAAGACAATATAAATTTACTTATTAAAAAAGTTGAAAAAATATTAGATGAAAATACACAAGAAGATGAATTAACTTTAGTTTCAAAAAGACAAATAAAAAGTGTTGAAAACTGTTTAGAAAATATAAACTTATCTAAAAATCCATTGCATAGTGGAGAATTGGAGTTTTTTGCACATTTTATAACAGAAGCATTGTATGAAATATCAAACATTACAAGACCTTATGAAAATGATGAGATGCTAGATGTAATGTTTGGTGAATTTTGTTTAGGAAAATGATATGAAAAAATTTGTAATTTTTATTTTACTTTTGACTTCAACAACTTTATTTGCAGATAAATGGGATAAATTTTTAAACGATAGTGGTTTCCCAAAAAAAGTTGTTGATGATGGAAGCTTAGTAACTGGTAAGATTTTTGATGCAGTTGTAAGTTATCAAATCAAAAATAATGATGGTATAAAAGGCAATTTTGAAAATAGTGATAGTGCAAAAATAACTATTAAAAATAAAAAAGGTGAAGTTTTGACAACGAACGAGTTTTTAAATGTTAAAGAACTTAGAAACTGGGGTAAAGATAACTTTGTAGAAATCTTCTCTTTTGTAATTGGTGATAGACAACTTGATACAAAAACTTTGATGGAACTTACAAATTTGGCAACAATAGCATTGATGGATAAGAATATAAAGTAAGCTATTTTTTATAGCTTACTAAATTTGCATTTGTTTTATCTATATCTATCCAACTATTGCAATCAAAATCTATTTGCATAATAGCACCTTCTTCAAACTTCTCTTTAAATCCAACTAAAGTTAAAGCTAAAGCTGTTAAAGATGGATTATGACCAACTAAGAGCATAGTATCAACAGTGTCATAAGTGTAAGTTATAGTTTCGATTAGTTCATTTACAAATGCCATATATAAAACTTCATTTAGCATAATTGTTTTATCATAAGACAACTCTTGTGCAAAAATTTCAGCAGTTTGTCTAGTACGTATAGCTGGACTTGCTACAATCAAGTCAATATTTGGATTTGACAAAGCTAACTCTTTTGCCATATCTTGAGCTTTTTGTTTTCCTTCTTGAGTTAGCTCTATATCATAATCATATTCGTTTAGATTTTCACGATTCTTTGTAGTATGTCTTACGATAAAAAGTCTTTTCATTTTCCCCTCAAATTAATAAAAATTACTGATTTAGCTTGTATTTCGTCATTTTAACCATACTTTTATAAATAAAATATAAAAATTAAGTAAACAATTATTAGAAAGTGAGATTATCTTGAAAAATCTTTTAAAAACTATATTCTTTAGTTTGATATTTATATTTTTATTTGTGATTTTATATATTTCAAGTGAGTTTATGTTGTCAAGAGTTAGTCAAAATTATGAATTAAAGGGTAGTGATTATAAAATTTTTATAAAATCAAATGGTGTTCATACAGATATTGTACTTCCTTTAAAAAATTATGTTTTTATTTGGAATGAATATTTTCCTTTTGAAGATACAAAAAGTCAAAGTGATGATTTTGAATATATTTCTATTGGATGGGGAGATAAAGGGTTTTATTTGGATACTCCAACTTGGGCTGAACTAAAAGTTTCAACAGCACTTATAGCTGGAACAGGACTTGGAAATGCAGCTTTTCATATCACATATTATAAAGATATTTTTGAAGATGATTTAACTTACTCTATAAATATTTCAAAAGAGCAATATTTGTCAATAGTTCAAAGTGTGAAAGAATCTTTAAAATATGAAAATGATAAACCAATAAATATAAAAACAACTGCACAATATGGAGAAAATGACTCTTTTTATGAAGCTAGTGGAAGTTATAGTATATTTCACACTTGTAACACTTGGACAAATAATGTTTTAAAAAAAGCAAAACTGCCTGCTTCAAAATGGGTAGCTTTTGATGATGGTATTTTGTATCAATATAAGAAATTTAAAAATAGTAAGTAGTTTTTATTTAAAATCTATGTTATCCAATGTTTTAAATTCTTCTAATCTATCAATTAGCTTATTTATAAAACTAGTTGGAGCATATTTTAAAAGTTCTTTTAACTTATAAAAATCTACATTAGAATCTTCTTTTAAATTATTATTTATTTTATTATCAATTAAATTCTTAAAATATTCAAAATCAACTTTATCGACTTTTTGAATATTTTTTACAAAATAATTGATATATCTTTTTTTTGAATAATTTGAGGTATCAAAAAGTTCTTGTTCTGTTATATTTAAAACATCTGCAATATATGGTATTAATTCTATTGGAATAGTTATCCTTCCTGATAAATAACTATAAATAGTATTTTCAGATGGTATATTACCAGTTGTTTTTAATTTTGGCTCTAAATCTCTTAATTTATTTGAAAAATTTCTTTTACTTATCTTTTGTTCTTTTAAAATATAGTTTAGTTTCTCATAAACTTCCATTTTACACCCTATTTTTATAAGTATATTAATAAAATAAATTTGCTTATTAATAAAACTATATTTGCTTTATAGCCCAATAAATTTTGCAATTATTATAGATATCTAAAAAATAAAGGATAAATTATGATAGGTGCATTATGGACTGGAATATCAGGATTAGCTTCACATCAAACAGCTTTAGACAATGAATCAAATAATATAGCTAATGTTAATACAGTTGGATATAAATCAGGAAGAGTTTCTTTTGCAGACCAAGTTTACCAAAATAGTATTGGTAAAGGTTCTTTTGTACAAGATGCAGAAAAACTTTTTGAACAAGGCTCTATGAAAATTACTGGAGCTAGTTATGATATTATGCTTCAAGGTGATGGATTTTTTAAAGTTACAAATAAAAACACTCTAGGAACAGCTGAAACTTTCTATACAAGAGCTGGAAATTTTAGAATGGGAGAAAGTGGTACTTTACAAACAGCTGGAGGAGATGAAGTTCAAGGTTGGTCTATGAGTAGAATTGATCCAAAAAATGATGTAAAAAGTACAAATCAAAATGCCACAAGATTTACAGATGATTATATAAAAAATGTTGGAAATGTCATAGTAAGACACAAAGATTATATAGAAACAATAGCTGGAAAAACTACAGATTTTAATGAAACTGCTAAATCAGATGCTGTTGCAGTATTTAGTGGAGCAGGGCAAAAAACACAATCTTCAAAGTTAAAAGATATTTATTTAGCACAAGAAAACTATGATAAATGGCTTCAAAAATATCAAGAAGATCCAGAAGCATTATCAAAAGGATCATCTTCACAAATATCACAAGTAAACTTTAGGACAGGACTTCCTCCAACATCTCTTATAGGAAAACAAGGTGATTCTATAGAGGTTACTATAGATGGAAATGTATATAATCAAAAATTTGAAGTAACAAAAACAACAGAAATATATAGACAAGAAATTTGGGACTCTTTAGGTACTGATGAGAGAACTCTTCATAATTTAGTAGATCCTGCTACTATAGATTCATTACCTAGTTTGGATCAAGAAACTGCAATATCTTATTATGATAAAGTTGCAGGTAAAATAGAGACATATAAAGCTTTAGCAGATAAAATATCAAATTCTGGAAATGGTGGACTTGTAGCATATATGGCTAAAAATACTACAGATCCTACATCAGATATTTTGGATATAAATGCACAATATGATGAATCAACAAAAATATCAGATATGCTTCAAGGTGTTATTCAAATAGAATCATTAATCCCTGGAAAAGAGTTTAAAATAACTTCTGTTAGTGAGATATTAGGTGGTACAGAAACAACAGTAAGAGGAACATTCCAATCAACAGCATTAGCAGTTGAAGGTTCAGGAAAAGCTGCTCTTGAAAATGCAAGAGATGCTCTTTCACAATTGGTTAGTGGAAATCAACAAAGTGTATATACAACACAGGATTTATATGGAAGTGCTGGACTTCCAGGTAATGCTTTTACTTTTACTATTGATATATATGATAAAGATTTAGAACAAGTTATTCCAGTACCAAATGATGGAAATACACCACCAAATGCAATGCCTATAACAATTCCAGCAGGTTCTACAATAGAACAAATAGCTCAAGCTATAAATAATAGTACAACTACAACAGGTGTTCAATTGGGTGATTATATAACAGCAAAAGTTTTAAATGATAAATATTTGGTTATTGAAACAAATGATAAAAACTATGATATAGAGTTTGATCCAAAGATAATTGTAACACCAACAGTAAGTTTAAATACCTTAGTAGATAATACAAGTTATCAATATACTATTGATGCTGGTAGTGGAAAAACTGTAACAATACCTTTTAATGTAGGAAATACTGTTAGTGGAAGTATGGCTAATATTTATCAAGATTTTCAAACTGCAATAGATAATTTTAATACTGATCCAAATAATTTAGGATTTGAATTAGAACTAGGTGCAATGGATACTAATGGTAACTTTACAATAACTTCTTTAAAAGAGAGAAAACTAGAAAGTAATTTGGCTATTACAACACCTTCAGATATTTTAAGTACATTGAATACAAATAATTTTCCATTAACTGCAACTGATTTAGATGAAGGAAATTTCCAAATAACTACTGCAGCAAATTGGAATACAACATATACATTTGCTTTTGCAGGAAGAAGTATTAGTTATACAACACCACCATATACAGGAACAGTTGTTCCAACACCAGCATATTCAGGAGGAATTACTGATATAAGAGATAATCTTATATCAAGAATAAGTGCTGATACTGTTTTATCAAATTTGATTACGGTAACTGCTGGTGGAGCAGATACTATTAGCATTAACCAAGTAAGAATACAAGCTCCATTTGATCCTGTAAACGCTACAAAGCTTTTAAATGGAAATGTATAAGGTAGTGGAACATTTACATCTACTGGAACTACTGCTATTGGAATTCCACAAGGAATAAGTTTTGAAATAGATTTAGGAGCAAATAAATCTAAAACAGAAGTTTCTTTAATTCTTGATGGTACACCATTAACTATAACTACTAGTGAAAATGCAACTGCTAGTGAAATTGCTAGTAAATTACAAGCTGAATTAGATAAAAATAGTACATTATCAAATAGATATAGTATAACTGTAGATTCAGGAAATGTTAGAATAAATGAAAAAGCTGGAGAAACTGGTTATGTAGGATTTTCTAATACACCAGCAATTACATATGCAGCTTTACCTGTACCTGAATGGCCTTTGGATAAGAAATTTATAGAGGTAAACCCTGATTACTCTGGAAGAAAAGGAGCAGGTGCAGAGTTTATGGAAATAACTACTAGAGTAGATCAATCTTCAACTCATGATAGTTTACAGTTAAGACTTGATAAATTAGACATCTCAGATAGTAAATTTGGATCATTTAGAGTAGATGAAACGGGACTTATAACTATAAAAGATGGTGGAGTTGAGTATGCAGTTGGTCAATTGGCAATTGCAAGATTTACAAACAATCGTGGACTTGAAGCAGTTGGAGAGAATAATTTTAAACAAACTCAAGAGTCTGGAAATGCAATATTTAGTACAAACAACAATAATACTTCAGGTGTAAAAGGACAAGCTTTAGAGTTAAGTAAAGCAGAGTTAAGTGAAAGCTTAGTAAATCTGATGGTTTTCCAAAGAGCTTTTGAAGCAAATGCAAAGTCTATTACAACCTCAGATGAGTTATTAAGTACTCTTATCAACTTAAAAAGATAATTTTTAGCATAAAAAAAGCAACCCTTGACCAAAGAGTTGCTTTAAGCTGAAATAGTATCAAAATATTTTAAAATCTATCTTAATTTCACCCTAAAGCCCACTCATAAAATGGAATAATATCTATTTTTATATCACTATTTTTGATATTTTCTTGGTTTGAAATGGTTACTATTTCTATTTTTTTAACTTGTAGTTCTAACGCACTTTTGATAATTTTTTTGAGTAAATTTGCATTTAGATTTGAGTTGAAAAATGGTATAGCTATAACAAAAAGATTTTGTGATTTTATATAAAAATCTACATTATCCAAATAGTAAATATCTTGCTCTTTTAAGAGTTCTAAAAATACCATATTTGTAAACTCATTTTTAAATCTTTTTGTAAAGCTTATTGCACTGAAAAAAGCATGATTATAGGAGTATATTTTTTTTAGTGATTTATCCTGGTTGTACTTTGGTATAAAAAATATTGTTTTTTTATCTTCAAACTCTTTACATACTTCATAAAATCTATCTTTTGAAACTCTTATTTTTGTTTTTAAAGAGTTGAAAAGTTGAAATATTGATTTTTTCTCATCTATATTCTCTATTAGAATTTTAAATATTTCATAATCTACACTATCTTTTATTCCTAATTTTATTATCTCTTGAAGTCGTTGATTTCTTTTTTGTTCATCTATATTTATCAGTTCTGCAAAATTTCCATATTTTAAAAAGCTATTAAAACTTTGTGTTATATTTTGGTGTTTATTGTCAAAAAGTAAATACTCTTCAAAATCCAAAGCAAATAAATTTATATTTGAAAAACCTTCTATTTGAATATTTTTTGATGATGATATGATAATATTTTCGCAATTTGGTAAGCTAAAAATATCATCGATATTTTCTAAAACTAAAACTTTGATACTATTTTTAGCTATAAATTCTTGTAGAAATTGTAGTTCATTTTTTATATGGCTATTTTTTAAATCATTAAAGTCAATATAAAGATATTCATCTGTTTTGAAGTTTGATAAAAAATCATAAATTAGATAGCTTTTCCCTGTTTTCCAAGCTCCACAAATTATAGTTTTATTTTTTGTTATCTTCTCTTTTCTTTCTAAAAAGTTTATTTTTGAGAAGTTTATTTCATAATTTTCTTCTAAAAGTTTCATCTTTTGCTTAAATTTATAGCCTCTTTTACTGCGTTTATGTAGCTTTGAGTATTTATTTTCTCATTTTTATAAGCTATATTAAATGCTGTTCCATGATCAACACTTGTTCTTATAATTGGTAAATTCAAACTTACATTGATACTTTCATCAAAGTATAAAGCTTTTAGTGGAGCTAATCCTTGGTCGTGGTACATCGCAACAAAATATTTAAAGTTTTTTCTTGACATTGGAGAAAAAGCTATATCAGGTACTAAAGGACCTTTAAATATATTTTTATCAAAATATTTATTTGCTTTTTTTATAGCTTTAAAAATTTCTACTTCTTCATCCCCTAAAACACCATTATCTCCAGCATGAGGGTTCAATCCTAAAACAGCTATATTGTCACCTTTTACATTTTTGTAAAAATCTACTAAAAATTTTGTTAAATCTTCAGTTTCTATCTTTTTTGATACTTTTTTTAAAGGGATATGTTCTGTAAAAAGTGCAACAAACATTTTTTCACATCCTAACATCATAATTGCATGTTTTCCAAAATAATCTCTTAAAACTTCTGTATGACCTTTGTATCTTATATCTGCTTTGTTCCAAGACTCTTTATTTATTGGAAGAGTACAAATAGCATCTACCTCTTTTTTACTTGCTAATTTTATAGCATCCATAAATGAATTATAAGAGTATTTACCAGATTTTTTTGAAACAGTTCCAGCTTTTATATCGAATTCACCTTTTGTTTCAAAAAGTTCAAAGTTTTCTGGAATTTCAATATTTAATAGTTTTGAAGCTTGAAGAAGCATATTTTTATTTATACAATATATTGGTTTACAAATATGAGATATTTCACTGTGTGATTTTAGAACTATTTCTATACCAATACCATTTAAATCTCCTATGCTTATAGCAATTTTTGGTAAGTTCACTTTGAAATAATCTCTTTCATATCTTTTATAGCACTTGCTAAACCTGTAAAAACTGATTTTGCTATGATACTTTGTCCTATATTTAACTCTATAATTTCTGGAATTTGACAAATTAAACTAACATTTTGATAGTTTAATCCATGTCCAGCTGCAACTTTTAATCCTAGATTTGAAGCAAAATTTGAAGCACTTCTCAAATCTTCTAAACTTTTATCAAGTCTGTTTTTTAACTCTTCTTTACTTAATTCTAACTCTTTTATACTATGATGAGTTGATTTTATATTTGTATAAAGCATAGCATAAATATTTGCAAAACTTCCAGTATGAAGTTCTACAAAATCAGATTCTAGCATATTTGATAACTCAATTGATTTTATAGTTGGGTCTATAAATAAAGAGACTTCAATTTCGTGTTGTTTTAACTTTTCTATTGTTTTATTTATTTTGTCAAAATTTTTTTCTAAATCAAGTCCACCTTCAGTTGTAACTTCATCTCTATTTTCAGGAACTAAAGTTGCTCTATAAGGTTTAAGTTTACAAACTATATCTATTATGTCTTCATTTATAGAGCATTCTAAATTAACTGGAAGGCTTGATTGTTCAATTATAGCTTTTGCATCATTATCATGAATATGTCTTCTATCTTCTCTTAAATGTATAGTTATTTGGTCAGCACCATTTAACTTGCAAATACTCAAAGCATCAATTGGATTTGGGTCATTTATTTTTCTAGCTTCTCTTAAAACTGCAATATGATCTATGTTTACACCTAAAAGCATAATTTTCCTTTATGATAAATCTTTTAATGTTGAAATATTTGCTGCAAGTTTATTGTGAACTTCTAAGTATTCATCTTCATTCTTTGAATCTGCAACAACACCAGCTCCTGCTTGAAAAATTACTTTATCTTTTGTAAGCATTGTTGTTCTAATAGTTATAGCACTATCCATATTTCCATCAAATCCAAAGTAAGCCACACTTCCAGAATAAAAACTTCTTTTTATTCCTTCAAAGTATGCTATTAATTCCATTGCTCTTATTTTAGGAGCTCCAGTCATAGTTCCAGCTGTGAAAGTTGCCATAAATAAATCAAACATATCATACTTTTCATCAAGTATTGCTTCTACATCTGAAACTATATGCATAACATGAGAATATTTTTCTATTCTCATTAAATCTGTTACTTTTACACTTCCAGCACGAGCTACTCTTCCTACATCATTTCTTCCCAAATCAACAAGCATCAAGTGTTCTGCACGCTCTTTTTTATCATTGATTAGTTCATCTTCCATATCTAAATCTTTTTGTGGTGTTGAACCTCTTTTTCTAGTTCCTGCAATTGGACTTAAAAGTATTTGACCATCATTTAATCTAACCATTGATTCAGGAGAACTTCCTGCAATAGAAAAATCTTCAAACTCAAGAAAATACAAATATGGACTAGGATTTTTACTTCTTAATGCTCTATAAAAACTAAAATGATCAACAATAGCACCTTGAATAAATCTATTTGACATCAATATCTGGAAAACGTCACCACTTTTTATCATCTCTTTTGATTTTTCAACCATAGAAAAAAACTGCTCTTTTGAGTAGTTAAATTTACCTTCATCTAAAATTTGTGCTTTTTTTACTGAAGTATAAGAGTATGGTTTTAAAAGTTCATTTTCTATTTTTTCTATCTCATTTTTATATTTTTCAACAGAAGTTAAAATAACTAATTTTGAAGTTTTATGTGAATAGGCTAGGATTATATTTGGACGAATTAAATCCAAATCAGGAATATTAAACTCATCTTTTAAATTTTGCATAGAAACTTTTAGCTTTGGTTCAAACTCTTTACTTATGTCATAACCAACATTCCCTATAAATCCATCTATTAGACCAATTCCTAATTCATTTGATTTATTTTTGTAAATCTCTTTATCAAAATTTTTATAATATTTTTGTAAAAATTTTAAAGGATTACTCTCTACAATATTTGTTTGCCCATTTTCATTTAGAAAATAACAAGTATTATCCTTGTACCAAATTCGCTCTCTTGCTCCTATGATAATATAAGAAAAATTACCATTATTTGAAGAGCTTATAGTACTTTCAAATAAAAAAGTAATTTCATCTTTATAGATGTTTTTTACTTTTTCATATATTGATACAGGAGTAAATTGGTCTAAAAATAGGGTTTTATTATAAAAATTCATAAAACTATTCTTACTGATTTACTATAAAAGTATTTTGTATATTTAATCTACTTTTTATAGATGAAACTTCATTCTGTGCTGCTGTTCTTGAGTTATAAGGACCTATTAACACTTTATTGAAAGTTTTTCCATTTACAGTATCTTGAATAATCTTGTATGAAAAACCATTTTTAGAAATACTTTGCAGATAACTATCATTTGGTCTTTTTGAAAATGCTCCAATTTGCACAAAGAAACCACTTGCAGATGAAGATACCTCTGAACCAGCTTTCCCTTCAACCAAATCTCTAATAGATTTTTTAGGTTCAGTTGTAGTTTTAGTAGTTGGTTGTTTTGGTGTTTCTACAGTTTTTGGAGTTGAAGCTTTTTTTTCTTCTATTTTTTTAATAGTATCTTCAATAGCTTCATTTGATATTCCATCTTCTTGTTTTATCTCATTTAAAGGTGCTTGTATAGAAGAAGTTGTTGTGTTTTCTTGCTCTTTCATTGCATCTAATTTATCTGTTGAAGTGCTAGTAGAGTTTATATTATCACCATCTTTTTTTGCTCTATCATCAAGAATTCTTTGATATCTATCTTCTATACTATTACTATTTTCAGATAATGTTTTCATTTGAGAGGAATCAGTATTATTTGATGTAAATGAATCTTCTTTTTTACTATCACCAGATAAAAGTCTTATAATAATAATTGTTAGTAAAAATAATACTACAAGTACAATACCTAATATTAAGTATTTTTTCTTGTTATCTTCTTGATTGCCTAATGGCTGATTTAACATAATATTATCAAATTCATGATTGCTTTCATCAAATTCAATATTTCTTTGTAATCTATCCATCTCATCTATATCATTGTTATTCATACCCTTATATGCATTGTTCAGGTTGTTTGTAAGATTTATATTACCCATAGATATCCTCGTTTCATCAAGTTCATTTAATTTTTTCTCTAGTTCATCTTTTTCTTGTTTTAGTTGAACTTTTTTTAAAAAATCATCTCCACTTATTTGCATAGCGTATCCTTGAATTAAATTTTACTCTTCATCTGCTAGAAGATCTATTTCTTGTTTTATTGGTTTCATAGCTGGGAATAATAAAACATCTCTTATTGAATGTTGATTTGTAAGCATCATTACAAGTCTATCTATTCCTATTCCTTGTCCAGCTGTTGGAGCCATACCATAAGATAGTGCATTTACAAAATCTTCGTCCATCTCGTGTGCTTCATCATCTCCACTATCTTTTGCAGCCATTTGCCCTTCAAATCTTTGAAGTTGATCTAGTGGGTCATTTAACTCACTAAATGCATTCGCTATTTCACGACCTGCAATAAATAATTCAAATCTATCTGTTAAATGTGGTTTTTCATCATTTCTTCTTGCAAGTGGTGAAATTTCAACGGGATATTCCGTGATAAATGTAGGATTTATAAGTTTACTTTCAACAAATTCATCAAAAAGAACTCCTTGAAGTTGCCCTAAATTTAATTTATCATTTGCTTCAAGTTTATTTGCTTTTAAAAACTCTAAAATTTTTGTTTTATCTTCAACTATATCTTTTGGAACATCACCAATTTCGTATAAAGATTGAATTAGTGGAATTTCACTAAACTTTGTAAAATCTATTTTTAAATCTCCATAAGGCAATGTTGTAGGAAGATTTAAATGTTCAAATAAATATTCAAAATATTCAATTGTCAATTCAATTAAATCTTTATAAGTTTTATAAGCCCAATAAAATTCAATAGATGTAAACTCTGGATTATGAGTTGCATCCATTCCTTCATTTCTAAAGTTTCTGTTTATTTCAAAAACTGCTTCAAATCCACCAACTATTAATCTTTTTAAGTATAACTCAGGTGCAATTCTTAAAAATCTATCAATACCTAAAGCATTGTGATGAGTAACAAATGGTTTAGCATTTGCTCCCCCTGCGATTGGGTGCATCATAGGAGTTTCAACTTCTAAAAAGCCTTTGTTTTCAAAAAATCTTCTAGTTAAAGATATAACTTTACTTCTTATGTGAAATGTTTTTCTAACTTCACTATTCATAATTAAATCTAAATATCTTTGTCTATATCTTAGCTCTTTATCTTGAATTCCATGAAATTTTTCAGGAAGAGGAGAGATAGCTTTTGTAAGAATTTTTAAATCATGAACATGAAGAGATAACTCTCCTTGACCTGTAACAAATGGATATCCACTAACCTCAATGATATCCCCAACTTCTATATATTTCTTAAAAACATCATTATAAAAACCCTCTTGAAGATTGTCTCTTGCTACATAAACTTGAAGCATTCCACTTTCATCTTCTATTTTTAGAAAACTTGCTTTTCCCATAAGTCTAAAAAATTTAATTCTACCTGCAATTGTATAGTTTCTATTTTCATCTCTTTTTGATTCAGTTTTAAATATATCACTATTTACATTTATATATTTAGAAATAGTACAATCTCTATGACTATCATTTGCATAGGGATTTACTCCTATCTCTTTTAAGTTTTTTGCTTTTTCTATTCTTTGTTGTATAAATCTATTTTCAAACAATTTTAAAATCCTTTATTCATTTTCTTTATTTTGATTTGCTATATCTCTTAATTGTTCTTTAGCATCATCTATATTTTCTTTGATATTATCTTGAATTATCTCTTGAGTTGAATCTTTTATATCATTCAAATTTGAATCAATACTCTCTTTTATCTCTTCTTGAGTTGTAGATATATCAACTTCTCCATCAGTAACATTTTGTATAGTTTGATCAACACTATTTATTAAAGCAGAAGTATCAAGTTTGATGATATATGAACCAACATCTAGTAAATATGGCATCATAATAGAATCTTTTGTTTTTTCTTCAATCAATTTTTTAAATGAATTAACCTGATATAGTGCGTAAGCTATGATTGAAAAAACTAAAAATATTTTTAACATTCCAAATACAAGTCCAAAAATTCTATCAATTATTCCTAAACCACTTGCACTAAATATTTTACTTACAACAATACCAGCAGCATAAACTATAAGAAAAATAGCTACAAAACCAACTATGAATCCAATTAACTTTATAGTTGCTTGGTTCTCTAAAGCTAAGATAGGTGCTACAAGTCCACCAACCTCACCTGAAATCCTTGAACCCACAAAAACAGCTCCAACAAGCCCTAATATTCCAAATACCTCTTTTATGAAACCTCTAAAAAGTCCTTTGATACCAAGTAATAAAGTAAAAAGTATAATAACTAAATCAAAAATTGCAATATCATGCATAGAACAGTCCTTTTATCAATAATGCGAATATTTTATCTAAAAAAATCAAAAGAGAAGTTTAACTAAAATCTATAATAAAGTTTAATCCTATATTTTTTACTCCATTGTAATCAAATATCTCATTTTTTAAATCAATTTTGAAGTTAAGATTTTTTACAAATACTTCTTGAACTATATATAATCCTAATCCTGTACCAAATGATTGATGTTTTGTAGTAAAATATGGTACAGTGATTTTGTGTATTATAGCCTCATCTACTCCACCAGCATTATCTTTTATAGATAGTTTATTGTTTTTTAAATTTATAAAAATAAATCTATTATCTTCTTTATTATTTTGAGTAAGAGCATAGATTGAATTATCAAGGATATTTAAAATTGCTTCTGTAAAGTTTCCATTGTTACAAGTTATCATCAAGTCTGTATCGTGATTGAATTTACAAATAATAGAGTTTTTTTCAAAAACCGAAGATAAAAACTCTATTATTTGTTCTGTTGATTCAACAATTGATATATTAGAAGTTTTAGTGTCTTTTGTAAAAAAATCAGTAAAATTTTCTATTGTATTTGATAATTTTTGTGTATTTTCTATAATTTTTTCACAAGACTCATCAAATTCGGTTTTACTTAGAGATTTCATATGGTTTTTTAGTTTAATTCCACTAGCAATTGTAGATATTATTCCTAAAGGTTGTCGCCATTGATGAGCAATATTATTCAATGTATTTGTTACAGCATTTATTTTTGATTGTTGAAATATAGCTTTTTGTTCATTTATCTCTTTTTCTCTTTGTAATATTTCTTTTGTAATATCAATAAAAGTAATTACAATAGTTAAGTCTATCTTAACTTGAGATGTTTTTACGTTAAAATGTCTTAGCTCATTATTAGAATCTTTTATAGCTACTTTAAAGCTTTTATCTTGATTTTCAAATAAATACTCTGCCCAATTTTTACCATTATAATCCTTATGAACTATGTACTCTTCACTATCTAAATTCTCAAAAGAATTACAAATACATACATATTTATTCCTAAATTCTTCTATATTTTTTACTAAAGGAAAGAATTTAAAAAGTTGATTGTTTGCATCAACTATTTTTTTACCATCAGTGATGATAATTATGTTTGGTTGAGAATCTAACAAAATCTTATTTTTTTTGTCTTGATATTTTATTTGTTTAATGTAATAGGCTAATATGAATGTAAATATAACAATAAGTGCTATCATAGAAGCCATTATACTTTGTATTTTTATATATCTTATATTCTCTATATCAATGCTACTTAGTTCAATAAAATTTAGTATGTAAGCTAACTCTTTCTTATCTTCATCAAAAAGGGGATATTTTGAAATTAAATAATTATTTTCTACAATATAATCATCTATTTTTATATATTTTTCAATTCCATTGTTGATTATATAATCATATATATTTTTATTTACATTTGGATTTACAACATAATAATCATCAATAAAAAGATTTGATAATATAGGGTATTTCAAATTTTTATTAATTTTTTTGTCACCGATAATTATAGTATTAACTCCATTTTTTTGTAAATCGTCTGAAATTGAATCAAAATGTGTAATAACTTCTAAAGCTCCATAAAAATTGTTATTTTGATCAAATATAGGAGTTCGTGCTTTTATTCCTACATTAAATAATCCTGCACTTATTGAAGTTGAAATATTTTTTATAGCAGATATTTTTTGTAAATCACCTCTAAATTGAATTCCATCTTTTATTTTTGTCCACGATCTATATATACTATTTCTATCTTTATCAAAAATTTGAATCCAAATATTTTTATATTTAGAATTGATTTCTATTAATTTTGCAATCTCTTTGTAATTTAACTTATGAAACTCTTTGTTTTCTATATTTTTGTATAGATTTTCATCTTTAGATAGTGCTATTGCTATAGCTAGAGATGTATTTTGTTTATCACTTATTAAATTTTGAGTTTTTTCAAAAATATTTTTATGTTGAGAGTCATATACTGATTTTAGAAGTTCTTTTTGTTTGTTATTTATATAGATATTTGTTAAAAAAATTGCAAATATAGTTGATATAACGAATGCTATTCCAATTAAATAAAAGTTCTTTTTTCTTTCCAATATTGTTCACTTATAATAAATTTTTTTCTTTCGTTTATAAGCATATAGAATAACATCTTATTAATAAATTAAACTTCACTTTTATTTAATTTATTTTAGATAAAATCCCACTTATGATAAAAAGATACCCAACAAAACAAATAAAAGTAGGAAATGTCCTAATTGGTGGTGATGCACCAATAAGTGTACAATCAATGACATTTACAAAAACATCAGATGTTAAAGCAACTGTTGAACAAATTACAAAATTACATTTTGCAGGAGCAGATATTGTAAGAGTTGCGGTTCCTCATATTGAAGATGCGAATGCACTAAAAGAGATAAAAAAACAAGTAAGTTTACCAATAGTTGCAGATATACATTTTCACTATAAATTGGCATTGATTGCTGCTGAAGTTGTAGATTGTATTAGAATAAATCCAGGAAATATTGGAGATAAAAAAAGAGTTCAAGAAGTTGTAAAGGCTTGTCAAGAACGAAATATTCCAATAAGAATTGGAGTAAATAGTGGAAGTTTAGAAAAACAGTTTGAGCAAAAATATGGGCAAACTCCGCAAGGTATGGTAGCTTCTGCTGATTACAATATCAAATATCTTGAAGATTTAGGATTTACAGATATAAAAATTTCACTAAAGGCTTCTGATGTTCAAAGAACAGTTGAGGCATATAGGACTTTAAGACCTATGAATAATTACCCTTTTCACTTAGGAGTAACAGAAGCTGGAACACAATTTCACTCTACAATAAAATCGTCTATTGCTCTAGGAAGTTTACTACTTGATGGAATAGGGGATACTCTAAGAGTTTCTATGACAGGAGAACTTGAAGAAGAGATAAAAGTTGGACGAGCAATACTAAAAGATGTTGGAATTTCAAAAGAGGGATTAAATATAATATCTTGTCCAACTTGTGGAAGAATAGAAGCTGATTTGGTAAATGCTGTTTCTGAAGTTGAAAAACGAACTGCACATATAAAAACTCCACTTGATGTATCTGTTATGGGATGTGTTGTAAATGCTATTGGTGAAGCTAAAAGTGCTGATGTTGCTATTGCTTTTGGTAAAGGAAGTGGTTTAGTGATGAAAAAAGGTGAGATAATAGCAAAATTAAGTGGAGATGCTCTAATAAATAAATTTATTGAAGAAGTTGAATTCGAAGCAAAAAGAAAATCATAATGGATAGTATTTATAGTATAAATATCGAAAGAGCAGTTTTAAGCTCAATCTTTTTTAATCCAGAAGAACTTGAAGATATTCTAGGTGTTTTAAAACCAAAAGATTTTTATCTTCCTGCTCATAAATCTATTTTTGAAGCTATGATAAAACTTCATAATGATGGTATGCCAATAGATGAAGATTTTATAAGAAATAAAGTAAATTCTAAAGATGTTGATGATTCAGTGCTACTTGAAATTTTATCTGCAAATCCTATTACAAATACTCAAGCTTATGTAAAAGAGATAAAAGATAGTGCTGTAAAAAGAGAGTTAGCAACTTTAGCTACAACTATCAAAAAAGTTGCTATTGAAGAAGAAGTTAGTGCAAATGAAGCACTTGATACTATTCAAAGTGAATTATATAAAATTTCTACAAATAGTGCTACAAGTGAACTAAAAGATATGCAAACCGTTACAAATGATACTTTGGCATATATTGAAAAGATGAAAAAACTTGGAAATAAATATCTGATAGGACAAACAACAGGTTTTGACTCACTTGATAAAAAAACAACAGGTTTTAATGAAGGGGATTTGGTAATAATTGCTGCACGTCCTGCTATGGGAAAATGTTTAGGTCGTGGTACAAAAATTCTTATGTTTGATGGAACTTTGAAAAATGTTGAAGATATAGTAGTTGGAGATAAACTTATGGGAGATGATTCAACTGCTAGAAATGTATTATCAATAACTTCTGGTATAGAACAGATGTATTGGGTTCGACAAAACAAGGCTATTGACTATAGAGTAAATGAGTCTCATATTTTATCTTTAAAAAGAAGTAGAAATGAAAGCTTTCATAAAAATGGAGATATTTTAAATATTAATATTAAAGAGTTTACAGAAAAATCATCAAAATTTCAAAGTAATTATAAAGGATATAAAGTTCCTGTTGAATTTGAAGAAAAAGATTTAAAAATTGAACCTTACTTTTTAGGTCTTTGGCTAGGAGATGGAGCAAAATCTAAAGTTTCAATATATACAGAAGATTTTGAAATTGTAAACTATTTACAATCTTATGCTATAAGATTGGGTTTAGAATTAAGAACTTATAAAGCTATTGATAAGTGTCCAGAATATTCAATTACAAATAAAAAAAGTGTAGATGGAAAAACTACTTTTTCTTTGCAAAAATTATTAAGAGATGAAAATATTTTAGGAAATAAACATATCCCAAAAAATTATTTGATTAATTCAAGAAAAAATAGATTAGAACTTTTAGCAGGATTGATTGATAGTGATGGGCACTATGATAAAAAGGCAAATGGTTATGAAATAACTTTTAAAGATGAAGATTTAGCACAACAACTAAAATTTTTATGTGATAGCTTAGGTTTTAGAACTTCTCTAAAAATAAAAATAGCAAAAATAAAAAAAATAAATTATAGTGTTGAGGTTTATAGAGTTAGATTTTTTGGAAATATTGATACTATTCCAGTGAGAATAAAAAGAAAACAAGCACTATCTTGGAATTGTAATAGAACTTGGAATCAAACAGGAATAAAAATAGAAAAAGATATAGTTGATGAATATTTTGGTTTCGAAATAGATGGGAATAGATTATTCTTACTGGAAGATATGACAGTAACTCACAATACTGCTCTTGTTCTTAATATGGCACTAAAAAATGTTGAAAAAGGAAAAGGTGTAATATTTTTCTCTCTTGAAATGCCAGCAGAACAACTGATGCTTAGGATGCTATCAGCAAAAACTTCTATTCCATTACAAAATCTTAGAAAAGGTGATATGGATGATAATCAATGGACAAATTTAAGTGCCGCATTTGAAGATTTAAACTCAAAAAAGCTTTTTGTTGATGATGGTGGAAGCATAAATATAAACCAACTTCGAGCAAGGGTTAGGAAATTAGCACAAAATGAAGACAATAATATAAGTTTAGTAATCATTGATTATTTACAACTTATGCAAGGGCTTGGAAATAAAGATAGACATCAGGAAGTTTCAGATATCAGTAGAGGTTTAAAGATGTTAGCAAGAGAGTTGAAAATACCAATTGTTGCTTTATCTCAATTAAATAGGGGACTTGAAAGTAGACCAGATAAACGACCAATGTTAAGTGATTTAAGAGAATCTGGTGCTATTGAGCAAGATGCTGATATTATTATGTTTGTTTATAGAGATGATGTTTATAAAGAAAGAGATGAAGCACGAAAAGAAAAAGAGGCTAAAGATAAAGGAGAAGATTATAAATCAAAATTCCAAAATCGCCCTGTTGAAGAAGCTGAAATTATAATTGGAAAGCAAAGAAATGGACCAATAGGTACTGTTAAACTAGATTTCCATAAGACTTTAACTAAGTTTATTGATAAAGATAGTTTTGGTGGTGAAGCTCCAATTGAAGTGGTGTTTGAAAATATAGCGGATATTCAAAAAGAAACAAATATAGAAATACCTATAATTGATATTTAAAATTAATATTTTATTAAGAAATAATCATTTAAAATGAAAATGCCATTTTAATTCAAGGAAATTATATGAAACAGGCATTTTCGTTGCTAGAAATAATCTTTGTTATAGTTATCTTAGGGATAATTGTATCTTTTGCGGCTCCAAAACTTATGGATACAAAAGATAGTGCATTGGTTTCTACTCTTAAAAGAGATGTAAATACAGCTGTAAACTCTATTCAAAGTTATTATTTATTAAATCAAAAAATTGAAGATATAAACGATACTATGAATATAAGTAGTACAAATTGGAATATTGAAAAATTAAAAATGAGTGATAAAAACGCTTGTATTACTTTGGAAGTAAAAACTGTATCAAATAATGTAGTGATTGATTTAAAAATAGATGGTCTAAAAGATAGCACTATTTGTAAGAAAATAAGAGATAGTGGATTGGTTTCAAAAGAATATGAAGTTTATTAAAAAATAGATTTCATCTAATGAAGATTTAAGAAAAAATGTACAATAATGATAATGTATATTACAACTTAGAATAAATAGGAATAACATGGATTACAGAATAGAAAAAGATACGATGGGTGAAATCAAAGTGCCAAAAGATAGATATTGGCAAGCACAAACAGAAAGAAGTTTAGAAAACTTTCCAATTGGTGATGAAAAGATGCCAAAAGAGGTAATCGAAGGTTTTGCATATTTGAAAAAAGCTTGTGCAATTGTAAACAATAAATTAAAAAGACTTGATGATGTGAAAACAAAAGCTATATCTCAAGCTTGTGATGAAATCATTGAAAAAAAACTTGATGGTGAATTTCCTCTAGTTGTTTGGCAAACTGGTTCTGGAACACAATCAAATATGAATGTGAATGAAGTTGTTTCTTCAAGAGCTAGTGAGATTTTAGGTGAAGATTTTAGAATTAAAAAAATTGTTCATCCAAATGATGATGTAAATAAAGGACAAAGTTCAAATGATACTTATCCAACTGCTATGAGGGTTGCTTTTGTACTTGATGTAGAAAAAAGACTTATTCCTGCAATAAATATTTTAAAAACTACTTTAGAAAAAAAAGTTAAAGAGTTCGAAAATATTGTGAAAATAGGAAGAACACATTTACAAGATGCAACTCCACTTACTTTAGGACAAGAAATATCTGGGTATGTAGATATGTTAGATAAAGCTTTAGCACAAGTTGATGATGCTATGAAATATATAGTTGAACTTGCTATTGGAGGAACTGCTGTTGGAACTGGTCTTAATTCTCATCCAGATTTTTCACCAATGGTTTGTGATGCTTTAAATGATTTAACAAAAACAAAATATTCTTTTAAATCTCATCCAAATAAATTTCATGCTTTAACTGCTCACGATGGAGAAGTATTTTTAAGTGGAGCTTTAAATGCACTTGCTTCAAATTTGATGAAATTTGCAAATGATATTAGATGGCTGTCTTCTGGTCCAAGATGTGGAATAGGAGAATTAAATATTCCTGAAAATGAACCAGGAAGTTCTATAATGCCAGGAAAAGTAAACCCAACTCAAAGTGAAGCTATGACGATGGTTGCTGTACAAGTTATGGGAAATCATTCAACTATAAGTATAGCTGCAAGTCAAGGAAATTTTGAATTAAATGTATTTAAACCAGTAATTGCTTTAAATTTATTGCAATCAATTAGATTGTTAAGTGATACTATGGTTGCATTTAATGACAATTGTGCAGTTGGAATTGAACCAAATTTAGCAAATATCAATAAATATTTACAAGATTCACTTATGCTTGTAACGGCACTAAATCCATACATTGGATATGAAAAAGCTGCACTTATAGCAAAAACAGCACACAAAAATGGTACAACACTTAAACAAGAAGCAGTAAATCTTGGAATTTTAAGTGAGCAAGAGTTTGACTCATATGTTAAACCAGAAAATATGATAAAACCTAGTCTATAATCAAGGAAAATTAAATATATGAAAGAATTAGAGAAGGTTTTTTTAATCGATGAGTTTGAAGAAGGTTGGGGGATGGAAGCGATAGATGTTTGTGAAGAGCAGCTATTTGACTATTGTACTGAAGTTTTGTTTATACCAGATGATAAAATAGATGAATTAAATATGATCGACAATGAATTGGAGATTGTATTAAAGGATTTAGAAGAAGATGATATAAATGAAGATTGGTATGTAAACCTTTTAAAACACTCAAAATTTAACTAAAAAATTTTAATAACTAAGGCAAAAGCCTTGGTTATTTATATCTTGTAAAATTCAAGAAGTTAAAATACAAATTTGTATATAAATTGAATTAAAATTTAACAAATAATCAAAAATAAAACTTTTAGGACATTTTTTAGCCATTTTTTTTTATTACAATACTGCTTTCTACTACATACTAGTAGTAGTTATTATAATTATATAAAGGAAAAAAGATGAAAATAAGACTAGCTATGTCTGTTGCTGCAATATTGACTTGCGGGGGGGGGTAACCTATTAAGTGCTAATGAAACTACAGTATTAGATACTATTTCAGTAAATGAAACTTCACATAAAAGTGGAAGTAGCGAAAATGGTTATGTAGTAAAAGAACTAAAACAAGTAGGGTTTTGGGGCGAAAAATCACTTCAAGATACACCTTACTCAATGACAGTAATCCCACAAGAACTTATCGAAAATTCTATATCAGGAGATATGGATCAAATTTATAAAATGAATCCAGTTACTCAAACAGCTGCAACGACTTCTGTTTATGGAACACCATATGCAGTAATTAGAGGATTTGGTACACAAACTGGAATTATAGATGGTTTAAGACTTTCTTCTACTTCTTCAGGAATCAGTATGGAAGAATTAGAAAGAGTTGAAATTTTAAATGGACTTTCTGGGTTTATGTATGGAGCTGGAAATGTTGGAGGTACAACAAACTATGTGTTAAAAAGACCAACTTACAAAAGACTTACAAATCTAACTTTAGGAAATTATGGTAATGAACAATATTATGCTCATCTTGATTTAGGTGATAAAATAGATGAAAAAGGTAAATTTGCATATAGATTAAATGCTTCATATCAAGATGGTGAAACTTCAAAAGATGATCAAAATGTGGAAAGAAAACTTATTAGTGGTGCTATTGATTGGAATGTAACAGATGATTTTCAACTTCAATTAGAAGCTGCTTATCAATATTATAGAGCTGATGGTAGAGAACAGTCTTTCTATTCAGATATACCAAATGTATGGCCTGATGCAGATTCTTTAGATATGAGTAAAACATATGTTCCTAATGATTGGGTTTATAATGAGACTGAAACAAATAGAGTGGGTTTAAATGCAACTTGGAATATAAATGATATTTTTACACTTAGAAGTGCATACTTATATAAAAAAGATACTAGAGAACACACTCAAGCTTTTCCGACATTTACAACAACAGGTTGGAAATTACAATGGATGAGTAAAGTTAATCCATCTGATTATATTGCTCAAGGTGCATATACTTATTTAGATAGTGAGTTTAATACGGGAAGTATAAAACATAAATTAACGATGGGAGTTTCAGGAGATATTTTAGAACAAAAGAAATATGAAAAAGAGTCTTTTTGGGCTTCTACAACTCCTTCTAATTTAACTCTTGATGATTTATTAAACTATTCTATGCCTTCAGAATTTAATACAAGTGATTATGGTAAAAAGTATAAGGCAAATAAATCTGAAAATACAAATATAGTAATTGGTGATGATATAACATTTAATGAACAATGGAGTGCTTTAATCGGAGCAAATTATACAACTATTGGAACAAAAGTTTTTAATTCAACAGGGAAAGAAACATCAAAATATGATAAATCAAAATTAACTCCAACATTATCTTTAATTTATAAACCATTTGAAGATTTAACAACTTATGTTACATATATGGAAGCTTTAGAAAAAGGAACGATAGTTGGAAGTACTTATAAAAATGCAGGTGAAATCTTAGAACCTTTAAAAAGTGAACAATATGAGATTGGAGCAAAATACTCTATTTCTGAAAATTTACTTTTAAGTTCATCAATATTTAGAATAGAAAAACCCTATGAATACTCTAATAAAGCTTTACCTATACCAACTTATGTACAAGATGGATTAAGAATACATGAGGGGATAGAACTAACATTAACTGGAAAAATAACTGATAATTTAACAATTATGACAGGAGGAACTCTTTTAGATCCAAAAATAGATAAAAGTAATGACCCAAAATTAGAAGGTAAAAAACCAACTGGAACTGCAACTAAGATGGCAAAAATCTATGCAGAGTATAATATTCCACAAATTAGTGGTTTAACTTTAACTGGTGGAGCATATTATACTGGAAGTAGATTTGCTGATAATACAAATCTTCAAAAAATTGATGCATATACTTTATTTGATGCAGGACTTAGATATAAAACTAAATTAGATAAATATTCTACAACTTTTAATCTAAATGTAGCAAATTTAACTGATGAAAATTATTGGGCTTCAAGTGATACATTAGGAAATCCAAGAAATATTGCATTTTCTATGAAAATGGAGTTTTAAAAAACTAGATATAAAGAGAGTTTTTGCTCTCTTTGTACTTTTAAGCATGGGTTTCAAAGTATTTATTTAATTTTGAGATTAAAATTTCGATATAAAAATATACTTTCCTTTTGTACTTTGGAACTCATACTTAAGAGTATAGAATATATTTTTATATTAAAATTGAAATAAGAATACTCTTTTAAAGGTAAGTAACATACACTTACCTTTAAATTGGTGTTTTAGTTAATATCTTTACTTTTTACAATAACTTCGTGACCTTCACCACCATCTAAAACAGCATTAAAATCACCAGTTGGTTTATCAAAAGTTATTTCACTATTTTCATCAATTTTTGTTTGAAGAATAGTTTTACCATCTTGAACTACTTTAAAATTTACTCCACTAGCACTACTTCCATCACTAAATCCACCTTCACAAGTGATAGTGTTGTCACCATTGTCAAAACAACTCATTAAAGCTGAGTGTCCAAAAGCCGAACTTGTTGCGAATAGTATCGCAGCTGAAAATATAGTTTTTTTAATCATTTTTTATCCTTTTTATTAAATTAAATTTTGCATAAGTTAAAATTATTCCTAAGATTTATTTAATCCTCCTTTCCAATTTATAAATTTAGTAGGGAAAAGTCCTAGAACTAAAGTTATAAGAAGTACAGAGGAGTAAAAATAAATCATAGCTTCAAGTCCACTCCATAAATAAATATTTCCTAAAGTAAAAATTAATGAAGATACTACAAGTCCCAAACCAATAGGGAAAAAGATAGCAAATAACATCCAATTAAAACTGTTTGTTTGCATTTTAACAACTATCATAGTAGCTATACAAGGTGGAGTTAAAAGCATAAAAATTATAATTGATGTTGCGTGAAGAGGTGTATATCCACTATTTTCTGCCATTGCTTCTTCTGCTCTTTGATTATCTGCTTTGTTGTTTTCATATAAGCTTCCTAAAGTTGCAACGGCACTTTCACGTGCAGCAAATGAGCTTAAAAACGCTACATTTATTTTCCAGTCAAACCCTGCATATTTACTTATAGGTTCTATTGCTTTTCCTGCCATTCCTAAAAGAGAATTTTCAACTTTTTCATTTTTTATTTCTCTAAGAATAGTTTTTCTATCATTTGATAATTTTCTCAAAGCTGTATTTATCTTTCTTGCTTCAGCATTTTTTTCAGGGTTTATAAATAAGTAGAAAAGTTCATTCTTAGCTTTGAAATTATCATCTATGCTACTTGAAGAACTTGTCATTTTTTTTGTTCTATAGTTATCATACATATTTAAAAGTTCTGATACTTTTTCTTTTGAATTTATATGTTCATAGTATGATAAATCTTTTATCTTTGAATCAAACTCTATTAAAGCTTTATTAGACATATCATCATATTTTATTTTTGATTCATCGCTAAGTCCAGGAAATTGTAATAATGCAAAAAGTACGATAGCAACTGCAAGTACAATAGTTACAACTTTTTTTATATATACCCAAACTCTTTGAGAAGAACGAATTACAATACCTTTTAAAGTTGGTAGATGATATGGTGGAAGTTCCATAACAAATGGTGCTGTTTCTCTATTTTTTAAAACAGTACTTGTTAAAATTTTTGCAACAATTAATGCTGTAAATACTGTTGCAGTTGATATAAAAAACATCATCAATGCCATATCAGGTTTAAAAAATGCTCCTAAAAGTAGGGTGTAAAACGGAACTTTTGCCAAACAGTTCATATATGGAACAGTTAAAACTGTTGCCATTCTAGCTCTATCATCTGCTATTCCTTTTGTTGCCATAACACCTGGAACAGCACAACCACCAACCATTGCTCCTCCAAGAACTAAAGGAAGAGTTGATTGCCCGTGAAGTCCAAACTTTTTAAATACTCTATCAAGAATAAATGCCATTCTTGGCATATATCCAACATCTTCCATAATTGCAATTAATGCAAAAAGTATAAAAAATATTGGAATATAATTTAATAATGCATTTGCACTATTTACCATCCAAATAGCAAAATCACTTATCATTGGAACTTCTGTAAAATTTGCTTCTGGAGATATATCTATAACAAAGTTTTTTAAACTTGCTAATATTGGCCATGTATAATCTGTAAGTTTATATCCATAAACAATTGATATTTGATAAACTAAAAACATCAAAGCAAATAGGATTGGTAATGCTAAAAATCTATTTAGTATTATTTTATCAGCTTTATCTGTGAAAGTTTCTTTACCTTTTTTTTCTTCTTTTACATTTTTTGAGTATATAATTTCTGCACTGTCATATCGAAAAGTTGCCAAAAATGTTGTTATGTTTTTATTGTATTGTTCTTTAAATTTATTTCTTGCATTTTCTAATTTTTCATCTATATTTGTAATATTTTGTTTTAGATAATCAATAATTGTTGTATCATTCTCTAAAGCTTTGATAGCTAACCATCTTTTTGATATATTTAAATTTGAGTCTTCTATTTCATTTTCTATCTCTTTTATATAGTTCTCAAATTCTTCATAATTTAGTTCAAATTTCTCAAATACTTCTTGTTTCTCATAAACACTAACAATAGATTTCATAATTTCATCACCGCCAATACTTTTAGAACCACTTGCTTCTATAACAGGGCATTTTAACATTGAAGAGATTTTTTTGCTATCTATTTTTATACCTCTTCTGTTTGAAACATCTATCATATTTAATACTACAACAACAGGTAATCCCATCTCTAAAAGTTGAAAAGTTAAATATAAGTGTCTTTTTAAATTTGATGCATCAATAACATTTACTACAATGTCTGGTTTTTCATTGATTATAAACTCTTTTGCAACTTTTTCTTCTAGTGAATATGAACTAAAAGAGTAAGTCCCTGGTAAATCTACCATTTCTATTTTATAATCTTCATATCTAAAAAAACCAGTTTTTTTATCTACGGTTACACCTGGATAATTTGCAATTTGTTGTTCAATTCCGCTTACAAGATTGAAAATTGTGGATTTACCACAGTTTGGTTGACCTGCTAATACTGCTCTTATTTTTTTCATATCATCTCTATTTCTATTAAATTTGCTTCACTTTTTCTAAGTGTTAAGTTATAGTTGTGTATTTTTAATTCCATTGGATCATACAATGGTGCTTCTCTTATAATCTCTAATATGGTTCCTTCTACAAATCCCATATCAAGAAGTTTATAAAGTAGCTTTCCTTGGGCATTGAGTTTTATAACCTTAACTTTACTTTTTTCTTTTACTTCATTTAGTAACACAAATTCTCCTTTAATCTTCAAATTTTATCTCATTTAATTTTTGCAAATTATCTTTTGAAAATCTTACTGCAAAATAGTTTTTTCCATCATCATATCTTACAAGATAATGAGTTGGTTCAGAGATAAATCTTAATCTCATATTTTTATAATCAAACTTTGGTAAATCAAGTTTTAAAAACTCAAAATCCCAAGTAAGAAGATAGAAGTTATTATTTTTATCTATTGCATATCCACTAAAGTTTTTTTGTCTATTTTCTGAAATATATATGTACTCAACTTCTATATCTTTATCTTTTTTTATCTCTTTTAAGATTATTTTATTATCGTATTTTCTCAAATTAAACATTTTATTGTCATTGTCTATGATCAAATAACCCAAATCAAAAGGTTTTATATTTGTAGGTTTTCCAAATATCTTTTTGGCTGGAAATACAAAGTTTAACTCTTGCAAATTTTTACTTAGTTTATTAGAAGATTCTTCTAAATATTTATTGTCAAAGTCATAAATTTTAACTTCTTTATTGAAGAAACCAAAAAATTCTTCTGCAAATTTTATCATAGCAACAGTGCTTTGAGGATTAAAGAGTGGGAAAAAGTCTATCTCCTTTTCTTCTAAATATCTTGGCTGATAATCAAAACTTAGTTTTGCATCTCTTATCTCATCTTTATTGAAAATTCTATCTTTTATCACAACTGGAAGTCTGTTTTGAAGTTCTAAATTACGATAATAGACAAAAGGAAGTGTATCTTCATACTCTTTTTGAGAAAAAGTTTTACTATTTTTTATTCCATATTCAAACTGATGTGCTCCAAAATTTTTTTGATATACAAAATCTTCTTCAATATCTGAATAAAAAATATAATATTTATAAAACTCTTTTTGGTAGTTTTTTTCATAGTTTTCATATGAAAAATATATAAAAATAGTTAAAAATATTGCAAATGCACTTGTATATATTTTGCCTAATCTTTGATGTTTTATACTATAAAAACTGTCAAGAAGAATAAATGGAGAAAATATTATTAATGCAAAGAATAGACTAAAATCTTGTATAAAGAATCTTGATTTTATAGATAAAAAAATAAATAATATAAAAATTACTAGTTTTAAAATAAAAACTTTTTTATTTTGTTCAATTATTAATGCTGAAACTAAACTATATGAAATAATTGATATTAAGCTAAAAGCAAAACTATCTTTTATCATAATTTCAACTAACTCTTTTGGATAATATTGATTATTTACCATTAAAAGTAAAATAGAAAATATTGAGCTAAGTAATAATATGATAATTATTGAAATAGTTACATGATAAAATGTGATTTTAGCCAAACTCAACGGTAAATGAATTGTTAGTTTTACCCTTTTTTGAATAATTTCTGGTAAAAATTGTGCAAATGCAAAAGTAGTTCCAAAAATCATATAAAAATATAAAAAATATGAGTAAGGTTTATTTTCTAATTGAGCAAATTTATACCACATCATACTTTCCGGCTCTATTGTTGAAAATTCAAAATTTAATTTGAAATAGTAATATGACAATAATATAATATAAAATATTATAGATAATATTAAAAAATATTTGAGTTTCATAAACTCTTTTAAAAAAATTGATTTAAGCATTAATATTTTCCTACATATCCCAAAAATTTTTCTTCAAAATCTACTTCTAACTCTTCTAAATTATTAAAACTCTCAAAAGTAAATATTTTTTTATAATCTTTTAAATTTTCAATTCTATGAATATTTTTTAATTTGAATTCTTCATCATTTGATACTTTATAGCATCTAAAATTTGATATAAAATCTTTCATAGTAGTTTTATGTACATTTCCACCTTTTTGAATAATTGCAATATCATCTATTAAATCAACTAAATCACTCATAACATGAGAAGTAATAAGAACAGTTTTGTTTGTTCCTTTTACATAATCTTTTAAATAGTCAATAAAAAGTCTTCTATATCCAGCATCTAATCCCATAGAATAATCATCAAGAATTAAAAGTTTTGCATCTTGAGCAAATAAAAGCCCCAATACAACCTGAGATTTTTGTCCAAAAGATAGAGTTGATAATTTTTGATTATAATCTAAATCCATAAGATTTATTAAATCATAAAATATTTTTTTATTCCAATTTTCATAAAAAGGTGAAAAAAAGTTTTCTATTTCATTGATTGTCATAAAATCATAAGATATAAATCCTTCATATAATAAAGCAATATTTTTTTTATTTTTAGCACTTAAATTGTGTGAATCTTCACCAAAAATTTGACATTTACCATTTTGTGGTTTTAAGAACCCCATTAAAATATTGATAAGTGTTGATTTTCCTACTCCATTTTTCCCCAATAATCCAAAAATAGTTCCTTCTTTTATTTGAATATTAAGATTTGAGTATATTTTTTTGTTACCATAAGCGTATGATAAATCTTTTATCTCTACAACCATAATAATATTATTTTTTGTCTGTTTTACAAGAATTCTTTCCATTTCCACAGTTACAACCGCTACTTTTAAAAAGTTTTATATATAAATAATAAGCTGCTCCTAATGCAATAATTACTAAAAAAATATTTTCCATATTAAATCCTAAAATTAAAATAGTTGTAGATTATCAAAATTAACCTTAAGAAGTACAATTTTGATAATAATTGCTAATTTGTTAATATAGCGTTAAGGTTGATTTAGTAATATTCTATTCTAAAATAAAACTAGGAGTAATCTATGAAAAAATTTGTTTACAGTATGATGTTATCATCAGCAGTAGTTGTAGGTGCGAGTGCACATGAAGTTTGGCTAGAGTTAGATAGTAAAAAAAATGAAGCTCAACTATTTTTTGGACATTTTGATATCAAAGAAAAAGAGAGTGGTGAAAAATTTGCAAAAATTAAAGAAGGTGTTGCTTATCCAAAAGATTTACTAAAAGATGTAAAAAGAAACGATAACAATGTTACATATACTTTCTCAAAAGCTACTGATGTTGTAGTTGTAAGAGAAGATGCACCAAGAAAAAGTAGAGCAGAAGGAATTACTACAAAAAGAATATCTTATTCAAAAGCTGGAATTACAAGTAAAGATGCTATTACAAAATTTGATATAGTTCCAGTTGATGCTAGTAAAAATATTTTTAAAATTGTTTTTGATAATAAACCTTTAGCAAAAACTAAAGTAACAGCTATTTCTCCTACTGGTTGGACAAAGACTTTCTCTTCTGATGAAAAAGGTGAATTTACTGTTGAAACACCTTGGAAAGGTGGCTATCTTTTACAAACATCTTTTGAAGATGAAACAAAGGGTGAAGAAGATGGTGTAGCTTTTGACAAAACAGTTCATGCATTATCTCTTAATATTACAATAACACAAGGTTTACCTTGGGAAGTTAAAAAGTAAAAAGGTAATTTATGCATAAAAAACTTTGGTTTCAGATTCACTGGCTTTTAGGAATTGTATTTGGGGTAACTTTAATCCTAATTGGAATTTCAGGAGCAGTGTGGTCTTATCAAAAAGAGATAATGAGATTAATAAATCCAGATACTTATACAGTGCAAATTCCACAAAATAAAGAAATTCTAACTGTACAAGAGATTTTGGAGAAATATCAAGAACAAAATCCAGATAGAAAAATAAATAGCATATCTTTTTCAACTGACAATAGTTCAAGTGTCTCTATGAGTTTGGCTTCTCTTGATCCAAATAATAGAAGAGGTGAAACAATATATTTAAACCCATATACAGCTGAAGTTTTACCAGAATTAGTAGGTGGTGATTTCTTTAATTTTTTCTTTAGACTTCATAGATGGCTTACTTTTTCTGGAGATATTCAATATATTGGTAAAAATGTTGTAGCGATTTCAACTATTGCTTGTATAGTTTTAGTTATAAGTGGGATAGTTGTTTATTGGCCAAGAATAAGACATGCTTTTTTGAAAAGTTTTACTTTTAGTTTTAAAACTAAAAAAAGAGCTTTTTTATCAACTATGCATAGTGCTGTTGGTTTATGGCTTATTATTCCATTTTTGCTTATGTGTTTAACTGGACTTTATTGGTCTTATGATTGGTATAGAAGTGCTATGTTTACTGTTATGGGAGTTGAACAACCTAAGAGGAATGTAGCTCCAACACCACAACAAGCACAACAAAATCAGCAAGCTAGACAAGGGCAAGAAGGGCAAAGGGGACAAGGTGGCGGAACACAAAGAGAAATTCCAAAACCAGTTTCATTTGTGGATGCACAAAAAGCTGTTGATATTTTTAACCAAAAAGTTGAAAAAGATTATGTAAATGCGAGTATTAGATTAACTCCAACAAAAGATACTATATACACAATTTCATATAGATTTGTAGATGCAACACATTTTAGAGAGACAAACTCTATGGATATTGATATTGCAAAATCAGAAGTTTTAAAAGAAGCAAAGTATTCTGATAAAAAATTAAATGAGAAAATTATGAGTAGTATGTTACCACTACATAGTGGAGAATTTTTTGGATGGATTGGTCAATTAATATTTTTTATATCTTCTGCACTTATGTCTTTATTTGTAATAACTGGATATATGCTTTACTATGATAGATGGAAGAAAAAAAGAGCTAAAGAGCAAAAATTAAGAGGGTAGTTTAAACTACTCTTTTATTCTTTATCTAAAATTATAAAATCGATTTATTTTTTATTTTGTAAGAGATAACTCTTAAAAAACTAATTTTTAAGAGTTATATTTTTGATAAAACTTTATCCTAGATTAATTAACAACACTTTTTAAAGCCACCACTATTATATCTTCTATCTAAAGCTTCATTAAAAAATTCACCACGTGACAAAACTTTTTTATCAGGATGATTTCTTTTCATATGCTCAAGATATTTCTCATAGCTAGAAAGCCCCACAAGGGGATGAAAAAACTTTTCAGATTTTTCATAAAATGCTTTTATTTGTTTTAACACTTTTAAGCCTTTTGAAGACTATCTAGTTTAACATAAGGTGTTTCTTTTAATGGAATTTTTATTCTTCCAAAACAAATTCCTAAAGTTGCAATAATTACTAAAGTTGTAGCAAACATAAAGAAAATAGCTAAAACAGCATTTATTATATTTGAAGTTTTAAGTTTATTTGCAATTGATATATCTGCATTAGTTTTATCAATATCAGCTTGTTCAGTTAATGTAGGAAGTTTAGCTTCTAAATCAGCAATTTTTTTAGCTTGAATTTGTGCAGTTGCTACGTGACTTACAGCATTATGAACTCTATCTCCTTCTTTATAAGGAAGAACTTTTTGAATTCCACCATACATTGTTGCAGTTAAAACAAATATTGCAGGTAATACTGTAACCCAAGTATATTTTGCTTTACCCATTTTAAATAATATTGCTGTCCCTAAAAGTAAAGCCATACCAGCAAGCATTTGGTTACTTACTCCAAATAATGGCCATAATGAGTAAATTCCACCTCTTGGATCAATAGTCCCTTGATATAGGAAATATCCCCAACCAGCAACACTTAAAAATGTTGCGATAACACCAGCAGCATAATTATGAGTATTCCCTAATGGTTTATAAACATTTCCTAATATATCTTGAACCATAAATCTGCAAGCTCTCGTTCCTGCATCAACAGCAGTTAAAATAAATAGAGCTTCAAATAAAATAGCAAAGTGATACCAAAATGCCATCATATCTATTCCACCAAATAGTTCATGTAATATTATTGCTACTCCAATAGCAAATGTAGGAGCCCCACCTGTTCTTGAAAGAATAGTCTCTTCACCAATATTTTTAGTTAAACTAATAATCTCTTCAGGAGATACACTAAATCCCCAACTAGAAATTGTACTTGCAACTTGAACTATATCTGTACCTATAAATGCTGCAGGAGCATTAATAGCAAAATATAAACCAGGATGTAAAATAGTTGCACAAATTAAAGCCATAATTGCAACAGCACTTTCCATAAGCATTGACCCATATCCAACAGGAAGAGCATGAGTTTCATTTTCTAACATTTTTGGACTTGTTCCACTAGAAATTAGAGCATGGAATCCACTAATAGCTCCACAAGCAATAGTAATAAATAAGAAAGGGAAAATAGCTCCCGCAAAAACTGGACCACTTCCATCAAAATATTGCGTATTTGCTTTTGGCATTTGAATATCTGGAGCAACTATAACAATAGCAAAGGCCATTAGTACAATAACACCAATTTTCAAAAATGTTGAAAGATAATCTCTAGGTGCAAGTAAAAACCATACAGGCAAAATTGCAGCAGTAAAACCATAAGCCATCATAATAAATGCTAAAGTTGTAGCATCAAAAGTAAATCTAGCCGCCCATACTGGATCAGCAGCAATTACACTTCCATAATGAATAGCTAAAATTAAAAGAATAAACCCTATAACAGAAGCCTCTCCAACTTTACCTGGTCTTAAGTATCTCATATAAATACCCATAAAAATTGCAATAGGTATAGTCATAGCAATAGTAAATAATCCCCAAGGAGACTCTGCTAGTGCTTTTACAACAACCATTGATAAAATTGCAATAATAATAAGCATAATACCAAAAATAGCAATCATAGTAACTGCACCAACAAAAGTACCTAATTCATCCTTGATAATTTCACCTAAAGATCTTCCATCTCTTCTTGAAGATATAAATAAAACTACAAAATCATGAACAGCTCCTGCAAATACACCACCTACTAAAATCCAAAGCATAGAAGGTAAGTATCCCATTTGAGCAGCTAAAATAGGACCAACTAATGGACCAGCTCCTGCAATAGCAGCAAAATGATGTCCAAATAAAACAGACCTATTTGTAGGTACGAAATCTCTTCCATCATCGTGAATCATAGCTGGAGTAGCTCTATTTTTATCAAGTTCTAAAACTTTATAAGCAATAAATCTACCATAAAATCTATAACCAATCATATATATACAAACAGCTGCAACAACTAAATACATAGCAGAAACTGTCTCACCTTGTTGAAGTGCTAAATACCCAAAGCAAACAGCCCCAAGTATCGCAATTAAAAGCCAAAGAATCTTGTTCATTGTACGACCTCGCATAAAATAAAATGTAACGATTTAGTATAGCACAAATATATATAAACAATTAATATTATTTAATAAAAAATTCAAATAATTAATTTGAATATAATATTTACTTAAACAATAAGACAAATTCTATTATAATGGTTTAAAATATTAATAAAAGGTGAGATATGGGATTAGGAGTAGGTATAGTAGGACTTCCAAATGTAGGTAAATCAACAACTTTCAATGCTTTAACAAAAGCACAAAATGCAGAAGCACAGAATTATCCATTTTGTACGATAGAACCAAATAAAGCGGTAGTTCCTGTTCCAGATAAAAGATTAGATGAATTAGCAAAAATTGTAAATCCAGATAAAATTCAGCATTCAACTATTGATTTTGTGGATATAGCAGGATTAGTAAGAGGTGCAAGTAAAGGTGAAGGATTAGGAAATCAATTTCTATCAAATATTAGAGAAGTTGAAGTAATTTTACACATGGTAAGATGTTTTGATGATGGAAATATAACTCACGTTGAAGGAGATGTAAATCCTTTAAGAGATATTGAAATTATTGAAACAGAGCTAATTTATGCTGATATTACACAATTAGAGAAGAAAATAGAAAGACTAAAAAAACAAGCAAAAGGTAGTAAAGAAGCTGCTTCTCAACTTATAATTGCTGAAGAGTTGTATTCTCATATTGGAGAATTACAACCAGTAAAAACATTTGAAAAACTTGATAATGAAGCTTTCTTAATTTTGGATAAAGAACTTAGATTTTTATCAAATAAAGATGTTATTTATGGAGCAAATGTTGATGAAGATTCATTATCTGATGGTACAAATAAATATGTTGAAATGGTAAAAGAACATGCAAATAGTGTTAATGCTGATGTTATAGTACTTTGTGCAAAAATAGAAGAAGAGCTTGTAGGTCTTAGTGATGAAGAAGCTAGTGAATTTTTATCAGATTTAGGTGTACAAGAGTCAGGTTTGGAGCAAATAATTCAAAAAGCTTTTGATAAATTGGGACTTATGAGTTATTTTACTGCAGGTAAAGTAGAAGTAAGAGCTTGGACTATAAGAAAAAATACAAAAGCACCACAAGCAGCAGCTGTTATTCACAATGATTTTGAAAAAGGATTCATCAAAGCAGAAGTTATATCTTTTAGTGATTATGTCGCAAATGGTGGCGAAAGTAAGTGTAAAGAGTTGGGAAAACTTAGACTTGAAGGTAAAGATTATGTTGTTCAAGATGGTGATATAATGCATTTTAGATTTAATGTATAGAAGATTAAAGGAATCAAGATTGTGCAACTAGAAGCTATACTAAAGAGGGTGGAAGCTCTTCCACCTTTACCTAGAACTGTAACTGAAATTGAAGAATTTAGAAGAAAAAGTGATAAAGAAATACTTGATTTACTTAGTATTATAGAAAAAGATGCTTTGATAGTAACTAATCTTTTGAAAATATCAAATTCTGCTATGTTTGGATTTCGTTCAAAAGTAGAAACTCCATTAAGAGCAATTAGCCTTTTAGGAATAAATTTTACAGTATCTATTGCCATATCAACAAGCACTCAAAAGCTTCTAAAATCTAGTTTGGAACCTTATGGTGTAACAAATAATGATTTTATGAAATCGTCAAATATTTCTTCAGTTTTAGCTAATCTTTGGCTTAATAAATTTGACCCATCTTTAAAAGAAGAGATAATTTTACCTGCACTACTACAAGATATAGGAAAATTTATTTTAGCAGATTTTATTAAAAGTGAAAATAAAGATACAGATTTTAAGAAAAGAATACAAGAACAAGATGATAGTTTAGAAGATATAGAAAGAGAGTTTTTAGGAGTTACAACATCTTACGTTACGGCTCAAGTATTTAAACATTGGAAACTTAGCACAAATTTAATTAACTCAATAGAATTTATAGATGATATAAGTAATGTACAAGAAAATTTTAAAAAAAGAGCTCAGATATTAGATGTAATCAAAACAGCATCAAATATCATAGAACCTTTAAGTCAAAAAAGTATAGAAAAGGCTATAAAAAAAGCAAAAATATATAATTTAGATGCAAATAGTCTACAAGATGCTATAAATATATTGAGAACTAGAATAGATGAGGTTATATCATAATCCCAGTAAGATTATGTCCCATAACTTTTCTATATCTTCATCACTTAAATTAATTGATGATTTTGTAGAAAAAAGCTCTTTAATTTTTTCTAAATTAAAACTTTTTGCTTTTATACAACTTATATGTGCAGGAATAAATCCTCTTATCAAACAAAGTTCATTTTCTATTGCTACTTCACAAATTAAACATTCAAAATCAAAATGTAGACGTCCTTCATATTCCAAAATATATATGTATGACTCAATTATTGCTCTTAAAACATTTTGTTTTTCTATTTTCTTAACTAAATTCTCAAGTACATAGAAATAGAATCCATCTAATTCTTCTAAATCTTTTAAATGTGCGTAAAAAAGTTTCAGATACCTTTGCCAACAATACATTTTTTGAATGTTTAATATCCAAGGAAATCCTAATTGCATAACATCTTTAAGTCTTGAAATATTTGATTTAGTTTTTTCTAATTCAAAATCAATTTTGTATCCAATATTTATATTAGAATGTCTAGCTCCATAAAACCTATACGATGTTACAAGTTCATTTTCACAAAGAATTGTAACTATCAAATCATCATCTTTTACAGGTTTTATATCGATTATATATCCTTGCATTCATCAATCTTCTTCTATCAAATTATCCTCTTTCATAGTATTAATTTCTTCTATTAATTCTTCACACTCTTCATCAGATAATTCACCATTTTCTAACTCTACAAGCAAAGATTCAAACTCTTTTTTCATTTCTTGCATATCTAATAATTCTGCTTTAATCTCATCATCATCTTTTTTTGAAGCTATAATTTCAAATAAATCATCAATATAATCTTCAATTTCAACTAAAACATCATCTTTTATTAATGTTTCTAACTCTTTTTGAATACTCATTTTACACCCTTTTGTTAAATTTTTTTTGATTATAACAAAAGAATACTACTTTTTTAATATTTTATTGATATAATTATTAGTAATTCAATTAAGGAGAGTAAATGGCAGATTTTAAAGGCGTTTCAATAGCTAAAGCTGCAAATATTTTATATGGTGGAAATATCACTAGTAGATCGATTACATTTGAAGATGGTTCTAAAAAAACTCTAGGAATAATGCTTGATGGTGAATATGAATTAAATACTGTAAATAAATCAATTATTGATATACAAAGAGGAAATTTAGAACTACTTTTACCTGCACAAGAGTGGCAAGTATTCGAAGGACCTGCATCTTTTGAAATTCCTGCGAACTCTAAATATAAACTAAAAGTAAATAGTTTAGTTGATTATTGTTGCTCTTTTGTTAAAGCTTAATATTTCTTACTAACAATGCGAAAAGTCGCATTGTAGAGTAGGCTTTTAAATTTTTATACTTCAATATTTTAAAAATCTCAAATTTTTTGTTTAGCTTTGATATAATCTTTTTATGAATAAAGAAGATTATTTTATAAAACATATTTCAAATAGTAAATATATTGGTGACGATGGGGCTTTTATAGATGGATTTGTTTACTCTATGGATTCTTTTTTTGAAAATGTACATTTTAAAAAAGAGTGGATAGACAAAGGTTTTATAAGCCTAAAACAAATTGCTTATAAATCAATGATTGTAAATATTTCAGATGCAATAGCGATGAATGCAAGACCAAAATATGCTCTTATAAGCATTGCAATTCCAAATAGTTTCAACGAAAATGATTTAAAAGAATTAGCAAATGGATTCAAAAAAGCTGCAAAGGATTTTAATATTGAAATTATTGGAGGAGATACTATTGAGAATTCTAAACTTGATATTTCTATTACAATTATTTCAAAAACAAACAATCCAATATATAGAAGAGGTGTCCAATTAGGTGATTATATTTTTTATACTGGAAAGCTTGGTAATTCTAAAAAAGATTTAGAAAGCTTGTTGAGTGGTAAAAAAATTAAAAAAAATTCAAAGTTTATAAAACCTATTTTGAGATCAGATTTTTTTTATGAAGCTTCAAAATATATAAACGCTTCTATGGATATTTCAGATGGACTTTTCTTAGATTTAGAAAAGTTTTCTATTGCTTCAAATGTTGGATTTGAAATATTTAAAAAAATAAAAGAAGAAGTTGGAACTTCAGGAGAAGAATATGAGATACTATTTTGTGTTTCTCAAAAAAACTTAAAAAAGATAGAAGATATTGCAAAAAAACATAAAACAAAGATAAATATTTTTGCAAGAGCAATAAAAGGAAGCTACAGAAGTAGTTTTTCAAATCACCATTTTAAAGAATAAGGAAAAAATTTGCAATTACAGAGATATTTAAATCATTCAAAAATAGATGTTGTATTTAAACAAAATAAAGATGATTTTGTTGTTACAGAAGTACCACTTTACGAATTTAGTGGAAGTGGAGAACACTTGATAATAAAATTAAGAAAAAAAGATTTAGCAACTTGGGATGCAATAGAGATATTGGCTAGATTTTTAAATTCTAGTACAAGAGAGTTTGGATATGCAGGATTGAAAGATAAAAATGCTATGACAATACAGCATATTTCAATACATAGAAAATTTGAAGAAGCTTTAAAAGACTTTTCTCATGAAAATATCAAAATACTTGAAACAACATATCATAACAATAAGATAAAAATAGGGCATTTAAAAGGAAATAGTTTTTTTATAAGACTTAAAAGGGTAGGGCTGGTAGAAAAAAGAAAAATTGAAGAAGCTTTGAGTCAAATTGTAAATTTTGGTATGCCTAATTACTTTGGATTTCAAAGATTTGGGATCAATGGGGATAATTATTTAAAAGGAAAAGATATAGTTGAAGGAAAATTGAAAGAGAGAAATAGAAACCTAAAGCAGATGTATATAAATGCTTATCAAAGTTATCTGTTTAATTCTTGGCTTTCAAAAAGAATAGAAATTTCAAAATTAATAGATACATTTGAACCAAAAGAAATTTATGAAAAGCTAAATTTTACTCTTGAAGATGTAAAAAGAGCTAAAACTCAAAAACATCCTTTTAAACTTTTAAATGGAGATTTATTATCTCATTATCCATTTGGAAAAATATTTACAATAGAGAATGTTGAAGAAGAGGGTGAAAAATTTTTACTTCGTGATAGAGTTCCAACGGGACTTCTTAGTGGTAAAAGAGTAAAAATATCTGAAAATTTAGCTTTTGAAATAGAAAAAGAGTTTCAAGTTGAAATACCAGAAGATGGAGCTAGAAGATTTGCTTGGATTTTTCCTGAAAATTGTGAAAGTAATTATAAAGAGGATAAAAATTGGATGGAATTACAGTTTTATCTTCCAAAAGGCTCTTATGCAACAGAATTAATTGCAGAGATTATACACTAACTAATTAAGATATATTTAGTTAATATGAATTTATATTTACAACAAGGGAAAAGAATGAAATATGAAGAGCTTATTACAGAATTATGTGAAGTCATAAAAGAGACAGAGAATGATTCTATCTCAATTTTTAATAATATAGAGGATATTTCTAAAATAGTTGATGATTTGGACATGCCAATTCATAAAAGAGAAAAAATAGAAGAATTTGTATCTAATATTTTTGGACTTTTACAAAGACAAGATTTGCATAGACAAACATTAGAAAAAGTTGTAAATTTTGTATGTGATAATAACAATATTGACAAATCACAGTATAATTTTGCTTGTAGTGGAAAAACTATATATGCTAAAGAAGATAGTTTAAATGCTGATGAATTAGAGGAACTGATAAAAAGTATGCAATAATAAAAAAGGATTTAACCTTTTTTATTACCAACTTTTATACTATCTAAACTATTAAAGATATCGTTTGTACTTTTTTCAACTTTACTTGCTTTGCTATTTAATATTTCATTTTTTTCTCTATTTGAGTTTGAATATACTAGCTCTTGTAAACTTTTATTAAATATAGTATCTAAATGTTTAATATTTTCTATCGTGTCATTATCTTTTATTTTATTAGAATTTTGATTGTTATTTAACCAATCTTTTATAAAGCTATTATCATTTATAGTAAATGATTGATAATTACCAAGTTTTGAATAAATTTCATCTTTACTCTTTAAAAGATTCACTTTTAATAAAGCTGTATCAAATACTAAATCTACATCAGAAACTTTATTTAAACTATCTTCAATAAACGAAGCTCTTGAAGCTGCTGTTACAAGTGAACTAGACATTGAAGCAATAGAAGTAGCCATATTAGATATTTCATCAGCTACTTGAGCATTTTTTTGTGTTGATGAATCTAAAGAGTTAATAGCATCATTTATTTGTAAAATACCAACTTCTTGCTCTTTAGAAGCATTTGCAACACCTTCAATTGTTACTAAAGTATTTGAAATATTGTTATTTAATTCCGAATAACCTTCTATCATATTGTTTGCAATATTTTTTCCTTCATTAGCTTTTAAAGTTGCTTTTTCTACTATATTTTTTATCTCTCTAGCTGCTTCTGCACTTCTTGATGCAAGGTTTCTTACTTCTTGTGCAACAACGGCGAATCCTTTTCCTGCCTCACCTGCTGTTGCTGCTTCTACTGCGGCATTTAAAGATAAAATATTTGTTTGGAAAGCAATTTGATCAATAACTTCAATAGCTTCATTTATAGAACTAACTTGAACATTTATATCATCCATAGATTTCGCAGTCTCTTGAGCCAAATCTTGCCCTTTTTTAGCAGAATCACTCAAATCTTGAGCCAATTTAGACATTTGAATAGTTGATTTAGTATTTGCTTGAATAGTAGCTGTTATCTCTTCAAGTGCAGAAGCAGTTTCTTCTAAAGAAGCAGCTTGTTCATTTGAAGAGCTAGCTAATTTACCAGAAGCATCTGAAAGTGTTTGAGTACTATTTTTTAAAGCATTACCAGTATTCATAACTATTGCTAAAAGTTCTGAAGTATTATTTCCTACAAGTTTTATTCCATTTGCTAAAGAACCTAAATTTCCAAATATATTATCATCTTTTAAAATATAGTCATATTTTGATTCAGCATAGTGTCTTAATGTATCATTTATCTTATCTAGTGTTTCTTTAGTTTTTTCTATCATAATGTTTAGTTTATTTTTTAAATCTTCAACATGGTGATTTGAAGCTGTATTGCGAACTTTATAAATAAAAAATCCATTTGCAGTTTTTTCTATTACATCATTTGCTTCATCTATTACTATTTCATCTTGTTTTAATCCTTCTCTAACTTTATCCATATAAGAATTAAATAAATCAGCAACTTCTCCTATTTCATCATTTGATTTTACGCTTAAAGTAATATTTGCATCATTTGAATGTAGTAAGTTTTCAAATCCATCTTTTAAATTTGATATAGGGCTTGTAGCTTTTCTAACAATGATAAAAATTAATCCAATAGTAATTAAACCTAAAATAATTGAAGCTAATGAAATTTCTTTTAGTAAACCAGCTATTCTATTATCTGTCTCTTCTAAAGAAAATGTTAAGTCCATAACTCCAATAACATCTCCAACTTCTTGATTTGCATGACACATCATACATTCAGCTGTTGCAATCATTGGTTTTATCATTCTAATTGTATGACCATTTTCATCATTTTTCTGTATTATTTGGTTCTCTTTAGAATTAAAACTATCTAAAATTTCTTTATTATTAGTAAACGGAATATCTGAAGGATATAGTTCTAACAAAGCTTTACTTTTAGCAACTGTAAGATTACTTACGCCCTTTATTTGTCTAGCTTCTTCTTCTGCTTGTGCTATTAAAGCTGGATCCCCTGTATTCATAGTATTTCTTAAGGTTTGGAATATGGATGCATTTAACATTTCTAAACTATCTTTAGCATTTGCTATAGAATCTTTTGTAACTTTTGTTGTTGTTGAATATACAATTATTGAACTACTAACAGACATCAATAAAAATAGTGCAAATATTATTTTATTGCTAATTCTTTTTGTGATAAAGTTAAACATATCCTACCCTTATTTTTTAAGTGGATTTATTATATAATGAACTTTATTTAAAATGTATTAAGAAAACAAAATAAATTTAATAAATTATTTTTTAGGAATATAGTAACGTGATTGTAGGATTAATAGGAAAAATAGTAAAAAAAGAACCAACACAACTTCAGGTTAATGTAAATGGAGTTATTTATGAAGTTTTTGTATCTCTAAATTGTAGTTCAAAAATCATTTCAGATGATGTACAACTTGAAATCACTCATATCATAAGAGAAGATGCACAAAATTTATATGGATTTTTGGATATAAATGAAAAAAAGCTTTTTGATACAGTGATTAAAATAAATGGAGTTGGACCAAAAGTAGCACTTGCTATTTGTTCAACTTTTACTCCTACTTCTTTTGCACAGATTGTAAGTAATAATGATGTAAATATGTTAAAACGAGTTCCAGGAATTGGACCAAAAGGTGCAAGTAGAATTTTGGTTGAGTTAAGTGGATTTATAGTGGATAATAACTTAGATGATGAATTCTCAAATACAAATTTAGAAGCATCTTTAGCTTTAGAATCATTAGGATTTAAAAAAGATTTAGTATCTAATGTACTTAAAACTTGTAGTTCTACAACTACTAGTGAACTTGTACGAGAAGCATTGAAAAAATTACAAAAATAGATTATAAAAGGGAAGATGAATGAAAATAGCAATAGTTTTTGGTGGTGTTAGCTTTGAACATGAAATTTCAATAGTTAGCTCGATTGCGATGAAAGATGTTTTAAAAAATGAATTAGCATATATTTTTATAGATAAAGATAGAGATTTATATGAAATTCCATCTTCAAAAATAAATTCAAAACTTTTTAGTAGTGGTGAATATAAAAAATTTGATAAAGCTTTTTTAAAAAAAGGTGGATTTTATAAGATTTCTGGTTTATTTAAAAAAGAGCAAAATATAGATTTTGATGTTGTTTTAAATCTTTCTCATGGTGGAGATGGAGAAGATGGGATACTATCTTCTGTTTTAGATTTTTACAATATTCCTTTTATTGCTCCAAGAACTGAAGCTTGTGTTGTTAGTTCAAATAAATTTATTACAAAAGGTTATGCTACAAGTGTTCAAGTAAATACACTTGATTATAAATATTTTACAAAAAATGATAATATAAAAGTTGATATGTTTCCAGTTATTCTAAAACCTGTAAAATTGGGAAGTTCTATTGGAGTATCTATTGTAAAAAATCAAGATGAATTACAATATGCTTTAGATGTAGCTTTTGAATTTGATGATGCAATTATTATCGAACCATTTGTAAGTGGAGTAAAAGAGTACAATTTAGCTGGTACAAAAATAAATGGAGAGTTTGTTTTTTCAATTATAGAAGAACCACAAAAAGCTGAATTTTTAGATTTTGATAAAAAATATCTTGATTTTTCAAGAACTTCAAAAGCAAAAGAAGTTGATTTGGGTGAAAAGTTAAATAATGAAATAAAAGAGAGTTTTAAAAGACTTTACAATACTTTATTTGAAGGTTCAATCATAAGATGCGATTTCTTTGTAATAGATGATAAAGTTTATTTAAATGAGATTAATTCAATTCCTGGCTCAATGGCAAATTATCTATTTGAAGATTTCAATACAATATTCAATAATTTAGTAAAAAATTTACCAGCAAAAAAACATATTCCTATAACTTATGAATATGTAAACAAAATCCAAGCAACTAAAGGAAAATAGTCTTTTGGCACTAAAAAGCTTTACTTTAGATAATAGAAATTTTGAAATATCTTATGATATTGTAAATGCAAATGCAAAAAAAGATATAGTATTTTTACATGGTTGGGGTTCGAATAAAGAAGTCATGAAAAGTGCTTTTTCAAGTTATCTAAAAGATTTTAGGCATATATATCTTGATATGTCAGGTTTTGGAAAAAGCCAAAATAAATATGTTTTAACAACTCAAGATTATGCAAAAATTTGTGAAGAGTTTTTAACACTTATTGATAGTTCAAAAGATATTATCGCTGGTCACTCTTTTGGTGGGAAAGTGGCGACTTTGCTGAATCCAAAGAATTTAGTTTTGCTTAGTAGTGCAGGTATTTTAGAAAAAAAACCTTTAAGTGTAAAATTAAAAATATTTTTTGCAAAACTTTTAAATATTTTTGGTTTAAAAAACTTTACAAAAGTTTTTAGAAGCAAAGATGTGGATAAAATGAGTGAAAATATGTATGCAACTTTTAAAAATGTTGTAAATGAAGATTTTTCAGTATATTTTTCAAATTTTCAAAATAATGCTTTAATTTTTTGGGGAGAAAAAGATACTGCAACTTCTTTAGAATCTGGCAAAAAAATAGCAAGTTTGATAAAAAATTCAAAATTTACTTCATATAGTGGTGACCACTATTTCTTTTTAAAGAATTCAAAAAATATATCTGAAAGAATAGAAAATGGAATATCTTAGTATTGTTACAAAAATAGTTTTAGTTATGAGTTTGGGTTGGTATTTGATTACCAATTTGCAGTGGTATAATTATAAGTTAGGTAGAGTTATATTTAAACACCACAAATGGCAGTGGCACATAACATTTTTTCTATCACCAATAGTTTTATTTTATCTTATTCCAAGTCCATATTTTGAGATATATTTCTTTGTTATATATTTAGTAAGTTTTATTTTATGGAATAAAAAACTGGATAGACAATTGGTTTTAACTTCAAGGGTGAAAAGATTTTTAGCTATTTTACTTTTGATTGTTTTCGTACAAATATCTGTTTGTTTAGATGATAGTTTTTGTACAGATGTATCTTTGTTTTTTACTATTCTTGTAGCTTTAATTTTGTCAAATAGCTTAGAAAAACTATTTTTTTTAATATATAAAAATAGAGCAAAAAACAAATTAGCTTTAAATCAAAATTTAAAAATAGTTGCCATTACAGCTTCTTACGGTAAGACATCGATAAAAAACTTTTTATATCATGTCTTGAAAAATAGATTTAAAACATATAAAACACCAAGAAGTGTAAATACTATTGCAGGGCTTGTCCTTGATGTAAATAAAGATTTACCAAGTGATACGCAAATATATATAGCAGAAGCAGGTGCAAGAGTAAAAGGTGATATAAAAACAATAGCAAATTTTTTAGAACCACAAATAGCTATCATAGGAAGTGTTGGAGAACAACATATTGAGTATTTTAAGAGTTTAGAAAATATAAAAAATACAAAAAAAGAGCTTTTATTGTCTTCTAAACTTCAAAAAGCATTTGTTCATAATAGTGCAAGTGCAACTTTAAATGAAAAAATAGAAGAGTTCCCAAATAATTTACATATAGTAAAGAGTGATTTGTCTGGACTTTGGTTTGATATGGAACTAAATGGACAAATTGAGCATTTTTATGCTCCTATTTTAGGAAGCTTCAATGCTATAAATCTAGCAGCAGTTGTTTTAACAGCAAACTATTTAGGAATGAGTGTTTTAGAGATAAATGAAGCATTTACAACTTTACCACAAGTTGAACATCGACTTCAAAAAATAGAAGCAAATGGTAAAATCATAATAGATGACTCTTTTAATGGAAATTTAGAAGGTATGTTAGAAGCTGTAAATATATGTTCAAGTTATATAGGAAGAAAAGTTATCATAACTCCAGGGCTTGTAGAATCAACTGATAGTGCAAATATACTTTTAGCAAAACAAATAGATAAAGTTTTTGATTTTGTCATAATAACTGGAAGTTTAAATGCAAATATTTTAAAAGCAAATATAGATGAAGAGAAAGTATTTGTACTAAAAGATAAAACTATGCTTGAAACAACTTTGGCAAGAACTACAAGAAATGGTGATTTAATCCTTTTTGCAAATGATGCACCAAATTTTATTTAAGGCTTTAATATGGAACATTTATATGCACCTTGGCGATATAATTATGTAGTAGAAGAAAAAATTGAAGGTTGTATTTTTTGTCATATTAGTAAGAATTTAGATGATAAAAAACTTCAAGTTCTATTTTCAGATGACTATTGTTATGTTGTGATGAATAAATTTCCGTATAGCCCTGGACATCTTATGGTTATTCCACATTTTCATACTTGCAATGTTGAAGATTTAGATGAAACTACTTGGCTAAAAATGAGTATTAGAGCAAGACAAGCAGTTAAACTTCTAAAAGAGATTATGCCTTGTGAAGGTGTAAATATTGGTATGAATTTGGGTAAGGCTGCTGGTGCAGGTATAGAACAACATGTACATTATCATGTCTTACCAAGATGGGTAGGAGATACAAATTTTATCTCAACAATTGGTGGAACTAGAGTATATCCTGCAAATTTTGATGAAATATTTGAGAAGCTAAAAATAAATTCAATAAAATATTTTATCTAATTTTATCCATTTTTTGTTACAAAAAGTAACTCCAGCTAACAAATTTGAAAATTATTTTGTAAAAATTGTCCATTTTTTTCATTTAAATCGTCTTACTATATAGAGAAACAAATTCTCAAAATTAATACAAAGGATTTAAGATGAAAAGAAAGATTTTCATTTCAGCTTTAGCATCAATGAT
>NZ_PDKB01000050.1 GCF_003316695.1 Aliarcobacter vitoriensis
CACCTGTTAAAAGTCCTGTTGCACCTCTTACAATGCTTATAGAATCATAAATTGCACTATCTATGCTTTCATTACCCTTCTCATAACTATGATTACTTGAACTCATCGCTCCATCTATTTGAATATTTTTTATTTGATAACCACGAGAATAAATTTCAGCATAACCTGTATCACTTGCTTCTGATTTTACTGTAATGCCAGTTGTATTTCTTAGAACATCATTTATATTATTTAATTGTTGGTCTTCAATTCTTTTTGAAGTGATTACTGAAACTGATTGTGGAGTTTCTTTTAAAGATAAATTCATACCAGTTGCTGAGTTGTCTTGGTTACGAGTGTAGCTATTTTCTTTATTGTCTTTTACAGATATTTCATCTAAAACCGTAGTATTACCAAAGTTTTGATATTTTGGTTTTTCTATTATGTAAATTATGCTATCTTCTTCGATAGCTTTGAGATTATGTTCTTCTAGTACGCTATTTAGATTACTTAATACCGTACCCCCCCCCGAAACCTAACTTTTTGAGAATCTATACTTTTATCTTTCA
>NZ_PDKB01000051.1 GCF_003316695.1 Aliarcobacter vitoriensis
ACTACAGTTTCATTTTTATATTTACTATAATCACTTGCTAGTGAAATATTCTCATACAGTTCTTCTAAATCCCCTCTTCCTTTTCTAGCGTATATATCTTCTTCTTGGAACTTCTCATTTGTTCTATTCAATGCTCTTAATATATATTCATCACCATTTTCTACATTGATAAATGGTATTCTATCTACTAGAAGGTGAGACAATATATCATTGACTTCATCAAAGCTTCCACTTTTTCCATTGATAGTTACTGTTTTACTTCTTTGATTTACTTGTATATCTGGAAGCATACTAGCATCTACTAGTTGTCCTCCTGGGAGTTTAAACATATTTTCAAGGTGATTTGCGAAAGCTTTACCTATATCTATCATAGCTTGTTTATTTCCACCATCACTTGAACCACTTGAGATTAGGTTATAGCTTTCATCTTCTTCATCAAATTCATATTTTGCATGGGCTTTTGGTGGAGGAGGGGATTTTTTACCAAACAATCCACCTACTATTCCTCCTATTACATTTCCTATGGCTGAACCACCAAA
>NZ_PDKB01000052.1 GCF_003316695.1 Aliarcobacter vitoriensis
GGATTTTTTGCATACTTAAATAGAGAATCAAATACAACAGAACTTTTAGAAGATAGTTCAAAAGATGAATTTGGACAGATGGCAAAAGTAGTAAATGAGAATATTATAAAAACAAAAGCAGGAATAGAAGAAGATAGAAAACTAATAGATGAAACAATATCTGTTTTAAGTGAATTTGAACAAGGTGATTTATGTCAAAGATTAAATATTAGTGTTTCAAATCCAGCTTTGATGCAATTAAAAGATGTTTTAAATAATATGGCAAATACTCTTGAACTAAATATTGATAATGTACTAAAAATCTTGGAACAATACTCAAACTATAACTACCTAAATAAAATCTCAACTAAAAATCTAAAAGAACATCTTTTAAAACTATCAAGCGGAGTAAATAGTTTAGGTGACTCAATAACTCAAATGTTAGTTGAAAATAAATCAAATGGATTAACATTAGATAAAAGTTCAAATGTACTATTAGGAAATGTAGATAAATTGAATTTAAGTTCAAATGAAGCAGCAGCTTCTTTGGAAG
>NZ_PDKB01000053.1 GCF_003316695.1 Aliarcobacter vitoriensis
ACATACACTGTATCTTCTGGTCCATATCCTGGATTATCTCCTGGTGTTAATGGATTATCTGGCTCTCCTGGATTATTTGGATTTGAATTATCTAATATTGTCGTATCTACTTCTTTATTCTTCCCTTCGATATCTCCAATTGTTACTTTCTCAAATTGCCCTTTATCATCTACACTATCGATAGCAACATTATAAATCTCTCCATTATCTGCTAAGTAATCATCTATTGTTTCTACTGTAAATTTAGCTTCACTACTTCCTGCTTTTATAGTAACTTTTATAGTAGCATTATTATTAAACTCTGTATCTCCATCTTGTGTTGTCTTATTTGTATATTTTACAACTACATCTGTATCTTTTGTTGGTACTACTACATTACCATCTTTATCTACTAATTTTACTACATACTCACCTGTCTGACTCTCCCACAACTCTTTTGTTCCATCGATTACAACATACACTGTATCTTCTGGTCCATATCC
>NZ_PDKB01000054.1 GCF_003316695.1 Aliarcobacter vitoriensis
GGTTTTTTTGTATTTTCAGATTTTTTAACATCAATTTAGATTAGGAGCTAAAGTTAAAAAATTGTCCTTTCTTTTACCTTGGAACTCATACCTAAGTTTATATATCATAATAAGTTAATTTAATAGTCATTTTTGCTAAAATAAATAACATTTAATTAAAGTATATAGTAATTTCTTTAGAATAAAAGCACTATTCTATCATTCATAAAAAAACTAATCTATAATAAAAAGATTTTTTAATATAAAAATATCTCTAAGAAATTATAAAAAACCTTGAACTCATACTAAAATATATTAAGAAAGCTTAAATATAAATAGTATAAAACATGTAAATAAAGATAAATAGAAAAAAATAAAGAGGATATAAATAAAACTTGAAGAAGGTGTTTAAATATGTTTAATTGTGTTGAGATATAGGAAATAGAATAAAAAAAGGCCTTCCCTAAAATACTAGAAGAAGTAACTTAGGAAAGG
>NZ_PDKB01000055.1 GCF_003316695.1 Aliarcobacter vitoriensis
CTGAAATGAAAATCTTTCTTTTCATCTTAAATCCTTTGTATTAATTTTGAGAATTTGTTTCTCTATATAGTAAGACGATTTAAATGAAAAAAATGGACAATTTTTACAAAAGAATTTTGAAATTTGTTAGTTCGAATTACTTTTTGTAACAATTATTAGTAAAAATTCTGTTTTAAATTTTTTCTTGCTATTAGGTATATTTAAAAAAATAGTAATAAAATCTAATAAAACTTCTGTTAAAAAAAGAGTTAAGAGATAAATTATGTAAATAAATATAAATAGTATAAAACATGTAAATAAAGATAAATAGAAAAAAATAAAGAGGATATAAATAAAACTTGAAGAAGGTGTTTAAATATGTTTAATTGTGTTGAGATATAGGAAATAGAATAAAAA
>NZ_PDKB01000056.1 GCF_003316695.1 Aliarcobacter vitoriensis
TTATTTAAGTGGCGCGGCCGACGAGACTCGAACTCGCGACCTCCTGCGTGACAGGCAGGCATTCTAACCAACTAAACTACGGCCGCACCTAAATAAACAATGGTGGTCGATATAAGACTCGAACTTATGACATCTACCTTGTAAGGGTAGCGCTCTACCAACTGAGCTAATCGACCAATTAAGTGGATTTATAGTTGTATAATTGACCTTGGTGACCCCTAGGGGATTCGAACCCCTGTGGCATGGATGAAAACCATGAATCCTAACCGTTAGATGAAGGGGCCAAGTTATACAACAATAAAAAGTGGTGACCCGTGATGGATTCGAACCATCGGCCTCCTCATTAAAAGTGAGATGCTCTACCGGCTGAGCTAACGAGTCA
>NZ_PDKB01000057.1 GCF_003316695.1 Aliarcobacter vitoriensis
GTAGAGAATATAGTAAAGAAATATAATGTAACATATATTTCAAAAGCTAATAACTTGAAAGATAAAAGTATAGATTCGCAAAAAGTGAGTTTCGGGGGGGGGTACGTTTTCATGTCAGTTGTAACATCAATGATGTTAAGTGGAACAATGTTAAATGCAAAAGAGATAAGTTTGCAAGAAGCAGTAGAGAATATAGTAAAGAAATATAATGTAACATATATCTCAAAAGCTAATAACTTGAAAGATAAAAGTATAGATTCTCAAAAAGTTAGGTTTCGGGGGGGGGTACGGTATTAAGTAATCTAAATAGCGTACTAGAAGAACATAATCTCAAAGCTATCGAAGAAGATAGCATAATTTACATA
>NZ_PDKB01000058.1 GCF_003316695.1 Aliarcobacter vitoriensis
TAAAGAAAATAGCTATACAAGAACTCAAGACAACTCTGCAACTGGTATGAATTTATCTTTAAAAGAAACTCCACAATCAGTTTCAGTTATCACTTCAAAAAGAATGGAAGATCAACAATTAAATAATATAAATGATGTTCTAAGAAATATACCTGGTGTTACAGTAGAATCAGAAACTAGTGATACAGGTTCTGCTCAAATTTGGTCTCGTGGTTATCAAATAAAGAATATTCAAATAGATGGAGCGATGAGTTCAAGTAATCATAGTTATGAGAAGGGTAATGAAAGCATAGATAGTGCAATTTATGATTCTATAAGCATTGTAAGAGGTGCAACAGGACTTTTAACAGGTG
>NZ_PDKB01000059.1 GCF_003316695.1 Aliarcobacter vitoriensis
TAGATACAACAGACTATACATTAACATCAACAGCGAGTGGAGATGAAGAGAGTGCAGAGATTACATATACAGTAACATTTACAAATCCAACAACACAAGCAGAAACAGTAACGTTCAAAGTAGGTAATGAGACAATAACAATTACTGTACCAGCAAATAGTAGTGGAGCTTCAACAACAGTTTCTTATGCAGATGGTTCAAAAGATTATTACCAAGATGTAACAAATGTACCAGCACCAACAGATTTAAGTTCAACAAATAACTCAAAATTTGAAAAATTAAATCCAGTAAATAATGCAACAGCAAAAGAGTTTGCAGATCATGTAGATACAACA